>CALOBA010000040.1:0-67883 GCA_942491465.1 uncultured Gammaproteobacteria bacterium
GCCCCGCAGCCGCAGCCGGCCGCCATGGCGCTGACGCCCTGGCAGTTCTATCTCCTGACCTGCATCGGTGCGCTCGCGCTGATCCTGGTCGTCCTCACCACATCGCTGTCGGCCAGCGTCACGACCATCCGTCGCGACCTGGAAGACCATCAGGATTTCATCAACGAGACCATCCGGCTGAGCAGTCTCAACGTGCAGCTCGCCCAGACCCTGGCGAACCTGGCCGTCGCCACCAGCGATCGCGAACTCGAAGCCCTGTTGGTCGAGAACGGCATCACCTTCGAAATCCAGTCCGGGGACACGCGGGATCGGGCCGCGTTGAGCCCGGGCGCCGCCGCATCCTTTGACAACGAGGTAGGCCGCCGATGAACAAGCATTCCCGCCAATACTGGGGCTGGCTGCTGCGGAGCGCGCAGACGAGCCCGTTCCTGCCGCTGCTGCTGATCAGTATCGCCATCACCAGCCTGCTCCTGTTCAACACCTGGGAGCTGTATGAGGACCGCGCCGCCCTCGCCCGGTTGCGCAGCGGACAGACCCCGGCCTATCGCGAGGCCCAGCGCCTGCAGGGGCAACTGGAGGGCATGGCCCTCGGCCTCAACCGCCTGGCGATCAAGGGCAACCCCAATGCGCAGCTGATCGTGGCGGCGCTGCGCTCGCGCGGGATCACCGATCGATTCGAACGCCAAACGACGCTAGCGCGACGGCTCAGGTCGCGCCGCTGTCCGCGGGCCTGTCGCTGCCGCGCAGGTCGGTGGGCGCCGGAAAGCGGGCGGCCACGGCGTCGGGCAGCTCGCCGCGTCCGGCCTGATACAGGGCGCCGGACTCGAGCATCACCAGCGCCATGACCGTCAGCAGCAGCGGCACCACGCCGATGCGCGCCCATACCGCCGTACCCATATGCTGCGACGCCAGTTTGCGCCGCTCCATCTGCTGCATGGCCGGCGGCAGGTCGCGCAGCCGGGCCTCGATCCCGGCCTGGTCGGTACCGCCCACGGCGCCGATGGAGACCACCGCGGCGCTCACCAGATAGGCGGCCAGCAGCACCCGCCAGCGGTGCGCCGCCAGCCGCCAATGGGCGGCCACGAACCAGGGCGCAGGCCGCCGCGCCCGCAGCCAGGTGAACAGCATCACCAGCAGCGACAGCAGCAGCGGCAGGGCGACCGCCAGCCATTTGTAGCGGGCGAGCACGGAATCGGGCTGCGCCATGGATCCCGCAAGCAGCGCGATCCCGGCGCCAAGATTGCACAGCAGCAGGTTGAGCATCGCCAGCTCATGGGGCGACTTTGCGCGGCGGCGCTGGTCGGCGTCGATCGGATAGAACATGCTCGCGGCTCCAGGCTGATGTTGCTCGCGCGGGGGCGCCAGCTTGTTGCCGTCGGATTGTCGGTCAGAGCGCGTTGCCGCCGCAACCGTGCACCGGGGTTGCACCTCCATCTCCGGCACCAGTGGTCTTCGGACTGGCGTCGCCGGTCGCTGCAAGGGTATAACGCGCATCGAAGGGCCGATCCCCTCAGGCCCCAAGCCAACAGGAGCCATGCCCCGGGGCAACCATGACAGACCCAATCCTTATCGGCAAAGGCGCGCAGCCGGTCTCGATGCTGCCGCGCATGGCCAATCGACACGGTCTCATCGCCGGCGCCACCGGCACCGGCAAGACGGTCACCCTGCAGCGCCTGGCCGAGGCCTTCAGCCGCCGCGGCATCCCGGTCTTTCTGGCCGATGTCAAAGGCGACCTGTCCGGCATCGCCTGTCCCGGCGGCGACAACGCGCAGGTCGCCGAGCGCGTGGCCGAGCTCGGGCTTGAGACCGACGGCTTCCGCTACGCCGGCTGCCCGGTGACCTTCTGGGACGTCTACGGCCGGCAGGGACATCCGCTGCGCACCACGGTCTCGGAGATGGGGCCGTTGCTGCTGGCCCGGCTGCTGGAGCTGAACGACGTGCAGGAGGGCGTGCTCAACATCTGCTTTCGGGTCGCCGACGAGAACGGCCTGCTGCTGCTGGACCTCAAGGACCTGCGCGCCATGCTCAACTATGTGGCCGAGCAGGCGGATGCGCTGCGCACGACCTTCGGCAATGTCTCCAAGGCATCGGTGGGCGCCATCCTGCGCCGGCTGCTGAAGCTGGAGGATCAGGGCGGCGATGCGCTGTTCGGCGAGCCGGCACTGGACCTGATGGACCTGATCCAGACCGACGAGCACGGCCAGGGCCTGGTCAATGTGCTGGCTGCCGACCGGCTGATCCAAAACCGCGACCTCTACGCCGCCCTGCTGCTGTGGCTGCTCTCGGAGCTGTTCGAGCAGCTGCCGGAGATCGGCGACCCGCCCAAGCCGCGGCTGGTGCTGTTCTTCGACGAGGCCCATCTGCTGTTCGACGACGCGCCCCCGGTATTGATCGAAAAGGTCGAGCAGGTGGTGCGGCTGATCCGCTCCAAGGGTGTCGGCGTCTATTTCGTCACCCAGAACCCCCTCGATGTCCCCGACCGCGTCCTTGGCCAGCTCGGCAACCGCGTCCAGCACGCGCTGCGGGCCTTCACGCCGCGGGATCAGAAGGCGGTGCGCGCCGCGGCCCAGACCTTCCGCCCGAACCCGGTCCTCGATGTGGAGGCGACCATCTCCACCCTGGGCGTCGGCGAGGCCCTGGCCTCGACGCTGGATGCCGAGGGCATCCCCACCGTGGTCGAGCGCATCCACGTCGCCCCGCCCGGCTGCCGCCTGGGACCGATCACCGCCGACGAGCGCGCCGAGCGGATGGCCGGCTCGCTGGTCGCCGGCGTCTACGACACCCCGATCGACCGGACCTCCGCCTACGAGACCCTGAAGCTCATGGCCGAGCAGGCCACCGTCGCCGCCGAGGCCGAGCGGGTGACCCCGGTCCGGCAGGTTGATCGGGGCCGCAGCCGCGGCAGCCGGCAGACGCCGCTGGAGGCCTTTGCCGTCAGCGCCATGCGCTCGCTGGGCACGCAGATCGGTCGGCAGATCGTCCGCGGCACGCTCGGCTCGTTGTTCGGCGGCAGTCGGCGACGCTGAGCATTGCCGGTCGCCGATCGCGACACGCGCCGGCGGCAACGAAGCCCTGATACAGCACCCACACGGCACCCATCGACAGCCCTCTCACAGCACCCACCGACCAACTGGGGACCCTCCCATGATCATCATCAGCACCCGCAAAGACTTCGACGACCCGAGCGAGCTTTCCCGCGATGACTACGAGGCAAGAGAGATCGACCTGAGCACGGATCGAGCAAAACGCACGCTGTCATCCAAGCAGCTGAACGATGACCTGCGCGGCAAACGCATCTTGCTGCTGGTGCACGGCTACAATAACGAGCAGTTCGAGGTCTTTGATGCCTTTGCGATGATCGAGGCCCGGATCACCCAACAGGTGGACGGGGCCTACGATCGGGTGGTCGGCTACTCCTGGCCCGGCGGTGGTCGCACCACCGAGTGGTTCGGCGCCAAGTCCCGGGCCAATGCGGTAGCGCGCAAGTTCCGCCGACTGCTGGAGACCCTCGGCACCACCACGGCGGCGCTGGATATCATGTCCCACAGCCTCGGCGCGCGGGTAACCTTGAAGGCATTGAAGGAGACCGACCGGCGCGACCTGATCCGCAACTACTACTGCACGGCACCGGCCGTGGACAACGAGTGCCTGGAGCCGGGCGAGGAGTTCTTTCATGCCTTGAGCGCCTGCGAGCGGCTGTTCGTCTTCCACTCGACCAAGGACGGTGTGCTGCGCACTGCCTACCGGGGCGCCGAATGGGACAGCGCCCTCGGCCTCAACGGCCCCGAGGACTGGAGCTACATCACCCGCAGCCCCTTCGCCCGTGGCGTCTACGTGGCCAACTGCAAGAAGATCGTCGACCACCACGGCGGCTACAAGCGCGCCGACGCGCTGTACAACTACATCCACGCCTACCAGGCAAAGAACCCCTACCGTTTCCGAACCCTTTGAGCTGAAAGACTACGATGCGTTATATCAGTACCCGCGGCGGCGTCGAGCCCGTCGATTTTGCAGAGGCCGTCATGATGGGGCTCGGCACCGACGGCGGACTGCTGGTGCCCGAGCAGATCCCGCAGGTGCCGGAGGCCACGCTGCGCCAATGGGCCGGCCTGCGCTTCCAGGACCTCGCCCTCGAGGTCGTGGCGCCGTTTGTCGGCGACGCCATCCCCCGCGGCGAGCTGGCGGCGCTGATCGAGCGCGCCTACGCGAGCTTCTCCCACCCAGAGGTCACGCCGCTGCGGCAGGCCGGCGGGCGCTGCTGGCTGGAGCTGTTCCACGGCCCCACCGCGGCCTTCAAGGACGTCGCCCTGCAATGGCTCGGCAACCTGTTCGAGCACCTGCTGGCCCAAAGCGGCGAGCGGCTGAACATCATCGGCGCGACCTCCGGCGACACCGGCTCGGCGGCCATCGCCGGCGTGCGCGGCAAGGAACGCATCAACATCTTCATCCTGCACCCCAAGGGCCGCGTCTCGCCGGTGCAGGAGCGGCAGATGACCACGGTGCTCGACGCCAATGTGCACAATGTGGCCGTGCGCGGCACCTTCGACGACGCCCAGCGCACCGTCAAGGCCCTGTTCAGCGACCTGGCGTTCAAGCGCGAATACCGCCTGGGGGCCGTCAACTCCATCAACTGGGCGCGCATCCTCGCCCAGACCGTCTACTACTTCTACGCCTGGGGCCGCATCAGCGGCGCTGATCCGTCCCGACGGGTCAGCTTCTCGGTGCCCACGGGCAACTTCGGCGACGTCTTTGCCGGCTATGTGGCCAAGCGCATGGGTCTGCCGATCGATCGTCTGATCATCGCCACCAACCGCAACGACATCCTCACCCGCTTCGTCGCCACCGGCACCTACGCCGCCGCCGAGGTCCACCACACCCTCAGCCCGGCCATGGACATCCAGCTCGCGTCGAACTTCGAGCGCTACCTGTATTTCCTGCTCGACCAAGACCCGGAGGCGGTCCGCGCGCTGCTCGCACAGCTGGCCGACAGCGGTCGGCTCAGCGTCGACGGCCCTCGCCATGCCCAAGTGCAGGCGGACTTCGACGCCCGCGCCGTCACCGACGAGGAGACGCTGGAGCAGATCCGCGCCACCTACGACCAGGCCGACGGCTACATCCTCTGCCCGCACACCGCCGTCGGCACCCGCGCGGCCCTGGACCAGCCCGATGCCGTGGTGTTGGCCACGGCCCACCCGGCCAAGTTCAACGAGGCCGTGCAGGCCGCCATCGGCCGCGAGGCCCCGCCACCGCCGTCGTTGCAGGGCCTGCTCGACAAGGAGACCCGCTGCGCCGAACTCGACGCCGACCCCGACAGCGTCGCCGGGTTCATCCGCTCGACGCTGAGCTGATTTTGGCGCGCGACCTCCGGTTACTCGCCACATCGCAGCAGAGACTGCGAAAGTAGCCGTCTTCGGCGCCCTGCGCCTGCCGGGCTGTCCAGGCCCGCAGGACCCGGGGCGCCGTCGGCGCGGAGCGCCAAGAGCGCATGACACCGCGGGAGCGGTGTCACGAGTGAACGGCAACGCCCCAAACTGCGGATGTCAAATGCGTTCCTCGAAGGCAATATAGAGAGTCGTTGTTGCACCGACCCCTGAGGATTCGTTACGGAACGACGGACACCTTCGGGCTCGAAGGTAAGTTGGTAAGCGTCGAACGCATCGCGCGGCCGGGTAGCCCGAGGCGGTTGGGCGGGGGGGGGGGGGGGGGGGGTGGGAACACCTGAACTCTCGATTTTTATTGCCCGCAAGAAGCCGTTGTCGAGCGTTATCAGGTCGGTTTTGGGGCCAAAAGCCAGTCTTTGGGAGGATTTCGGCTCCTTGAGCATGTCGTGTCCTTTAGCTCCATGTCGAACCCGCCGGCCCGTGCCTGCACGCCCAGCGTTTCCAAGAGTCCGTTCACAAACGCTCGACTTCCGACCGCTAGTGCTTCCGTCCATTGCGGCTCTCGAACAGTGTCATGGCCGTTAATGATCTCCTCGATCCATTCGAGGTGACCTGCGGCCAGCTCCGCGTCCGACGCCACAGCGCAGCATGCGAGATAAGCCAAATCGCTCTTTTTTCTCTGAAAAGCAGCGCTCTAAGCGCTCAACAGTGCCGTTTATCTGGCGTCTTGGTAACAAAATTAGTCTGTTGGCGATGAATTCCCCCAGTCGACGGATATATTCATCGGTCGCAGCCTCATGTTCTTTCGCTTGATCCCCGGTTGGGCCAGCGAGCTCAATCCGCTCGCAATGACATCTGTGCTCCGTTTCGGTCACGTAACAGCACCGGAGTGTTCTATCTAGTCATCCTCATGAACAAGCCCTGGACCCGGTACGGCCCGATATTGGCAAACAAGACGACCTGAAAGGAGCACCTACGCTAGCGCACCCAACGAGATTGCGCACCGGAAGGGCGACTGTAGAGCGATCCAGAAGCCGAATCCGACGGCGAGCTTGACGTCGTTAGCGAAAGATATGGCGACCAGAATTTGATCTAGGCCCGACGTCCCGCTCGGGGCATTCCTGTCCGGGGGGATCGACAGTAGCTTTGTCGTCGCGATGATGCAGCGACATACCAACCGGCCGGTGAAGACCTTCACCATCGGTTTCGATCAGGCAGACTTCAACGAGGCGAAGCAGGCCTCGGCGATCGCCCGCTACCTTGGTACCGAGCACAGCACGCACATGGTGTCCGACACCGAGCTCAGGGCCCCCGTCGATAGAGGATTGGTCTACACGGAGGTTACACGGAGACCGGTTCGCCGATGTTTCGCTGAGCCCAGCAGGCGGGTGATAGCCCGGTTGTCCTCTCCGGGGAGGCGACTACGTGATTGGGGTTGGGGCCGGTTGTGCTATGGGGGAGGGTGGGGGGGGGGGGGGTTGGGGGGGGGGGAGGGGATCGGTGTCTCCGCGGACGGGGACGAGCCGGGGTGGGGGTGCGATGCGGGGCGTCGGCCGTCGTGATCGAAACGGGTCTGGGGGGATGAGTTACGACGTGGCGGTTGGGATGGAATGCGTCTAAGGGGGGGGGTGGGAAGGGCGCGCTCGGCTGTTGGACCAACGCTTGGTCAGCTTTAGCTGGCAACTGGGCCTGAATCTAAAGGTGAGGAATGCCAGGGGAAAGTGGATATTGCGCGAGGCGCTGTATCGCCAGGTGCCGCGGCAGTTGGTCGACCGTCCGAAATCCGGTTTTTCGGTTCCCATCGATGATTGGCTGAGGGGCCCCTTGAAATCCTGGGCGGAACACCTCGTGCTGGATAGCCAGGCGGCCGACGTGTGCCTGGATCTTGCTGCGGTCGGCAGGCTATGGCGCAGACATATTGACGGCAAAGTCCAAGCCGGGCGGTCTCTTTGGCCGCTGTTGATGTTTCTGGCCTGGATCGATCGGTGGCGTCCCTGAGCCGCGCTCGCGAACCCAGGCCACATTTTCGAATCGGATCAGCCCATGTCGTCGTCCGCCAGTGCGGCCTTGGCATCCGCACTTACTCCAGCCGCCAAGATCGAGGCGATCGTTCTTACCGAGGCATCTGCAAGCCCCTGCTCCGGAATCGGCGTCCAATAGAGCTTGCCGGCGCGATCACGGGCAAGGAGAACGGACTCGCCGAAGACCGGCGCAGCGGCTGCCGGGTAAACGATACCCAGGTAACGATCGGCGAAGCGTTGCTTCCATGCGGCCTTGCGTGCGGGCTCGAGAATGCCGAACAACGCTCGATCTACCAATACGACGGCAGCGCGGGACTCATCCGCCGCCGCGAGCGCCTTCTCGGCTGCATCTCGCGTTCTGGTCTCGGCAGCGGCGGCAAATAGATGCGGTGGTGCCTGGGCGGAATTTTCACGGATATCGGCGATCGCTCGTTGCAGCGAGATCGCTACGTCACGCTTCAAGCCACCGGCGCTGGCAAGGCAGAAAGCCGTGCCGGCTGTCAGTTGCAGGGTGGCGGATGGGCTCGGGTCGGGCCCGAGCCGCGCGGCCGCCAATGTCAAATATTCGGGCACGAAGTCTGGCCCCGGGCTGGACGCGAGCGCCCGCGATGCGCCCAGCACAAACGCCCGGGAGATTTGCACATGGGGTGAGTAGCGGCTAAAAACCGTGACCGCCCGAAATATCGTAGTCACGCTGTTGAGCAGACGTCTGAGCAGGGTCAGGTAGACAACGAGAATGGCCCAATCAGAGCTTTCGTTCAACAATCCCAAGCCGATGGTCAGCAGCATGGCGCCAAGCACGATGGTCCCGCCGGTCTGCATCGACCAGGCGCTCATTTCCATGGCGCGGAACCGATCCACGTCCGCGTTGATGTTGCGTTGAACGCGCCGATCCTGCAGATATCCTTCAAGCTCGGTCTGGAGCGACTTGGGAGTCGTCAAGCAATCGAGTCGGCTCGAGCGTTCGATCAGCGCCCGCTTCTTCGCACTAGTATAAGGGGCGGTCTCCTCCAGCACGTTCGAAGACTTTGCTGCGAACAGGTGAATGGGGTATTGGGCCGCCACCACAAGGATACCGAAAACCGTAACAATGAACGTAGTCTGCGGATCAAGCCATAAGATAGCCGCATAGCCGGCGACAAAAAGAACGAGATTGGGGACTGCGGTCGCGATAAAACGCAGACTCCAGCTGCAAGAATGCGGATAATTGCTGACGAGTCTGCTCAGACCAAGCCCATCGATGAGCTGGGAGACCTCTGGGCAACGCGGGTCGGGAAGATGCTGAGTAAGCTCTAAATTCCGGCGAAGGCTTGCGATTTCGTAGTCTCTATGCAGCAGTAAAGCCGCGCTTCTTCCCACATAATCGCTGGTGGCGAACACCAGCATCGTGATCGCCATCGCCAAGACGAAAAGTACCAACAAAAAAACGGACTGACGCGCGACAAACTCGTAGCTGAAGATTTGAAGGCTGATATTTTGCTCAAGCAGCTTGACGTAAAAATAAATCACGCCGACGACGGCGGCGTTGCTGCCCAAGCTGAGCAGGGTGGCAATGATGATTCTTAACCAAATGCGTGGGGCAACATGGACACTATCCGAGATCAGCCAGCTAAGAGATTGGACATATCTTACCCCCTGTGACTTTAGGCGAAGAGCGAATTGAATAATTGAGCGAGGTGTCATGGTTACGATATGCGGAGGCAAATGCTCTGACTGAAGCGCCAAAGGCGTATGACGATTTGCGCTAAGGATCGGTTCAGAAACAAGCGGTGCAGACGCCCGTTCGCTGAGCCTTTGGCTTGACCGTTTGGGGGTTGCGTCTGCACCACTTGTTTCTGAACCTTGACTAACGGCAGGTTGGGCTTCGGGTGTGCTCCTTTCTGGCGGTGCCGGTTTGCATCCCGAAAGCGGGTGCTGTGCGCTTACTTTACATCCATGGTTCGAGCCGAAGGTTGCGACCCCGCCAAGGTGGCATTGCTTGGTTGCCAGATTTGGCTGAGTCATAATCCCCCCAGGTGCTGAACACACGTTGAGGAGTCGGTACAAGATGAAGAAAGTGTCGCCATCATTGCAGACCGGCGAAGCCCGTGTCCATCAGCGCGAGAGCGATGCGCTCGTTCCGAGCGTCTCCTCGGGGCTTGATGCGGGCAGTGGCATCGACACTACGGTCAATGGCCGCAGGATCATGATCGCACGAGCAACTTGGCTCGTGTTGACGATCTCCGCCGTGCTCGTCTTCTCCCAGGTCGCAGCCATGCTCGGGGGCGATGCCAACTGGGACCTGATGAATTATCACATCAGCAACCCCTACTCGGTTGTTGAAGGTCGTGCGGCGCAGGATCATCAGCCGGCGGGCATCCAGTCCTATATCAACCCGACGCTAGACATCCTGCTGACCTATCCCTATATCCAAGGTAATCCCATGCTTGCCACCCAGATGATGGGAGGCGTTCAGGGGCTCAATTTCGTGTTGCTCATCTCGATCGTGCTGAGCTTCCGCAGTATCTTCGCAGGCATGGACCGCCGTGTGCTGGTGGCCATGGCGGCTGCGGCGGGACTCCTGGGCATGTCGGGCGCCGTGACGGTATCCGAGATCGGTACATCCTTTGCTGATCTTACGACGGCTGTAGCCGTGGTCGGGGGGGTATTGCTTGCCCTGTTGTCCGTCGACGCTCGCGACGGTTCCGTCAGCCGGCGGGGGGCGGGGGCGGCGGGTCTCGCTCTGGGCATCGCCGTCGGCGCGAAGCTGACCAACGGCCCCTACCTGGTTGCGCTCGGTGTTGCCCTCATGGCCTACAGCGGCCCGAAGTGGGCAAGGACAGCGATGGCATTCGGCATTGGCGGAGCGGTCGGCCTTGCGCTCGTTCACGGCTGGTGGTCTTGGAACCTGTGGCAGGAGACCGGGAACCCCGTATTCCCGTTCTTCAACCGTTTTTTCGAGTCCCCCTACTACCCGAACGACAATTTTTCCGACAGGCGCTTCCGCCCCGTGGGTCTGGCACAGACCCTCGCCTATCCTTTCTGGTTTTCTTGGAACCATCAGTCCGCCGAGCTGCGATTCTTCGACCTACGATTCCCGATCGCCTATCTGATCTTGGCCTGGCTCGGCGTGGTCGGTCTCCGACGCCCGCCTGGTGGGCCGCGTCGTTGAAGGGGCTAACGCCCGAGCAGCGGCGACTCGGGGTCTTCGCAGTCTTACTTGTGATGGCCTACGTGTTCTGGCAGGGCATGTTCTCTATTCAGCGTTACGCTATCGCGATTGAGATTATGATTCCGGCCTTTTGTCTCGTCGGACTGCGAGCGCTGTGGCCGCGCTACGGTATCGTCTTATTCTTTATTTGATCGTCCGTTGTTGGCACCAAGTCCCGATTGGACCTCGCCCGAGGAGGAGAAATCGATCAACCCCTTGTCGATCCGGCCGTGCGGGCCGAACTCAGCCGATCCTCGACGGCTCGGTCGTGGTGCTCGGGAAAAACCCCTCGCCTACGTTACCGCCGCCTTCCCCGACGCCCGGGCCACCTGGACGGCCAGGTGCTCAGCGAAGCGGATCGCGACCGCGCCTTAGTGAAGATCGCGGGCCGAGACAGCGTACTAGTCGTCCGCCGCCCGCGCGACGCCGATGAAGCGGTTCTTCGAAAAACCCTGACCAGCCTCGGCCTCATCGAGGCAGACCTGGATAGGTCAAGCTGCCGCGATCTGCCCACGTTGTTCGACGATCTGCTTCTATGCGACACCGGCATCAGGCTCGACGGGGGCAAGTCGGCCGCGGGCGCCGACTGAATCGTCGGTGTCCCGCCTGACCTGTGCGGCGTGCATGCACATTCCGCAGCAAGCGGCAGAACTTAAACCAACAAACTTCCCCCGGCAAGTTGGCAACCCTTGCCGATTGCCTATTTGCATCACCAGGGAGTCCAATGAACTCGATTGCGCGGAATATCGCTTATGTCCCAGCCGACCATCGCCATCATCCTGCCCGCCTATAACGAAGAAGCAACCATCGAGAAGACCATCCTTGGCTTCGCGCAGGCGCTGCCCGAGGCCAGCATCATCGTGGTGGACAACAATTCCAAAGATCGTACCCGCGACCTCGCCGCCGCGACGCTCGATTCGCTGCCTGAAACCACGACGCGCGTTATCGCCGAGCCGCGTCAGGGCAAGGGAAATGCCGTACGGCGTGCGTTCCACGAGGTGGATGCGGACGTCTACTTGTTGTCGGACGCGGACTTGACGTATCCGCCGGAGCGGGCACGGGAATTGATTCAGCCGATCCTCGATGGCCGGGCGGACATGGTCGTCGGAGACCGGCATACCGGTGGCCACTACGCGCGCGAGAACAGTCGCTCGTTTCATGAGCTTGGCAATCGTCTGGTGCAGGGCCTCGTCAATCTGCTTTTCGATGCCAAACTTGCGGATGTCATGAGCGGGTACCGAGCCTTCAGTCGTTGCTTCATCAAGAATTACCCGATTCTCGTCGAAGGCTTCCAGATCGAGACGGAAATGACGCTCCATGCGCTCTATCGCAGATTTCGGGTGCTTGAGCTTCCTATAGCGTATAAAGAACGTCCGCCTGGGAGCGTGTCGAAGTTGAACACGATCGCGGATGGAGCCAAGGTCCTGTTTGCAATAGCGCAGATTTTGCGCTTCTATCGCCCGCTCTACTTCTTCGCTGCGCTGGCCACTCTATTCGCACTCTCAGGTATACTGGCGAGCATCCCCCATCAATGACTACATCACCACCCAATTTGTAGAGCACGTGCCGCTTGCCGTGCTCGCCTCGGGCTTGGAGGTGGTAGCGATTATCCTACCAGCCGTCGGGCTGATACTGGATTCGGTCGCCTATCACGATCGGCTGGCGTTCGAGCGGCACTTATTGAGCATGCCGTGTAAGCTCCCGACCAATAGCTGACACAAGGCTCACGCGTATCCTTGGATTTGGTTTCGTCGGCGGCATCGGTTTCTTGGTTGACGGGGCCTCACCTTGTTATTCCAAGTTTTCGGCATGCATCTTTATCTTGCACGGGCCTATTCATTTCCAACTGCGACCCTCGTAACCTGGTTGCTCAACCGCTCTTTCGTGTTCGCTTCGCCCACCGAAGGTTCCGTCTGCGCACATGAAGAATATCTCCGTCACATTGCACTGCGGATTGTGGGTGCATTGATGAATCTCGCCGTTTTTGGCGTGTTGATCTCGGTTTATCCCGCGTTCCGCAGCATTCCAATCATCCCATTGGCCGTTGGTGCTGTGGTCGAGTTGATCGTGAACTTCGTCGGAGCACACCACTGGTTTTTTCGCTCTGATAGAGAGATTTGAATATGAGTGCAACCCGATACATCGGAACGGACAATCTTGAGATCATGACCGAGGCGGTAACCTACAATCGCTTCCTCATCGACCTCGTGGACCGACATGCAGGGGATTCGCGTTCCATCATTGACTTCGGTGCGGGCATTGGAACCTTGCCGCCCAGCCGCCGGACCGCGGGCGGCAGGTCGCATGCGTGGACCCGGATTCGGACCACCGCGCGGTCATCGCGGAGAGAGAAATGCGGGCGTTCGGCGACCTGACGGATCTCGATGACGGCGCGGCGGAGTATATCTACACGCTAAATGTTCTTGAGCATATCCAAGATGACCAGGCAACACTCAGGCTGCTTCGACAAAAGCTCCGCAGTGGTGGGACACTCCTGGTTTACGTCCCGGCGTTCCAAGTCCTTTTCTCGAGCATGGACCGCAAGGTCAACCACTTCCGCCGTTATCGGCGCGGGCCCCTTGCGGCAAATGTTCGCGCTGCGGGATTTGAAATCGTTGCTGCAGATTACGTGGATAGCCTTGGCTTTCTCGCCACACTGCTCTACAAGGTATTCGGTAGCGATAAGGGAGAAATCAACCGCAATCATCTGATTGCCTATGACCGCTACGTCTTCCCAATTAGCCGCGCTGTTGATCGTCTATTCCAGGGGTTCTTTGGTAAGAACCTGCTGATCCTCGCGCGGGCATGCTAAACGCATTGCAAATACAGCCGTTGAAGGCTGAGAGCGAGAGCGACCGGCACTTGAATCCGCTGGCGATGTTGAATCAGGGCGCTTGGTCGCGAAGTTGTGCAGTGCGGTCAAGACCTGCTGCTTGCGCGGGCTCAGACGGTGGTGTCCATGCTGATGGAGCGCGAGAAAGCCGTTGCGCCCCTCGACACAGGAGCTGCTGCGCTGGAACAGATCGGCACACTCCCCGGCGACCTGCTCGAGGTGACGGCGGGTCTCGTGATCCAGCGACTGGATCGGGTGCGAAGGCTGTCGCAGCGGGGCCAGGCGCTGGGCACTGAGTGCCCGGAGGCGATGGCGTTGCTCAGCGTCGGTGCTGCGCGCGGCGGCGCGCTCCAGATAGAGCGCCGGGATCAGGTCGTTGAGCATGGCCTGCTCGATCGCCGGTGCGAGGTCCAATGCCTGTACCCGGGTGTTGACCATCATGAAGAAGAACGACAGCGTGGCCACAAGGCGGTGGGCATCCAGTCCCATATCAACCCGACGCTGAACATCCTGCTGACCGATCCGCATGTCCAAGGCAGTCCCATGCTGGCCACCCGGATGATGGTCGGCAGCAGTCAGTCGAGCGGGCCTTCATCTGCGCTCGGGACGGGCTCGCTGGCGAGTAGAGCGGTGCTTGTCGCCGGATAGCGCCGGCGTTAGACTTCGCGGACTTGCGCATCGTTCCGGCCATTATCGTTCCCACGCTCCAGCGAGGGAACGCATGCAGGGCCGCTCCGGCGGCCAGAGGCGCGACGCTGGAGGATCGCGCCAAGAGTTCCCTCGCTTTAGCGGAGGACCTGTCCGGCGGTTGTGGGGCTCTCGTGGCCGGAGCGATGATCAAGACCGACCTCGCCGAGCAGGCGTTGGGCGATCTGGGTTCGCGCAGGCTTTGATTGCGACCCGAAAGTTCGCTTTGCTCCATTGCTTAATCTTCAAGGGCCAGTCATGTCGCCTCGACCGATCATCCTTCATTTCCACATCTTCAAGAATGCAGGCAGCACCGTCGACTGGGCTTTAAGGCGCAACTTTGAAAGCGGCTTCGTTGCAACGGACGGACCAAGACCGGGAGATCGGCTGGGTCCGGACACAATACTGTCGCATATTGAAGACAGCCCAAGCACAAGCGCAATTTCCAGCCATCAGTTCCGGTTCCCACTGCCGCAACATCCGGGCTATCGGTTCCTGCCGCTGATCTTTCTGCGCCAGCCAATGGATCGCGCCCTGTCAGTCTACAACTTCGAGCGTCGACAGGCCGAGCCCACCCCAGGCAGCCTCAAGGCGAAGCAGAGCTCGTTCGACGACTACGTAGCCTGGCGTTTGCAAAGCGGCCCGGTGTCGGTTCTGGCTAATTTCCAAACCGCGATGCTGTCGTTCCGCCACGACGAGTCACCGACACGCCCGGTGGCCCCAGCCGACCGAGCCCTTGCGGAAAGACATCTCCGCATCGCCATCGCCCCCGGGGTTGTCGAGCGACTTGACGAAAGCTTGGTGTGCGCCGAGCAGGTCCTGCAGCAGATGCTGCCGTCGATCGATCTGTGCTACGTGCGCCAAAACGTCGGGCGAGATGGCACCAGCTCACGTGAAGAGCGCATCGCAACGGCCCGTGCTCGACTCGGGGCAACGCTGGCGGATGAGCTTGAAGCACGCAACGCCGAGGATTTCAGGCTTCACGCGGAGGCCAACCGGCTGCTCGACGCCAGGATCAAGCGCATCGATGGCTTCGCTGCTAAGCTGGCGGCCTTCCGCGAGCGTTGCGCAGCCCTGCTGTGAACAGCCCGATATCGGCAGTCCCGGCCAGTCGACGGGCGGAGTCGGAGGGCAATTCAGAGCGCCGCAGCGGCGGTTTACAATGTCATCGACCTCGCATGGCCGAGCCGAAGCGCGAAGGGACGCAATGAAGCCCTTTTTTCTTGTCCTCGGCATGCACTTCGGCAGCGGCCAGCCGCTGGGCCGTTGCTGTAACCGCATTGAGCCCTATCCGGCTCCGCCGCCACTCGGGGAGGCGATCCACCACAACCCCGCTGAAACGGGGAGCCTCAGGACTCGTCGAGATCAACGAGCTCGTATTGGAGCAGCTTGGGCTCGGCTGGTCGGACGTGCGCGCGATGCCTGGCGGCTGGACGAGTCGGCAATCGCTGTCGCCGTTGCGCGATCGCTTGCGCGCCCTCCTGGAACGGGATTTTGCCCAATCGCGGCTACCGCTTGTCAGCGATCCTCGCATCTGTCGGCTGCTGCCGCTCTACAACAGCATCTTACCCGGCATGGGCTATGAACCACATTGCCTCTTGATCGCTCGTGATCCGAACGAGGTCGCTTCGGCTTTGCCGGGCGATACGGCCTCACATCGGAATCCGCTCGGCCGTTGTGGCTTCGCCATTCATTAGAGGCAGAGGTCAATAGTCGATGTTGGCCACGGGTCTTTTCGACCTGCGAGCAACTGCTCGCATCATGCCGCAGGAGACGATGGATCGCCTATGGTCCGGCTTGTGGGCTCGGAGTATCGAGGTCGACGACGATACCTTCGCGGATGCCGTCGGCGATGGCGATTCCGGCTTGTGCCCCCGGCGCGCCGGGGCCGATGCAGATGCGGAATCACTTGATCAGGCGTCCAGGTACTTGGATGCTTGGCGCGCCGTTGCCGAAGGCATCGCTGGTACCGAGGCCGTGTTGATACCTTTGCAGAGGGAGCTCGATGCCCTATTTCGGTTGATCGACCCGGTGCTCTCGAGGGCGCGGCGATGCGAAACGCAGCTTCTGGAACTGAGGGCTAGCAGCCGGGATAGCTTACTCGGAAATGCCGGTCACCGAAACGAGCCCCAGCATTTCGGCGGACAAGATCGGGATCGACTGCACGACTGCGAGCAACAGCGCGCGCGCCATGCGCAATTCCACCTCTTGGCGCATCACGGCGCCGCTGCGTGCCCTCACGCAGCAGCTCAGTGGTGGCGGGAAGGCCGGGAATTGCGGCGGATCGGTCAGCGGGGGGAAAGCGCCAACCCGGCGCTGGCTCAGCCCGTCCATCGTGTCTGGCGAGCACACAACAGCGCTAAGCCAGTCGGAGACGGGAGCGAGTCGGCGCGCGCCGACAAAACTGCAGCTCCTTCCCGTCCCGACCAGCTTTCCCGAACTCGACTTTCCGGAGGTTCACAATCCGACGGTCTCCGTTGTCGTTCACACCCGTGGAGAATGGCGCTGGACCTACAACTGCTTGCGGACGCTGCAAGTCCATCCAAGTCGTCTGCCGTTCGAGGTGATCGTCCTGGAGGACGAATCATCCGCCGAGCGCGGTGAACGACTCAAGCGCTTCCGCAACCTGCTACTCGTGCTCGTCCAAACTGGCACGGACTTCACAAGCGCCTGCAACGATGGCGCCGCCATGGCGAGCGGGAAGTATCTCGTGTTTCTCGACAGTGCGACCCAACCCCAGCCAGGCTGGATTGACGCTCTCATCGACACGTTCGAGCGCTACCCCGATGCAGGCTTGGTCAGCAGTCAATTGGTGTATCCCGATGGGCGCCTGCAGGAGGCCGGCGGCATCTTGTTGAGCGGCGGCAGGGCTTGGAGCTACGGGCGTTTCGATGATCCCGACAAGCCCGAATATCGTTATGTTCGACGCGTCGATACTTGCGCGCACACGTCAATCGCCCTGCCGCGTGCGTTGTTCGATGGGCTCGGCGGATTTCAAGCCCGGCATGCCTCCACTTGTCCCACGGCTGAGGACCTCGCGCGTCGCGTTTGCGGTAAAGGACGGGCGCTCTACTACCAGCCCGCATCGAGGGTCGTGCATTTCGAAGATTCACCATCGCACACAGGCATCGAAGAGGGGCTTGGCCGCAAGGACCTGCAATCGGTCAACGACGGCGGGCACTTCACGTCTCGGCGCAAGGGATGCGGCGCGGATGTCCCTTCGAACGGCGAACTATGGCTGGCGCGTGATCAGGCCGCAGCGGGACGGGTCCTGGTGTGCGATAAGCATGTGCCCAAACCGGACCGTGATTCAGGCTCGATGCGCATGCGCAATCTGCTGCGCGTATTCCAGCATCTCGGCTTCAAGGTGACCTTTGCTCCATTGAATTTCGCCTCGGCCCCGCCCTACGACGAGGAACTGCAGCAGAGCGGCATCGAGGTCTTGGCGGACCCTTTTGCGCCGGACCTGGATTGCTACATGGGCGAGCACGGAAGCGAATTCGACGTCGTTGTGCTGAGTCGAGTGGACACCGCCGGCACGCTGCTCGAGTCGGCAAGGACGCATTGCAAGAGTGCACTCATCATCTTCGATACCGTAGACCTGCACTATCTGCGCGAGATGCGGGAGGCCAAACTCCATGATGACGAGGCGCTTCTGATGCGCGCCGAGGCACGACGTGATCAGGAATGGGCGCTGATGCGAAGCGCTGATCTGACCTTCGTGGTCAGCGAGGTCGAAAGGGCCTTGTTGCGGGAGCAGCTACCCGATGTGAACGTCGAGGTCGTCTCCAACATCATCGACGTTCGCGGTCGTACGGCACCCTTCGATAACCGACGCGGGATCGTATTTATCGGCGGCTTTCGTCATGCGCCGAACGTGGATGCAGTCCTGTACTTTGTCGAGCAGATATTTCCGGCAATACTGGAGGAGATTCCCGACCTTCAGTTCACGGTCGTCGGCGACAAGCCGCCTCCCCAGATCAAGGTACTCGAATCTCCGCAGATTCGGATCACGGGCTATGTGGAGGATATCACGCCCTGGCTAGACGCTTGTCGCATCACCGTGGCACCTCTGCGCTATGGGGCCGGCGTCAAGGGCAAGATCAACAGCAGCCTAGGCCTCGGCGTACCCGTTGTCGCCACCAGCTTGGCCGCCGAAGGCATGTTTCTCAAGCACGGCATGTCGGTGTTGCTCGGTGACGACGCCCCCGGTTTTGCCCAAGCAGTTGTTGATCTATACCGCAACCAAGACCTATGGGAGCGGATTTCCGACGCCGGAATGGATGTCATGCGAAGGCGCTTCGGCTTCGAGACCGCGCGCGAGGCTGTCGCCGGGTGCCTGTCTCGGGGAGCGCCATGACCTCCCTGCACTCGTGGGCGAACAAACCTGCCCTGCCGATGAGCTTATTCCACCGCTTGCTTGAGCTCTAAGCATTCGGCGCCCCTCGTTGCGCAACGTTCAGTGGCAATCCGATGGAGTGCCAAGTCATGCGCATTCTCCGCTCGCACACGCGAAAAAGCTCGTCCCCGATTTCCTTACGCAGCCGCATCCGCTCGTCGATGCTGAGACCGGCAAGCTTTGAACGGTTCTTATGCTCGGGCAGCATCCAAGCCAGGGAAGTGCGGTCTCAGCCATTCGTTGAGCATCGCGACGCTCTTTGCGAAGTCCTCCACCAAGCCGACGACGGGAAGATTTTCGATATGCTTCCGGGCGACCTCGAATAGGGCAGCGCTGTCCTTCGGCGCTGCCTGGCCTCGCGCAAGCATCCAAGTTTGATAGTTGCGCATCGTGCGCTCGCCGGCACGATCAAGCCGCTTTTCGATGTAGTCGGCCACACTGTGCCCCTTGGCTAGTCGGGCACCCTGTGTTTCGATCGATTGCTTCCGTTCGAAGTTGTACATGGAGAGAATCCTGTCCAACGGGTCGCGAAGAAAGACGATCGGGAAGACCCGCCAGCCGTCTACTTCGGGCGGCGGAAAGTAGATCGTATGCGAGGAGACCGCTTGCACCTCCGCGCGCGCCTCTAGCAGCGGAACCAGTGCGGACGCCGGGAAAGACTCGTCTGGTCTGCCTATTTCCCGGGTGAGGAAGCGCTCTTTGAAGTGCTTGCGCAGAATGCTCTCGATCGAGGTGCCGGCATTCTTGAAGAAATGAAAATGGACAATGATAGCGCGCATGATGGATATTGCTACGTCGGGTTGGCTGGACGGCGGGGGCTATGTCTTTCGCGGGGTCCATCCAAGCTCGCGCCGAGGTCTTCAAGCAGATGCGCTAGGCGATTGCCGACGGCCTCTATGGAGAAGTTGCTGTCGCAAAAGGCAAGTCCGTTGTCGGAGAGGCGCTGCCACAGTTGCTCATCTTGATGCAATCGAACGATGCATTCGACGAAGGCCTCAGGCGTGTCCGCCGCCAACACGTTGACATTGTGCTCAAGGCCCGATCCCTCGATGCTTATGGGGGTGCCGACGACAGGCACGCCATAGCTGAGACTGCTGACGACTTTGCCTTTGAGGCCGGCCCCGTAACGAAGCGGGGCTATGGACATCAGTGCAGTATCAAACAGCTCTCCCAAATCGGGCACAAAGCCTTGAATCACGATGTCGTCGCCGGCTAGAGCCTTGACTTGATCAGGGATATTGCTTCCGGCAATCACCAGGCGGCAGGCGCGACCGAGGTCATCGCGTCGCCGCCGGAGCAGAGGTATCACCTCGGAGGTGAAATATTCAACTGCATCGCTGTTCGGCTCGTGCAGGAAGCCGCCGACAAAGAGCAGGTCCCCGCTGGTCCTTGAAGGCGGTAGTGGAACGGCCGGGCACCTCACGCACAATCGGAATTCTTGCCACCTTGATCTCGGGCACTAAGTCTTTGAGAAGTGCCTCTTCAAAGCTACTGAGAACGATGGTGGCATCGGCCAGCCGCATGGCCTCGAGCTCCCTGGCCTTGGTGCGTGCCGCAGCCTGCCGTGCCTCATCGGTGTCGGCTATTGCCGCTGCGCGCTCTTCGCGCAGGAAGTGCAGATCAACGGTGTTGAATACGATAGCGTAGTCGGAGCGAGCCGTCTCAGCAGCGGCATATGCTGATGAGCGGACTCGCGGTAAATAAATATGACGTCCGCGCTCTTGGCCTCCAGCTTCAGCGTCGCCTTAAAGTCGTCGACGTAGGGCTCGTGCAGCACCTTCACGCCGAACCGCTGAAGGGCTCGAACATAAGGATCTGCGGCACTGTTGCACTGGGGCAGAAAGGTGACGCTGAACCCCATGCGCTCGAAGATCCGCAGGTAGCTGAAGGCATCCAGGAGAGCCGGAACCCGATCCGGTTTCTCCTCGGGGTCACCCAGTCGATCAGCAGTAGCTTTTTGCTGCGCGTGCGGTCGAGGAAGTTCTTCGGGTGTTCCGAGGCCGTACCGTGAGCGGCGAGGACGAGTTGCCAGCGCTCAACGAACAAGGGTCGGTTGGTATTTTGAAACTGCTTGATCCCCGCGTCCAGGGAGCGTCCGGAGCTGACGCCCCTCGAGCAGACCGAGGTGGGACATGGGCTGGCAAACGACCCGAAGACCCAGCTCCTCACGCACCCGAAACGCCTGGTCCGTGTCTTCATAGCAGGCGTTCTGCATGCTCGCCGTCGAATCCATTCAAACTGCGCCATCGCTGCGACGACAACGCGATGGAGGCACCGGAGCAATAGTCCACATCGCGACGATAGTTGGAAGGCGGGGTCCAGCGGATCCTCGAGATTGCCCCAATTCCATCCACTTGCGTCATCCCACATGATGCTGCCTGCCTCCTGCAGGCGCCCGTCCGGGTAGACGAGCTTCGACCCGACCAGGCCGATCCCCGGGTCTTCCTCCAGCGTGTCGATCAACTCGTCCAACCAGCCGGGCAAGGTCACCGTGTCGTTGTTGAGCAAGACAAGGTAGCGGCCCCGGGCTTCGGCGGCGATGGCGTTGCAGTTGCGCAGGAATCCGAGATTCTGCGGATGCCGAATGCAGCGAACCCCAGGACCGCTGAGGTCGCCCAAGCGCGATGTTGCGTCAGTCGACCGATCATCGCCGATAAGGATCTCGATGCTGTAGTTGCTTCGGTGATGCAGCAGACTAACCAAGCAACTGAGCGTGTACCTGACCTGATTGTAGGCAGGAACAAGGATGGAGACATCGGGGCTTGCCGAGGAGAGCCGCTCGGTATTGGCCTGCATGTACCCCTCGAGCGCTGAAATCCAGCATGCTACTTCATCCTCGGTCGGTTCGGGAAGCTCGATCTCCTCGGCCGTCACGGGCAGCTGAAGCGGCGGAAATGTTCGCCGACCCAGTCAACCGTATCGGCGTCGTGCCAGTCTCATCGATAATCGGCAGTTGGCCAGCGGCGCCAGTGCGCTTGAACTGTTGGTCCTCACCGGTGCGGTTGAGGAACTCATAGCTGCAGCGGGCATCGGGTTCCAGGTAGGTGCCCTCGGCCCACTCGTTCCAAGCATTGATGAAGACCAGGCGCTGCTCGGGCGGAAGGTTCTCGATGGCGTAACGACATTGCCCCTCGAGCCAGTCGCCGTAGGACCCGGGCTCGCATCCATGAAAGACCCAACCATCGTTCTTGCGCGCGGAGTTGTCCCAGGCGGTGGTGACGCCGCGAAACCAAGGGTAGTCGACCGCCGGCTGCCGCAAGCTGCCCTCCGCCATGGCCCTGTAGTCCCATACCGCGGCCCGCGGCATCGGCGTCGGCGAAGGGGCGAACTGCGGGTTGGCGCGTGCGCCATGCGTAGGGCGGAATTCAATGGCCCCGTCGAGCCCGTAGCGTCCGGGGTCCGGTGGTCTTGGCCTCGGAAGGATTGCACCATCACGATGAACAGTTCACCGATTCCTTGATCGATGCACCAATTCTGCCAGCGCTCCACGGTCTCGCCCATATTCGGAAACAGCGCCGGCCGGTAGATGGAGAGAAGTGGCTTGGCGCCGACGCGAATATAGCGCTGATCGCGCAAGAACGGCTCGATGTCGCGGATGAACGCCAGATCGTCCTCGGGGGAATGCGCTTGATCAATCAGGATGCCGCTTTCGCGGATGCCCATCCCCACAGGTGCGGTCCATGGCTCGTTGGCCCAGTTGATGCAAAACGGAAGGTGGAGGCTCGGGTCGGCGAAATGGGTTTCGATCGGCCGGCGCAGGACGGTCCTCCCGCCAAACCAATAGTGGTGATAGCAGAAGCCCGCGATCCCCTGCTCCTCGGCGAGTTCGATCTGGCGTTTCTGGATAGCGGGATTTCTCAGGTCGTAGTAGCCAAGCTCTCCCGGCAGCCGCGGCTGATAATGTCCTTGAAAGCGGGGCAGGGCGCGGGATGTGTTGTTCCATTCCGTGAAGCCCTTACCCCAGTTCTTGTCGTTTTCCGGTATCGGGTGAAACTGCGGTAGGTAGAAGGCAATGGCCCTGACCGTCGGATCGGGGTTGGGATGGGGGCGCTCCTCCTGGTAATGCGGACCAGGTCGCTGACTGTCCAGGATTACCTGGCGAAAGGCGTTGGCATGGCCCCGCTCATTGGCCTCCGTGACCTGTGTCTGCGCCCCGCCGTCGCCCTCGGCGCCAACGCGCGAGCGCTCTTGCGCGGAAAAGCCGGGATCGAGCGAGGAGCCCGGTACGAGCCCCTGCGCAGCGCGCTTCTCGAAGATGGTGCAACAATGGGTTTTCGCCGCTCGCCGCGATATCCGGATGCTGCTCGATGTACCAGCTGATGCGAACGTCCGGGCTCGGGTCATCCCCGCGCTTCCAGCCCGTTTCCAGCCAATACCATAGCGGATTGTTTCCGCGTACAATCACCTGGGGGTGCTGCTCGACATACCACTTCCAGTCGAATAGCCCCGACTTCAGCACCAGCTCGTAGGCATTTCTCTTGCGCCTGCGCTCACGTGGTTGCAGCGATGCCAGATCGCGCACCGCTCGTGCACCTTTCAGGGCCGGCTTCGTAAGCCGGTTCGACCAGCCATTTGATGCCTCGAAAATCGGCTTGGCAAGCGCCCAAATCTCGCTCGTCTGGATGGCGTCGAGCCGGTGCAGCAACTGATCGTGCTCGGAAAGATGACGCAAACCCAAATTCTCCTCTTCGACCGCATCGTAGGCGGCCTTCTTGGCCTGGTCGCGAAGAACGCCCAGTTGCTGTTCGCGTTGCTCGGCCAGCGCCGACGCTTGAATGCGCGCCGCGTCTACCTCGCGCAAGCGCTTCTCCAAGGGCGTTCGACGGCGCCTTCCAACTGGGCGACGCGGCTTTGCGTGTTGTGAAATGAGCTCGTCCTTCTCCCTGACAGTGAGTCGAGTTCGGCGAATCGGCCTTCGAAATCGCGCGTCTCCCCGAGCACGACGCTGCCGAGGGCGGCATCGGCGCGATCAAATTCCTCGCGAACGGTGTCGAGCTGGGCAATTGCCTCTTCGCAATTCGGTTCAGACGCCAGCTGCAACATCGCCTTGTATGTCTGCTTGATCCAAATCGGCAGGGTCGGGTTGTCGAGCACCGATGCGACGTCTTGGATCTGATGCCTGAGACGGCTGTCCAGAAAGGCGTCGATTTGGGCCTCGACATCGGCGGACTGCTTGGGCCATGAAAGCGCCAAGGCCTTCGATGCGCGGGCGACCACTTGACGCCAGTCGGCCAGTAGGTCGTCAAAGGAGAAGATCAGTCTCGGCAGGTCCCGTGAGCTGTGCTCGGCGTCCAGGACATGACGCAACCAGAGCATGTGCGCCTTGGGCGCGCTCATGGCGTTGCGCCGCCTAAGCGATGCAGATGATGGAGCGGGGCCACTTCGATGGGGAAGGTTGCGGATCGGAAGCAATACCCGGATGTCGGCAGAGAAACGGTCGAGGACTTGGCGCCAAAACGGAAGAAGACGGCAGATGCGCGGGTCTTTCAGTGCGAAAAAGTTCGATTCCTCGAAGTCCTGCTGAAGGTACTGCAGCAGGCGCGCCAGGAATTGATCCGCCGCCGGTGAGCTGATCCATTCCGGATTGAATCGGCACCAGTCGTCCCACCTCGAGCCGGCCGATGCCAGTAGGTCCTCGTGCAGCGCATGCAGGTCCAGCGACTCCCAAAATCCTGAATCGTTTTCCCCTTTGACCGGGCCCATGAGCCGCTGAGGCAGGCCTGCGCCCAATCAGTTCGTGACGCGGGTGATGGCGGAGGTTCCGCTGCGATGCATACCCAGGATGAGAAGCGCACTGCGACGGTGTTCGCCCCGAGGATCGCGGCATTATATCCTGCGACCCCAGTCGTTCCAGCTTGAGATGTTCCTGATGGAGAGGCGAGGTGGCTCATCGTTTGGAGTCGAATGGTTGTTAGGAGGTCCCACCGCGCAGGATCTCCGCGGGTTGGCGTCAGAGGTCATCGAAGGCGTGATGATAGCAGGCAGCAATCGGGGCTGGAGGGCGGGCTCAGGCGAGTAACAACCGACGGTAATGGAGGGCTGCTCATTTTGTGCGGGGCTCGGTCGCAGAGGCCGGACACCGCCGCCCCCAGGAAGTACCCCAGAGCCCCATCTTCTCAAAAAAGCTCTTCACGCCATCGAGCCAGCCGCTCGACTGCGGGCTGTGCCGCTCGCCGCCGGCGACAAAGCTCTCGTCGAGTTCGCGCAGCAGCTCGCGCTGGCGCTCGGTCATGTTGACCGGGGTCTCGATGGTGACGCGGCAGATGAGATCGCCGGTGGGGCCGCCGCGCACGGGCTTCACGCCCTTGCCGCGCATGCGGAACATGCGCCCGGTCTGGGTGCCCGCCGGCATCTTGAGCACGACCTTGCTCTCCAGCGTCGGCACCTCCAGCTCGCCGCCGAGGGCGGCGGTGGCGAAGCTGATGGGCACCTCGCAGTAGAGGTCGGCATCTTCGCGGGTGAAGATCGGGTGGTCTTGGACGTTGATCTGGACGTACAGGTCGCCTGGGGTGCCGCCCTGATCCGGCCGCTCACCTTCGCCGGCGAGGCGGATGCGGTCGCCGGTGTCGACGCCCGCGGGCACCTTGACCGAGAGCGTCTTCTCCTCGCGCAACCGCCCCGAGCCACGACAGTGCCGGCAGGCCTCGTCGATGATGCTGCCCTTGCCGCGACACTGCGGACAGGTCTGCTGGATGGAGAAGAAGCCCTGCTGCATCCGTACCTGACCGCTGCCGTGGCAGGTGGGACATTCCTTGGGCTTGGTGCCGGGCTTGGCGCCACTGCCGCCGCAGTGGTGGCACTCCACCGAGGTCGGGAAGCGGATCTTGGCCTCTTTGCCGTTGACCGCCTCTTCCAGCGTCAGCGAGAGGTCGTAGCGCAGGTCGGCGCCGCGGAAGCCGCGGCGACCGCCGCCGCGACCCCCGAAGATGTCGCCGAAGACGTCGCCGAAGATCTCGGAGAAGTCGCCGCCGCCGAAGCCCCCCGGTCCGCCGGGGCCGCCGCCCATGCCGCTGACGCCGGCATGGCCGAACTGGTCGTAGGCGGAGCGCTTGCGCGGGTCGGTGAGGACATCATGGGCATCCTTGGCCTCCTTGAACTTGGCCAGGGCGTCGTTGTCGTCCGGATTGCGGTCGGGATGATATTTCATCGCCATCCGCCGGAATGCCTTCTTGATGTCCTGCTCGCTGGCGTTGCGGCCGACCCCGAGGACCTCGTAGTAGTCTCGATTCGACATGACGTCAGCGCTTGTCGTCCTTCACCTCTTCGAACTCGGCATCGACGACATCGTCGTCGGGCTTGCCGCCCGCCGCACCGGCCTCGGGGCCGGGACCGGACTGGGGCCCGCCGGCGGCATCGCCGCCCTGCTGGGCGTACATGCGCTCGGCCAGCTTCGACGAGGCCTCGCCGAGGGTCTTGGTGGCGGCCTCGATGCGCTCCTGGTCCTCACCCTTCATGGCCTCTTCGACGTCCTTGATGGCGGACTCGATGCGATCCTTCTCGCCGGGCTCCAGCTTGTCCTCGCCCATGGTCTCGATGGACTTGCGGGTGGCGTGGACCATGCTGTCGGCCTGGTTGCGGGCGGCGACCAGCTCATGGAATTTGCGGTCATCGTCGGCATGGGCCTCGGCGTCCTTGACCATGCGGTCGATCTCGCCGTCGGACAGGCCGGAGCTGGCCTTGATGATGATCGACTGCTGCTTGCCCGTGGCCTTGTCCTTGGCGGATACGTGCAGGATGCCGTTGGCGTCGATGTCGAACTTGACCTCGATCTGCGGCACGCCGCGGGGGGCCGGCGGGATGTCGCTGAGGTCGAAGCGCCCCAGGGACTTGTTGCTGCCGGCGCGCTCGCGCTCCCCCTGCAGGACGTGCACGGTCACCGCGGTCTGGTTGTCGTCGGCGGTGGAGAACACCTGCTCCTTCGAGGTCGGGATGGTGGTGTTCTTCTCGATCAGCTTGGTCATGACGCCGCCGAGGGTCTCGATGCCGAGCGACAGCGGGGTCACGTCGAGCAGCAGTACGTCCTTGACGTCGCCGCCGAGCACGCCGCCCTGGATCGCGGCGCCGATGGCGACCGCCTCGTCGGGGTTGACGTCCTTGCGCGGGGACTTGCCGAAGAAGTCCTCGACCTTGGCCTGGACCTTGGGCATGCGGGTCTGTCCGCCCACCAGGATCACCTCGTCGATCTCGCCGGCACCGACGCCGGCGTCCTTCAGCGCGATGCGGCAGGGCTCGATGGTGCGGTCCACCAACTCCTCGACCAGGGACTCCAGCTTGGCGCGGGTCAGCTTGACGTTGAGGTGCTTCGGGCCGTTCTGGTCGGCGGTGATGTAGGGCAGGTTGATGTCGGTCTGCTGGCTGGAGCTGAGTTCGATCTTGGCCTTCTCGGCGGCCTCCTTCAGGCGCTGCAGGGCCAGCGGGTCGTTGTGCAGATCGACGCCCTGCTGCTTTTTGAACTCGCCGGCCAGGAAGTCGATGATGCGCAGGTCAAAGTCCTCACCACCGAGGAAGGTGTCGCCGTTGGTGGACAGCACCTCGAACTGGTGTTCGCCGTCGATCTCGGCGATCTCGATAATGGAGATGTCGAAGGTGCCGCCGCCCAGGTCGTAGACGGCCACCTTTTGGTCACCCCGGCGCTTGTCCATGCCGTAGGCCAGCGCCGCCGCGGTGGGCTCGTTGATGATGCGCTTGACCTCGAGGCCGGCGATGCGACCGGCGTCCTTGGTGGCCTGGCGCTGCGAGTCGTTGAAGTAGGCCGGGACGGTGATGACCGCCTCGGTGATGGTCTCGCCCAGGTAGTCCTCGGCGGTCTTCTTCATCTTCTGCAGGATCTTCGCCGAGACCTCCGGCGGGGCCATCTTCTTGCCGTTGACCTCCACCCAGGCGTCACCGTTGTCGGCGGCGACGATGTTGTAGGGCACCATGTCCTTGTCCTTGGCGACCACCTGGTCCTGGAACCGGCGGCCGATCAGGCGCTTGATGGCAAACAGGGTGTTGCTCGGGTTGGTCACGGCCTGGCGCTTTGCGGACTGGCCGACCAGGACCTCGCCGTCGCTGCTGTAGGCGACGATGGACGGGGTGGTGCGATCGCCCTCGGCGTTTTCAATCACCTTGGCCTTGTCGCCCTCCATGACGGCGACGCAGGAGTTGGTGGTGCCGAGATCGATGCCGATGATCTTTCCCATAGTATGTTCTCCGAGTTGAATTCGTTGACGGGCCCGATGGCGGTATGGTGCCGCCGGCCCGCGCGGGATTGACGGTTCAGTTGGGGCAAAACCCTTTGCTTGTCAAGCGTTCTAGGGGGCTGCCGTAAATGTTGCCCGATGGCTCAGCCGGCGGCCTGCGAGACCATGACCAGCGCCGGGCGCACCAGCCGGCCGTTGAGCAGATAGCCGCTCTGCACAACGCCGACGACGGTATTGGCCGGGACGTCGGCACGCGGCTGCATGGTCATGGCCTGGTGGTATTCCGGGTTGAAGGGCTCGCCCTCCGGGTCGACCCGCTCGACGCCGAACTTGCCCATCACGTCGGTGAGCAGCTTCAGCGTCAGGTCGGTGCCCTCGCGCAGCTTATCGATGTCGGCGGCCGGGTCGCGGGCCGCGGTCTGACCCAGCTCCAGGCTGTCGCGCACCGCCAGCAACTCCTTGACGAAGCCGTCGAGGGCGTACTTGTGCGCGTTCTCCAGCTCCTTGGCCTGGCGCCGGCCCATGTTCTCCATCTCCGCGCGCGTGCGCAGGAGCTGATCTTGGGTCTGATCGGCACGGGCGCGGGCGTCCTCCAGCAGCATGGTCAGCTCGGCCGGGTCGTCCACAGGCGCGTCGACCGCGTCGGCCACCAGGTTGTCGTCGGTGTCGCCGGCCGGGTCACCGCCGAAGGGCGTATCGGCGCCGGCGGCTCCGGCCGGGCCGGTCTGCTGCGGCTCGT
This sequence comes from uncultured Gammaproteobacteria bacterium, assembly GCA_942491465.1. Classification (GTDB taxonomy): domain Bacteria; phylum Pseudomonadota; class Gammaproteobacteria; order Chromatiales; family Chromatiaceae; genus CALOBA01. The sequence continues at coordinate 28,433 of CALOBA010000040.1, forward strand.
TCAGGGCGTCTTCGTCTCGCTCCGGGTGCATTGTCTGCCTCCTCTGATGACCGCCGGGCCGGCAAGCCGCGGCAGCGGGCCGTCGGGCGCGGGCGGCGGCGGTCGTTGGGTTACTGTTGTCTGAGCGCGGCCGCAAGCAGCCGGGCGGTGACGTCGACAACGGGGATCACGCGCTCGTAGTTCATGCGCGTCGGCCCGATCACGCCGAGGACGCCCAAGGCCTGGTCCTCGACCCGATAGGTCGTGGTCACCAGGCTGCAGTCGTCGAGCAGTGCGTAGCCGGACTCGTTGCCGATGAAGATCTGCACGCCCTCCGCCGCGATGCAGCGGTCGAGCAGGTGCAGGATCTCACGCTTTTCGTTGAAGGCCTGAAACAGGCCCTTGAGCCGATCCAGGCTGGCCAACTCGTCGAAATCCATCAGATTGGTCTGGCCGGAGAGCAGGAAGTCGTCCTTATGCTCGGACGCCTCCACCAGCGACTGGGCCATCTCCACCGCGTCGTGCATGACCTGATCCATGTCCTCGTGCGCCCGCTTCAGGTCGTCGAGCAGGCGCTTGCGCACGGTGCGCATGTCCTGGCCGGTGAACATCTCGGTGAGCAGGTTCGCCGCCTGCACCAGCTGGGCCGGTGAGAACGGACGATCGGTGGCGATGATGCGGTTGTGGACCTCGCCGTCTCCGGTGACCAGGATGGCCAGCACCTTGTTCTCCGACAGCGACAGCAGCTCGATCTGGCGGAAGACATCGCGCTCGTGCCGCGGCAGCATCACCAGACCGGCCATCTGGGTGATCCCCGAGAGCATGCGCGAGGCGGTCTCCACCAGGGCGGAGGCGTCGGACATGCCCGACAGCTCCGCGCGTAGGGCGTCGACGTCCTGATCCTCCATGGGGCGGATCGTCAGCATACTGTCGACGAACAGCCGGTAGCCGAGCACCGTCGGGATGCGTCCCGCGGAGGTGTGGGGCGAGACCACCAGGCCCATCTCCTCCAGGTCCGACATCACGTTGCGCACCGTCGCCGGGCTCAGGTCCAGACCGGCATCCCGGGCCAAGACGCGCGAGCCCACGGGCTGACCGTCGCGGATATAGCGCTCGATCAACGCCTTCAGGAAGTGCATGGCGCGCTCGCTGATCTCGGACTGATGCTGCTGCAAAGCGGGTGACCGTGGACTACCTGTTGGACGGCGGAAACTGGAAACTCTGCTGTTAGCACTCGCACTCAGCGAGTGCTAACCCCGACCAATCTATGAACTGACGCCCTACCTGTCAAGGGTTGATCGCCCCTTGCCGGGACCGAACGCCCGACGGCGACGGCTTGCTTCGGGTATTGGGTCTCGTACAATCCGCCGTGGCCGCGTCGACGGCGCCGGCCACCCCGCCCCAACTACCCCCAACCTCCACCGAGCAGCCCATGCGCATCAACGACCCGGATCACTACCGAACCGCCGACGAGCCCGAGATCATCGCCGAGCTGATCGACCTCCAGGGCGCCCGCGCCCTGGAGCTGGGCTGCGGCGCGGCGCGCATGACACGCCTGCTGGTGGAGCGTTTTGGCGCCGCATCGGTACTGGCAACGGAGGTTGATCGGGTCCAGCACGAGAAGAACCTGCGCATCGCTGACCTGCCGCAGGTGCACTTTGCCCTCGGCGGTGCCGAGGCCATCGATGCCGCGGACGCGACCTTCGACCTGGTGTTCATGTTCAAGTCGCTGCACCACGTACCGACCCAATGGATGGACCAAGCCCTCGGCGAGATCCACCGCGTGCTGCGCCCCGGTGGGGCGGCCTGGTTCACCGAGCCCGTCTACTGGGGCCCCTTCAACGCCCTGCTGTCGATGATCCACGACGAGCGCGAGGCCCGCCAAGCCGCCTTCGATGCCCTGACCCGCGCCGTCGCGGGCGGCGCCTTCGCCAGCGCGGCCGAGGTCTTCTTCCAGTCCCCCGGCAGCTACGCGAGCTGGGACAGCTTTGCCGAGCGCTTCCTGGACGTCACCCATACCGCGCTGGATGTGGACGCCGCCGGCCGCGCCGCCATCCGCGCCGCCTTCGAGCGGCACATGACGCCCACCGGCGCCCATTTCCTGCGCCCGCATCGGGTGGATCTGCTGCGTAAAGCCGGCTGATTGACGACTGTGGTTGACCGGCCGCCGCCCCCTCGGCCAGCATGCCCGGCCAATTCACCCAGCCTGCCGAGGACCAAGCCATGGCTTCCAACTACGAGACCTTCTTCGCGGCCGACCGCTTCGCCGTCGTCGGTCGCTCCGCCGACAAACCCTTCCCGATCCTGAGCTACCGCGGCCTGAAGAAGCGCGGCAAGACCGTCTACGCCATCGACCCCAGCGTCGCCGACATCGACGGCGATCAGACCTATGCCGACCTGTCCGCGCTGCCGGGCCCGGTGGATGCGGTGCTCATCGAGGTGCCGAAGACCGAGACCCGCGACTGGGTCGCGCGCGCCGCCGATGCCGGCGTCAAGGACGTCTGGGTGCACATGGCCCACGACACCCCGGAGGCCCTGGCCCTGGCCGCGGAGCGCGGGATCAATCTGCGCACCGGGACCTGCGCGGTGATGTACCTGAACAAGGGCCTGTCCTACCACAGCATCCATAAGTGGATCATGCAGGCGCTGAACAAGTACTGACCGACGGATGCCCTCGACGGCGGCGCAGGGCCTGCGTCGCCGCGCCCTAGCGCCGCCAAAACGCCGGCGTCAGCAGCACCAGCAGCGTGAAGATCTCCAGCCGGCCCAGCAGCATGGCGAAGCAGAGGATCCAGATGCCCGGGTCGTGCATGTCCACGTAGTGGGCGCCGACGGTGGATAGGCCGGGGCCGAGATTGTTGATGCAGGCGGCCACCGCGGAGAAGGCGGTGAGCAGGTCCAGCCCGGTGGCGGCCAGCGCCAGGTACATGAAGGTAAAGGCGGCCACGTAGAGCGAGAAGAAGCCCCACACCGCATCGACGATGCGGTGGTTGACCACCTTGCCGCCGATGCGCACCGGCAGTTGGGCGCTGGGGTGGATCAGCCGGCCGATCTCGCGCAGGCCCTGCTTGATCAGCAGCAGGAAGCGGATGACCTTGATGCCGCCGCCGGTGGAGCCGGCGCAGCCGCCGACGAAGGCGAGGAACAACAGCAGGATCTCGATGAACGGCGGCCAGTAGTAGAAGGCGGCGGTGGTGAAGCCGGTGGTGGTGCCGATGGAGACGGTCTGGAACAGGCCCTTGGTGAAGGACTCGCCCCAGTCGATGTAGGTGTCGGTGTAGTACAGCGTAGCGGTGGTGATGACGGTGACGATGCCGATCAGCAGCAGATAAAAGCGGAATTCGGCGTCGCGGATATAGGCCATCAGGTTGAACCGGCGCCAGACCACGAAGTGCAGCGCGAAGTTCACCCCGGAGAGCAGCATGAAGACCACGGCGATCATCTCGATCAGCGTGCTGTCGAAGTAGCCGATGCTCTCGTCATGGGTGGAGAAGCCGCCGATGGCGACGGTGGAGAAGGCATGGCCGATGGCGTCGAATAGGGTCATCCCCGCCGCCCAGTAGGCCAGCGCACAGGCGATGGTCAACGACAGGTAGATGTACCAGAGCGCCTTGGCGGTCTCGGTGATGCGCGGGGTGAGCTTGCTGTCCTTCATCGGCCCCGGCGTCTCGGCGCGATAGAGCTGCATGCCGCCGACGCCGAGCATGGGCAGCACCGCCACCGCGAGCACGATGATGCCCATGCCGCCGAGCCACTGCAGCTGCTGGCGGTACCAGAGCACCGCATGGGGCAGGTCGTCGATGCCGACGATGACCGTGGCGCCGGTGGTGGTCAGCCCGGACAGGGACTCGAAGATGGCATCGGTCACCGACAGTTCCGGCTCCGGCGACAGCCAGAACGGGACCGCCCCCGACAGCCCGAGCACCACCCAGAACAGCACCACCACCAGAAAGCCGTCGCGCAGCCGAAGCTCCTGGCGCCGCCGCGCCACCGGCGCCCAGATCACCAGGCCGACGATGAAGATCATCGCGAACGCGGACAGGAACGGGTGGACGGCGCCGTCGCCATAGATCAGCGCCACCACCACCGGCGGCAGCATGGTGAAGCTGAACAGCATCAGCAGCAGGCCGAGGATCTTCTGGACGGCGGTCAGGCGGCGCATGGGCGGTGGGTCTCCCCGGATCAGGCGCCGCGGGGCTGCCCGTCGGCGGGCGCGTCGCGGAGATGGGCGGGTGCGCAAGCTGCGCTAAGGATCGGTTCAGAAACAAGTGGCGCAGACGCCCGCTCGCTGAAACTTTTGATTGGCCATTTCGTGGTTGCGTCTGCACCACTTGTTTCTGAACCTTGACTAAGGGATCGGTCGGTCATGACGCTCGATTCGGCGGTGTCGGCTTGTTGTGGCGGCCCGGCCAAGACGCGCTCGACGCGTACCGGGCCGGGGCCGAGAGTCTACCAGGCTGCGGCACGCGATAGCGCAGGAAGAGGCGGCATCCTGGTGAGATGCGGGACACCGCGCCCGAGACGGCGCCGGTCTCCAAGAGGCCGACCGCAGCGACGTGAAGGCGAGCGCCCAGCGGGTTCAGGACGGTCGCGCCAAGGTCAATCCGGGCGGGTGCGGCGTCGCCGCCCCTTGGGCACCGCCCTATTGCCCCGCGCCGGGCTCGGCCACCTCCACCAGCACCTCGTTGCGCCGATTGGGCCAGAGTGAGAACGGCGAGTTGTAGCGGGCATAGACCGGCGTGCCGATGCGCTTGATCCCGGCCGCCCCCAAGGCCGCAAGCAAGCGCGCCTCCTGCGCCCGATAGCGCGACTCGGTCCAGCGACCGCTGTAGCGTCGCGCCGCCATCAATCGCCCCGGCTGCTCCCGCAGCGTCACCCGCGCATCGGTGGGCTCCGGCAGCGTATCGAGCCGGTAATCGGCCGGCATGACGAAGCTCACCACAAAGCGCCCGTCCCCATCGGCGGCGCGCTGCGTGACCGGCGCCGTCATCGCGATGCGCTCCCCGCTCGCCGCCACCGGCCGCTGGCTCACCGGCGCGGTCATCTCAATCTTCTGCCGGCCGCGGTTGTCGCCGAAGATGTAGCCGGCGAGGATGCGAAAGGCGCGGTTGCCGACCTGATCGAATCCGCCTGCGACCTCGGTCTCGGCCACCAGGAACGGGGCGTAGCGGCGCAGCTCGAAATCGGCCTCGCGCCGCACGACCTGATATTCGGGCTCTTCGATGGCCATGGCGGGGGCTCCGATGAGGCTGATCAGCAGCATGGGCAGCAGCGCGAGCAAGCTCGGATGCTGCAATCGTCGTGGTCCGGTCATGGATGGCATGGTGCTTCGAGGGCTGATGGGAGGTGTCAGCACAGTTGGGCATCCGTCGGCCAAAGACCAGCCAACGTCCAGGGCGACACGGAAGCTCGCATTCCCCGTCACTTTCCCTGGCGGCGACGGATGCACTCGGGGCTGCCGGGGTTCATGCCGGGCGTCGGCCATGTCGGGGTGCTGCGCCGGGGCTCGGTCGGTTGCGGGGATAGTCTTGGGAGGGCTGCACGAGCTTGGGGGGTGCGTCAACCGTCGCGGCGGGTTCGGTGCAATCGCATTAGAATGGCTGCGGGAGCCTGAGGCTTCCCCACGACAACCGATTCGCAAACACAGCGATACACCCACCAAGAGGAGAACATCATGGGCTGGCAAGATCAGTTGAACAAGGCCATCCAGACCGTCAAGACGGCCGCCGACAGTGATCGGGCGCGCGAGATTGCGGCCACGGCGAAGACGACGGCGACGTCGCTGATGCAGAGGGCAAAGGACGGTGCCATGAGCGCCGCGGACGCACTGGTGGAGGCCAATCGGGACCCGTCGTCGATGGCGTTGCACTTCATGCACGCGGACGTCACCATCGTCTCGCCGTCGGAAGGCGTCTCCATCACCCGGCACGATGCCGGCACCCTGGTGATCACCGACGGCAAGGAGAACGGGCTCGTGATCAACGCCGCCGCCGATCCGGCCTTCGTCGTCGAGACCATCGGCTCGGTCACCCATGTCAGCGACGGTACCTATGACCTGGGAGACGAGGACGGCGTCAATCTGGTGGTGACCAAGTTCTGAGCCGCCTCGGCAGGCCGTCGTGATGGCGCCGCCATCCGCGTCGACGGCGGCCGAGCCCACCCGTTGCGGGCAGCAGCGCCGCCCGCGACAACCTTAGTGCACTGCTGCGGAAGTGGCGAGGCCGTTCCCAGCCTCACCTCGCCTGCTGATCCGTGTCGGCCTGGAGGCCGACACTCCCGGGGCGACACCCCCTCGCCGACGCTCCCGCCGTAGGCCGCAGTGGACGTAGTAGCCGAGGCTCCCGGGAGTGTCGCCCCAGGGCGACGCGGTCTTGCGGACAGCAGCGGGTAGCGGGGCTTTCGCATCGATGCACGAGGTGCTTGTCTTCCAACCGCGCCCTCCCTGCTTTCGCTGCCCCTTCGCGTCTCCGCGGTTAGCGCTCGGAAGCCTTACGCAGGCTCGGGAGCGGCAGCACGCGATGCGCGCCTGTTCTCAGCCGAAGAAGGTCACGCCGACGGTGAACAGCTTCTCCACATCCGACACCTTGCTGCGGTCCTGCAGGAACAGGATGACGTGGTCGTCGGATTGGATCATGGTGTCGTGGTGGGCCATCAGGACCTCGTCGCCGCGGACGACGGCGCCGATGTTGCAGCCCTTGGGCAGGCGGATGTCTTCGATGGCGCGGCCGACGACCTTGCTGGAGGAGTCGTCGCCGTGGGCGATGGCCTCGATGGCCTCGGCGGCGCCGCGGCGCAGGGAGTGGACCACGACCACGTCGCCGCGGCGCACATGCTTGAGCAGGCTGCCGATGGTGGCCTGCTGGGGCGAGATGGCCACGTCGATGCGCCCGCTCTGGACCAGATCGACGTAGGCGGCGCGGTTGATCAGGGCCATGACCTTGCGCGCGCCCAGGCGCTTGGCGAGCATGGCCGAGAGGATGTTGGCCTCGTCGGCGTTGGTGACGGCGCAGAAGACATCGGTGTCCTCGATATTCTCCTCCAGCAGCAGCTCCTCGTCGGCGGCGTCGCCGTGCAGCACGATGGTGCGCTCGAGCTGCTCGGCGATGAGCTTGCAGCGGTCCAGGTCGCGCTCGATGATCTTGACCCGGAAATCCTTCTCCAGCGCGCGGGCGAGGCGGGTGCCGATGTTGCCGCCGCCGGCGAAGATGAGCCGCTTGTAGGGCTTCTCCAGCCTGCGCAGCTCGCCCATGACCGAGCGGATGTGCTTGGGGGCGGCGACGAAGAAGACCTCGTCGTCGGCCTCGATGACGGTGTCGCCGTCGGGCTGCATGGCGCGGTCTTGGCGGTAGATGGCGGCGACCCGGGCGTCCACATGGGGCATGTGTTCGTAGAGTTCACGCAGCTCGTGGCCCACCAGCGGACCGCCGTAGTAGGCGCGCACGGCCACCAGCCGGACCCGCCCGCCGGCGAAGTCCAAGACCTGCAGCGTACCGGGGTTCTCGATCAGGCGCAGGATGTAGTCGGTGACCTGCTGCTCGGGGCTGATGCGCACGTCGATGGGCAGGGCATCGCCGCCGAACAGCCGATCCTGATCGAGAAAGCTCTGGGCACGCACGCGGGCGATCTTGCGCGGGGTGTGAAACAGCGTGTAGGCGACCTGACAGGCGACCATGTTGGTCTCGTCGCTGTTGGTCACGGCGACGATCATGTCCGCATCCTCGGCGCCGGCGCGGGCGAGCACGTCGGGGTGGGCGCCGTGGCCGTGCAGCGTGCGCAGGTCGAAGCGGTCGGCGAGTTCGCGCAGCCGCGCCGGGTCGGTGTCGACCACGGTGATGTCGTTGGCCTCGCTGACCAGGTTCTCGGCCACCGAGGTGCCCACCTGACCCGCGCCGAGGATGATGATCTTCACCGCCGTTCTTTGATCTCAACACCCAGCGAGCGCAGCTTGCGATACAGGTGGGTGCGCTCCATGCCGGCCTCCTTGGCCATCTTGCTGACGTTGCCGCCGTGCTTCTCCAACTGGTACTCCAGGTAGGACTTCTCGAACTGTTCACGGGCCTGGCGCAGCGGCTGGTCGAAGCTGACCACGCCCTCCAGCGGCTGGGTCGGGAGCGGCTGGCTGGCACCGAGGGCGGACTCCACCTCGTTCTGCGTGATCTCGTCGCCGGCGCCGAGGATCAGCACGCGCTGGACCAGGTTCTTGAGCTCGCGCACGTTGCCGGGCCAGGGGTAGTTGCGCAGGAAGTTCTGCGCACCGACGCTGAAGCGCCGGTACGGCAGCTTCTCGTGCACGGTGAAGTAGTCGACGTAGTAGCTGAGCAGGTCGGGGATGTCCTCGGCATGCTCGCGCAGCGGCGGGATCACCAGCGGGACCACGTTGAGGTGGTAGAACAGGTCCTCGCGGAAACGCTCGGCGCGGACCTCCTCTTTCAGATCGCGCTGGGTAACGGCGACGATGCGCACATCGATGGCCACCGGCTCGCTACCGCCGACGCGCATAAAGGAGCCGGTGTCCAGGGCGCCGAGCAGCTGGCCCTGGGCGTCGACATCCATGTCCGCCACCTCATCGAGCAGCAGCGTGCCACCGGCGGCCTGCTCCAGGGCACCGTAGTGGATGTGCTGGTCCTCCTCGCTGCCGAACAGCTCGCGGGCGGCGTTGCCGGGGGAGATGCCGGAGACGCCCAGATCCACGAACGGCCGCTCCTTGCGAGCACTCTGGGCGTGCAGGAAGCGGGCGAAGGTCTCGCGGCCGCAGCCGGCCTCGCCGGTGATCAGCACCCAGGTGTCGTGCATGGCGATGCGCTTGACCTGCTCGCGCAGGCGCTGCATGGCCGCCGAGCGTCCGGCGGGCTCTTGGATCAGCGGTGCGCGCCGACGCAGCCCGACGTTCTCGCGCTCGAGCTTGTCGGCCTCCAAGGCCCGCTCCACGGTCAGCAGCAGCTTGGCCAAGGACAGGGGCTTTTCCAGGAAGTCGTAGGCGCCGAGCCGGGTGGCCTCCACCGCCGTTTCCACGTTGCCGTGGCCGGACATCATGATGACCGGGCAGGGCAGGCCGTCCTCCTCGCCCCACTCTTTGAGCAGGCTGATGCCGTCGAGGTCGGGCATCCAGATGTCGAGCAGGATGAGGTCGGGCCGGCGCTCGCGCAGGGCGCGGCGGGCCGACTCGCCGTTCTCGGCATTGACGACGACGTAGCCTTCGTCTTCGAGGATGTCGCGGACGGTCTCGCGGATGTCAGGCTCGTCGTCGACGACCAGGATGTGGGTCGCGCTCATGCTTCTCCCGTCTTCCCCGTGGGTGTCTGGTTGGACTGTTCGTTCGTGGTGTCCGGCGCGGGCCCCGCCGGCCGCTTGCGGCCAGGTCTGCGGGTACTCGCGTCGTCGGACCGGGACGCCTCGTGCCAGACCGGCAGCCTGACCGTGAGGCGGGCACCCTCGTCGGTATTCTCCGCCCAAATGATACCGCCGTGCTCCTCAATAATCTTCTTGACAATGGCCAACCCCAGGCCGGTGCCCTTGGTCTTGGAGGTGACGTAGGGATCGAACAGGCGGCCGATCATCTCCTCGCCGATGCCGCCGCCGTTGTCGGCGACGGCAAGCTCCAGCGACGCGGCCTCGGTGCTGGCGACCCGGCGCGTGCTGACCGTGATGCGGGGCTGCTCGCGGCCTTCCAGGGCCTCCTGGGCGTTCTTCAGCAGGTTGTGCAGGACCTGGCGCAGGCGCTTGGAATCCCCCCGCACCTTGCCGTCGCCGGCGTCCAGCTCGACCTTGGGCGGCATGTCGGTGGCACGATACAGCTCCACCACCTCGCGCACCAAGGGGTCGAGGGCGAACGGGGTCTCCTGCATCTGCGGCGAGCGGGCATAGTTGGCGAAGTCGTTCACCATCGCCTTCATGGCCTCGACCTGCTGCACGATGGTGTGGGTGGAGCGGTCGACGATGCGCGCATCGGGCTCGGGCAGCTTGCGCAGCAGCTTGTGGCGCAGCCGCTCGGCGGAGAGCTGGATGGGGGTGAGCGGGTTCTTGATCTCGTGGGCCAGACGTCGGGCCACCTCGCCCCAGGCCGCATCGCGCTGGGCGCGGATCAGCGTGGTGATGTCGTCGAACACCAACACATGGCCGCCGTCCTCGGCGCTGTTGGCGGGCAGCGGGCTGCCGCGGCACATCAGCACCTGGCGGCCCTCGCCGCCGAACAGCGTCACCTCCTCGCGCCAGTCGGTGCCGGTGGAGACGAAGCGGCGCACGGTCTCGACCAGGTGGCCGAGGCGCGGGTGGGCCTGCCCCAGGGCGTCGAGGGTGGTGTCCTCCAAGTCCTTGGACGGCACCGACAGGATCTGCGAGGCGGCCAGGTTGGCGGTACGGATGGCCAGCACCCCGTCCAGGGCGAGCACACCGGAGGACAAGCGCCCCAACACGGTCTGCAGGTAGGCGCGCTGGCGCTCCACCGCCTGCTGGCTGCGGGCGGCCTGGTCGCGGGCCTTGGCCAGGCGCCGGGTCATGGTGTTGAAGGACTTGACCAGGAAGGTCAGCTCGTCGTCGTGGGGCGGCAGCGGCAGGCGGTGCTCATAGTCGCCGGCGGCGATGGCGCGGGTGCCGCGGGCGATGTCGGCCACCGGTGCGACCAGCCGGGCGGCGGTGCGGAACGCCGCCAGCAGCGCGGCGAGCAGGCCGAAGAACAACACCAGCGACAGCGTCAGCGAGAAGCTGAACTTCAGCGATCGGCGCAGGAACGACAGCTCGGTGTAGCGGTTGTAGGCGTCTTCCAGGCGGTTGGCCAGCTCGCTGATGCGCGCCGAGGTCGGGAAGATGGCCTGCAGCAGCATCGGCCGGGCACCGGGGTCGTTGACCAGGACGCGGATCAGCATCTCGCCGTCGGCGCCGGTGTCGAGCCCGACGTAGTCGATGCCGGAACGGGCGCCCTGCAGGATCTCGCGATCGGGATGGTCCGGCACCAGCTGCAGCGGGTCCTCGTTGGCGGTGGCCATGACCTGGCCGGAGCGACCGAAGATGGTCAGTTCCAGCGCGCCGGCCTGGCGGCGCAGCTCGCCGAGGGTCAGCGTCAGGGCGGTGGCGGAGCGGTCTTCGATACCGGCGAGCAGGCGGGCACTGTAGCGCATCAGCACCGCTTGGTTCATGTCCAGCGAGGCCTGGTTCAGGGTCAGGGCGTCGCGCATGGCGCCGTCGATCTCGACGTCGAACCAGCTGTCGATCCCGCGCAGCAGGAAGCCCAGCGAATAGTAGTAGACCACGCCCACCGGCAGCAGTGAGATCAGCGCGAACAGGACCACGATGCGGGCGGTGAGCCGTGAGCCGGTGATCCCCCGCCGCCAGGCGAGCACAAGCTTGACCGCATTGACGGCGACCATCAGCGCCAGCACCAGCAGGCCGAACATCACCAGCCACAGCAGCGGCACGAAGACCTGACTCAGGGTCTCGGAGTTCTGCACCGCGCTGCTCATCAGGTGCAGGGCCACCAGCAGGCCGAGCAGCAGCACGGCCACGGCCAGGGTGCCGGGGTGGCGCAGCGAGGTCAGTGAGCGAGGGGCCATTTGGTCCAGCCTGTGGACTGCTTCCACGCGGAGCGGAGATAGGCGACGGGGCGCAGCGGCAACGGCAGCTCCTCGAGGTCGAGGGAGGCGTTGATGTGGATCTCATAGTCCGCGCCGGGCTTGAGCCGGGCCCGTCCCAGCAGTGCCAGGTCTTCGATCTCGCCGAGCGCGGCGACGGCGGTCTCTCGGCTGACGTAGGTACGGCCTTGCGCTGCCGGCAACCGCGAGACCAGGTAGCGCTCCGACAGCGGCTTGTAGCGGATGCGATAGCGCAGGCGCCGGTCTACCAGGCTGCGGTCCCAGAGCCAGTCCTCGCTGCCGCGGACCTGGATGTGGACCGCCACCGTCAGCGGCACGCCGTTGCCCAGGGCCTCCAGCGCCGGCTCGCTGAAGCCGTAGCGGATCTCGGCGTCGAGCCGGATCAGGTCGCCGTCGGTGCGCGTCTCGGCGCGGGTCACCTGGAAGCCCTCGGCGGCGACGAGCGGCGCCGTTAGCATCATCATCAGCAGCAGCGTTGTGTTCAGGATCGTCAACAGCACACGCACGATTGCTCAGCCCCCGGCCGCCGGCGCTTTGCAGAGCAGTGCGTAGTAGAAGCCGTCGGGCCCGGCGTCCGCGGGCAGCAGCTGTCGTCCATGGCTGCGCTGCAGGCCCCAAGCGGCATCGATGGGCAGCTCGCGGGCATCGGCGTGGGCGGCGAGGAAGGCCGCGATCTGGTGCTCGTTCTCTTCCGGCAGCAGCGAGCAGGTCGCGTACAGCAGTCGGCCGCCGTCGGCGAGCAGGGGCCAGACGGCGGCGAGCATGCGGCGCTGCACAGCGGCGAGCTGGGCGACGTCGGTATCACGGCGCAGGCACTTGATGTCCGGGTGGCGGCGGATGACGCCGGTGGCGGAGCATGGGGCGTCGAGCAGGATGCGCTGGTAGCGGCGCTCGGCCCAGCTGCCGGCCGGGGCGGCGGCATCGCCGACGGCCACCTCGGCCTCGAGCCCGAGCCGGTCGAGGTTGGCGCGCAGGACATCGAGTCGCGCGCGGTCATGGTCGACGGCGGTCAGCCGCATGCCGGCGCCGGCGCGCTCGAGCAGGTGCGCGCTCTTGCCACCCGGGGCGGCGCAACAGTCGAGCACCGCATCGCCGGCTGCGGCATCGAGCAGATCGGCGGCGAGCTGGGCACCGGCGTCCTGGACCGAGACCAGACCGGCCTCGAATCCCGGCAGCTGCGCGGTCGGCACGGCGGCGTCGAGGACGAGGCCGAGGCTATTCCAATCCAGCGCTCGGGCGTCGATGCCCGCCGCGGCGAGCTGTTGCCGATAGCTGTCGCGGTCGCTGCGCCCGCGGTTGACCCGAAGCTGCATCGGCGCACGCCCCATCAGCGCGCTGGCGATGTGCTGCCAGTGCTCGGGCCAGGCCGCCTGCAGCCGATCGAGCAGCCAGCGCGGCAGCAGCCAGCGGGCGACGGGGTCGGCGTCCAGCCGGGCCGACAGGGCCTCGGCCTCGCGCAGCCGGCGGCGCAGCACGCCGTTGACCAATCCGGCGGCCCAGGGCTTGCCGAGCACCCGGGTCGCCTCGACGCTGGCGCCGACGACGGCATGGGACGGCATACGCAGGGCATCGAGCTGGTACAGACCGACCAGCAGCAGGGCCTCCAGATCCTTGTCGGCGGCCTTCATCGGGCGGCGCACCAGCAGCGCGATCAACGCCTCCAACCGCGGCAGCCGGCGCAGCGTGCCGGCGCAGAGCTCGCGCAGCAGGGGCCGATCCCGCGGGTCGAGGCCCTGCTCCGCCAAGGCGGCGTCGGTCAGCGAGCGCCCCTTGGAGCGGACCGCGTCGACGATGCGCGCGGCGACGGCCCGCACCTCGGCACCGGGGGCCGCGTCTTTGTCCGCGGCTCGGCCTTTACCGCGGGGATCAGGCCCGGCCGATGGGCGCCGGCGGCGCGGCGGCGCGTTGATCGGGCCGCGGTCAGCCAAAGACCACGCCCTCGAGGTCGCGGCTGTTGACGAAGTCCGCCGCGTCCACCGGGCGCTTCCCCGGCGCCTGCAGTCGCAGGATGCGCAGCAGCCCGTCGCCGGTGGCCACGTCGATGCCGGCGCGCCCGGCGTTGACGACCGTCCCCGGGGCCGCACCGCCGCCGGGCAGGGCACGGGCGAGCCAGAGCCGCAGGTTGTCGTCGCCCAAGGGCGTCTGCGCCACCGGCCAGGGGTTGAAGGCGCGGATCTGGCGCTCGATCGACAGCGCGTCGCGGCTCCAGTCGACCGCGGCTTCGGCCTTGTCGAGCTTCTTGGCATAGGTGGCGCGGTCGTCATCCTGAGGGGGCGGCTCGGCGCTGCCGTCGAGGATGGCCGGCAGCGCCGCGAGCAGGGCCTCGGCGCCGACGCTCGCGAGACGGTCGTGCAGCGAGCCGCCGGTCTCATCGGCGGCGATGTCGACCGGATGGGACAGGAACACCGGCCCGGTATCGAGCCCGGCCTCCATGCGCATGATGCAGATGCCGGTGCGGGCGTCGCCGGCCAGGATCGCACGCTGTATGGGGGCCGCGCCGCGCCAGCGCGGCAGCAGCGATGCGTGGATATTGACACAGCCCAGCCGCGGTGCATCCAGGGCCGCCTGCGGCAGGATCAGACCGTAGGCGGCGACGATCATCAGATCGGCGCGCAGCGCGGCCAGCTCGGCGAGGGCCTCGGCGCCGCGCAGCGAGGGCGGTTGCAGGACCGGGATGCCGGCGTCGAGCGCCACCGACTTCACCGGGCTGGGGCGGGTCTTGCGACCACGCCCGGACGGCCGGTCCGGTTGGGTGTAGACGGCGATGGGGGCCAGTCCGTGTTGAATCAGGGCCTGGAGCGGCGGGACGGCGAAATCCGGCGTGCCGGCGTAGATGAGCCTCGGGGTCTGCATTACAAGGTCTGCGGGTGGTGGGCACTCACGTCCGTCCATGGAAGCAAGGTCGATCGGGTGGGGAGGTCAGGCATGCGCGGGCTCGGTGCGGCCGAGTCGGGATGCCCGATGGGCGCTTGACGATCTAGCCAAAGATCAAGCCACCACCCGCCGCGGCTGGCTGTCCGCCGCCGACTTGCCCTGCCGCTGCTCCTTTTCGAGCTTCCTGCGGATGCGCAGGCGCTTCAGCGCGGAGATGTGGTCGACAAACAAGCGGCCGTCGAGGTGGTCGATCTCGTGCTGGATACAGACGGCCAGGAGGCCGTCGGTGTCGATCTCGATGGGCTCGCCGTCGCGTCCGAGGGCTCGTGCGCGGATGCGCTCGGCGCGGGTGACGCTCTCATAGAAGCCCGGTACCGATAAGCAGCCCTCTTCCATCTCCTCGACGCCGTCGCGTTCGACGATCTCCGGATTGATCAGGCACAGCGGCTCGTTCTGCTCCTTGGAGAGGTCGATGACGACGATGCGCTTGGGGATGTCCACCTGAATGGCGGCGAGACCGATGCCGGGGGCGGCGTACATGGTCTCGAACATGTCGTCGACGATGCGCCGAACGCCGTCGTCGACGCGCTCGACCGGCACAGCGGCCCGTCGGAGACGAGGATTGGGGAAGGTTAAAATATCGAGTAAGGCCATTGATGTTCTCGGAAGCGTTTGATGAGACTGGTCATATTGCCGGCCCGTGCGCTACCATCGCGATGATACACCATCGGCGGGTGTGCAGCCCGTCGCGGCGTCGCGCCCCGGAGAGTCCAACCCAATGAATCCGCGCCATGCCGCCGTCGGCGGCCGACATCCCTCAGAGCGAACGATGGCGAAAGGGCTTCGCGCGTCGATGGCCGCGTTGCTTGTTCTGCTGCTCGTCGCGCCGGCCATCGCCCAGGACGTGGCGCTGAACCCGAATCATCCCAAGACCTACACAGTGCGCAGCGGCGATACGCTGTGGGAGATCGCCGCCCGCTTCCTGCGCGAGCCTTGGCGATGGCCGGATGTCTGGCGCGCAAACCCGGGGGTCAAAAATCCGAACCGGATCTATCCCGGCGATGTCTTGACGCTGACCTACGAGAACGGCCGGCCGCGCATCCGCTCGCAACGCACGGCGGACGGGATGCGGGTGGTCAAGCTGACGCCGCGGGTGCGGGTGGTCGAACTCGACCAGGCCATCCCCACCATCCCGGTTAACGAGCTGGCGCCGTTCCTGACGCGGCCGGTGGTCACCGACGCCAAGCGTATCGACAAGGCCCCCTACGTCGTCGGCTTTCCGGAACGGCATCTGCTTGCCGGCGTCGGCAGCCGGTTCTTCGTGCGCGCCATCATGGACGCCAGCACCGACCGATTCGATGTGCTGCGCCCGGGTCGCGATCTGCGCGATCCCGAAACCAACGAGAACCTCGGCTACCTGGCGACCTTCGTCGCCGCTGCCCGGCTGGAGCGGACCGGCGATCCCGCGACGCTGGTGGTCACCCAGTCCGAGATCGAGGTCGAGGCCGGGGATCGGGTTCGGCCCGCCACCCAAGGCACGGCGCTGCGCAGCTTTGTGCCCCACCTGCCGCCTCGCGGCACCCAAGGTACGATCATCGCCGTGCTCAACGGCGTGTCGCAGATCGGGCAGTACGACGCCGTGGCGATCAACCTCGGCGAGCGCGACGGTATCGAGATCGGACATGTCTTCGAAGTCTTCAAGGGCGGTACCGAGGAGCGTGACGAGGTGGGCTCGCGCCGCGCCGGCTGGAACTGGCGCAACGAATCCCCCGCCGACTACACCTTCTGGTACGGGGACTGGGAGCCCGACGGCTGGCGTCGCGATTGGCCGGACAGGAACGAGCCGCTGCCGCTGCATCGCCGCGCCGAGCGGCAGTCCAGCACCTACATCGTGCCCGACTCCAAGTCCGGCATCCTGATGATCTTCCGCACCTTCAAGAAGGTCAGCTTCGGGATCGTCATGAGCGCAAGCCGTCCGTTGCATATCGAGGAGACGGTCGCCACCCCGCGTGAGCCCTGAGTCGCCGGGGCCCGGCGCGGCCGGGGCGCAGACAGCGGCGCAGGTCCGCCCCTGGCTGACGCTGGCGCAGGCCCCGGGCCTGGGGCCCGCGACCATCGCCCGTCTGGTGCAACGCTTCGGCGACGCCGCGGCCTCATGCTCGGCCTCCAAGCAGGCGCTGGCGGCGGTCGGTCTCAAGCCCGCCGCGATCGCCGCGCTGCATGCGCCGGATCAGCAGCGCCTGGATGCCGCCCTGGGCTGGGCGGAGCAGGACCGCGCGCGCATCCTGACCCCCGACTCGGCCGACTATCCGCGGGCCTTGCGCGAGCTGCCGGCACCGCCGGCGGTGCTGTTCGTCCGCGGCGATCCCGCCGTCCTGTCCGAACCGCAGCTCGCCATCGTCGGCAGCCGCCACCCGAGCCCCGGCGGACTTGAGACGACGCAGGCCTTCGCCCGTCACCTCGCCGGGCTCGGGTTGGTCGTCACCAGCGGTCTGGCCCTGGGCATCGACGGCGCCGCCCATCAGGGCGCCCTGGAGACCGGTCGCAGCGTGGCCGTGCTCGGCACCGGGCCGGACCGCGTCTACCCGGCCGCGCACCGGGATCTGGCCCACCGCATTGTCGAGCACGGCGCACTGGTCACCGAGCTGCCCCCGGGCACCGGCCCCCAGCCGCGGAACTTCCCGCGCCGCAACCGCATCATCAGCGCCCTCAGCCTGGGGACGCTGGTGACCGAGGCGGCGATCGAGAGCGGCTCACTGATCACCGCCCGCTATGCCGCCGAGCAGGGGCGGGAGGTGTTCGCCATCCCGGGCTCGATCCACAATCCGGTCGCCCGCGGCTGCCACCTGCTGATCCGCCAGGGTGCCAAGCTGGTGGAAAGCGTCGAGCACATCCTAGAAGAGCTCGCCCCGCAGCTGCGCCCGCTACTCGAACAGATGCCCGTCGCCGCCGACCCGGAGCCGGCCGGGGACGACGCCAACGGACTCGATCCCGACCATCGACGGTTGCTCGACGCCATGGGCTGGGACCCGATCGCCCCCGATGAATTGATCGCGCGCAGCGGGATGCCGGCGCAGGCGGTCGCGTCGATGCTGCTTTTGCTGGAGCTGACCGGGCATGTATCATCGCATCCGGGAGGTCGCTACAGCCGGCGTGGCAGTGGTGGCCCGAGCAATCCATGAACATCGTGCGGCCGTGGTCCGCCCGGCTGGAGCTTGCGTCGATGAGGCGCCGAGAGACCTTCGGAATATGATTGACAATCAATGCGGGATGATGAATCCGCCGCCCGGTGCGCGCAGGAAACCGTCGACCATCCGCCATCGGCTCGCCGACCCCCACACGCCGGGCAGCATCCCTGCCGACGGCGCCGCCATCCCCGCCCAAGCAAACGAGGACCGTTGAATGTACGAGAGCATGGTCGACGTCCTGATCTACCTGTACGAGACCTACATGGACGGCGACACGCCGCCGCCGACGGATCAGGACGCCTTGGAGGAAGAGCTCTCCCAGGCCGGCTTCAGCAATACCGAGATCGCCCAGGCCCTGAGCTGGCTCGACGAGCTGGCGACGCGCATGGACGCCGACGGCAACGGAACGGGCACGGCCGGCGAAGGCCGTGCGGGCCGCCATCCGCTGCCGCAGCCCCTGTCGTCGTTTCGCATCTATTCCACGGCGGAGGCACGCAAGCTCGACCTCGAGGTCCAAGGGCTGTTGCTGTTTCTGGAGCAGAACGGCATCCTTGACACCGCCAGCCGCGAGCTGGTGATCGAGCGTGCGCTCGCGGTGGAGCAGCCCAGCGTCTCCGTCGACGAGATCAAATGGATCGTCCTGCTCGTCCTGCTCAATCGCCCCGGCAACGAGCATGCATTCACGCAGATGGAAGAGCTGGTCTACAGCGACGACGCCCCGACCTACCTGCACTGAGAGCCCGGCGCCGCGCCGGGTGGTCTTCTTCTCGGCGGCGCAGCACCCACCCCGCCACTCACCCTGTCAGGCAGCACGTCACCATGAATCTGGTCATCGTCGAATCCCCCGCCAAGGCAAAGACCATCGCCAAATACCTCGGACCGGATTTCGACGTCATCGCCTCCTACGGCCATGTTCGCGATCTGGTCCCCAAGGAAGGCGCCGTCGACCCGGACGGCGGCTTCGCCATGAAGTACCAGATCATCGACCGCAACGAAAAGCACGTCCAGGCCATCGCCAAGAAGCTCAAGCACAGCGACGCCCTGTATCTGGCCACTGACCCGGACCGCGAGGGCGAGGCCATCTCCTGGCACCTCTACGAGCTGCTCAAGAACCGCCGCCAGCTCGGCAAGCGCCCGGTCTACCGCGTCGTCTTCAACGAGATTACCAAGCGCGCGGTGCAGGACGCCGTCGCCCATCCGCGCGAACTCTCCTACGACCTGGTCAACGCCCAGCAGGCGCGCCGGGCCCTCGACTACCTGGTCGGCTTCAACCTCTCGCCGCTGCTGTGGAAGAAGGTCCGTCGCGGACTCTCCGCCGGTCGGGTGCAGAGCCCGGCCCTGCGCCTGCTCTGCGAGCGCGAGGACGAGATCGAGGCCTTCAGCAAGCGCGAATACTGGACCGTCGAGGCCGACACCGCCAAGGCCGTCGACGGCAAGCCCGGCAAGCCGTTCACCGCCAAGCTGGTGGAGTTTGCCGGCGAGAAGATCGAGCAGTTCAGCATCACCGACGCCACCCGCGCCGGCGCGGTCGAGCAGACCCTGCAGCAGGCCGCCGACGGCAAGCTGCTGGTGGAGGCGGTGGAGCGCAAGCAGCGCCGGCGCAACCCGGCACCGCCGTTCATCACCTCCACGCTGCAGCAGGAGGCGGCGCGCAAGCTCGGCTTCACCACCCAGCGCACCATGCGCGTGGCCCAGCAGCTCTACGAGGGGGTGGACGTCGGCGGCGAAGCCGCGGGCCTCATCAGCTATATGCGTACCGACTCGGTCAACCTGGCCGACGAGGCCTTGGCCGAGATCCGCGACTATGTCATCGCGCGCTACGACGCCGACCACCTGCCGCCGGAGCCGCGCCGCTTCAAGACCAAATCGAAGAACGCCCAGGAGGCCCACGAGGCCATCCGCCCCACCTCCATCGGGCGCGACCCGGCCTCGATCAGGGCCCACCTGAGCCCCGAGCAGGCCAGGCTCTACGAGCTGATCTGGAAGCGCACCCTGGCCTGCCAGATGGCCCCGGCGCTGATCAACCAAGTCGCCATCACCCTCGGCGCCGGCACCGGCAACCGCTTTCGCGCCACCGGCTCCACCGTCGCCGAGCCCGGCTTCATGCGCGTCTACCTAGAGGGCCGCGACGACAGCGCCGAGGCCGACGACAACGAAGAGCGCATGCTCCCGGCACTCACCGAGGGCGAGCGGATCGACCTCCTCGCCATCCGCCCCGAGCAGCACTTCACCGAACCGCCGCCGCGCTACGGCGAGGCATCGCTGGTCAAGACCCTCGAAGAGCTGAGCATCGGCCGGCCATCGACCTACGCATCGATCATCTCCACCCTGCAGGATCGCGAATACGCCCTGCTGGAGTCCAAGCGCTTCAAGCCCACCGACGTCGGCCGGGTCGTCAACAAGTTCCTCACCCAGCACTTCACCTCCTACGTCGACTACGACTTCACCGCCCGCCTGGAGGACGAGCTGGACGCCGTCTCCCGCGGCGAAGAGGACTGGATCCCGCTGCTGGAACAGTTCTGGCGCCCGTTCAAGGAGCGGGTCGACTACACCCAAGAGCACGTCAAGCGCAGCGACGTCACCCAAGAGCCCATCGACGAAAAGTGCCCCAAATGCGGCGGCCAGCTCTCCAAGCGCCTTGGCCGCAACGGGCTCTTCATCGGCTGCGGCAACTACCCCGACTGCGACTACACCCGCGACCTCAACGAAGACAAGTCCGAGCAGGAGGCCCCGGAGGTCATCGAAGGCCGTACTTGTCCCGAATGCGGCTCCGCGCTGGAGATCAAGCGCGGGCGCTACGGCAAGTTCATCGGCTGCAGCGGCTACCCCAAATGCCGCCACATCGAGCCCCTGGAAAAGCCCGAAGACACCGGCGTTGCCTGCCCCAAGTGCAACAAAGGCACGTTGCAGAAGAAGAAATCCCGCCGCGGCAAGATCTTCTACTCCTGCTCCACCTACCCCAAGTGCGACTACGCCGTCTGGAACGAGCCCCTTGCCGAGCCCTGCCCGCAGTGCAGCTGGCCGATCCTGACGCTCAAGGTCACCAAGAGCAAAGGCGCCCAGAAGGTCTGTCCGCAGAAGGAATGCGGCTATGTTGCCGCGGTCGAAGAGGACGCGGGCGAGGCCGCTGCCGGCAACGCCCCCACCGAGACGACCTCCTCCTGAACGCGGGCGCTCGCTGGATCCAGCAACGGCCAAGTACAGCGCGGCCGATGTCGCGAAGCCGGTTGTTGTCGTTGTCGTCATCGAATCCGCGCACGAGAACGACAACGACCAACACCTCGCTCCAGCATTCATAGCGGGGGCCAAACACCCCCTGCAATCCCTCGAAGGTCGCAAACACGCGAATCGCGATACGGACGTCTTGCCCGGACCTGATCAGAGATCGTCCAACGGACTGGCAACCCCCTGCGCCCCAATGCCATTGGGTTAGCGAGCGATTGCAACGCTTTGTGGGAGCGGCTTCAAGCCGCGACTCGGCTCGCGCGCAGAGCGTCGCGGCTGGAAGCCGCTCCCACGGCTCAACTTAGGATCGATTCAAAAACAAGTGGTGCAGACGCCCGCTCGCTGAGCCTTTGTATTGGCCGTTTCGTCGTTGCGTCTGCACCACTTGTTTCTGAACCTTGACTTAACGGCATTGCCCTGCGCCCCCTGTCGGAGCACATGGGTATAGATCATCGTCGTCTCCACATCCTTATGCCCGAGCAACGCCTGAATGGTGCGGGCCAAGTGTTCCTGAAGCACCACCGGCGGCCTCGGACCCTTCGTGGCCCGTGCAGCATCGATCCGCCCCGCCAAATCCTTCTTCAGCACCTTACGGTACAGGAACACCAGCGCGTTGAACGCCTGATTCTGCGTTGATGCCGCGACCCGTCGCTGCTCCGCCAAGTACGTCAAGAACGCCTCGATCTGCGGCACCCCCGCATCCACGACCTCTTGCCGAGACTGCATGCGGTGGAATTTCACGAACTGTGTGATCCAGTCGCAATAGCTGCGCTCGGTGTGGATCGAGTCATGCAGCCTGCGCATCACCATGCGCACCTCATCCAAGAACCGTTGCCCACCCATGCGTCCACCCTCCGCCATCGTTCCAAGACACTTTGTTGACATTCTTGCCCGAAAACCCGGTCAATATCAACTTATCAAGGCAAATTTGCCTGATAACTCGGGCAGGGCCGGCTTATCAGGCAAATTTGCCCGAAAAGCCGGGGAATATCAGGTTATCAGGGCAAATTTGCCTTGATAAGTGCTACCAGGGGAGAAAGGCTTGCAAATTTGCCTGAAAATATGGTTAATATCGACTTAGCAAGGCGATATGGCTTGATACTAGTGTTATAAGGGTTTAGATATATGAGGGAACTGGTTCGGTGGATGGGGGTTATATTTTCTGGGGTGGTGGTCGTGTGTGTGTTCTCTTTGTGTGTATGGGGGGTGTCGAGGAACTAGACGTGTTATCTTATGCGCTGGTTGAGTGGACAAGATTGTTTATTGGTTGGGGTTTTGTGGGGGGTTATTAGCATTGGACTTTGGTTTTTCGTGGCCGCGGCAAGAACTGCCTTTCTATCTCTCTTAATAATAACGAGCATAGCCAGTTTTTTCTGGGGGCTTAGCATAAGAACTCCTCTTGAAGCTGGAATTGGAAACATTGTGATGATGAGTGATGGGGCAATTTTGGTAATGGCATATTTCACTTCGATAAGTAATGAATTTAAAAAGCCTTATAACAAGCGCATGCAGTCGGGTCGCCAAACCGCTACGCGCTTTGTCGACCGCTGATGCGGAGCGTTGGCGGACAAAAGTCCTCGCCCTGTCAAACAATATGGCCTCTGGCCGGCCACCGGCGTCGGTGCGCGACACAACGCGATGACTCGTCGACACAAGATTCGGAACTCAACAAATTTCTCTATGGTATACGACGTAATGCCTGCCTTTTTGGCTTTTGATAGATTCGACCTTCAAGAAACCCGTAAGCGGAGCGAGAAGATGCTGCAGATTAGCCAACGGCAACTAGACGCCGTCGTCATCGCAAACCGTGACTATCTGCACGCCGACATCTACGAACATTTGACGGAGTACCGACCCCATATCGTATTGATGATGCCGAAGCACGAGTTGATGCGGCTCATTGATGCCAGTCTTCGAATCGCACAGGGATTGGAAATCGACGACGTTCAGATTTTGCGCGTATTCGTCCGGTTACGTTGGGACGGCCTTGATCATCGTTCCGGCCAAAACCGGATGAACGACATGTGAGATTTGAGCAGAGTGGCCGGCTGGGGGGGGGTCGGCAGAACCCCGGAAATCTCGTACTCTTGGAAGTGCAACCTAACCTTGAGTATGAACAGCGCCGGGGTCCAAACGGAAAAGGGGTCCGGAAAAGGGGTCAGATCCCTTTTCCGGAAAAGGGGTCAGACCCTGAGGTATCCCCAGATAAAAACATTATAAGACAAACGCTTAGGAGCGAGCCCTAGAGGAGAAATGAACATGCATGGGGTTTGACTGTCCACAACGGGCGACCAAACCTGTGGAGGACCCCCCATGCATGCCCTGACGATTCTACAACGCCGCGTCGGCCCGGTGCTTACCGGCATCCACCGTCGGCGCTTGGCCGGACTGTTCGAAGCGGTGGCCGCCACGGTGAGCGGCCCGCGGCTGACCTTAACCGAGATCGGCCGGCGCTTCGGCGGCGATGCGGCGGTTCGCCACCGCATCAAGCGAGCGGATCGGCTGCTGGGCAACCACCACCTCCAGCACGACAGCCGACACATCTACGGGGCCTTGGCCCGGATGCTGCTCGCCGGCGTGGACGAGCCGCTGATCGTGATCGACTGGAGCGATCTGAAGAAGGATCAATCCATGCATCTGCTGCGCGCCTCGGTGCCGGTGGGCGGGCGCAGCCTGACGCTATACGAGGAGGTGCATCCGCAGGGCAGTCTGGGCAATCGGCAGGTGCAGCATCGGTTCCTTCGCCGCCTCGCGCAGATGATACCGAGGACGGGCGATCCGATCATTGTGGCCGACTCCGGCTTCAAGGTGCCGTTCTATCGCGAGGTCGAGCGTCTGGGCTGGCGTTGGGTGGGGCGCGTGCGCGGGCGCGACTACGTCAAGCCCAAGCACCGTTGGCGTAGCTGCAAGCGGGTGTTTGCCGAGGCGACCACCACGGCACGGATGCTCGGCATTGGCGAATGGGTGCGCAGCAACCCGTTGCGGGCCGTCTTCGTGCTGGTGCGCCAGCCCGACCGAGGGCGTACGGACAAGACCGCCTCGGGCAAGCGCTCGCGCTCGAAGAAGAGCCGGCAGAGCGCCCGCGGGGCGCGCGAGCCGTGGCTGCTGGTGGCCTCGACACGGCTGGCCGACTGGTCGGCGAAGCGGCTGGTCAAGGTCTATCGGCAAAGAATGCAGATCGAATTGAGCTTCCGAGACATGAAGAGCCAGCACTTCGGCACCGGCCTCGAATGCAGCGCCTCGCGCGGTACTGGGCGCTTCACCGTGCTGGTGCTCATCGCCTCGCTGGCCGCGATCCTGCTCTGGCTGATCGGCACCGCCGCAGAGTGCTGCGGATTGCATGAGCAGCTACGCCCCGGCAGCCGCAAGCGCCGCGCCTACTCGCGGGTGTTCCTGGCCCGCCTGCTGCTCACGCTGGAGGACGGCAAGACAGCGATCGCCGTGCTGGCCGACGTCATCGGGCCACTGGATCAATGGGTCGCGAGTGACCACGACGCACTGCTTGCAGAGTGAAACCGGCGAGGTGGAAATTTTCTGGGGATACCTCAGGATCTGACCCCTTTTTCCCGGCACCCCTTTTCCGGGTCCACTTGGAGCCCAGACATTCCACAGGGTCTCAATCCCCTTTAGATCGGGTCTTCGATGCGAGACAGCGCGCCATGACAGACATGCTGGAGCACCAGGGTCTCAATCCCCTTTAGATCGGGTCTTCGATGCGAGCAGGCCAGGGTGACCGACTCAGTGGTGATGCGCAGGTCTCAATCCCCTTTAGATCGGGTCTTCGATGCGAGCCCTAAGGATTTACGGTCGCATTCAGGAATGGTCTCAATCCCCTTTTAGATCGGGTCTTCGATGCGAGCAATCGCGTGGAGTGTGGCGGCGCTGTATTTGACCGTCTCAATCCCCTTTAGATCGGGTCTTCGATGCGAGACGGGGTCAGTCTGGCTTGGTGCTACGAACCGAGGGTCTCAATCCCCTTTAGATCGGGTCTTCGATGCGAGGGAGTGTGCGTGCTGCTGACTCGCAACGGTGCTCAGTCTCAATCCCCTTTAGATCGGGTCTTCGATGCGAGCGAGCTAGATCGCAATGAAGCGCTTCGGGAGCATGTCTCAATCCCCTTTAGATCGGGTCTTCGATGCGAGACTGAAGCACGTTCCACAGGTCGGCCCAAAAGGATGGTCTCAATCCCCTTTAGATCGGGTCTTCGATGCGAGCGCGCAATCCACGCTCGCCCGATGAATGGGTGCCGGTATTATGTCGCAATCCCCTTTAGATCGGGTCAGTCGATCCTACGCCCCCTTTTCTGGACGGGGCTGCTGGACAAGAATGTGTCGCAATCCCCTTTAGATCGGGTCTTCGATGCGAGACGGCCCACGCCGGCAAGTACGACGGCATCAGTTGGTCTCAATCCCCTTTAGATCGGGTCTTCGATGCGACTTGCAGCTCGCTCGGCTGCAACACTGATTCCAAGTCTCAATCCCCTTTAGATCGGGTCTTCGATGCGAGAGTCGACTAAGGGTCATGATGATCTAGCGACCCAGGTCTCAATCCCCTTTAGATCGGGTCTTCGATGCGAGAGGGCGGCGTCTGCTGGATGCAGGTTTCGGCTGTCTCAATCCCCTTTAGATCGGGTCTTCGATGCGAGGCCAGGAGAGTGTTGCGATGCTCCAGGCGGAGGTCTCAATCCCCTTTAGATCGGGTCTTCGATGCGAGCGTTCGGTGCAACGAAGATGTTAGATGCATGGTGGGCGTCTCAATCCCCTTTAGATCGGGTCTTCGATGCGAGAAACGACCCTGTAACTGTTATTGATCCTAAGAGGTCTCAATCCCCTTTAGATCGGGTCTTCGATGCGAGACACGTGGGCCGACCTCGCCGACTGTCTCGGCGTTGTCTCAATCCCCTTTAGATCGGGTCTTCGATGCGAGAGCCGGGCACAGGAAGTGGACGAAAGAGCAAAAGTCTCAATCCCCTTTAGATCGGGTCTTCGATGCGAGAGCCACCTGGCGGAAAAACCTTGAAGAATCAGATGATTGCGTGTTGCTTTTTCGACACACTTTTGAGACTCCGAAGTTATCTTGCACCGTCAATCGCTCAGCTGAACGCCTGGACAGCTAGGGCGGCGACGGTTACCGAAACGGTCCTCGCCGACGGGAATTTTAGTGGGTTGCACGTAAAGCGCAAGGCCGGTAGTGGTGCTCGGCGCTCGCTCTGGGCGGAGCGATGCTTGTGGGGATGTACGTTGGCGCATGGGCACAGGTCATCGGCGGAGGATGTTTCGCGGGGGCGAGCGCTTGCTTCGGATCTGCGCCCTTCGGGGTTGTGCGGTGCGTGGTTTCTTGGATGTCTTCGCAGCGGCGGGCTTGTAGCTGGGCAGGGACTCGCCGAGGAAGGTGACATGCGGGCCGCTCTTGGTGACGCGGGTCTTGTCCGGATGCAGTTCCAGGTCGAGCTGGCGCAGGACATCGGCTGCATAGGCCAGGGCTCGACGGGCTTGGGCTTCGTCGGCGGCGAAGAGCAGGAAGTCGTCGGCGTAGCGGACCATCGGGACCTTGTTGCGCTCCATGGCCTGATCGAATTTGTCGAGGTACAGATTGCAGAACAGCGGTGAGAGGATCGCGCCTTGGGCGATGCCGCGGGGCGCGTTGAAGAAGCTTGCGTGGGATACGCCGAGATCAAGCCAGAGGTCGATTATCCGCATGAGATCGCGGTCGGCGACGAAGGTCTTGAGGCGGGCGCGCAGGGGCTTGACGGGGATGCTGTCGAAAAAGGTCTTGATGTCGGCGTCGACCAGCCAGTAGAGCCCGCAGCCGATGCGCTCGCGGGCTCGACGCAGCGCCAGCGCGACATTACGGCGAGGGCGGTAGGCGAAGCTGTCGTGGTGAAAGATGCGCTCGGCGGCGGGCTCCAGCACGATCTGGGCGGCCTTTTGCAGCAGCTTGTCGCGCAGGCAGAGGGTGGAGAGCACGCGTTGGCGTCCATCGGCCTTGGCGATGGCGAAGCGCCGCAGCGGCGCCGGTCGATAGCGCCCGGTGCGCACGTCGTCGATGAGCTGGAGGACGTGCAGCAGCAGGTGGCGCTCCATCTGCGCACGCGGCAGGCCCAGCTCCCAGACGGCATGGTCCGTGGAGAGTTCGCGCCAGGCGCGGTCGAGGGTCTCGGGGGCGAGCAGTTGATCGAAGCGTTCAGCCATGGTGGGGCTCCTCTGGGTTGCTGACGGTGGTGGCGCCGATGCGATAGGGCCGCAGCCACGCCAGCAGCCGGTCGACTTGGCGCCGGCAGAGTTGGGGCAAGCTGGTCTGTGGTTCGGCGGCGGTGTCGTCTTCGGCCCGCTCGCTGGCCTGTGCGACTTGGTGCAGGTCGGGCCAGTCGTTGCGGGCGGTGGCCCAGGCGCGGAAGAACCGACCGCGACCGTGCTGGTTGAGGCGGCAGCCGGTGTTGGCGCTGTAGCTGAAGTGGCTCGGCAGCAGTTGGTCGAGGAGGCTGAGGACGAGGAGGTCCACCGATGGGCGCAGGGGCTCGATTAGGTCGAGGACGAGGGATTCGCGTCCGGGCAGCACGCCATGCAGGAAGCCCATGGCCGGGTCGAGGCCGCGCACCTGCACGGCGCGCAGCATCTCGGTGCCGAGCAGGGTGTAGCCGAGGGAGAGCAGCGCGTTGACCGGGTCGCGGGGTGGGCGGCGGTTGCGGCCGGCAAAGCGCCACTGCGGCGGGATGCGCCCGGCGAGCCAGGCGTACCAGGCGGCTGCGGCGGCGCCCTCCAGGCCCATGATGGTGGCGTTGTCGGGGGCCGACAGCAGCCCTTCGAGGGCGCGGTCTTGCTGCTGGCGCAGCCGCTCGCCGGGGGCGCTGTCGGCATCGATTCGTGCGCGCAGTTCGACCTGGGCGCGGATCTTTCCGGCAGCCATCCGACGGGCGATCTTCACGGCCGCGGCAGGGTCGTTGCCAGCACGGTGCTGGGCGATGCGCGGCTCGATGGTGTTGCCGAGCGCGGCGCCGATCTGGACGGCGGCGCCGCGACCGCGGCCGGGCAGGATCACGGCCGGGATGCAACGCTCGGCCAGAGCGCGCCAGACTTCGCAGCCGATCAGCGGACTGCCGTTGACGACGACCAGGCCGAGCACGCCTATGGGGACGTGTTCGGTGGGCGTGTCGGGCCGCTGCACGCGCAGCGCGCGCCCGTCCATGCGGACTTGGGTCTCGCGCCGGTCGATGATAAGCATGAGGTCGTCGGTCATCGTGGGGCTCCGTCTCGGGGGTTGGTCATGCGGCCTTGTTGCCGCGCTTGCGCTTGCGGCCTTGCGGATCGGCAGGGGTCCTGGATGCTTGATCAGCGCCGACGAGCCGGCGCCACCAGCCGCGCTTGGGTGGCGTTTCGCCTTGGGCTTGGCCTTGCGCACCGGGGGCGAGCAGGTTGCCGCTGAGAACGCCTTGGCCTCGCAGCCAGATCTTGCCCGGGGCGGGGATGGGATAGGCACGCAGGTCGTCGTCTTGACGGTGCATCAGGGATGCGATCTCGTCCATGAGCCGGCCGATGCCGCGGCGGTCGCACTGGACGAGAAACACCGATTGCTGCAGCGGCACCGCATCGCGGCGCAGGGTCTTGTGCACCTTGCGCAGGCGGCGTGGATCGGCGATGTCGTAGGCGATGAGGTACCAGCCCTGTGCTTGCATTGGTGTATGCCTCGGTCGTGTGCCGGCCCATGCCGGAGGGACGGATTGACGCTCAACGCAGGCCGAGCAGTCCCGAATGACCGCCGCCGATGCGGCCCTTGCCGCGGGCATGGGCCTGACCACGGTGGTCGAGCCAGGCGAGCAGCATGCGGTCGTTGTCCGGGTCCATGACGCCGGCGAGCTGCACAAACAGCTCGGCGGCCTCGTCTTGGGTGAGCAGACATTCGTGCACCGAGCGCTGACCGTCGAGCCGCCACTCGCGCAGGATGCGCAGGGCGGCCCGCCGGGTACGGTGGTCGCGGATGTCGTAGGCGATGACGGCAGGACGGCGCTGCATGATCAGCCCCGGCTGCTGACGCCTTCGTGGATGATGCTGACGAAGCCGTCCTCCAGGTCGTCGAGCATGGCGTGAAAGCGGTCGACGGCCTGGAGCAGGCGCTGCTCCTCGCGCTCGCGCAGGACTTCGTGACGGTGCTTGGCCAGGGCGTCGAAGCGCCGCTCCATCTCGGTGTGGAAGCGGTCGATGACCTGGTTCATGCTCTGCTGGAGCTTGAGCTTCTCTTCGGCGAAGAACTCCTGGCGCTGGCGGCGGATCTCGGCCTTGCCGGTGACCAGCACGTGGTTGCAGCTCTCCTCGACGGCCTGCAGCTTGGTCTCGACGGCCAGATGCAAGGCGCGACGTCGGTAGTCGAAGCCCACCTGGAGCTGCTCCAGCTCATGGCGGCGGACATGACGCTCGCCCTCGCTCGGGAACAGGCGGGCTAGAAAGTTGGCCTGCTCGCGCTGCATGGCCCGGTTGACCAGCATGCGATTCTGATCCATGTGCGGAGCCAGGCTGGCGGGCTCGCGCTCGATGATCGGGGTTTCGGTTAGGGGTTGGTCGGTGCTCATCTGGAGGGTTCCTGTCTTGGGGTTGGGATGCCGGATGGATTGACGCGCGGTGGTCGTGGCTTGAGTGGCTCCAAGGCGATGGCCGCGCTCGCCGGCGTTGTGTCCGGCGTTGGGACTATTTGGCCTGAGGCCGACGCCGGGTTGGGTGTTCGGCAACCTTGCCGAAGTCGACCTCGTCGAGCAGGTCTTCGATGTCGCGCCGCGCCCGGCGGGCCTTTGCCTCGGCAAACGCCCGGTCTTGTTTGAAGCCGCGCAGCGCCGCATCGGTCTCCACGGCCTTGCCATCGGCGAACAGCTCGGCGCGGTGGTGGGCCTCGAACACCGGCAGTCGGGCCAGCGTCAGGTGCTCGAAGGTGACCCAGATGCCGAGTTCGATGAGCAGGCTGATGAATAGCGCGAACACGAACACGAATTGCAGCGTGCTCGGTGGCGGCGCGACCACGGCGCCAAGGGTGTTGACGAAGGCCCGAGCCAGCGGATGCTCGACACGCTCGTCGTCTTGGTAGTCGCTGGCACGCACGGTGGCCATGCCGCTGTCGCGGGTGCGTTGCAGCTCGGCGAGCACGGCGCGCTGCTCGCCGCCGAGCCGCGCAATCAGCGCCGCACGGTTGACGGCGGTGGTTTGCTCCAGGTTCGTTTGGGCCGCTTGGTAGGCGGCCTTTTCATCCGCCAGGCGCTGTGCGAGGGCGCGATAGCGCGGACCAATGAAGCCGCCCCCGGTGCCGGTGTTGTCCATCTCGGCGTCGAGCTTGGTCTCCAGATCGGCGATGGCCGGCAGGTAACGTTGACTCAGCGCCGCGTGCTGGCGCCGTTCGCTGGCGTCCAGTGCCGCCAAGGCGTCCGCCGCGCGCCGCTGGTGCTCGGCGCGGGCCGTGGCGCTGTCGTCGACATGGCGATGCTCGATGGTGGCCAGGTCGGCGGCGCGCGCCGCCTCCAGGTTCGGGCGGTCCAAGCGCTCGGCCAGGAACATCAGCGAGCAGGCCGCCGACAACGTCACCAGCATCAGGCGAAAGGCGTGAACAAGACCGCGCACGGTGCCTGGATAACGCACCGTGCTCTGCTCCACCAGGAACCGATGCACCACGATGACCAGGACCTTGAGCGCCTCCAACGCAAAGGCCAGCAGCAGGGCGAGCCAGAGCACGCCGAGATAGCCCTGCAGGACCAGGGCCTCCAGCACCGCCGCGACGCCGAACAGGACGACGCCACCGGTCAGCAGCAGCGACCAGGAGATGGGGTAGAACCACTTGGACATGGGTTGCCTCCCGGGGCAGGGTGATTGCGATGGGAGGCACGTTAGCGATCTGGGCTTGCGTGGGGGGCTACGGCAAGCTTGCGCGATGCGTCCTTGCCATGTTGCGCGACGATCTGAGCGCGGTCTGAGGCCGCTGTCCGGTTGGGCTAGGGCGTGGGCTCGGCAAATGGGGCGAGCCAGTGCGCCAGGGCATCCTCGAAGGGCGGGATGTGCTGCTCGATGCCGCGGGCGTCGCGGCGCTTGGTTGTTTGACCCGGTATGGTCAGGCCGATCAGCCGGAACTGGGGCCAGCCTTGGACGGCAGTGATCTTCTGTTCCAGAGCACCTGATCCAAGGGCTCGGCGCGCTCGATGATCGGCAGCAGGTTGGCGATGTTCTGGCCGGTGGATAGGGCGATGAACAGGGTCGGGGCGGACATGGCGGCGATCTCCTCTGGGGCCTGTGTGTTCAGCTGCCGCTCAGCGCAGCCGCTCCAGCCAGCCGAGTTCGTAGGGGAACCGGGCCATCTCGTCGCTGGTCAGTATCTTGCCTTCCGGCAGCCGGCTGCGCAGTCGCAGCACCAAGGCCTGTTCGCCGGGCTCCATGGTGATGCTGATGCGGTCGACCGGCACCGCGAGCCCTAGCAGCTCGGACAAAAACCGGGCCGAGTCGAGGTGTCCGATGGCGGAGATGAAGCCGCCGAGGAGGCGCTCGCGGGCCTGCTGCGGGCTGAGCGGGCCGCTGAAGCGGAAGTCGCCGTAAGCGGTCAGGACCGGGGTGTTGAGCAGGTAGGGCTTGCGGGCAGCCTGCCGATGATTGGTCATGGCGTCTGCTCCCCGGCTGATGCTGTCTCCGCCGCCGATTGGCCGCTATGGTCGGAGATGAGCTTGATCTGGCCCTCGTCGCGATTGCCGACATGGGTGCGGCGGATGATGGGCTGGCCCCGTTCGTTGCGATGGTTGCCAAGCAGATAGAGGCTGGTGACGCCCAGCTCTTCGGCGGCCTGGAAGGCGCCCAGGGTCATGATCGCGGTGCTGCCGGTGATGTTGACGCAGACCTGCTCGGGGGCATGGCGCGCCAACAGCTCAAGCAGCAGCATCCGGCAGTGGGCCTTGACGGCGGCCAGATCGAAGGGGTCGTCGAGGCAATCGGGATCATCGCCGCACTCCGGCGCATCGGGGCCTTGCCGAGGGCCGTGCAGACAGCGCAGTTTCGGCGCGTTGTCGATCACCTTGGCGGTGGCATCGCGGGTAAAGGCGGTCCAAACGAACTCGACCTGCTCGTGGGGGATGTGGCGCAGGTGCCATTCCATCAAGTCCTCGCTGTTGCTCGCCAGGATCAGCGCGGCCTTGAAGCGCGGGCAGTCGACCTCCTCCCCCGCATGCCGGAAGCTCAGCGCCGCATCCTGGCGACGGGCGTAGAGGACCAGCGCCAAGGCCCAGCCGGCGCTGAGGGAGAGCCCGCCGAGCAGGATGAAGCCGTTGTCGAGCCAGGTGACCAGCGTTTCCTGCCACTGCATCATCGCCTCGCCGAGCACGCCGCTGGCGAGCATCAGCACGACGATGACGATGAGTGCGCTGCGCAGAGGATGGACGTAGGCGAGGTGCAGCAGGCGGCGCCAGAGGGGGCGGAAGAGGTTTTCGAGGATGTGGATCATGGTTGGGCCTCGCCGTCGCGCAGCTGCGCGAGCTGCCTTTCGCGTCGCGCTTCTCCTTCTGGTTTTTGTTGGCCCTCGGATCTGTCCAGCCTATACGGCGTCGTAGGTCTTGGCGATCAGGTCGGCGGCGGCATTGCGGTCGGTCGCCTCCGGCCAGGCCTTTGCGCTGTTTCCATCAGCGCGTTGATCTGTTGCGAATTGATCGCGGTCTCGGTGATGTCTCGTCCGGCGGAGTCTTCGAGGAGTTGCTGCGATGGCCTCGCGGGCTGCCGTTCACGACCTGTTGCTGAAGATCAGTTCGACGTTCCCCGGCCTTGTCGATGGCCCCCGCCCGTTCCTTGCGTTGCTGATCGACGTGCCTGTCCCGGTCCTTTACAAACGGCTCGCGCATCTTCGTCATGCGCTTGAATGCCTCGGTGTCGGCGACCGCATAGCCATAGCCGGCGCGGGTCTTCGCGCCAATGCCGCGCTCCGCCAAGGCGACCATGAGCATCGCTCGGCCAGCTCCGTCCAGGCCGGCTCGCCTTCCAGCGTGATCAGGAAGCTGCCATGAACCCCGATCTGGGCATTTGGCACTGGGCTGTCGAAGTCGGTGGCCGGGTTCCGGCCCTCGTTTTGGTAGTAGCCCGGATGGTGGGTGGTGACGACCTCCTTGACGAATGGCCGATCGCTGTGCGGCTCGGGGGCCGAGCCGGGGACCCACCAGGCATCGTGGAACGTCACCAGAGCGGAGAGGCCCTGATCCGGCGGCTGATCGTCGTTGGCCTCGGTGGGCGGGGCGCCGAACAGGTCGTTGCAGACATTCGCATGGGCCTCGGCGAAGACGGTGTCACGGGCATAGTGCTGGGTGATGCCTTTGATGCTGGAGCCGGGCAGGTAGGGCACGCCGTAGCTGTGGCTGACGGCGCAGCCGGTCTCCAGCGCCCCGCCGCCGCTCAGGCCAATGAACAAGCGCCCGTCGATGCGCACGATCAGGCCGCGGAAGCGCATTGGATCGGCAGTGACGGCGAGCCAGCGCTGGTAGGCGTGACGATAAAGATCGTCGATCGGCAACGCGCAGATGCCCTCGATATGCCTTTGTTTCAGTGGTTCTTCCCGATTCTCCTGATCCTCTGCGCGCGCGCGGCGATCGGCTTCGGTCTCAATACTTGCCAGGCCGCGCTGGATCATCAGCCCCGGATGGATGCTGCGCGAGCCCTGGTACAGCGGGCGCAACGCCGCGCGCATCAGCTCAATCGGCATGATCGGCCTCCGTCTCGTTGATGCTGGCGCCGGTGGAGTCGACGCCCAGCACGCCCTGGACGTAGCGCTTCATCCAGCCGCAAGCGGCCAGGCTGTGGCGGGTGAGGCGCATGGTCGCAGCCATATCCGCGTGGATGATGTGCTGATGGAGGGCGTCGCGATCGGCCGCTGTGGTGGCCCCGACTGCGTGCAGGACCTCACGCAGGTCGTCCAACAACGCATAGTGCTCGTCGGGCCGTCGTTGACGGTCCTCACTATGGTCCGTCGCCGCCCCGTCGGCGGGCGTTGCCTCAACCAGCTTGCCCTTGGCCATCAGAAATCCGGTGGCCTGGGCCAGGCCGTTTTGCAGGATCAGCGACGGCAGCTTGTGCGCGAGGGCGCCGTATTTCTTGCGCTCGATGCGCTCGCCGACCGGCGCGGTCTTGCGGGCGTCGACCACGCGATAGGCGGCGCGGGCCAGCTCGTGGGATCGGATGCTCATGGCTTAGGCCCTCGGGGTCAGGAAGCGAACCAGGCCGCGGCCAACGCCGGCCTTGCCGCCGAGCTGCAATAGGGTGTCGCCGTCCGGCAGTGCAGCGGAGAGGATGTTGGCGTTGCGTTGATCGTCATCGGCCCGGTTCATGGAATCGCTGAGGGCGTAGATGCCCCAGAGGACGGTCTCGGCGGGTAGGTTCTCCTCGTTCCAGAGCTGGCCGCGCGCGACGGTGCCGCGCTGCGGGTCGATGGCGATGCGGGTGCGGACCTCGGTGGCGGTCTCGGCGAGGAAGCCGAAGGTGTCGTCGGGGAGGATGGCGAAGCGTTGCTTGAAGTCGTCCTGCGCCGTTGCATCGCCCGGATGGACGCGCAAGGCGATGGCCTCGGCCCAGTCGAGCGCGCGGGGCTGGGATTGCGCGGTCAGGTCGAGGTCTTCAAGCCCGAGCTTCCCGTCCAGCACGTTCTTCGACCCGCCGGGGATCACCCAGGCGTGCTCCGCTTGCGGCGACGGGGGCAGCTCCAGCTTGTCCACCTGGAGGCCCGAGCGCCGCAGATCATCGAGAAGACGCCGCAGGATGAATGGACAGGTGGCATAGCAGAGGATGCCGCTGAGCGCCCGCACCGGCAGCACCAGCAGATGGGCGTCGCCGACGGCCAGGGCGCCGGCATAGGCGTCGGCATCGGAGCTGATGGTGTTGGGGCCGAACAGGGTGCGGACGTCCTGGTTGTTGCCTTGCGTGGTGAGATGCTCGCGCAGCACGCCGCGCGTAGACGAGCCGGGCACGATCGGCAGTTGCGTGGCGCGCGCCCTGGCGATGGGCAGATCGACGATGCCGGCGGCCTGGCCGGTGCCGCAGTGCAGGGCCGAGAGGGCGTGCAGCAGATAGACGTGTGATTGCATGGGTCTGTCCTTTGTTTGAGTTACTTGTTCACGGTGGGCGGGGTCCAGGGGGCCGGCAGTACGAGGCCGAAGCCGTCGCGGCGGTCTTGCTCCCGGTCGCAGATACTCTTGAGCCAGAGGTCGAGGTCTTCGGCATCGCCCTGTTCGATGTCGAGCCAGTAGACGGCGCCGGCCGGGACCATGCGCCGGGCCGGTCGCGGCTGCCGCCGGGCCAGATCCCAGCCCGATTGGGGCTGCCAGCGCTCCAGGGCGGCGGCGCGCAGGCGCAGTTTGAGGTTCTTATGGCTCGGTGGGTGTCCGGTCAGGCCCGTGTTGAGCCAGCCCGGGCGCCAGCCCTGGTCGAACAGGGCCGGCGTCAACAGCGTCAGGCTGAGTCCGCGGGCCTTGTTGATGGCTGCAGCCCAGTCTTTGGGCGGTTCCGGCCAGCGCTCCGCGGGCTCCGGGGCCAGCGCGGCGAGTCGGCGCTCTCCGCCGAGGTGGACCAAGGTCTCGGTCAGCGGCGTCGAGGTCTGCACCAGCAGTCGAATCCCGCGCGGCGGCCGGGGCGCCTCGTCCTTCGGCTGCTTCAGCCAATCCTGCGTGGGCTCCAGGTCGAGTCCGCGGGTCTGGAATAGCTGGCCGGTCTTGGCCACCTGCCAAGGGCGCTCGATGGCCACATGGGTGCGCAGGTCGTCGCCGGGCGGCGACCAACCGGCGGACTCGATCCGGGCGTAGTCGATCTTCGGGTCGTCCGACTTGCGGAAGTCGAGCAGATGCTTGAGGGTCCACCAGGCCGGTCCGGGGCCGGGCTTGCCCGGTGCATCATCAGCCAAACGGACCGGCAGCAGGCCAGCCGGGAGATCACTGCCGGCATCCGCCTCGGGGGCCGCCGGGGCGGCACGCAAGAGGCGCAGTCCATCGGTCGCTTCGTCTTTGGCGTAATGGGCATCCGCGGGCTTGGGCACCAAGACCTCGGTGCTGCCGTCGGCGTTTTCGCGCAGCAGCAGCGGGCCGCGGACCTCAAGGGCGTTCAGGTCGTCCTCGCAGTCTTGATCGATGCGTTGGCGAAAGGTTTGCCCCTGCTGCCGACCAAGGGCCGTGCGCAGACAGCCGGCGACTGTCGACGGTGGCGGCAGGCGTGCCGGATCGGCACCGGTTTGGTCGTCGAACGGACGCCCGGAGCGCACGATCAGCGGGGCGAGCGCGGTCAGCCCGAGCAGGGTTCCGGCGGCGCGCGAGCGCGCCGCCGGATGTCTGGGCTCGGTCGCTCGGGCCGTGGAACCCGACGCCTGGTCTTTGTCGCGCTCGCGGTTGAGGCGTTTGTAGCTGATCCGCTTCTGCGTCTGTGGTTGGCCCTTTTTCTTGGCCGAGTGTCCTGGACGGCGTGCCATCAGTCTTCTCCGATGTCGGCTGCGCGGCGGGCGGCGAGCCAGCGCGCGATGATCAGGGTGTCGGCGAGTCGGCCGAGGCCCTGGGTCTTGGCCTCGGTCCGCAGCAACCGTTGCAGGTCCGGTGGGATGGGCTGGCTGCCGCCCTCGGCACGCGCCCGATCCAGCGCGCGCAAGACCTCCGCCTCGCGCATCCCGCGGGCCTCGTCGCTGTCGTCGTCGCGCAGCCAGCCGAGACGCCGGTCGATGGCGCCAAGGTCGTAGGCGATGCGGCTGGGGAGCTGGCCGGCGATGAACCCGGCGGTGAGGCGGGTCAGGGCGCGTTGGGCGTCCATGTCGTCCCAACGTGCTCGCCAGCGGTACTCGCCGCCGGAGCGGATGCCGAGCTGGATCGCCAGCGCGTTGCGTGGTCGGGTCTCGTTGTCGCCTTTGGCCAGCTGCTCGGCCTGCTCGGCCCGGTGCCGCAGGGCGCCCAGGGGCTCCATCACGTGGCCGATGGCGATGCCGACGGATAGGGTCGGCTGCTCGTCCGCCGGGATATCCAGCGCCAGTTCGCGGACGACGCCCTGCATCCGCTCGCGATACTGATCGGCCAGCTTCCGGGCGCAGTCCTGCGCGGAGATCAACGGCACCATCGCCAGCACGTCGTCTCCACCGGCATAGATGGCATGACCGCAGTGATCGCGCACGATCCGGCGCACCGATGAGGCGAAGTCGTGCAGGGCCTTGGAGATCGCCCTGGAATCCTCGACGGTCCGCGCCTGCGACAACAGCCGACCCATGTGGTCGCCGTCGCCCTTGACGATGGCGGCGTAGGGGACCGGGGCGCCGATCGATTGACCGTCCGCGTCACGCGCCTTGGCGATCTCGATGAGCGCTGCGCTTAGACGCTTGAAGCGCGCTTCGGCCTCGGCGTACCAGCCCCTGTGCTGAGCGATCGCGTTCTGCAACCGGAAGTCGAACAGCAGCTCGCCGTCGTAGGGCAGGGCGTTGTAGATGTCGCCGTTGCCGGTGCAGCGGGTCGCCAGGTCGAGCGCACGGATCGGCTCGTAGTGTTCGGCGATTCGCGCGCGCTGACCGGGGCTCAGGTCGCGAATCCACGCATCGGCGGCGATGCGCGAATAGGGTGTGAACTGCTCGGCACCGACGGCCATGCGCTTGATGACGCCCAGCGCATCGAGCTGCTCGCGCTGGCCTAGGCCGAGCTTGCGGCGGGCCGGGTGCTGCAGAGGCCAATTCGGCAGGACGGTCTCGCGGGCACCGTCCAGGGACGACTTGGGCAGCCCTTGCGTTGCAAGGACCGGGGCTGGAGCGAAGTTGCGCGTCGCCTTGCGCTCGTTCAGCACCCGGCCGAGGCGCTTGCCGGCCGCGGCATAGTCGTTGCCGTGGATCGGCACCCAGGCGCTGAAGCATTCGATGATGTCGCCGATCTGGGCATCCCAAACCTCCTGCCGCAGCGGGGGGTCTTTCGGCGCGAGAGCAAGCCGCTGCTTCGCCTGCTCACCGAGGTCGCGTACTCGGTTCTCGGCGGCCTCCTTGGCCTGCTTGCAGAGCTTGGCGGCGGCCCCGGGGCCGGCGAGATCGATCTGCGCCCGCAGGATGTTGGCAATGTTCGCCTCGTCGCCGGGCTCGGTCTTCGGCTTCAGGTCGCGGTCCGGATCGCTCGTGAACGGAAAGATCAGCGGTTGGGCCTCGGGGTCTGCGTGATGCAGCACCCGGGCGGCCGCACGCGCGGCCTCGGACAGGACCCAGGAGCCGCACCAGAGGTCGCGGGTGCGCCGAGCGGCGGCGATCAGGCCCTGCACCGGGCCGAGGGAGACGGTGATCAGGTAGGTGGTCATGGTCACGGCTCCATGAAAAAGGCCATGAAGGCGCTCAGCGGGTCGTCGCCGCGACCGGCCATTGGCGGGATGAGGCCGGCGAGGCGCTGCCGCTCGGATCGATCTTCTGCGGTCTCATCGCCCGGCCAGTGCTCGGGGGTCTCTTCATCCCGATTGAAGCGCAGCGGCGTGGTCATGGCATCCCGCCAGCCGGGCAGCAGCAACGCGCCGGCACGCCAGCGGTCAGCGTCGTGATAGGGACGCAGGATCAGCGGGCTGGCCATGCGCCGCGCCGGCCGATGTTCCCCATCAAGCCGATCCGGCAAGAGGTCTCGCGTATCAGGCTCGCTGGATTTGTGAAACTCGAACTGGATCGGCATGCCGAAGGCTGCCCGCGGGAAGACGTTTCCGGCCTCGTGGACCGGCCGGTGATTGCCGTTGTCGTTCCTCCCGGAGAAACGACGGAGCTGGTCCGGCTCGGGCCAGAAGCTCCGAGCCGGCCTTCTCGGGTTTTCCGCACGCGCAGGCCGGCGACCAATCTCCGGTCCTTGGCGGAACTGATGCAGCTTGGTAACTGCATCGGTCCAAGCCCTCTCCGCGCTGTCGAAGGATTGGTTACGACAGTGAAGCTGGCCACCGCGCCCGCGGACCGCCTGATCATCGATCGGCTCGATCCCGTTGACGCTCACCGCCCCGAGTCCCCGGCGCGTCCTCGCACCGATTCCGCCGAAGCTTGCCCACCAGCGCAGCGCGGTCTGGACATCATCAGCCAGGGTCTCCGGATAGGTTAGCTGTAGATTGAACCCATACCCGGCAGGTAGCCAGGTCACCCCGTCGATGACTCCTGGTCCGAAGGCATACTTCATCGCGCCACCGGGAATGTCGCCTTCGGAGCGCAGCGCGGACCGCTGCACCGCCTCGGCGGAGACGCGGATGCGCACCTGACTCGCGGTGGGCTCAGTGTCGCCGATCCCGCCCCAGATGCGGCGCTCGCACTGAAACACTTCGCTCGACGGAGCATCTTGGTCAGCGCGGCTGATCCGCCACCAGAACCGGAGCTGGCCGCGAATGCCAGCGACACGGATCGGCATCAACGGGTCCACCCGGCCGGCCTGAACACCGCCGCCAAGCAGGGGCGTCAGGAGCCCGCAGCGATAGGTGTGCTGTTGCAACGGAGCGGTCGCTCGGCAGCTCTCCTCCCAAGCGGATTGCGCTCGGTTGGGATCGCTCGAGGCTCTGTCTCTTCGCATGATTGCTTGTCTCCTTGTCGATTGCAGCACCGAACGGGGCGCCGCGATTGCAGTCTAGGTTGCTGTTCGGGTTCAGGAACGTTCTGGCGCAC
>CALOBA010000041.1:0-54302 GCA_942491465.1 uncultured Gammaproteobacteria bacterium
GTCTTGCAATCACGCAGATGCATGATTGCAAGACTCCGCTCCCCTGTGACCCCGCTCCCCTTCGGTCAATGCATTGCAGCCAACGCAGCAGATCGAGGCGCAGCCCGTAGTCCCGCCAGGGACGCAGATGGCGGGCCGTCGCGATGAAGCGCCGGACCCGCTCGAACAGCGGATCGGTCTGCGGCGGGATGTCGAATGACTCGCGGGCCAGCACCTCGTCGAGGGCGAAGCGCAGGTGAAAGTCCGGCCGCTTCTGCGGCGGATCATGACGATGCCAGTGCGCGCGTTCTTCCTCATCGGCGGCTCGCTAGAGCAGGAACAGAAAGGCGCCGATGGTGAAGTGCGGCGGCAGCCCCGAGCACAGCTCACCGAGCTGATCGCGCAACAGGTCATCGAGCCACTCCACCGGCAGCCGCTCGCCGTGTTGCCGCAGCAGCTCCCTGAACCGCAGATACTCCGCGAGCGCGTGCTCGGGCGTGTCGTCGCCCCACCGCGAGCCCCTCGGACCAAGCGCCTCGCTGCGCTCAGTGCAACACCGCATCCACGGTCTCGGCGACGAGAATGCGGTCGAGCCACTCCAGCAGGGTGTCGCTGTCGGCGGCGAGCACGCGCTCGCGCACGGTGTCGCTCGGCGGGCCGAACTTGCGCTCGATCAGGCGCAGCACGGCGGTTGCCTCGCCGAGGCGCTGGCCTTGGTTGATGCCTTGCTCGATGTAGCGGTCGATGAAGGTCTGCATGATCGGTTCTCCGGTGGAGGTCTGTTGCAGCAGTGCGCGGACGGTGGGCTCGTTGACCCGCTGCGTGCCTTGGACGAAGTAGCGCAGCAAGGATTCCAGCACTTCGACAGCGGTGTCGCGGTCTTCGATCTTCTCGATCAGTGCCAGCAGATCGCGCAACCGCTCGACAGGCTGGGCGTCGAAGACCCAGCGCATGGCGAGCTGCACCAGTCGCGTCAGCACCCGGCCCTTGATCTCGGCATCGTTGGGGCCCGAAAGATCGACCAGTTGGTAGCCGAAGCTCGGCACGAACGGCTTTATCGGTTCCGGCAGCGGCCTGACCAGATCGTGGAAGCTCGTGGGTGCCGTCCAGGATCGGTCGCCGTGATAGATCACCAAGGGGTAGAAATGGGTCAGTTGCTGTCTGTCCAGCCTTCAGGCAGGCGACAGGATTGCGGTGCATGCCGATGTCGCCGAGGACGGCGACGCGCTCATCGGCGCCGGCGCTGCGGCCGGGCACCAAGGCCGCCATCGACGCCTTGCACGGGCTTGGCCTGGCCACCTGCATCATCTTCGCCCTGACCACCTCGGGTGCCCGGTTCTGAGGATAAGCGCGATGCATCGTCTGCGCTGGATGCGATGCGGGATGCGCATCAGGTTCTCGCGCTGGCGGTGTCTGCGGAGGTTGTGGATGTCGGATGGATCAGGATGCGCTCGATGCGTGTTCGGGCACCGCGGTGAGGCCGGCCTCGAGTACCCGCCAGGCGGCCTCGCCCATGGCGTTGCCGCGGTCGTCGAGCAGCGGGTTGACCTCGGCGATCTCCAGGCAGCAGAGCCTGGGGTCGGCCATGAAGGCCTGGACCAACGCGACCGCTTCGTCGAGATGCAGACCATCGGGCTCGGGGGTGCCGGTGCCGCGGGAGACGGTGTCGCAGTCCAGGCTGTCGACGTCGAAGGAGAGGTAGAGCCGGTCGCAGTCGGCGAGCTGTCGCAGGGTGGCGTCGATGCAGGCGGGGGTGCCGTGCTCGCGGATGTCGGCGACGCCGTGCAGGGCGACGGGGAGCTGGTGGACCAGCGCCCGGTGCTCGGGTTTGAAGTAGCGCACGGCGATCAGCACCAGGTCTTCGGGGCGGACCTTGGGCAGCACGCCGGCCAGCCCCTTGAGCTGGCACCATTGCCGCCGTTCGCGCTCCGAGAGCCGATTCGGCTCCGCGCCGATCAGCCGGCGCGCCTCGTCGTCGAGCCCCAAGGCGGCCCCCAGCGGCATGCCGTGCAGATTGCCGGAATGGCTGGTGTAGGGGGTGTGCATGTCGCTGTGGGCGTCGATCCAGATGATGCCCAGGCGCTCGTCGGGATGGGCCTCCTTGATGCCGGCGATGACGCCGGCGGCGGAGGAATGGTCCGCCGACAGGACGATGGGAAAGGCGCCGGCCTCCAGTACCTCGGCGACGCTGTTGGCTGCGCCTTGGCAGGTCTCCAAGACGTAGCGCAGGTGCTTGGCGCAGGCCGGCGCCGGGTCGCGGCGCGGATCGGCCAGCAGGTGGTTGCGCTCGGGCAGGCGGACGCCCGGATGCCGGGCGAAAAAGTCGCTGCCTGCCTGCCGCGCGGCTTGGCGGATGGCCTCCGGCCCCAGGCTGGCGCCGAGCTGGGCGGCGCCGAGTTCGGAGCAGATGTCAATGACCCTGAAGTCGATCATGTCTCAGGTGCCGTCCTGAAATCGCGCATGCTTCAGGTGCCTCAGCATGGCCTCCAACGCGATGAAGTAGGAATCCACGCCAAAGCCGTGGACGACGCCGACGGCGACCGACGACAGCGCGGAACGGATCTCGCGGCGGTCGATGTTGGTCAGGTGGATCTCGACATAGGGTGGGGCGACATAGCCCAGGCAGTCGCGCAGGGCCAGCGCGTTGTAGGTGAAGCCGGCGGGGTTGGCGAGGATGCCGTCGACGCCGGCGTCGACGCTGTCGTAGACCTTGTCGATGGCCTCGCCTTCGCTGTTGGTGTGGAAGATGTCGAGCGCGTAGCCCCAGCGCTCGGCGTGGCGCTGGAGCCGGGCGTCGAGCTCGGCGGCGCTGGGGGTGTCGTAGTCGCTGCCCTGCCGCTGGCCCAGCGAGCGCAGGTTGGCGCCCTGTATCAGCAGCAGCTTCATGGTGCTTGGACGGCTTCGGCCAGGGTCTGGGTGAAGATGCGCATGCGCCGCTCGAAGGCCTCTTTGGTATACCAGGCCCGCCGCGGGCTGAGGATGCAGTTGGGCAGGTCCGAAAAGCGCGGGTCTTCGTGGTGCAGGTCGAGCCCGGCATAGGCCAATCGGCCGCTGGTCAAGGCGTCGTTGAGGGCGTCGACATCGATCAGCGCGTCCGGCGAGATGTTGACCAGGATGGCCCCGGGCCTGACCTGCGCCAGGGTCTGCGCGTTGATCAGGTGCCGCGCCTCGGGGCTCATCGATAGGGTCAGGAACAGGATGTCGCTGTCGGCCAGCAGCCGCTCGAGCGCGACCTGGGTGCCGAGTGCGGTGTGCTTCGGTCGGCGGTTGCAGAACAGCACGCGGACACCGAAGCCCGAGAGCATCTGCGCCACCCGCGAGCCGATCGCGCCCATGCCGACGATGCCGGCGGTCTTGCCCTCCAACTCCAGGCCCTGGTGCTCGAACACCTGAAAGTCGCCGCGGCGCACGCCGCTGTCGTAGTCCTTCAGACGCTTGGCCGCCGCCAGCATCAGGGCCATGGCGTGCTCGGCCACCGATGCGCCGGTAAAGCCCGGGGTGTTGTGCACCGCGATGCCGTGACGGGCGCAGTATGCCTTGTCGACATAGTCGGTGCCGGTGGTGATGGTGATGATGCGCCTGAGCCGCGGCAGCCGGGCCAGATTGTCGGCGCCGAGGTCCATCAGGGTGGTGATCAGGACCTCGGTATCCGCGTGGGCGTCGAGGGCCGCGACCAGGGAGAAGCCGCCGCGATGATCCTGCACCCAGGTGACCTCGATGCCGGGGATGGCTGCGAAGCAGTCCTCGGGGTAGGGCTCCCGGTCGTTGAGAAACAGGCATTTGATGGTCATGTCAGCGCTCCTGTGCAGGTCCCGGGACGGAGAAGACCCAGTAGTGGCCGTCGGCCTCGTCACCGAGGTAGGGCCGGTCCCGGCGGCAGTCCACCAGCGCCAGTTCCCCGGCGGTGATCAGGCCGTCGCAGTAGCCGTCGAAGTCGTAGTCTTGGTGGTAGTGGGTCTTGGTGGTCATGAGGATGGCGCCGCCGGGCTTGGTGACCTGGGCCAGCCAACGCAGGCTCTTGGGCTCGACGAAGTCCAGGGCGAAGACGCCGCAGCAGATGGTCAGGTCGTATTGTCCGTGCAGGAAGAACGGCAACGGGTGGTTGAGGTCCTGCCAGGGGATCAATGTCCGATAGGCACCGGTCTCGCGGGCCTGCCGCAGCATGCCGAGGGACAGGTCGGTGCCGTCGATGTGGCCGAAGCCCTTCTCGCGCAGCGCCCGGCCGACCAGGCCCGAGCCGCAGCCGAGGTCGATGACCTTGAGGTCGGGGGTCGCGGGGGAGATCGGCAGCCGGCGCTGCTCGATCAGCTCCATCAGGTGGTCGGCGAGGGTCTGCGGGGCATGATAGTGGCGTGCAGCGACGTCGTCGTTGTAGGTCGGTGCCCAGTTGTCGTAGCGTTCCTGGTGGTTCGGCATGGTGCTCTTCCGGTTTGGGTGGTGTTGGATTTTCCTGGATCTCGTAGTTGCTTCTTCGATGCGAAAGTCCCCCTAACGTCCGCCGTCCGCGAAACTGTGTCGCCCTGGAGGGCGACATCCCCGGGATAGCAACCTACGGTGGGAGCGTTGGCGACGGAGTCTCGGCCCGGGAGTGTCGGCAGGCCGACACGGATCAGTCTGTCGGTCCTTTGGTTCCGGCTTCGCCCGGCGAGAGATTATTGATACGTCGCCACGGGCGCGCCCAACACCTGCAGGTCGGCGACGATACCGAGTCCCGGTGTCTCCGGCGGGATGCCCTGTCCATGCGCGAAGACGTAGCCGCCGGTCGCCGGGACCACATCGTGGAGCCGGGTGTT
Source organism: uncultured Gammaproteobacteria bacterium (assembly GCA_942491465.1). Classification (GTDB taxonomy): domain Bacteria; phylum Pseudomonadota; class Gammaproteobacteria; order Chromatiales; family Chromatiaceae; genus CALOBA01. The sequence continues at coordinate 4,773 of CALOBA010000041.1, forward strand.
GTCGGAGGTGGCCAGGCGCCAGCGCGGCGGTGTCGCGGCGGCCAGGTGCACGGCCGCGGTGCTGGCGATGACGGTACCGCCGGTCTCTTCGATGTTCATGCGCAACCCGGTGGCGATGCAGAAATCGCGCATCCGCCGCGCCTTGGTCAGGCCGCCGACCCGCCCGAGCTTGATGTTGACGGCCTGGGCGATGTGCTCGCGCTGTGCCCGCAACAGGTCCGGGAAGCCCATGATGGCCTCGTCGAGGATGATCGGTTGGCGGGTCAGCCGGCGCACGGCGAGGCATTCGTCCAGGGTCTCGCAGGGCTGCTCGAAGCAGGGCCTCGGGTCATCGGCCACGGCGTTCATGATGCGCACCGCCTGGTCGGGTAGCCAGGCGCGGTTGGCGTCGATGGTGATGCTGTCGCCGGGAGCGGCCCGCTCCAGGATGGCCCGGATGCGGGCGATATCCAGCGCCACGTCACCCCCCAGCTTGGGGGAAAAGCAGCGGTAGCCGAGACCGCGCAGCTCATCCACGGCGCGGGCCATGGCCTCGGGTGTGTCGTTGGGGCAGACCCCCATCATGTCCACGGCGTCGCTGAACCGCCCGCCCAGCAAGGCGTACAGCGGCAGGCCGGTGTGCTGGCCCAGCAGGTCCCAGCAGGCCATGTCCAGTGCCGACTTGATGTAGTCGTGCCCCGCCAGAAGGCTGTCCATGGTGTGGCTCAGCTGCTCCGGGTGCAGGGGGTTCTCGCCCAACAGACGGGGGGCCAGCTCGGCCAGGCCCGCGTGGATGCCGGCGGTGAAGGCGGGTAGGTAGGCGCTGCCGAACGGACAGCCCTCACCCCAGCCGGCGAGGCCGGTGTCGGTCTCCACGCGGACGATGACGCTGTCCATGCGCTCCACATGGACGCGCCCGCCGGAGACGAGGTAGGACCGCTTCAGCGGCAGCTCCAGCGCATAGACCGAGATCGATTGGATACGTGCGGGATACATGGGCAACCTTCAGTTGAGACGCGACAAGGTTCGGCCGGCGACGCTCACCTCGACTTGCGCCTTGCCGCGCAGCACCAGCGTGCCGCCGACCCCGAGTGCCCGTGGTACCGACTCGCCGGTGAGCTGCTGCTGATCGACGCTGATGCTGCCGGAGCGGATGCGCCCATCCACCGGCACCGGCTCGCCGGTGGCGAGCAGCACCCAATCGCCGGGCTGCAAGGTGTCCAGGGCAACTGCCGTCTCGGCGGCGTCGCGCATCGCCCGCGACGGCATCCGGCTGCCGGCGGGCGCGGTTGGGCTTGAGCGCAAGCAGCCGGCGGGCGCGCTCGCGGCTGCCGAGCACGGCCACGTCCCCGGCGTGGAAGACCCAGCATTGCAGCGCCGCGGCCAGCGGTTGGCCGAGGCCGAGGCTGCCGATGCAGACCCCGGCGTTGACCAGGTCATCGTCGATCCGCCCGCGGCGCAGCAGCGCCCGCTCGCTCGCGCGCAGCATCGGCAGCATGCTGTAGACGGTCAGCGCCAGCGCCGCCGGCGTGAGCACCGGCAGGGCATAGCTGCCGATGCACAACCCCAGCGCCCAGCTGCCGGCGTGCAGGTCGTCGCGGCGGCGGCGCAGCAGCGACGCGTCGGCGACGGCATCCGGCTGCCGGCGGGCGCGGTTGGGCTTGAGCGCAAGCAGTCGGTGCCGCAGCCGTCGCGGCCGGCGCAGACCCTCGGTGAGCCGCATGCCGGCATAGGTGCCCAGCGCGAGGCCGACCTGGAGCAGGGCCACGGCTCAGCGGCTCCGCGGCTCGGCAAGGGGATGGTGTTGCCGCGGACCGCGCCGCGCGCGCCGCCGCCTCCGCTTGGCCGGATCATTGCGGTCATGGTTGTTGGCTTGTCCACTGGATCGATCGTTGTCGTCATTGCCGCCCTCCGCAAGCGCTGGCCTGCATTCTCGGCCCAAATGGGGCCGACGGGCAATGGGATGCCTTAGCGTAGCCAAACCAAGTGTTGTGAATGCCAATCGATCCGGCCGATCCGGCCCAAGGCGACCCGCGCCGTCCTGGTCAAGGCTGGCGTCAACGGGCTCGCCTGGTTCAGCGGGTTGTCGTCGGCCCTGCTCCCGCACCGCAGATTGCGGAGGTCGATTCTCGTCCGCAAATAAAGTTGCGAAAAAGCCGGTTGCGTGCCAAAAAGACGGAGCTGGTGGGCGACTTCCGCAACAGCGGGTGCGAATGGTGCCCCCGCGACCACCCCGAAGGGCTGCGTACGCAGGACTTCATGGATGGTGATCTCGGCAAGTGCAACAAGATCGAGCAGCGCATGTTTTCGTGCATCCGCCTGCACTGGCGCGGAAGGCCCCTGATCAGCCATATCCTGATCCCGACCAGAGACCCTGATGGCGTCACCTTGGCGCTGTGCTACGAGCCCGCGAGCTTCGCGTCTTCGCGAAACCAACCCCCCCAGCAAAGAGAACGCACCAAATGGCCACCGAGATCGAGCGCAAATTCCTCGTCAAGGGCGACAGCTGGCGTGACGCCGTGCTGTCGCAGGAGCGGATCATGCAGGGCTATCTGGCCAACAACCAGAACGCCACCGTGCGCGTGCGCGTCAAGGGCGAGGGCGCGTTTCTGACCATCAAGGGCGCAACGCAGGGGATCAGCCGCAGCGAGTTCGAGTACCCGATCCCGGTGGAGGATGCCGAGGCCATGCTCGCCGAGCTGCCCGTCTCGCCCCCCATCGACAAGGTCCGCTATCTGGTCCGCCACGGCGATCGGGTCTGGGAGCTGGATGTGTTTGCCGGCGACAATGCCGGACTGGTCATGGCCGAGCTGGAGCTGGAGCGCGAGGACCAGCCCGTGGCGCTGCCCGACTGGGCCGGCGATGAGGTCAGCGCCGACCCGCGCTACTACAACGTCAACCTCGCCCGGCATCCTTTCAAGCATTGGTGACAGCCTTCCGGCCAAACACAGCCGACGAACTGGGCCGCGAGGACGGTCCGGCGGCCAGGTGATGAACATAGGCCATTGCCCTGCGCGTCTTCGCGTCTTCGCGCCAAATGCCGCGACCGTGCCGAGTCGCATTCGGCTTGGCCGCGCGGCCCTGTGGCTGTTGCTGTTGCTGATCGTCGTCACCGGCTGCGGTGGCGAGCCTGACGCCAGCATCCGCCTCGGCGTCGCCAACGGCGCCCGCAACCTCGACCCGCGCCTGGCCACCGATGCCACCTCCGAGCGCGTCAACCGGCTGCTCTACCGCCGGCTGGTGGAATTCGACGCGCGCAGTCTGCCCCAGCCCGGCATCGCCCGTTGGGAGCAGCCGACACCGACGCGCTACCGCTTCATCCTGGGGGCCCACGGGCGCCGGTTCAGCGACGGCAGCCGGCTGACCGCCGCCGATGTGGCCGCCACCTACCGCTCGATCCTCGACCCGGACAGCGCCTCGCCCCACCGCGCCCTGCTGTCGATCATCGAGCGGATCACCGTGCTCGACCCGGACCGGCTGGAATTCGAGCTGCGCGAGCCCGACCCGCTGTTCCCGGCGTATCTGGGTATCGGCATCGGCCCGGCCGCGCGCATCGAAGCCGGCGCCGACCTGGCCCGCGCGCCCGTGGGCAGCGGCCCGTTCGAGCTGGTGGATTGGCCCGCGCCCGGCCGGCTGCTGCTGCGGCGTCGCGCCGACGGCCAGCTGCTGGAGCTGGTCACCGTCCAGGACCCCAACGTGCGCGTCATGAAGCTGCTGCGCGGCGAGGTCGACCTGCTGCAGAACGACCTGCCGCCGGAGTTGGTGGCTTGGCTGCGGCAGCAGCCGGGGGTGCGCGTCGAGACGGCCCCCGGGGTCAACTTCTCCTACCTCGGCTTCAACCTCGAGGACCCGGCCACGGGGACAGCGGCCGTGCGCCAGGCCATCGCCCACGCCATCGACCGCGGCGCGATCCTGCGCTGGCTGTTTCAGGGGGCAGGCCGCGAGGCCGAGGCCATGTTCCCGCCGGAGCACTGGGCCGGCACGGGCAGCCTGCCGTCGCTGAGCTACGATCCGGCACGCGCCCGCCGGCTGCTGGATGCCGCCGGCTACGGCCCCCACCGGCCCTTGCGGCTGACGCTGAAGACCTCCAGCGACCCCTTCCGGTTGCGCCTGGCGACGGTTGTGCAGGCCCAGCTCGCCCGGGTCGGCATCGAGCTGACCGTGCAGAGCTACGACTGGGGCACCTTCTTCGGCGACATCAAGGCCGGCCGCTTCCAGCTCTACAGCCTGACCTGGGTGGGCATCCGCACCCCCGACATCTTCCGCTACGTCTTCCACAGCGCCTCGATCCCCCCCGGCGGCGCCAACCGCGGGCGCTACCTGAGCCCCGTCGCCGACGACCTCATCGAGCGCGCCCGCGCCGAACCGGACCTCAACCACCAGGCCGCGCTCTACCGCCAGCTCCAGGCCCTGTTGCGGGCGGACCTGCCCTATGTCCCGCTCTGGTACGAAGACCAGATCGTGGTCATGCGCAGCGACATCGCAGGCTACCGGTTGGCGCCCGACGGCAACTACGATGCGCTGACCGAGGTGCGTCGGGCCACGCCGGCGCCTGGGTCTGGATCATAATCACCGGGCGACTCATTGCACCTTGGCCGAACCCAGGTCGGATTTCCCGGCAACGGCGATCCTCAACGACAAGATAGACGCCCACTCAGCGACATCCCACAGCCAAACCCCAGGTCCAGAATCATGTGCCATCGCAGCAACGCCGACCGACGCCGAGCCCTGTGCCTTACGGGCAAACACCATAGCCCTCCGATGCCCCCCCGCCGGCCCCGTCCGCCGATCATCCGCCTGGCCCCGCTGCTGATCCTGGCCATCGGGGTTGCAGCAAGCGGCTGCGGCGCGAAACGGCCCGTGATCTACGAGGGCGGCCCGGGTGCAAGACAGGCCATCGCCGAGTGCGAGCAGCGGGCACGCCAAGGCGGTGCCGATTCCGGTCGCCTGGGTACTGTGGCGCGAGATACCGCCACCGGCGCGGCAATGGGTGCCGCCGCCACCGGCATCTACGGTGCCGTGCGTGGCGACAGCGATGTCGGCAATCGCGCCGCAGCCGGCGCCGCGGCCGGTGCCGGGGTGGCCCTGATCCGCAGCGGCGTGCGCGCCAGCGAGCCGAGCGCGGCCTATCGGGGCTATGTCAATCGCTGTCTGCGCGATCGCGGATACGACGTCGTCGGCTGGAACTGACCCTGCAGCTGCTTTTCCCAATGGCAAGTCGTCGGGGGCAGACCAAACCGCAGAGGCCTGGGCGGAACGCCAACGGAGGCCCGAGCCCCCTCAGGCCGGCGCCCCCGCGTCCATCTGCGTGGCTGCCGTCATGGCGTCGGCCAGCGTGCGGGCCAGTTCCAGCTCCCCGGGGCGGCGGCGCAGGCCGGCGCGGCGCAGCTTGAGGATCATCCGCGGCTGCAGGCTGGCGATGACCAGGCCGATGCGGCGCTCGCGCAGCCGTTTGACGATGGACTCCATGGCGACGATGCCGCTCATGTCGAGCATGGTCACGTCGCTCATATCGAGGATGACGACACGGATGCCGGGGGTGACATCGGTGATGTTCTTCAGCGCGCGCTGGGCGGAGCCGAAGAACAGCGGGCCGTTGATGTCGTAGACGATGGTGTCGGCGGGGACATCGGCGGTATGGGGGTGGGCGTCGCGGCCGGGCTCGATGATGTCGGTGCCGGTCAGCTCGATGCTGCGGCGGATGAACAGGATCGCGGCCAGGGCCATGCCGACGCCGACGGCGATGACCATGTCGAACAGGACCGTCAGCCCGAAGCAGGCGAGCAGCGTGGCTCGGTCCGGCAGCGGCGCGACCCGCAGCGTGCGCACGAAGTGATTGGCATCGCTCATGTGCCAGGCGACCATCAGCAGCAGCGCGGCCATGGACGCCATGGGCACATAGGCCAGCAGGTCCGCCAGCAGCAGCACGGCGGCGAGCAGGAAGCCGGCATGGATCACCGCCGACAGCGGTGAAGTGGCCCCGGCGCGCACGTTGGTGGCGGTGCGGGCGATGGCGGCGGTGGCCGGGATGCCGCCGAACAGCGGCGCGACCAGGTTGCCGAGGCCCTGGCCGATCAGCTCGTCGTTCGGATCGTGCCGGCGCCCGGACATGCCGTCGGCGACCACGGCGCAGAGCAGCGACTCCAGCGCCCCGAGCACGGCGATGGTCAGGGCGGCGCCGAACAGGTCGCGCACCAGCGCATAGCTCAGGCCGATGGGTCGGCCGTCGACGCCGGGCTGCTCCCAGGGCCAGGCGAAGGCGGGCAGGAACGGCGGGATGCCGCTGCCCTCCACGCCGTCGATGACATAGTGGAAGCGCGAGCCGATGGTCTCGACCTGGAAGCCGTCGATCAACGCCGTTGCCGCCAGCGCGGCCAGGGAGCCGACGATCACGGCCACCAGGTGCGCCGGGATCTTGGTCTTCAGCCGCGGCCAGCCGAGCAGCACGGCAAAGGTCAGGGCGCCGATCAGCGCCTCGTGCCAATCGAGGCTCGGCAACGCCTCGATGATGGTGAGCACCTTGTCGGTGAAGTGGCCGTCGAGCAGGCCGATGTCGAGCCCGAGCAGGTCCTTGATCTGCAGGGTGGCGATGACCACACCGATGCCGGCGGTGAAGCCCACGGTGACCGGGTAGGGCACCAGCTCGATCAGCGCCCCCATGCGCCCGATGCCCATGCCGATCAGGATAAGCCCGGCCAGAAACCCGGCTACCAGCAGGCCGCCGAGCCCGTGCGCCTGGACAATCGGCAGCAGCACCACGACGAAGGCCGCCGTCGGCCCGGAGATGTTCACCGCCGAGCCGCCGGCCAGGGCGGTCACGGCACCGGCGACGATCGCCGTATACAGTCCGTGCTGCGGCGGCAGCCCAACGGCGATGGCCAGCGCCATGGACAGCGGCAGGGCGACGATGCCGACGGTCAGGCCGGCGAGGATGTTGGCTTGCAGCTCGGCCCGGCTCGGGCGGGAGGTGAGGCTGTCGCGCAGGGCGTGGAACAAGGCGGATTCTCCGGTCGATTCGGGGCCTTCCGCGCGGTCTTGGGGCCTCGCAGACGAGACTGTCCCAGTGTTCGACGGAAGATTCACCGCAGCGGCGCAGAACGGAGAAACCCCAGGCAAAGGGCGCTAATGAGAACAGCTACCCGTCGTTCGCGCAACGACCGATGCCGCTGCCAACTGCATCAGTCTTGCGTGAGCGGGGTGGCTTGGGGGCTGAGATGCGTGCAGGTCTCGCGATGCCGCCACCGAGACGGTGCAAGTCTTCGACGGAAGACTGCGGTGCGCCGTCGCCGATGCTGGGTTTCGTTCCTCAACCGACTACGCGCTTCGCGTTCTTTGCGGCTCCGCGTGAAATATCCGGGCTAGCGCTTGAAGAACCTCTGTCCGTGCATGAAGTCGAGCATGTGCTTGCGTTTCTTGCCTTGGACGGCGTTGGCGGTGGCGGCGGACCAGTCGTCGACGCGGGCGTTGGTGGCGCGCTCGCGGTAGTAGGTGGCAAGCGTCGCGTCGTAGGCGCCGATGGCGCTGGGGTCCGGGTCGTGGTAACGGTCTTGGTGCAGGATCAGGTCCACGGGCATGCGCGGCTTGACCGCCTGCTGCTGGGCCTGCTCGGTGGGTCGGCCGAGGCAGAGACCGAAGAGCGGCAGCACCAGCTCAGGCAGGGCCAGCTCGTCGACGACGACTTGCGGGGCGTTGCGGATGCCGCCGATGAAGACGCCGCCCAGGCCGACGGATTCCGCGGCGAGCAGCAGGTTCTGGGCAAACAGGGTGCAGTCGACCACGGCGGCCAGCGAGTGCTCGGCCCAGCCCTCCAGCTCGCCGCGGCCCTGCTGGCGGCAGGCGTGGTCGATGCGGCGGAGGTCGGCACAGCCGATCAAGAATACGGGGGCCTGCTCGACCCAGCGTTGTCCGCCGGCGGCCTTGGCGATCTTGGTCCTGGCCTCGGCGCGGTTCACGCGGATCAGGGAGTAGGCTTGGATGAAGCTGGAGGACGCTGCGCCTTGGGCGGATTCGATCAGCGTCGCCAGCAGGTCGTCGTCGACGGGCTCGTCGGTGTAGTCGCGCACCGAGCGGTGGGCGCGTTGGCAGTCGAGGACGGCGGAGCTGAGAGGGGTGGGGTTGGTCATGGCTAAGGGGGGATAGGTTGGATTGTACTGGCGCCGATTCCGATTCCGATTCCGATTCCGATTCCGATTCCGATTCCGATTCCGATGCCGATGCCGATGCCGATGCCGATGCCGATGCCGATGCCGATGCCGATGCCGATGCCGATGCCGATGCCGATGCCGATGCCGGGCTAGAAATGCCCGCGGATATAGGCCAAGGCCTTGCTGATCGGCAGCTCGATGTTGGATGGCCCGTTGCGGATCAGGAACGACTCGCCCTTGGGGTGGCGCAGGAAGATCGGCGCGTCGGCACGCTCGCATTCGATCACGCCGATCTGCTTATCGTCGAGGCTGAGCAGGTTGAAGCGCAGCAGCCGGGCGTTCTCGGCGCCGATGTGCTGGTTGATCAGGTTCTTGAAGTGGAGCATGCACTTGTCGTCGTTGGCGAAGGCGTCGGCGGCCAGGCCCAGGACCTCGCCGTCGTCGGCGATGCCGAGCAGCAGGATGCCGCCCTCGGTGTTGAGCAGCGCCGCCACGCCCTTGAGCCAGGCCAGCTCGATCTCCTTGCCGGGCTTGCCGGTGTGCAGGTTGGTGCGCATGGTGGACTTCAGCTCCAAGTGGGTGCCCTCGCCGCGGCCGATCAGGTCGTAGAGGTCGCGCTCGGGGTCGCGGCGATCGATGCCGCGCTTGGGCAGGTCGCGCAGCTGCCGGCTGTAGCGGCGCACCACCAGCAGTGCCAGGCCGATGCCCAGGGCAATGATGGCGAGCGCGGTGACGGCGACGATGTGCCAGCGGTCCTGCAGGATGCCGAGGGTCTCGGAGACCGGCACGGCGACGCCGACCCAGCCGTCTTGGGCCTGGCTGATCAGCGGCAGGAAGCTGCCCCACCAGTCGCGACCGCCACTCTCGAACGCGATCAGGGTGCCGGCGGGCCGGTCGGCGGCGCGCCAGGCGGCGACCGCCTCGAACGGCAGTGGTCCGCCCAGCTCGGACTGGGCCGAGTAGAACGCGGCATGGGTGGTATCGGGCGCGCCGGGCTCGGCGGCGGGCGCGGTCGGGTTGGCGTCGCCGTGGGCATAGACGCCGCCGTCGGCATCGACCAGGAATCCCCGGCCTTCGGCGCCCAGGGGCAGCCGGTCGATGGCGGCGATGATGCTATCGAGGGTGACGTCGAGCGCGGCGACTCGGATCAGGCCCTGGTCACGCCAGGCGGTGGCCACGGTGATGCCCGGTGTCTTTAATGAATGGAAGATGTAGGGGCGGCTCCACACCGGGGCATCGGCGTCGGGCCGGTCGAGGGCGTCGACGGCGGACTTGAACCAGGGCCGACGGCGCGGGTCGTGGTCGACGGGGCGCCGGTCGGCCTCCAGGCGGTGGTCGGTATCGCTCCAGCGCTGGAATGTGAGCATCCCGCCATCGCCCGTCGGCCGCAGCCGCGTGAGCCAGCCGTCGCCGTCCTGGCGCAGAAAAAACTCGGCACCGTCGGTGTCGGCGATGATGGCGCCGGCGATCTGCGGCATGTGGCTGAGCGTCGGCATCAGCAGGCGGTTCAGGGCCTCGAGGTCGTCGGCCGCGGGTTGCAGGCGGGCGCCGCGCAGGCCGTCGCGCAGGATCAGCAGCTGCTGCTCCACCGGGGTCAGCAGGTTGCCCACCTCGTCGCGGACCAGCGCGGTGGCATTGTCGATGCGGGCGCCGGCCAGATCGCGCTTGAGGTCGTCGATGAGCAGCACGTTGACGCCGACCAGCAGGCCCACCGTCACCAGGATCAGCGCGACGAGGTCCCGCAGCAGGCGTCCGCGCACGGGTCTGGGGGAGGCTTGGAGCAGCGGAGACAGGTGCATGGGCGACGGCCTGGGATGATGGAGGATGAGCGCAGACCATAGCCGGTGAGGTTGGCGGCGGCAACCGGCGCGGGCCTCGATGCGACTTGTGGATGGCGCTGCGGCGGGATCAAGGCTGAGCTGCCGGCGCTATCCCGCCCTGGGGAATGTTCGAGGATCGCGGTTGCTGGTACCATCCCGCGATCACCGGGCGCGTCTGCGCTCAAGCCCGATCCCTCGGGCTCCATCCAAGAAATCGCTGTTTTTTGTCAAGGAGTCTTCCGATGTCCCAAGTCCTCTACCAGGCCCGCCCGTCGATTTGGCGGATGCACCCGTTCGGCACCCTGGTGGCCATTGCGCTGATCGGCTTCGGCGGTTATGTCTCGCTGACCGGCGCACTGCCGTATCGCGCCCAGCTCGACGCGCTGGTACCGTTCATGGTGGACTACTGGAGCTATGTTGGCGATGCGCTGGTGGTCATCGGTCTGTTCAACCTGCTGCGCTGGTGGCTGGCGTCGCTGGTGGACAAGCTCGAGATCCACAGCCGCGAGGTGGTCTGGAACCACGGGCTGCTGAGCAAGAGCTACACCGAGATCAACATGGCCTCGATCCGCACGGTGCGCGTCAACCAGTCGCTGTTTCAGCGCATCGTAGGCGCCGGCGACCTGATCATCTTCACCACCGGCGACATCCCCGAGCTGGCGGTCAAGGGGCTGCCGCGGCCGCAGGAGATCCGCGATCTGATCAAGGCCCAGACCGCCACCGACGAGGCCTAGGGGCGGTCGTCATCGCCATGCACCCGCTGTCACGCCTGCTGATCCTGTCCGCGCTGCTCTGGCCCATGCTGGTCGGTGCCGGCGTCGGGGCGCTGGACCGGATCAGCGCCTCCAAGACCATCACCATCACCTATCCGGCCAACGCCTATCCGATCGCCTTCAAGGACAACGACGGCGCCCCGCGGGGCTATTCGGTGGATCTGTGCCGGCGCATCGTGGCCAGCATCCAGCGCGACCTCGGCCTGGATGCGCTGGAGATCGCCTGGCTGGAGGGCAACACGCCCCGGCGGCTGGCCGCCGTCGCCACCGGTGAGGCGGACATCGACTGCGGCACCACCACGCTGACGCTTGCCCGCCAAGCGCGGGTGGACTTCTCCAACGTGGTGTTCGTCGAGTCCGGCGGCATCCTGGTCAAGTCCGACGCCGGCATCAAGGCGGTCACCGAGCTGGGGGGCAAGCGGGTCGGCGTGGTGCCGGAGACCACCACCGAGCATCGGCTGCGGGCCATGCTCGCCAAGCGGCTGATCAACGCCGAGCTGGTACCGATCCGCGACGTCAAGGACGGGCGCGAGCAGCTCGCTGCCGATCGCATCGATGCCGTGGCCAGCGACCGGCTGGTACTGATCGGGCAGGTGATGGACGCCAAGGACGCCGCCGCCGCCGACTTCTCCATCCTCGACGCCGACTTCTCGGTGGAGCCCTACGCCTTTGCGCTGCCGCGCAACGATGCGGACTTCCGGCTGGCCGTGAATCGCGGTCTGGCCCGGGTCTACCGCACCGTCGAGATCGACCGCATCTTCGAGCGCTGGCTCGGCCGCGAGTCGGCCCCGTCGGAACTGTTGGAGGCGGTATTCTTCATCTACGGACTCGCGGACTGAACGCCTATGTTTGAATGGGTACTGCTGCCCGAGGCTTGGCTCGCGCTGGTCACGCTGACCGCGTTGGAGATCGTCCTCGGCATCGACAACATCATCTTCATCTCCATCCTGGTCGGTCGGCTGCCGCCCGAGCAGCGCGACCGTGCCCGCATTCAGGGGTTGGCGCTGGCCATGATCACGCGCATCCTGCTGCTGCTGTCGCTGGCCTGGATGATGCGCCTGACGGCGCCGCTGTTCACGCTGCTGCACTATGAGATCTCCGGCCGCGACCTGATCCTCATCTGCGGCGGCCTGTTCCTGCTCTGGAAGAGCGCCCAAGAGATCTGGGAGAGCCTGGAGGGCGAAGAGGAGCATCTGCCCGACGCGGGCAAGGCCGCGCCCAAGTATTGGATGCTGCTCGGCCAGATCGCCATCATCGACATCGTCTTCTCCCTCGACTCCGTCATCACCGCCGTCGGTATGGCCGACCATGTGCCGGTGATGGTCATCGCCATCGTCATCGCGGTGGGCATCATGATGGTGGCCGCCAAGCCCATCGGCGACTTCATCGACGATCACCCGAGCCTGAAGATGCTGGCCCTGAGCTTCCTGATCCTGGTCGGCGTCGCGCTGATCGGCGAGGGGCTCGACCTGCACATCCCGAAGGGCTACATCTACTTCGCCATGGCCTTCTCGGTCGGCGTCGAACTGCTCAACATCCGCACGCGGCGGCGGCGCATGCGCCAACGCCGCGGCGATGATGACAGCAATCCGGGGACACCGGTGCAGCTGCATCGGAAGCTGTCGGAAGTAGCTGCCGGCGACGGCGAGGGGAGCTGATCGCACGGTGTGCGAACTCTTCGCCATGTCGAGCCGACTCCCGGCCACGGTCAGCTTTTCGTTGGAGCGCCTGGCCCGACGCGGCGGAGACGAGGGACCGCACAAGGACGGCTGGGGGCTGGCCTACGTTGAGGGGCGCGACTGCATGCTGCTGCGCGAGCCGCGCCCGGCCAGCCAGAGCCCGCTGCTGCAGCTGATGGAGCGCCAGGGGATGCGCGCGCGCATGGTGATCTCCCACATCCGCCTGGCCACCTTCGGGGCGCGGGCACTGCGCAACACCCAACCCTTCCAGCGCGAGCTCGGCGGTCGTTGCCACGTCTTCGCCCACAATGGCGACCTGCCGTCGCTGCTCACCGACGCGGCGCCGGCGGATCGGCGTTTCCAGCCCATGGGCGACTCCGACTCCGAGCTGGCCTTCTGCGCGCTGCTTGGTCGTCTCGCGCCGCTATGGGAGGGCGCGGCGGAGACCGGCGAGCCCCCAACCCTGGCCGAGCGCATGGCCGTGATCGCCGACTACGCCGCCGTGCTGCGCGGCCTCGGCCCGGCGAACTTCCTCTACGCCGACACCGATGCCCTGTTCGTCCATGCCCACCAACGCACCCAGCTCGACGGCCAGATGCGCCCGCCGGGCATGTACCTGCTGCAACGCTGCTGCTGGGAATCGGCCCCGGAGCTCAAGGAGGCCGGTGTGGACCTGAACACGGTGCGCCAGGATGTCGCCCTGGTGGCCAGCATCCCGCTGACCGATGAGCTCTGGGAGCCGCTGGAGGAGGGCGAGCTGATCGCGTTGAAGGACGGGCTCCGCTACGGCCCCGAGGGCAAGGTGATCAGTCGCTGACCGGATGTTGCGATCCCGATCCAGAGCAGGCTAGACCAGTCCTCGGGCGCCGTGCTCCGGTGCGGTTGTGCTACAGCACATCCATCGGCGAGCGCACCGGCACCACCCCCGGCCGGTTCAGCACCTGCGTGTAGATCATCGTCGTCGCCACGTCCTTGTGCCCCAGCAGCTCCTGCACCGTGCGGATGTCGTACCCCGCCTGCAGCAGATGGGCTGCAAAGGAGTGCCTCAAGCAATGCGGATGCACCCGCTTCGCGCTCCACATGATGCGCCCCGCGACACTCGGCCAAGCGCACCAGCAATAGATGCACCGCATCCACCACCTGCCGGTATTGCCAAGCCGTCAGGTGATGCTCGCGCGCATAGCGCGGAAAAAACGCCGTGATCTCATCTGCGGACAGCTCACGCAAGCGTTTCGGCTGCGTCGTCGCGACAAAATCCTGCGCCCGGATCAGATACCAAGGCCGGGCCTTGTCCGGGATGCGCTCTCGGTGCAACAGCTCCAGATAGCTCGTCCAGCCTAGGCTGTCAGCGGGGCCGGCGCCCGCCGGCCCAGTTGGGGAACGGCCCGCGATTTGCTTGGGATTGCGGGGGGTTGGACGTGCGTGGGGGGCGTGGGTCGGCATGCGGAGGGGTTACCTTGCAGAGCTTGCATGTCTTGAATCGTGCGCTAGGGTAGCCCCAAGAATAGTACATATCCCGGACCCCGCCTAATCCCCTAAGCATAGGCTGCGGTCCACTTAACTGTTGGCTTTCACAGGAGCGAGATTGGGAGGTGTTTCGAATAATGCTGAAAATCTTTATCGGTCGTGTAGATACGGAATTTTGCCCGAACGGATACCGCGCATATTAAGAAGTCGGTATGTGATCCTTGAACGCCTTTCGAGCGGCAAAAGTTTGAATACTCAGCGGCTGATTCGTAATCAACATCGACTATTGGCTCGTTGGGGAAATACTGGATCTTCTGACGAAGCCTTTCGAAGCTGTTTTTGTCGGTATAGCCAGAGAGTAATTCTTGCCGAATAGGTCCAATAATTCGCACCTGGTTTTCGTCGATGAGCTGTGAGAGTTGTTCTGCAACGGCAACTTCTTTCGGAGCATTGCCTCGTAGGGCTAAAGACCAAATGCAGGTGTCTACCAGAATGCCACTCATTTGCGGCCCTGTTTATAGTCGTAATCTGCGTCTTGGGGGAGTTGCCCAAACAGAGAGGTAATTTCACGCTGTTTGCGGCGCTGCACAAACTCTTTAAGTGCCTGATTAACAGTTTCTTTTTTTGTTCTAAGCCCGCTAATATGCAATGCTTCGTCGAGCAGGTCCGGGTCAATAGAAAGGTTCGTGGCCATTGCGCTACCCCAGTTTACACATGAGTACACACATCATAGCGCACAAGCTAACAGGCGTTTCCGCGGACCCCGAACACTCCGCTCCGGAAGCCTCACTGCCATTGACTTAGCGCGCGATGGGAACGCCTTGTGGGAGCGGCTTCCAGCCGCGACTCGGCTCGCGCGGCGACAGTCGCGGCTGGAAGCCGCTCCCACGGCTTAAGTCAATGGCAGTGTCCGGAAGCCTGGGGTCAAGTCTTTCAGAAGCCTGGGGTCTTTTATTTTGTACAAAAAACAAGACTTGACCTCGGTCGTGCGCCAGCATCGTGGTGTGCACGGTGGTGCTGAGCATCATTGGTCATGGCCTCAGCGCCAACCCGCTGGTTGCCGCGCTCGCGCGTCGGAGAAAGTCAACTGGATGCTTCACGCCTATTGCCTGATGATCAACCACTACCACCTGTTGGTCGAAACGCCGGATGCGAATCTGTCCAAGGGGATGCGCCAGCTGAACGGCGTCTTCACGCAGTACGTCAATCGCACCCATGCGCGGGTCGGTCACCTGTTTCAGGGGCGGTTCAAGGCGATTCTAGTGGAGCGTGAGAGCTATCTGCTGGAGCTCTGCCGGTAGGTGGTGCTCAATCCGGTTCGCGCCAGGATAGTCGCCGCCCCCGGCGATTGGCCGTGGAGCAGTTATCGGGCGATGACCGGTGAGACCCCAGCGCCCGGATGGCTGGAGTCCGATGCGGTGTTGCGTGCGTTTGCCGAAGAGCGGCATGCCGCAGGATACCTCAGAGGATACCTCAGGGTCAGATCCCTTTTCTGGCCCATACTTACACCCCTCAAACCCACGCAGGGGGGCCGCACGATGCCTCGGAAACGTCGCTTCTTCTTGCCTGGCGTGCCGGTGCATGTTGTGCAGCGCGGTAACAATCGCCAGGCGGTGTTCTTTGACGAGAACGACTACCGGGTCTACCTAGACTGGCTGAGCGCGGCGGCCAGCGAGCACGGCAGCGCGATCCACGCCTATGTCCTGATGACTAATCACATCCACCTGCGGATGACGCCGACCGATCAAGAGGCCATCAGCGCGACCCTCCAGGCCCTCGGCCGGCGGTTCGTTCCCTACATCAACCACTGCTACGGGCGCACCGGAAACCTCTGGGAAGGTCGTTTCAAGGCGAGCGCAGTGCAGGAGGAGGGCTATCTCATGGCCTGCTATCGCTACGTCGAACTCAACCCCGTGCGGGCCGGGATGGTCGAGCTACCGCGCCAACGCACAGGACACCCATGATCCCCTGGTCACGCCCCATCCCCTGTATCTCGCCCGATGCCCCCGAACGCCAGGCTGCGTATCGAAGCCTCTTTGAGACCCATCTCGACTCAGACCTTGTTCGCAACCTGCGCGCCTGCCTACAGACCGGCACACCGTTTGGCAACGACCGCTTCCGCGCCCAGATCGAACAGGCCCTCGGCGTCAGGGTGGGCTACAACAGCCGCGGGCGGCCTAGGAAATCTCCCACAGGACCGGGTTCCGAAGACGACCAGCTCGCTCTGGATTTATAGAAAAGGGATCGGGAAGTAAGCCGGGTTCTTGCCGACGGTTAGACAGAAGTTTGCTTTATCAGGTGTCCGCCTGGTTTCCCGGCGGTGCCGCAATATCTCCACCCTGCAAAGGTCGGCTCCACCCGTTACCTTTGCACCTCGCCCGCTTATCAAGCCTACGCATCGATGCATCTGTTACCAGCTACACCGCAAGGCTCGATACTGGGCTCGCGGCGCACGACTACCCAGGCGGGATTCTCACCCGCTAGAACATGCGACCTTGCCAGGCCGCACTGTCCGCTTTTCCGCTTCCAAGGGTACGCCCACCCGGCGCTCCTGCCACTCCTTACAGGGTGGTTGACCGCCTACCTAACTACTCGGTTTTGGGCCAACCGATGATCAATGCCTGAGAAGTTGACTGGCAAGGCGCTAAAACCTCAAAAACGCGGACCTAAGACAGGCGAGCGGGACGATAAATAAGTGTATTTAGTAAACTGTCACCGTAATCTCACCGTAATCCCTGTCACCGTAATCGCTGGATTAAGCAAGGCTGCATCCCGGCGACGTGTTGGGTTGGATGATATCGACCAGAGAAGGACCGGTCTTGCGGAACAGCGACGAACGCCCGGCAATTAAACCTTTGGGATGCGGATCTTTTGGCCGACGAAGATGAGATCGGGGTCTTTGATGACCTCCCGATTGGCCTCGAAGATGCGTTGATAGGCGTTGGCGTCACCGTAGAAGCGCTTGGCGATCTTGGAGAGCGTATCGCCGGCGGCGATGTCGTAGAGCTCCACCTTGGCGGTCTGCGGCGGTGCCGAGACGTCGTCGAACCGCACCTCGCCGATACCCTCGATGTTGCCGGCCATCAGCGCCGCCTTCTCCACCGCGGCCGGGTCGTCGGCCTTGCCGGTCAGTGAGACCACGCCGTCCTCGACCTTGACCCCGAGGTCCGCGATGCCCGGGTTGTCTTCTTCCAGGAACTTTCGGACCGCCTCGTCCGCCTCCGATTCCTTGCCGATGACCTTGCGGCCGAGATGCTTTGCGAAGCCGAATAGGCTCATAGTGGTTCTCCGCGTTTAGTGACTGCGTCGCTTGAGGTCCTGCAGGACCTCTTCCAGCTCGATGCGCAACTGGCGTACGAGCTGGTGGCTTTGGGAGAGGTCTTGCTTGGCGGTTTCGCCGGAGAGCTGTTGGCGGGCGCCGCCGATGGTGAAGCCGTCGTTGTAGAGCAGACTGCGGATCTGGCGCACCATGAGCACGTCGTGGCGCTGGTAGTAGCGGCGGTTGCCGCGGCGCTTGATGGGCTTCAGCTGCGGGAACTCCTGCTCCCAGTAGCGCAACACATGGGGCTTGACGTCGCACAGCTCGCTGACTTCGCCGATGGTGAAGTAACGTTTGCCGGGGATCGGCGGCAGCTCGTCGTCGTGCTCGGCGTCAGTCATTGCCGGCGTAGCCTTCGACCCTTGACTTCAGCTTTTGGCCGGGTCGGAACGTGACCACGCGGCGGGCGGTGATGGGGATCTCCTGCCCGGTCTTGGGGTTGCGACCCGGGCGTTCCTTCTTCTCGCGCAGATCGAAATTGCCGAAGCCCGAGAGCTTGACCTGCTCGCCGCGCTCGAGGGCGGCGCGGATCTCCTCGAAGAAGCCCTCGACCACGTCTTTGGCCTCGCGCTTGTTGAGGCCCAGCTCTTCAAACAGGTATTCGGCCATGTCGGCCTTGGTCAGTGCCATGGGATCAGCTCCTCAAACGTGCATCGCAGTCGCTGGCGAGCCGCGCGATGACGCGCTCCATCAACTCGGCCACCTCGTTCTCCGTTAGTGTCTGAGAAGATGCCTGTAAAATCAATCCCAAAGCGAGACTTTTTCGGCCGATTTCGATGTTCTCGCCCTGGTAGCGGTCGAACAAGATCAATTCTCGGAGCAGCGCCCCGGCGGCGGCCCGGATGCTGTCGGCGACGGCGGCATAGGGCAGCTCGGCATCGACGACGATGGCGATATCGCGGCGGATGGAGGGGAACTTCGACAGCGGCTCGAAGCGCGGCTTGCGGCCGTCGGCCAGTGCGCTGAGCGCCAGCTCGAACAGATAGCAGCCGGGGGCGATGTCGAAGCGCTTGGCCAGGCGCGGGTGCAGCATGCCGATGCGGCCGACCCTGCGGCCGTCGCGGTGCAGCGCTGCGCTCTGCCCGGGGTGCAGCGACGGATGGGCGGCGGGGGTCAGCGTATAGGCATCGGCGCAGCCGGTCAGGGCGAGGATGGCCTCGACGTCGGCCTTGATGTCGTAGAAGTCCAACGCGCGGCCGGCCTCGCCCCATTGCTCCGGCAGCGCGGCGCCGGCGGCCAGGCCGGCGAGCATCTCTTCCTGGTGCAGGCGGCCGTCCGCGTCGAGGCGGAAGCGCAGTCCGCTCTCGAACAGCCGCAGCCGCGGCTGCTGGCGCGCGAGGTTCTGCCTGGCCGCCTGGATCAGGCCCGGCCAGAGCCCGGTACGCATGACGCCGAGGTCGGCGGAGATGGGGTTGGCCAGCGCCAGCGCCGGGGCATCGGGCTGGATCTCGGCCTGGAACTCCGCATTGACGAAGCTGTAGGTGACGACCTCGTGCCAGCCGCGGGCGACCAGGGTGCGGCGGGCGCGATCCAGGTCGAAGGCCGTCTCCAGCGGTGCGCGGGTGGTGGCCGCGGATTGGGCGTGGGTGATCGGGATATTGTCGTAGCCGTAGACGCGGCCGATCTCGGCGATCAGGTCCACCTCCAGCTGGCAGTCGAAGCGGCTGCTCGGGGGGCGTACGATCCAGCCGTCGTCGGCGGGGGCGAGCTGCATGCCGAGGCGGCCGAGGATGTCCTCGACGGTGGCGTCGTCGGTCTCGATGCCGAGCACCTGGCCGATGCGCCGGCGGCGCAGGGCGAGCTGGGGCGGGCGCGGCAGCTTGGCCTCGACCTGGAGGTCGACCACGGGGCCGGGGGTGCCGCCGACGATGGCGAGCAGCAGCGCGGTGGCGCGCTCGATGGCCCGGGCCTGCAGGTCCGGGTCGACGCCGCGCTCGAAGCGGTGCGACGAGTCGGTGTGCAGGCCGTAGCTGCGCGCCTTGCCGCTGATGGCGGTGGGCGCGAAGAAGGCGCTCTCGAGCAGGATGTCGGTGGTGCCGGCCTCCACGCCGGTCTCGGCGCCGCCCATGATGCCGGCCAGCGCCACCGGGCCGCGGGCATCGGCGATGACCAGGGTGTCGGCGCGCAGCCGGATCTCGTCGCCGTTGAGCAGCGCCAGGGACTCGCCGTCGGCGGCCATGCGCACGTTGATGGCACCGTCGAGCCGCGCGGTGTCGAAGGCGTGCAGCGGCTGGCCGAGTTCCAGCAGGACATAGTTGGTGACGTCCACCACCGGGCTGATGGGGCGCAGGCCGCTGCGGCGCAGGCGCTCGCACATCCACAGCGGGGTCTCGGCGTCGGGGTCGATCCCCTGCACGACGCGACACACGTAGCGCGGACAGGCATCCTCGGCGATCAGCTCCACCTGCCAGCGCTCATCGCCGACGGGGGGCACCTCGGCCATGGCCGGCCCGGTCACCGGGACGCGGTTGAGCACGCCGATGTCGCGGGCCACGCCGGCGATGCTCAGGCAGTCGGCGCGGTCCGGGGTCAGGTCCAGCTCGATGGTCTGATCGTCCAGGGCCAGGTAGTCGCGCAGGTCGTTGCCCACCGGGGCGCCGGCGGGCAGCGGCATGATGCCGTCGGATTGCTCGGCCAGACCCAGCTCGGCGGCGGAGCAGATCATGCCGGCGGATTCGACCCCGCGCAGCTTGGCGCGCTTGATCTTGAAGCCGCCCGGCAGTTCGGCGCCGATCATGGCCACCGGCACGCGCATCCCGGCGGCGACATTGGCGGCGCCGCAGATGATCGAGAGCGGCGCGTCTTGTCCCGCGTCGACGCTGCACAGGCGCAGCTTGTCGGCGTTGGGGTGCGGCGCTAGCGTCTGCACGTGGCCGACGACGACGCCCGAGAACGCCGGCGCCACCGGCGCGACGGCGTCGACCTCGAGGCCGGACATACTGAGCTGGGCCGCCAGGGCCTCGGTTCCGATGGGTGGGTCGACCCACTCCCGTAGCCATGCCTCACTGAATCGCATTGGTTGCGTGTCTCAATTTGGTTGGAGCGCCCCGCGTCGGCGGGCGTGAATTTGGGCTGGGGAAGACGAAGCGCAGCGGCGCGGAGCCGCGCAGGGCTCGCAGCGCGTCAATGCCGGTCATTCAAGCTTCGTCTTCTCTGCGCATGCTTTAGGTCTCTGCGGTTGCCGGATAGGGGCAGGGGCCTCGAACCGACGGGTGATCGATGGCCATCGCCTAGGCGAACTGGCGCAGAAAACGCAGATCGTTCTCGAAGAACAGCCGCAGGTCGTCGATGCCGTAGCGCAGCATGGCGAGGCGCTCGACGCCCATGCCGAAGGCGTAGCCGAGCCAGCGTTCGGTGTCGATGCCGACATGATTGAACACCGCCGGATGGATCATGCCGCAGCCCAGCACCTCCAGCCAGCCGGTCTGCTTGCAGACTCGGCAGCCGCTGCCGCCGCACTTGACGCACTGCACGTCCACCTCCGCCGACGGCTCGGTGAACGGGAAGTAGGACGGGCGGAAGCGAAGCTTGAGGTCTTCCTGCTCGAAGAAGTTGCGCAGGAAGTCGTAGAGCACGCCCTTGAGATCGGCGAAGGTCGCCTGCTCGTCCACCAGGAAGCCCTCGACCTGATGGAACATCGGCGTGTGGGTCAGGTCCGAGTCGCAGCGGTAGACCCGCCCCGGGGCGATGATCCTCAGCGGCGGCGGGCTCTGTTCCATGACCCGGATCTGCACCGGCGAGGTGTGCGTGCGCAGCAGCCGGCCGTCCGGGAAGTAGAAGGTGTCGTGCATCGCCCGCGCCGGGTGATGGGCGGGGATGTTGAGGGCCTCGAAGTTGTGGTAGTCGTCCTCCACCTCCGGGCCTTCCTCGACGCTGAAGCCGGCGTTGGCGAAGAGCTCCTCGATGCGCTGCAGGGTGCGGGTGACCGGGTGCAGGCCGCCGGTGGACTGGCCGCGACCGGGCAGCGTGACATCGATGCGCTCGGCGGCGAGCTGCGCCTCCATGGCGGTGGCCTCCAGGGTCGCCTGGCGGGTCTCGATGGCCTGCTGTACCTCGGCCTTGGCGGCGTTGATGGCCTGTCCGGCCGCCGGGCGCGCCTCTTTCGGCAGACCACCGAGGGCCTTGAGCTGGGCCGTCAGCAGTCCGCTCTTGCCGAGGTAGCGCACCCGCACCTGGTCGAGGGCGACGACGTCTTCGGCAGTGGCGATGGCTTGTGCGGCCTCGGCCTGCAGGGCCTCAAGGGGGGATGCGGGATGCTCGCCCATGGGAGATGTCGACTCCGGTCGGGTGTCTGAATCGGGCGCTGATCGGCGGCTGTCGTCGACAGCGCGGGCTCAACGCAAGGGGTGCTGCTCCCTCGCCAACCCGCCGCGAGCGACGCGGCGGGTCGGCGAGCGGTCGCTATACCGCCCGACCGGTCGGTGGGGCGGCGCCGGCTCAGGCCGCCTCGAGGGCGGACTTCGCCTGCTCGGCCAAGGTCGCAAACGCAGGCTCGTCATGATAGGCCAGGTCGGCAAGCATCTTGCGGTCGACCTCGATACCGGCCTTGTGCAGGCCGTTCATCATGCGGCTGTAGGACAGGCCGTTCATCCGCGCGGCGGCGTTGATGCGGCTGATCCACAGGGTGCGGAACTGGCGCTTGCGCTGGCGGCGGTCGCGATACGCATACTGGCCGGCCTTGATGACGGCCTGCTTGGCGACGCGATAGACCTTGCGCCGGGCACCGTAATAGCCCTTGGCCTCTTTCAGGATCTTCTTATGGCGGGCGCGTGCGGTTACACCGCGTTTAACTCGTGGCATGGGGGTAGTCCGTCTCGTTCAGGTGAAAGCGGGTTGCGACCGCCGCCTGCGGGGCGGTCGCGGCGTGAGCGGCGCTCAGCAGTAGGGCATCAGCCTACGTGCTGCGCGCTCGTCGGCCTTGTGCAGCCGGTGTGTGCCGCGCAGGTGGCGCTTCCGCTTCGTCGACTTCTTGGTCAGGATGTGGCGCCGGTGCGAGGCATGGCGCTTGAACGATCCGGATGCAGTCCGCGTGAACCGCTTGGCGGCCCCGCGATTGGTCTTCATTTTGGGCATTTTTTTCTCCGTTTACTGCCGGCACAGGCCGGTCTTGGTTGGATGCGATACGCCGGGAGCCCGTTGCCTCGGGAATCGCTGATTTCTTGTTGTCCTGCCGATCGCCGCTCGATGCCGGAGCGGCGCGTCCGCGCTAGTGCTTCTTCGGACCCAGGACCATGATCATCTGCCGACCCTCCATCTGCGGCTGCTGCTCCACCGCGCTCAGCTCGGCCAAATCGACCTCGACGCGTCGCAGCAGCTTGAGACCGAGCTCGCGGTGGGCATGCTCGCGACCGCGGAAGCGCATGGTCACCTTGGCCTTGTCGCCGTCCTCGAGGAAGCGCTTGAGGTTACGCAGCTTGACCTGGTAGTCGCCCTCGTCCGTGCCGGGGCGGAACTTGACCTCTTTGACCTGTACCTGCTTCTGCTTCTTGCGCTGCTCGGACTTCTTCTTCTTTTGATCGAACAAGAACCGTCCGAAATCCATCAGCCGGCAGACCGGGGGCTGGGCGTTGGGGTCGATCTCAACCAGATCCAGGCTGGCTTCAGTCGCCTTCGCCTGGGCCATTTGCCGATCCATGACGCCGACCTGTTGGCCCTCGGCGTCGATCAGTCGTACTTGCGGGACCGAGATCTCCTCATTGACCCGGTTACGTTTTGGTGCAGCGATAGCAGGCTTCCTCCAAAGAAACACACAGCATAAGCCGGGCGGAGACGGTGGGTGGGAGGTGGCGCGTCACTGCCAGGCCCATCACCGGTCGTGCCGGCGGACAAAGGTCGAGCGCCCGAGGGATGCGGCTGCCGCGTCGGCAGGGCGACCCCGGTCGGGTCGATCAATTACGAGACTACACGTCGGCAAGGTGGCCAGCGAGCGGTTCATCGCGACGCCATCGGCTAAGCCCTTCGCGCGACCACATCGGCGGCGAGCTGCTCGCAGAAGGCTTCGACATCCATGACGCCGAGGTCTTGACCCCTGCGGTCGCGCAAGGCGATCTGCCGGGCTTCCACCTCGCGGTCCCCCACCACCAGCAGGTAGGGCACCTTGGCCAGCGTGTGCTCGCGGATTTTAAAGCCGATCTTTTCGTTTCTCAAGTCGGCATCGACGCGGAATCCTTTGCTCCGCAATGTCTTAGTGATCTGCTGTACATACTCGGCCTGGCGGTCGGTGATATTCAGCACCACCGCCTGCACCGGCGACAGCCAGATCGGCAGTGCGCCGGCATAGTGCTCGATCAGGATGCCGATAAAGCGCTCCACGGAGCCGAGGACGGCGCGGTGGATCATCACCGGCACCTGTTTGCCGTTGTCCTCGGCGATGTAGTAGGCGCCGAGCCGGCCCGGCATCGAGAAGTCGACCTGAATGGTGCCGCACTGCCAGGCGCGGCCGATGCTGTCGTGCAGTGTGAACTCGATCTTCGGGCCATAGAAGGCGCCCTCGCCGGGCTGCACGCGGAACTCCAGGTCCTTGCCGCGCAGGGACTGATCCAGCGCCGCCTCGCCCTTGTCCCAGAGATCGTCGCTGCCGACGCGCTGCTCCGGGCGCAGCGACAGGGCCAGGGTCAGGTCGGTGAAGCCGAAGTCGCGATAGGTCTCGAAGACCATGTCGATGAGCGTGGCGACCTCGGTCTGCAGCTGGTCCTCGGTGCAGAAGACGTGGGCGTCGTCCTGGGTAAAGCGGCGCGCGCGCATCAGCCCGTGCAGCGTGCCGGATTGCTCGTTGCGGTGCACGACGCCGAACTCGGCCATGCGCAGCGGCAGGTCGCGATAGCTCTTCAGACCCTGGTTGAAGATCTGGATGTGGCCGGGGCAGTTCATCGGCTTGATGGCGAAGTCACGCTCATCCAGATGCGTTGTGAACATGCCGCCGGCGAATTTGTCCCAGTGTCCGGAGCGCTCCCACAGCGAGCGGTCGAGGACCTGCGGGGTCTCGACCTCTTCGTAGCCGTACTCGGCCAGCTTCTCGCGCATGTACTGCTCGGCCAGCCGGTAGACGATGCGGCCCTTATGGTGCCAGAAGGCCATGCCCGGGGCCTCGTCCTGGAAGTGGAACAGGTCGAGTTGCTTACCCAAGCGGCGATGATCGCGCTTTTCGGCCTCTTCCAGCCGGGTCAGGTAGGCCTTCAGTTCCTTCTTGTCCCGCCAGGCCGTGCCGTAGATGCGCTGCAGCATGGCGTTGCGGGCATCGCCGCGCCAGTAGGCGCCGGCCACCTTGGTCAGCTTGAAGCCGTTGCCCAGCTTGCCGGTGGAGGGCAGGTGCGGGCCGCGGCAGACGTCGAACCAGTCGCCCTGGCGGTAGATCGAGACCTCTTCGCCTTCCGGGATGATGTCTTCGATGATCTGGACCTTGTAGGCCTCGCCCAGCTCGGCGAAGGTCTGCTTGGCCTGATCGCGGTCCCAGACCTCGCGCGTCAGCGGCAGATCGCGCTTGACGATCTCATGCATGCGCTTTTCGATGGCGGCGAGATCGTCGGGGGTGAAGGGCTCGTCGCGGGCGAAATCGTAGTAGAAGCCGTTGTCGATCGCCGGGCCGATGGTGACCTGGGTGCCGGGATAGAGCTCCTGCACGGCCTGGGCCATCACATGGGCGGCATCGTGGCGCAGCAGCTCCAGCGCGTCGTCGTCCCGGCGGGTGACGATGGCCAGCTCGGCGTCGGCATCGATGGTGTGCGAGAGATCGACCATCCGGCCGTCGACGCGACCGGCGAGGGCCGCCTTGGCTAGGCCGGGGCCGATATCGGCGGCCACGTCGCCGACGCTCACGGGGGCGTCGAACTGCCGTTGGGAGCCGTCCGGGAGGGTAATTAGGGGCATGACTGTTAGGTACCTGCGCTCAGTGGTGATCGATACGAGGGATCACATGGACATGCATGCGACATCGGTCGGGCGGGTGCCCAACGGCGGGTGCTCAGAACAAGTAAAGGCCGCCAGCCTTCTCGTCCTCAGTCTCCGCGGCGGGGAGACGAGACGGATGGCTAGCGGCCTTCGCAATTGGTAGGCGCGATTGGACTCGAACCAACGACCCCCACCATGTCAAGGTGGTGCTCTAACCAGCTGAGCTACGCGCCTGTCGAAGCCGCACAGAATACAGACCACGGATGTGCTTTGCAACCCCCTGCCGGCCGCTGCCGGTGGGTCGTCCTGTGCGCGGCCGCAAGCGCTCATCCTCGGGCCCAGCGCCTGGCCGATGAGCCACCGAGTCGAGCACCACCCCGGTGCCAAAACCCCCGAAGCCCGCGTGGCGCGACTGCCGCACACCTTATAATTTGGACGACATCAGGCCGCCGGGGGCGATCCTGTCGTCCGTCGGACGCTGACCACTGAAACGTCGGCGCCTGGGCAAGGGGTTCGGGTTGGGAGCTATGCAACGGGAGAATAACGGCAGTTCGCGCCGAGGCCGACAGGATGCGGGCAATGTCCACCAGAGGATGCGAAAGGCAACGCTCAGCTATCCCCATCCCATACGGCGCGCAATCGCGCCAACGGCCGCATCTCATCGTTCGCCTCGAAGTCCGGATAGTCGGGGTTGGCGGCCTTGAGCACGTAGCGGCCATCCGGCTGCTTGGTGATCAACCGCAACACGTACTGGTCATCGCCGCCGGCATCTTGGCGTTCGATGGCCATCACGTTGCCGGTGATGGAGCCGGCCTTGCCGGGGTCTACCATCTCCAGCAGCAGGTAGTCGCCGTCGCGCACCGGGTTCTTGCCGCCGTTCATGGAGTTGCCGGTGGCGCGGGCGACGAAGTGGCGGGCCGGATCAACGCTGCCATGGCCGGGCGGGACGCGGTAGGTGGTTTCCACGTCCGTGCGACCGCTGCGGAAGTGGCCGCAGGCGATGCGCAGATCCGGGAAGTAGGGCACCTCGGTGCCTTTGGCCTCTTCGGTAGCCGCCGGTTTCGGAAAGGGTAGGATCTTCGCGCCTTCGTCCCTGGGCTGCTCGGCATCGGCTGGCGCTGTCTTGGGTAGGCGAGGCTCATAGGCGGCAAGTCTATAGTCGACCAGTTCCTGCACCATCGCCTGGAAGGTGGCGCGGTCCTCGTCAGCGACGGGGAAGGTGGCCCGGAATCGCCCTTGCGCCACCTCGAACCAGCGCTTGGCGTCTTTCGCACGATTGCCGCCGGTCCAGGCGTTGATCGGGTTGCCCTTCCAGTAAATGAGCCATTTGCCGGCATCGATGTCGTCGATCTGCTGTAGGTCCTTGCGGATGTCGGGGGCAAAGCCGCGCCGACGGCGGAAGACCTCCAGTGCCTGTGCTGCGAGGTCTTCGACGGTGGGCGGCTGGCGGAAACCGCCCAGGTCCAACAGCGACTCCAACAGCACGGCCTTGAAGCACTTGACCATGGTGGTCGTCTCCACCTCGCGGAAGAAGTCCGCGTGCTGATCCAGGCAAGCGGTCTCGGCGGCTGTCAGGTCTTCCTGGTCCGCGACCAACGCCCACCACTGGCCGTGCTGTTTGCGCAGACCCTGCATGCTCGACCCGCTGCGATAGAACTCCGCCAGCGTCGGCCGACGGCTCAGGGAGTCGCGCAAGGCCTGGTAGTCGGTGGCCGGTCCCTTGCCCTGTAGGCGGATCAGAAACTCGATAATGGCCAGGTCGTAGTTGGCGAAGCAGCCGGGCGGAAGCGCGAGCGCGCCGTCGCGGGCGCGGCGGCCGAACTCCGCGAGCTGGCGGTAGCTGCTGCCCACCTCGAACAGGGCCTGGGGCTTGTTCAGAAAGCCCTGGTGGTTGCCGATGAAGTCCAGCACCACCAGGCGCTCCTTGTCCGGGTGCAGGCGCAGCCCGCGGCCGAGCTGTTGCAGGAACAAGACCTTCGACTCGGTGGGACGCAGCATCAGCACGGTGTCGATGGCGGGCAGGTCGACGCCCTCGTTGAACAGGTCCACCGAGAAGATGACCTGTAGCTTGCCCTGCTCCAATTTCTCCAGTGCTTCGCTGCGCTCCAGCGTCGAGCCCCGATAGACGGCCTCGGCGCGGATGCCCTCGCGGCGAAAGCGCTCGGCCATGAAGTCCGCATGCTTGCGCGATACGCAGAAGGCCAGCGTGCGTTGCCGGCCCTGCTCCCGCCAATGCCGCAGCGCGTGTTGGGCGCGGCCCTGGGTGGCGAGCTTGTTGCTGAGCGCCTGCGGGTCGAAACGCCCGTTGCGCCAGGGGATCTCCCGGTAGTCGACGGTCTCGTCATAGATGCCGAAGTAGTGGAACGGGCAGAGCAGCCCGAGTTCGATCCCATCGAACAGGTGCCGGCTGTAGACCAGGTTGTCGTCGCACAGGCTGAGGATGTCCGACTGGTCCGTGCGCTCCGGTGTGGCCGTGAGCCCCAGCAGGAAGCGCGGGCGCAGGTGTTGCAGCAGGCGCCGGTAGGTGGGGGCCGCGGCGTGGTGGAATTCGTCGATGACGACGTAATCGAAGTGGTCGGCTGCGAAGCCTTCCAGGTGCTGGGCCTGGCCCAACGTCTGCACCGACGCGAACAGCAGGTCGACATCGGTCTGCTTGCGAGCCCCCGTGAAGTGGCCGACGCGCGCGCCGGGATGCACGCGCTGGAAGCTGGCCTCGGCCTGCAACAGGATCTCCTCGCGGTGGGCGACGAACAGCACCCGCCCCGCCTGCATCTGCTGGCTGTCGAAGGCGGCCAGGTAGGTCTTGCCGAGCCCTGTGGCCATCACCACCAGGCCACGCCGGTAGCCCTCGGCCCGGCTCGCCGCTAGCGCGGCCAACGCCTCCTGCTGGACCTCGGACGGCTGCGGCGGCGGTTCCTGATCCCATTCCGGCGGTTCCTCGCAACCGGCGGCGATGGGCAGATGCTGCACCAACCGGCGGCGTTGCTCGTACTGCTCGATCCAGTCGTGATCCAACGGGCGGACGTTCGGGTGGGCGAACAGCTGTTCGTACTGCGCGCGGATCTCCCGAAAGCGCCGGCTTTCGAGGGCGTTGGGATCGTGCGTTGGTTCGACTCGCAGGTTCCATTCCAGTCCGTCGGTCAGCGCCGTGCGACTGAGATTGCTGGAGCCGACGAAGGCTGCACCCCAGACCGTCTCGCCCTCGCTGCTTCGGGTGCAGATGTACGCCTTCAGGTGGAAGCTCTGCCGCTCGGCCTGAAACACCCGGACATCGGCGCCGTGCTGCGCCAGCAGCATCAGGCTGCGCAACGCCTGTGGATCGGTCACATCGAGATAATCGCTGGTGAGCACGCGCAGCCGCGCGTCCTGCTTCGCCAGCACGTCCTCCAGCGTCGAAAAGATCAGCGACAGCCCACTGCCCTTGATGAAGGCTACCGCCAGATCGACCTGGTCGGCCCGGCGTATCGCCTCTTTCAGGTGCGGCAAAAACGGATCAGCCGTCCCGCCGGTAGTCAGGAATGGTTCCAAGCTCAGTCCGTCCTGCGCAATAACGTATTCAGCCAGCGCTCCGCTTCGCGGCCCGGGCGCAGATCGCCGGTGGTCCAGGTCTCCACCGGTTCCAGGCCCGGAACCTGACGCAGCAGTGCCGCCAGCCCCGGCTCGTCCAGATCGGTAAAGCGCCGGCCATGGTGTTCACGCTCGCCGCTGCCGTACTTGAAGGAGGCGTACAGAATGCCTCCCGGCTTCAGCGCCGCGCATAGCCGCTGCATCACGTCCGGCAGTTCGGCCGCTGGAACATGCAGCAGGCTGGCGCAGGCCCAGATGCCGTCGAACTCATCCTGCCAGGTGATGTCCTGTAGGCGCAGTCTTTGCACCGGCTGGCCGAGGTGGTCCTCGGCCAGTGCGACGAGGGCCGGGGAGGCGTCGAACGCGATGACGCCGTGGCCGAGCTTCGCGAATGCTCCGGCGTCGCGGCCGGACCCGCAGCCGGCGTCGAGGATGCGCGCCTGCTCTGGCAACAGCGGCAGGAAGCGACCGTAGAGCGGGGCCATGTCGACTTGGACAGTATCCGCGAAGAAGGTCCCTGCGTTGTGCTGGTAATAGTCGATGTTCACGTCAGACATCCAAGAACCTCGTAAGCAAAATTCGCGAGTATCTCGAATACCGACGAATCGAGACAGCTTGAAAAAGACTCCGCGTATCGGGTCAGACGGGCGCTGTCGTGGTCTGTCTCCGGATGCTCTGCCCCCATACCCCATCGTTGTTACTTCAGTGCCAAGGCTCCCTGCTTGCTGCTACGCGCCTCATATCGCACGGGCTTAGCGAGCTTTTTCAGCTCTCCTTTGTCAACAGCCTGTTTGAGCCAGGCGTTCACCTGCGTCTTGTTAATCGCGAGTGCCTCAACCAGTTCATCGGTGGTGCGGGGCTCATCGCCGCAAAGTCCCTTAGCCTTGACGACGAACAGCTCAAAGAAGGTGACCTCCGACAACTCCAAGGTCTGTGATTCGCTGCTGCTGGGCGCCGCGTTAGGCTCGGTCCCTGATCCTCTGTCATTGACCACCTGTTCCGGCACGTCCTGGGTCTGCGATCGGCTCCCAATCTCAGCCTCTACAGCGGGCTGAGCGGGAAGCTCTGGCTCTTCGACCGTCGCCTCCTGATCGGACAGTTCCCGGTAAACCTTCCGCTTTTCCGGATTCGCCTTGAAGAACGCGATTACCTCAACGCCGTCAATACTGGCGGGCGCCTCCGACGCTCCTGCGGCGATCAGCGCCGCATTACCTGCATCGGGGTCATCCGTCGGCTTAACCCACAAATGCACCCATCCCTTCTTCAAGGCTTCGTGCGCGCCCGTCCACGTACCGCCTTTCATGCCCGAGTGAACGGCTAATGCCGCATCTGCCAGGCAGTAGATGTACTTGTTTCGCTGCATGGCGTTGCCCGCGTTGAATCCCGCTTCCGGATTGAACGGCGAGACCAACACCAAGTTGCTCTCTAGCAGGTACTTGCGGTACTTCGCACCCATACATGCACGCAGCAGGCTATCGGCCAAAACTCCCACAGCGGTTCCTTCCGCCCCAAGCGCGCCGAGCATCGCTGTCTCGTCTACACCTCGCGCACCACCGGAAACGATAGAAATCCCAGCCGCCGAAGCGAGCGCACCCAGCTGGTTGCTGTACGCCAGATCCGTATCCCTTACCTTGCGCGAACCCACCACGGCCAACCCGCCATGATTCAATAACGTCCGGTTACCACAGCCGAACAATATCGCGGGCGAATCTGCCCTGAGGCGCTGCTTGAGTCTTCTTGGATAATCGAGATCGGAGCGGGTCATCACCCACAAACCGGACCTCAGCCATTTTTCCATCGAAATCGCCAAGGCGGACCCTCGGTCGAGCAGCGCATTGACCCGTTCAATCGAAACCGCCTTGTCGCGCCACCCGTCCAGCAGGTCTTTCGGATTGCCACGCAGAAGATGTGCTGGCGTCAACGACCGCTGGTTGAGCCACTCGGCGAACCGCCCATACTCCTTCGGGGCTAGCGGCTTGGCTGCGCCCGAGTCGGCGTTCTTGAAATGGGCCGTCAGAAGCAGAACGGCTTGTGCTGTCTCGGAAACCGTCATTCAGTCACCACTTCTCGTGGAGGCCAGCGCGACAGGAAACACCGGCCCGCTGCCGGCCCGCCGCAACAACGCGGCCAGCACTGTCACCGTCCAACCAGAATCAATCACGTCGTCCACCAGCAGCACAGGACCCGAAGGAATCTCTGCCGTCACCCGGAATACTCCGTCAAGATTCCGGCATTGATGGAAACGGTTCTGCTGCATCTTTTGCGGCTCGTTATCGCGAACCTTGCTGATCGTATCTACAAAAGGCAGACCCAAACGAGCAGCGAGCCTGCGGGCAAGATCGGGAACCAGGGTCGGGTGGTTTCGCGACGGGACGCAGGTTATCCAACCTGGACTCGGGGCGAGCTGCCACCGCTCGCGGACCATCTCGGCCATCGCCTCCACCAACTCGTCTCGGAACTGTCCGGCATGTTTGTCGTCCGCGACCAATACGCCCCAACCGGCATCGCCCCAGCGGGACAAGATGCGTCCCTCCTCTGCCTGCAGGTCCCTCGTCAAATTGCCCCGGAAACCGTATTCCTCGAATGCCCCGGCAGCCACTTGCTTCTTCGACTTGAAGACGATCTCCGTATGGCGAAGAAAGCGAGCAGCCTCTATTGCCAGTCCACGATCCACAGCAGTCCCTAAAGCCGGTTCGCCTCGACATACCGCACACTTGCCGCACTCGGTCGCTTCAGGGTCGTCCAGCGCATTTCTCAGGAACGCCATCAGGCAGGTTCGGCTGTCGATATAAGCCAGAATATCCTGCCACTCACCTTCCCGCTGCTCGGTAAGACGACGAATGCGCTCATGGTCCATCATGTAGGGGACCGGCGTGCGATACCACCGAGTCCCTTGCTTGATCAGCGGCGCTGGCGACTCGACGCTCAACACCTTCAGCACCTTCTCGATCTGACCATGCCGGAGATTTAACTCGGCCTGAATCTGCGGTAGCGACAAACCGTCACTGGCCGCCAGTACGTTGAGTATCGCGTTGACATCCCGCTCATCCGGGAACGCGCTGCGCCGGAAAAATTCATGGATGTCCTCGTCTTCCTTGCCCGCCAGCAGCACACCGTAAGCTCTGTCGATCGCGCGACCGGCGCGGCCTACCTGCTGGTAGTAATGGACGACCGAACCCGGCGCCTGGTAGTGGATGACAAACCCGAGATCCGGTTTGTCGTAGCCCATACCCAGTGCCGTTGTTGCAACCAACACCTTGATCTCATTGTGGAGCAGTAGGCCCTCAAGGTGTTGCCGATAGCTGTTGCTGTCTGGAAAGTCCGAGTGCTCGACACTGCCATAATAGGCCCGTGTTTCGATCCCCCTAGATCGGAGCCAGTCGGCAACCTGCTCGGCGTCCCGCACCGTCAGC
The DNA here is from genome assembly GCA_942491465.1 of uncultured Gammaproteobacteria bacterium. Classification (GTDB taxonomy): domain Bacteria; phylum Pseudomonadota; class Gammaproteobacteria; order Chromatiales; family Chromatiaceae; genus CALOBA01. Next base: position 36,821 of record CALOBA010000041.1, read on the forward strand.
ACATATGCGATGCCGGTCCCCGGCAGCTCAGGAATGTGTTGCGCGAGCCACGCCAGACGTGATGCCTGGTCCCGCAGGCGCAGAGTTTGGAGGACAAGGCTGTCTCGCATCAGCGTACCGCGCTGGATACGGATGTCCCCGAGCTGCGACTGGACGTCCTCGATCACGCGATTGTTCGCGGTGGCCGTGGTGCCGAGCAGCGGCATGTTCGGAGGCAGTTGCCTCAGCACGTTCACCAGGCGCCGATAGTCCGGCCGGAAATCGTGCCCCCAGTCTGAGATGCAGTGCGCCTCATCCACCACCAACAGACCGATCCTGCCCGCTATCGGCAGCAGAACCTGATCCACAAAGGACTCGTTGGACAATCGCTCCGGCGAAATCAGAATGGCGTCGATCTGGTCCGACAGGATTTGCCGTTGAACCTGCGGCCAGTCCGCCTGGTTGGTGGAATTGATCGTCGCGGCGCGGATGCCCAGTCGCTGTGCCGCCTCGATCTGGTTCCGCATCAGCGCAAGCAACGGCGAGACGATCACTGTGGGACCTGCGCCCCCATCACGCAAAATCCGGGTGCTGATGAAATAGACCGAGCTCTTGCCCCAGCCCGTGCGCTGCACCACCATCAGTTTCTGCCGACGGTTCACCAAGGCATCAATGGCTTCCCACTGGCCATGACGGAACCTGCCGGCAGGACTGCCTATGGCCGTTCGCAACAACGATTCCGCTTCTCGTCTCTCCATGTGGTATTCAGCCCCCAAACCGCTGCTTAACGAACTCCTGGGTCTGGCTGGCGGTCAGCTCCGTCGTCGCCGCCCCGGTGCGAATATAGAACCGCTCCAGCTTGCCGTCTTTGACGAACACCGGCGACTTGCCGCGCAGGCATTCCACCGCCAACACCCGCGTGCCGTCGTAGTCGTCGAACCGCGGGTGCAGATACATCATGTGCGCCGCGCCCATGCGGTCCTTGATGAGGTTCACCAGATGTAGGTACATCTTGTCCTCGCTGGCGAACTGGTCCGCCTCGATGCCCACGGGCTCGCCATCGTCGGCGATGCCGATCACCAGGGTGCCGCCGCTGGCATTGACGAAGGCGGCAAGGGTCTTGAGCACCGCCAGCTCCATGCGCGGGTCCTTCTCGCCAGTATGCAGGTTGGTGCGCAGGGTGGACTTGAACTCCATCGTAGTGGTCTCGCCCTGGTCCACCAGGTCCGCCACCGGCATGGCCGTGGGCTGGGCCTGCGAAGGAGTACCCGCCAGACGCTGGTAGGCGTCCCGAATTACCTTGGCCATCAGCTCGCGGCGCTGGCGCAGGAAATCGGCGTAGGCCAGGTTCTGCCAGTCATCCGGGAGCGCGTGCCAGTAATACATGCGCTCCAACTCCTTGCCGCTGAAGCGCTCCATCAGCACCGGCACGTAGTCCGCGGGCGCGGTGTCGCTGATCTTGACGTTGTCGCCCCACTCCACCATGGCGAAGTTGGCAATCTGGTTCGTCTCGCGGGTATCGGTGACGCCCAGCATCTTCAGATAAGCCTTGGGGAATAGGTGATGCCGCTCCAGCGACGCCTTGTTGGCGGTCGTGACCGGGTCCATCAGCTCGCTGACCTTGCGGTCCGAGAACAGCACCCGAGCATCGAGCAGGTTCAGGGCGGCAAAATAGGCAAACATGGACGGGCTGCGAGCCGCCGAGGTGGCCAGCTCCGTCGGCAGGGTGATGTTCCAAAAGTCCTGGGTCAGGGTCGCGTCGCAGATCTCGGCCAGCACGGCGAGGAACTGCTCCGGCCCCTCCAGCGCCCGGAACCGGGCCAAATCGAACTCCATCTGGGACTCCGGCGACCCGGTGTAGCGCCCGGTGATGGCGGACATGAAGAACCAGCGGGCAATCAGACGGCGCAGCGTGAACGCATCCACTCCATACTCGGTGCGCCCCAGCAGATACAGGATGTAGGCGAACAGTAGATTGTTCTGCGAGCTGATCAGCTTGCTCGAGCGGAAGCCCGCCGCTAGCAACGCCTTGAGGAAGTCGTGCCAGTATTGCAAGTTCAGCGCCCGCTGCTGCGCCTGCTTCAGCACTGCGAACTGGGCGTCCCGTCGCTCGGTGCTGAAGCTCTCGGTCTCCAGGTCCTTGCCGCGCAGGATGGAGTAGACGGACTTGAGCCGCCCGCGCTTGAATCCGACGCCCACACTAACCCGCAACAACTGGTTCGGGTCCGGGTGGATGAAGTGGTTGAAGGGCGACGGCTTGCCGGCTGACGGGGTGCGCGCCTCCTTGCAGAATCGCTCGAGCTCGGTGCGGCCCTCGTCCCAGAACACCGACATCAGGGTCAGGATGAAGTCCGCCTGATTCAGCGGCGTCCCCTTGCTGTTGATGCGCACGAAGACATCGCCCACCTGCTCCTCGCTGATATGGGCGGCCAGCTCCAAGGCCGTGAAGGGAAAGCTCAGCAGGCCGTGGAGCTTGGTGAGGGCCTTCTCGATCTGCGCCTGCTCGGCCTCGGACACCTCCCGTGCGGACTCCAGCCCCGCCAGGTAATCCTTCAGCAGGCCGAAAAGGCTACTGCCCGACCAAACCTTGGAGATGTTCGTGATGTACGCCTTGTCCCGCCGAATGGCCGCGTCCGCCACCGCGAATTTTTCCTGTAGTGGGTTGAAGGCGATCTCGATGGTCTCGGCGTCGTAGTTCTCGCGCACCACCGGGATGCCCTTGACAATGGCATAGAGCGAAGTCAGGCGCTGCTGGCCATCGACAATCAGCAGGCGCGGCGGCTTCTGCTTGCTGTCCGTGCCGATGACCTTGACGTCCTCGTCATAGGCGTTCTGCCACAGCAGCAGATAGCCCACCGGATAACCCTGATACATGGAGTCGAAGAGATCGCGGACCTTGGCGTTCTTCCAGACGAAGGGGCGCTGGATGTCGGGTAGGCCGATCTCGCCTAGCTCTACATAGCTCGTCAGGTCGCCGAGGTTGTAGTTGACCTGCTTAAAGACGGTTTCGCTCATGCGGCTTCCTTTTCGACCTAGATGGTCAGTTTGAATACGTCCACCTCGCCGGAGGTGAGTTTTGGGAGGAGGCGTTTGCGGGTTTAGCTGAGGTTCTTGCAATTAGGGCCGGACCACCAACACTTCGGACGCGACGTTGTTTGCTCTTGCCGTAGACGATGCGGACGTCGATCTTTTGGCGGTCCTTGTCTTCCAGCAGTTCGCGGATGCGGTCGTTGAACTTCAGGAAGGGGCTGATGATGATCAGTCGCTCGGCGGTGGCCTTGATCAGTTCTTCGAGGTAGTAGTTGGTTGCGCTGGTGTTCAGGAACTTTGCCATCGATCCATATCCGAGTTGCTTGGTTGGGAAAACGCCCTGTGTCTCAAGGTGGGGAGCGTAGCCAAGCCGCGGGGTTGCGGCAAGGCCGGGTGTTCGGCGGCGTGTCGCAGATCAGTGCGCAGGCGATTCTGTCGAAGGGGCCGCGTTTCGCCTCGGTCACGATGACGGGGTTGCGTTCGTCGCGCACGCCGACGCAGACGGAAGTCGATCTCCACCTGGCCGGCGAGATGGTCCAGGGTCTGCGGGTGTTCGTACCGACGGTGCACTGGAAGCTGTAGGTTCCATGCCCTGTGGCGGGGATCAGCGACTTAGGCGCTCCCCGGATGGGTTTCGCTGCAGTCTATCCATCCGCACGGCCGCGACCTGGCTCGGGATTCCCCGCGTCTCCTTCCTGATGCGGGCGATGGAGTCCGGGGCAGTGCTGTTGGAAGACAGCGCCGATGATTTGGCGCGGGAAACATCGTTGCTGGACGATCCGTCGTGATCTTCTGCAATACCACCCCGCTGATCGCACTCTCGGGGATCGGGTGACTTGATTGCTTGGGCTGAAAGTGGTCGGGACGCTCGGCGTATTGCTGATGGCGAAGGAACAGGGATTGATCCCTTCGTTTCACGCCGCGGTCACGCAGATGCAGGCGAACGGAATCTTCTATCACCCCACGCTGGTGGAGAAACTTTGCCGCCTGGCAGCGGGGTTGCTGATTGTCAACGGATCGACCATAATTTGTTACGGAACGGTTACAAGCACAATCAACACCGGATGGAGATCTCATGCCATACCAACTGCGAAAGCGCGGACATACCTACCTCTACGAGGTCGACTACGGTGAGGAATCCGCCGTTGCCCGGATCGTCGTGCGCTCCGATGTCGCTGGTACCGAGGGCCTGTTTCTGGTCAAACAGGATGGCTCGCTGGAGCCCGCCGATGACCGCCCCGGCTTCGGCATCAATACCCTCGCCCGCGATGGCATCTGGCCCCGGCCACCCCGCGAGGCCATTTACGACGCCCGCGCCATCGCCCAGCAGAAGGCGCACGTCTTCGGCTGACGCGCGCCAAGGTGAGGTGAGGCCGCCGGTGTCCGGGGGCGGCGGGGGCGGCGTGCCCGGCTACCTCGGGTCGGCCAAGGCGGAGCGAATGTCCGGCGGGTAGAACAGCTGGCCGATCTTGCTCTCGAAGGCCTGCTGGGCCAGCGCCCCGATCGCCCGCGGCATGCCGCCGCCGATGGCATCGGAGCCGCGAACGGCATTCCGGGCGACGACCTCGCCATCTGGCGCGATGATAAGGCCATGTCCTCGGCCATGGGCCGGCCGCTCGCCGTCGTGACATCGAACGGATTGCCGTAGCCTCCGCGCTGCAGACCCACGAAATTCGGGTCTTTGTCGCCGTCGAGGATGTAAGGGCGCTGGTCGGTGACGGCCAAGCCGATGGCGCTGTTGCCCTGTACCGACAGGGGCAGCCTCGGGAGCCGATACTCGTAGGTGTTGCCGACGGCACAACCGCCGAGCATGGACGCGAGCAGCACTGCCGGCAGTAAGCGGCTGCGCCAGTCGAAACGGGAACGGACCCCCAAGCGCCGAGGGAGCCTGGTGCAGCACAAGGAGACAAGCTGGGTATCCATGGCGGTTGCCTCCATCAGCGTACGGAAAAGATCTGGGTGAGGACCTCTCTGATCATCTCCTCCGGCGATCTGCGCACCAGCGATGTGCGCATCGAGTTCGTAGGCTGGGTTGAGCTTGCGAAACCCAGCATTTCAAATAGAACAGCTTGCGGCCCGTGGCGATCTCCTTGCGCGGGTTGGCGTTGAACGAGGGCAGGCGGAAGATGACGAAGGTCTGCTCCAACAGGTCCAGATTCCGCTCCACCGTCGGCCGGACCATCTGTAGCTGGGTGGGCGGCGGCAGTCAGCGAATCTGGTGATCACGGCTGATTTGTCCTTCGCCAAACAGCGGTATGCTGCCGTTTCCACCATCGCACAGCGACGCGGCCAACGGCGATCAGGAGCCACAACACATGCATAGCATCCCGCACCCCGTACTGCCCCGACGTCAGTCCCGGCAGCGGACCATCCGTTCACGCCTACCCGCCCGCAGCCTGCTGGCCGGCCTGCTGCTCATCGGCGGGCTCGGTCCGGCCTTCGCCGACAGTCTGGTCTTCCGCTGGCCGGCACCCGGCGCGGCCGAGGTCATCGCCGATGTGGAGCGCAAGGGCCAGCAGGCGCGCATGGCGTTTACGCTGAAGATCAGCGACACCGGCACCGGCGAATACCGTGTCGACTACGAGGATGTGAAGCTGATGTCGATGAACGGCCAGGACCTCTCCTCAGCCCGGGCCCAGGCCGCGCTGCCGCCGGCGGTAGCGGCCGTGACTCGGGCGCTGCCGTCGTTCCTGGTCGGCAGCGACGGCAAGCTGACCCGGTTTCTGAACCTCGATGCGCTGCTGGAGACGATCATCACCCATATCCCCGAAGATCCACCCCAGGTCACGCGGGAGAAGCTGCGCGCAGTGCTCAAGGACCCGACGGTGCGCCGGCAGATGACATCGAAGGCGACCGAAGATTGGAATGCCTGGGTCGGGACCTGGGTGGGTCAGCCGGTGCTTGCGAGCGGAGAGCGGCGGGAGTTCCAGGCCCGGTCCCGCTCCATGGGCGCCGAGATACCGGCGACGGGGTTTTACGAGGATCTGGGACCGGTGTTGGAGTACCCCGGTGCCCGGCGGCTGCGGCTTGAGGTCACGGCGGAGGGACCGGCCTTTGCCGAGGCGATCCACCAGATGATCGCTGCCATGGGCGAGCGCTCAGGCCAGTCGATCGGGGACCTGAGCGTGGAGGACATCAAGCTTGCACGGCGGGTGCATCGCATCGAGCTGGTTACCGACCCGTCGACACTGATGCCCCACGAGGTCGATACGCTGGTGGAGGTGACCTTTCAGGTGGAGGGGGAGGCGGTCAATCGGCAGCGCGAGCACAAGCACTTTCGGTTTGATTGGGACTGACTCGCACGCTCAGTAAAGGTTCAGAAATAAGTTAAACGACTTATCAAGAGAACCCGTTCGCGTCAATCACGTAGTTCCACTGCCCGAGAACCTCATCATGACGAATGAATCGGTCCTTGATATCGCGGAACGTGTCGGAGCATTTGCGACCGATCTCATATGTCTTATCAAGAATGCGCGCGGTGACACGTAGACCGGTTTGCGTGCGGACATTCTCAACCGTTTCCAGAGCGGTCTTGGGAGAATCGAGCATCACGCCGCTCCATGCACGCTCGACCTGGCTGAAGAGACGGTGTTCGATCGGATTCCACTTCGAGGTGATAGTGCGCGATACGCACACGCAATCCGAGATGCCGGGTGAGCTCGATCATGTCCTCCTTGAAACGCAGGGAGCGGGCCGCGTTGGCTCCGCCGCAGTCGCACAGCAGGATCGCCTCGGTGGCACCGGGGTACATTGCACTGAAGAGAACCTCCCAAGACAAGGCGATGGCGTCGCAAACGAAGGCGCTGTTTTCCCGCGAGGTGCCCAGGGTGATGAACCCTACGTTCGCATGCACATCGTAGACGCCGTGAGGCACCAGGCGGCCTTCGGCGAGGTGGCTGAATCGTGGTCGTACACTGCCTGTGGGGCGGTGCTGTAGCACTGCCCGGGGCGGTGCAAGGTGCCGAGCGGTTCCTTTTTCTTCGTGTCGATGGACAGCACGGGGATACCGCGTCGGCATGCCAAGCGGCGCAAGGCGGCAATGTGGCGAAACTGTCGGTCACGCTCGTGCGGGTCGACCTGCCCAGTGATCAACTGCTTGCACAGCGCCCGGCGACGAAAGCCGGCCCGATCGAGCAAGTCGGCGGCGGTATTGCGACTGACCTCAATGCCGTGCTCGAGCAGCCGCTGCGCCAATTGCAATGGCTTGAGATCTGTCCAGCGCACGCGCTCATCGGTTGGACTGCCGGCGCTGTGCACGTCGAGAACCTCTTGCAGAACGGACTTCAACAGCGGATTGCGCTCGGTGATCGGCGGTCGACCGCCCCCGCGCCGGCGTACTCGCCCGGCGTCCCCGCTCGGGCGTTTCGGATCATCCGGATCGTCGTCGCCCATCTGCTTGAGTTCCCGTATCCCGGTGTGGATCGTACGACGACTCATTCCGAGCACCCGGGCGACATAGGCGATGCCGCCATAACCGATCTTCAACGACTCGACTGCGGCATAACGGCGCCGATCATCTTCCGGCAACGACCGGCAGTACACGCGCATCGCCTCCTCATGGTCTGCGTCGTAACCTGGAAATTCGTTCATGCCAACATGCGCTCCAACCAAAGGGTGGCACGGATGCTCGCAAAAACAAACAAGAATTTCAACAGTCTGGAGCCCCTGCCGGAGAAATCACATCAGGTAAGTCGTTTTAGTTGTTAGTGAACCGTTACTCAGGCGCGGCCACGGTCGCGCAGACCTTGCAAACCGCGGCCGATCAGCCGATTACCCACACCTCGATCTGGGGCAAGGTCTTCGACGGTTTGGTTGAGACCACCACCGATGCTCTGACCGCCGGCATCGGAATGCTGGCCGGCCCGGAGGCGGACCTGGCGGTGATGGGCGCGACTGTCGCCGCAACCGGCACCGCAACCGCGGCCGGTGGCGCGCTGATGCCGATGGCGACCACTGCCATCAATGCCCACTTCACTACCACGCTAAGCCAGCCGCCGCCGGTGGCCGCAACAGCCCCGCCGGTGGCCGCAACAGCCCCGCCGGTGGTCAACCAGAGCTATTCCGCCGGCAATCTCCTGGGCATGCTGCTTGCCAACAGCTTCGTGCAGGCCGAGATCGGCAATGTGCTCGGGCTCGCCACCGACGGCCCCTCACCGCTTTGGTCGAACTATTCGATCCAAAGCGATAGCCTCTGCACCGATGTCAGCCTGGCCGACAACCTGTTCAGCGGCCTCTGCGACGGGACCGACAACAACGGCGGCCAGGCACCCGCCGCGCCGGCCTATACCAATGTGCTTAGCACCTATCCCAATTCCCAGAGCGAGACCCAACTGAGCATCTGGGATGCGATCCTCACCGGTGCCGATGTGGCGCTGGACAGCGCCGGTTACCTGCAGGTCAGCAATCCCACCGGTGCGGCGTTCTCGCCGCCAACCCAGCTCATCGACACCAGCGGCTCCGCGGAGACCAGCGTGGCCGCCGTGAATACCGCCTTCAATCACTCAAGTGGCCTGCTGGCACGCAGAGCCTGGACATGACCGACTGCGCAGCGAATGCCCAGGTATCCGTGACCCTGACGCCAGACCCCAGGAGCACCGACGGGTCGGGCGCGACCGGCGCCCTGAGCTGTTGGCACCAGATCGCGCTCGGCGGCGGAGGCAGCTTCCCGGCCCCGGCCACCGCACCTGTGCTGCAACTGCTGGTGCCGGTGCCCGACGGGAACGCCGATGGCCTGATCGAACCGGACTCGACACAGATCGGCTACAACGCGACCACCGGCGCGCTTGAGGTATCCGGCTATCAGGCGCCCAGTGCCGCGGACCCCGAGGTGCTCGAAACGGTCAATTTCGAAAACGGCCCCCAGGCATTGGATCTCACCAGCTGCGATCCCGCCGCCGACGTACTGCTCTCGGTCTACCCCATCGGCGACACCCAGGGCGGCCAAGCCCAGGGGTTCCTATCCTGCCAGGCGCCGCCGACGCTGCCCTATGGTCTGTGCGCCAGCGACCCGAACGCCACCGGCGGCGTGGTTGCGGCACTGCTGACCCCGCCCGGCACCGACGGCTCTGGCGCGAGCTTCGACCTGGGCTGCGTCTGCATCCCGCCCTACCTGGGCGGGCCCGCGTTGGATACCGCGGCAACCGTCCCACAGCCGGACGCGGCGAGCTTCTGGCAGACCGGCCAGGACGACGGCGAGGCCCTCGGCCTGATGGTCGGCGCCAGCACATTGAACCCCTTGGGGCGATGCGTAGGCGAGGGCGCAGACTAAGGCGATTGCCGGAAAATCTCGTACCAGATGACGCCGGATTGAGGTTCGCCTTCTAGGAGCATCGCCACGAGCATAGCCAGGCTATGTGACTGCCGGTGCGACAACGAAGGCGGGCGTCAAGACAAGTCAGCTGGTATGAGTTTTGACAGAAATCGCCTAAGCGCCTGGGACGGTGCGCGTCCTCAGCGACGCGGCATCGCGGCTGGAAGCCGCTCCCACATCGGCCAAGGGCGCAGCCCTGTGGGAGCGGCTTCCAGCCGCGACCGCCAGGACGGCGCAACCCCCGTCCCGCGCCAATAGTTCATTTCTCCGCTGCATGGCGGACAGAAGCAGCGCATCCACCGGCAGCAGGGGAAACGGCGGATGCGCTATCGTTTATCCGGCCTACGCGGTCGCTCCGTCAGCCGAGCGCCGCTCAATGCGGCCAAAGGCCGGGGAGCCCCAGAAAATCATCGGTGCCCCGCCAAGGTCCAAGTGGTGCACGGCAGTGCCCGCAAGCGCTGCGTCTCCTTGGTCTAACGCCAGGCTTCGCGCTCGAGCAGGTCGACGACCGCCTGCTGGCCGTGCATGGCGAGCACCGTGCTCTGAATCGCCAGGGCCAGGTTGGGGTCGGCGACCAGCTCGGCGACCGACTCCGGGGTCAGGCGCCGTGCCGCGTTGGCGCTGATCGAGCGCCCGCGGTTGCGCGAGAACAGGTTCTGCACGTCGTTGGGCAACCCCTTGCGGTAGACGAGGCGATCGGCCTGGTCCGACAAGGCCACGACGCTGTTGTTTGAATGTAGGTCAATTCCGCCGTAAAGTGTCATGGACGACTCTTCCCCTTCGGGGCTGCGGTTGACGTTGGGCTTCGAACTCAGCGACCTCCAAGAGGCATTTCTGATGAAGCACGAGTTTACCCTTGAGTTTTGGGAAGACGATGGTTGATTCGTTGGAAAACTGAAGGAATTTTCGGGGGTCTTCAGCCAAGGCGAAACACTTCAAGAACTCGAAGAGAATATTGCCGACGCCTATCAGCTGGTCTCGCAGGATGATCAAATAGGCAATCATCCGCCTGCGCATACAAAAGGAATATTGTTGGACGTTGCATGAAACGCGGTCAGTTCGTAAAGGGAAGCGGGGTCTTGTCTTTTGCATCGCTGCTGTCACCTGCTGCAATGCGCCGACGGCTATGGCGATTCCTTCCACCCAACGACTAAGGAGGTTGCGAGCGGGACGGCGTGATGACGCTATCCCTCCCCGTCCTGAACGCCGGGGTTTCTCGCGCAAGACTGATGAACGACAGCATCGGCTTTATCGGCCTCGGCATCATGGGCCGGCCCATGGCATTGAACCTGATCCGCGCCGGGCATCGCCTGCTCGTGCATGCCCGCCGGCCGGAATCCATGCGGCCCCTGATCGACGCCGGCGCCGAGGCCTGCGCCAGCCCGGCGGAGGTCGCGCGCCGCGCCGGCATCCTGTTCACCATGGTCGCCGACACGGCCGACGTGGAGCAGGTCATGCTCGGCGCCGACGGCGTCGTCGACGGCATCGGCGCCGGCGGCCTGGCCATCGACATGAGCACCATCTCGCCGTCGGCCACCCGGCGCATCGCCGAGCGCCTGGCCGAGCACGGCGCCACCCTGCTCGACGCCCCGGTCTCCGGCGGCGAGCGGGGCGCCATCGACGGCACCCTGTCGATCATGGTCGGCGGGCCGGATGCGGCCTTCGCGCGGGCCCGGCCATTGCTCGACGTGCTCGGCGGCAACGTCGTCCACGTCGGCGACAGCGGCGCCGGCCAGGTCTGCAAGGCCTGCAATCAGATCGTCGTCGGCCACACCATCGCCGGCGTCGGCGAGGCCTTCGTTCTGGCCGAGTCCGCCGGCGTCGACCCGGCCCGGGTCCGCGAGGCGCTGATGGGCGGCTTTGCCAACAGCCGCATCCTCGAAGTTCACGGCCGGCGCATGCTCGAAGGCGACTACGCCCCGGGCTTCAAGACCGGCCTGCACCAAAAGGACATGCGCATCGTCCAAGAGGCCGCCTTTGAACTCGGCATCGCCCTGCCCGGGGCCGCGCAGATCGCCCAATATCTGAACGCCCTGGTGGGCCAGGGCCTGGCCGATCTGGACTCCTCGGCCATCTACCGTGCCCAGCGGGCCTTGTCCGGCGGCGGCGAGGCCGGCGATTGGGCCGAGCCGGAGGACTGATGCCATGCCTCCCGGCATCGAACTCCCCGCCCACGACGAGATCGTCCCTCCGGCGCGCATCCGCGCCATCTGCGAGCACTACGGCCTGCACGCCCTGTGGCGCAAGATCGAGCGCGACCCGCCGGCACGCCCCTTCGCCAGCGACGGCTGCACCGGCTGGGTCGACGACTGGAACGGCACCAGCATCTATCCGGCCTGCTTCCTGCACGACCTCAAATACTGGGCCGGCTACCCCGGCGAAGACGTCGAGCGCCTGGTGGCCGACGCGGAGTTGATGATCGATGTCGCGCGGCTGCTGGGCGCCACCGCCATGGCCGAGACCATGTTCCACGGCGTGCGCGTCGGCGGCCATGAGGCCTTCCGCCAGCCCTTCTCCTGGGGCTTCGGGCGGATAGGCGCCTAGGCGTCTCGACATCGCCCCCAGCCTGCTTGCCGCGGGTCGCCAATCAGCCGCGCTAGTGCTTTGCCGCGAAACTGACGAGACCGGCGGCACCTGTGGGAGCGATTTGCAATCGCGACTGCCGCGACGCGGAAGATCGCGACTGCAAGTCGCTCCCACAGCGCCGGTGGCCTCGGGACTTCCGCAGCGCTGCGCTAGAGTTTTTTGTATACCGATTCCGAACTGCCGAGCCCATCCTTCGCCGTGACCGGACGCGCGTTGCCCATCGGCATCCAGACCTTCCGCAAGATCCGCGAAGGGGATTACTACGATGTGGACAAGACCGGCCTCGCGCTGCGGCTGATTGCCGAGGGCACGCGCTACTTTCTCTCGCGCCCCCGGCGCTTCGGCAAGTCGCTGTTCTTGGACACGCTCGCCGAGCTGTTCGAGGATCGGGGCTATGCCGACAAGTACCGCGCCGAGGGCCTGCCGATGCACTTGGTCGGCATCGAATTCAGCCGCCAGGAGCGCACGCTCGTCGGGTTCGACGTCGAGACGCTGGGGTCATGACCCCAGGCGCGCAGGTCGCAACGCGATAGCGGTCGCGAGCGCTTGCGGCAGGCGCACTGGCGCATCGGCCGATCGGGCATCCGCCCAAGGCCGCGATTCGGGTGGCAGCAGGGGGCGAGCATGTCGCTTCCGCGTGACGAGCGCCTGCGCTGTCGCGACGGGGCAGCCTCAGTTCCAGGCAAGCTCGGAGCGGGTCCGCCAATAGGTCTTCGGCAGCTCGGCAAGCCGCGGCAGCACCGCTTCCGCATCCGCGTCCCAGCGCACCTCCAGCGCCCGCAGGTTGGACGCGAGCTGCGCCCTTGTCGCTGCGCCGCTCAAGACCACATCGGCCCAGGGCCGGGCCAGCGCGGCGGCCAGGGCTGCGGCATCCAGGGTTGCATCCAGCTGCGAGGCCAAGTCGTTCAGCAGTCGCCGCTGCTCGGCCGGCTCGGGCGCTGCATTGCGCTGTGTCAGCCGACCGTTGGCCAGGGCCTCCTTGACCACCACCCCAAGCCCCGCCCCATGGGCCGCGGCAAGGGCGCCGTCGGCGGAGGGCTCCAGCGGGTTCCAAGTGGCCTGCACCGCGTCGAACAACCGCTCGCCGTCCACCTGCAGCGCAAGCGCGCGCTCCAGCACCGCCCCCTGCTGCGGCCCGCTCAGCGTCAGCCCGATCAGCACCCCGTCGCCCTTGAGCCGGCCAAGCTCCCGATGCACCGCGAGGTTCTCCAGCACACCGCTGTCGAAGGTGGCGGAATGGATCTGATACAGGGCCAGATGCCCCCCCAGATGCGCCCGCGTCTCCTCGCGCTGGCGTTGCAGCACCGCCAACGAATGGTCCTTGACCTCATGATGGACGGCCTGGATCTGCCAATCCGCCGTATAGGTGTAGCCCCATTTCGACGCCACCACGGCATCCCCCGGCCGGATGTCGCGCTGCGCCAGCCAGGCGCCGAGGAAGGCCTCGCCGCGCCCGTAGGAGCGCGCCGCATCGAAGTAACGCACCCCGGCCTCCCAAGCCGCATCCAGCACCGCAAAGGCCCGCCGCTGCATCGCCTCGACGCTGTGCCCGTCCTTGAAATCCTCACCGTGACCGACGTTGATGTAGCCTGGGCGCCCCAGCGCCGCCATGCCGATGCCCAGCGGCGTCACCCGCAATCGGCCGCCGGCGAAGTCTCGGGTGGATGCTTTGATTTGAGATGGCATGGAAAAGGTCCTCCCGTCACCTGAGTCGCTGATAACCGGCATGAGTGGCAACGCCCGCGCAGACGTGCGATAGGGATCGAGGACCAGCGGGCGAAAACAACTGGCGGCATTTAGATCGCTGGTTCGGCATCGCTCTTGAGCAGCCTGTTCGCCGGCTGCGCCCAGCGGGCGTAGCGGGCAGCAGCAGTGGGCATCGACACGCCAGCTCATCGTTGGGGTCAGCATATAGCATCGAGCAGGGGGCGGTGGATCGGCGCTCGAAGCGCTGCCGCGCAAGAAGGCGCAGGACTCCGATCGCTGCTCGCCCAGCCCCGAGCTCAAGGGCCTGCGCAGCCGTGCTAGAGTCCTGTGTATCGCTTCCGAACCGCCGAGCCCAGCCTTCGCCATGACCCGACGTGCCCTGCCCATCGGCATCCAGACCTTTCGCAAGATCCGCGAAGGGGATTGCTACTATGTGGACAAGACCGGCCTTGCGCTGCGGCTGATCGCCGAGGGCACGCACTATTTCCTGTCGCGCCCGCGGCGCTTCGGCAAGTCGCTGTTTCTGGACACGCTCGCCGAGCTGTTCGAGGGCAATGCGGCGCTGTTTGCGGGGCTCGAGGCCGAGCGCGGCTGGGACTGGTCGCGGCGGTTTCCGGTGATTCGGCTGAGCTTCGGCGGCGGGGTGGTGCGCGGATCGCGCAGCGAACTCGACCGGCAAGCATCCTGGCGAGCTGCTGCGCAAGTCAATCAGGAGGGGCTCGGCATCCTGCTGCGACGCAAGCCGACATCGGCCGGCTGCTTCGCCGAGTTGATCCGCAGGCGCCCATGCCGCGACCGGCGAGCGCGTGGTGGTGCTGGTGGACGAATACGACAAGCCGATCCTGGACAACATCACCGACCCGGAGACCGCGCGGCAGATGCGCGACGGCCTGCGCAACCTCTACTCGGTGATCAAGGACTCGGATGCGCACATCCGCTTTGCCTTCCTCACGGGGGTATCCAAATTCAGCAAGGTCAGCCTGTTTTCGGGGCTGAACAACCTCAAGGACATCACCGTCGATGCGCGCTACTCGGCGCTCTGCGGCTATACCGAGGCGGACCTCGACCAGGTCTTCGCGCCGGAGCTGGAGGGGCTGGACCGCGAGCAGATCCGCGCCTGGTACAACGGCTACAACTGGCTCGGGGATGCCGTGTACAACCCCTTCGACGTGCTGCTGCTGTTCGATGCCCGCGAATTCCGCCCCTGGTGGTTCGAGACCGGCACGCCGACCTTTCTGGTCGATGTGCTCACCGAGCGCGGGTACTTCACGCCGGAGTTGGCCCGGGTGCGGGCCTCGGAGGCCTTGCTCTCCGCCTTCGATGTGGACCATCTGGCCCCCGAGGCCCTGCTGTGGCAGACCGGCTATCTGACCTTCACCGGCTCGCGCCGGATCGGCGCGCGCCTGGAGTACAGCCTGGGCTATCCGAACCTGGAGGTGGAATCCGCGCTCAACGACGCCCTGCTCAAGGGCCTGATGGGCGATCCCATGCAGGCGGAGCGCGCCGTCAGCCGCCTCTACGACATCCTGGTCGCGGCGGATCTTGAGGCGCTTCGCCAACACATCGTCAGCCTGTTCGCGGCCATCCCCCACCAATGGCACGACGGCAACCCGATCGATCGCTACGAGGGCTTCTACGCCAGCGTCTTCTACAGCCACCTGGCCACCCTCGGGCTCGATCTGGCCTGCGAGGACGCCAGCAGCCACGGCCGCCTGGATCTTCGCCTGCGCTTCAACGGACGGCTCTGGCTGTTCGAGTTCAAGGTGGTGGAGCTGGCCCCCGAGGGTGCCGCGCTGCAACAGATCAAGGACCGGGGCTACGCCGACAAATACCGCGCCGAGGGCCTGCCGATCCACCTCGTAGGCATCGAATTCAGCCGTCGGGAGCGCACGCTGGTTGGGTTCGACGTCGAGACGTTAGCGGCATAAGACCGAGCGTGCAGGTCGGACGCGTGCTGCGCCCTCGACGCGGTGTCCGTCCTTGAGATTCTCGCCGCGAATCAGCTCCGCACCAGCACGATCAGCTCCCGCGGCCCGTGCACGCCGTAGGTCAGGGTCTGCTCAATGTCGGCGGACTTGGACGGGCCGGTGATGAGCAGGGCGTTGGTGGGCATGCCGTCGGACCAAGCCTCGGCGGCGATCAGCGCGTGCAGCGTGGAGACGATGCGCGCCGCGTCGAGCAGGGCGCAGTGGATCGGCGGCACCAGCGACAGCAGCCGCGGCTCCGCCGGGGTCGGCCAGAGCACCAGTGAGCCGGTTTCGGCGATGCCGGCGCGGCAGCTGGTCAGCCCGGCGGCGGCCTGGTTGAACAGGGCGTCGCGGTTGGTCTCGATGGGCTGGTCGGCGCCGATCAGCGTCGGGCCGTTGGTGGGCCAGCCCGCGCTCAGCTCGGCGGCCAGCGGGCCGGCGGCGCCGTAGTAGAGGTTGTCGGCGCCGCGCTCGCGCAGCAGGTCGGCGAGCCGGGTCGGCCAGTCGTCGCCGACCGGGTGGACCTGGCCACGCACGGCGCTCAACGCCTGCTCGAAGCGGCGGCGGCGCTCGGTCGCGTCCCAGTCATAGCGGCGGACCGGGAGTTCGGGCGCGGGGGTCGGTGCGGCCCGGGCGGCGCGCAGTCGCGCCAGGATGCTGTTGCGGTCATCCCTCATCGCTGAATCCCTCGCGCTTGGCCAGCCCGTGCAGGCCCCGACGGGGGAGGTTGGGGGTGTGGCGGCTGTCGGTCCAAGGGGCGAGCGCCCGGGTGAGCAACGGGCCGCTCCAGCGGTAGAGGACGAGCAGCAGGCCGACGCTGAACCGATACAGGCCGGGTCGGGCGTGAATGAAGGCCCAGAGGTGCCAGAATCTGCCGGGCTCGCGCCCATCCTCGACCTGCTCCGCGCGCAGCCGCTCCAACAGCCGCGGGATGGGGATGCGCACCGGGCAGACCTCGGCGCAGGCCCCGCACAGGCTGGAGGCCTGGGCCAGGTCGCCTTGCCGGTCCAGCCCCTGGAGCTGGGGCTCGAGGATGGCGCCGATGGGGCCGGGATAGACGGTGCCGTAGCCGTGGCCGCCGATGCGGTGGTAGACCGGGCAGTGGTTCATGCAGGCGCCGCAGCGGATGCAGCGCAGGGTGGCGCGTAGCTGGGGGTCGGCATAGATGCGCGAGCGCCCGTTGTCCACCAGCACCAGGTGGACCTCCCGCGGGCCGTCGTGCTCGCCGGTGCGGCGCGGGCCGCTGATCATGTTCACATAGGTGGTCACCGGCTGGCCGGTGGCGCTGCGGGTGAGCAGGGTCAGCAGCGGCGGTAGCTGATCCAGCCGGGCGATGACCTTCTCGATGCCGGTGACGGCGATGTGCAGGTCCGGGGCCGTGGTGCTCATGCGCCCGTTGCCCTCGTTCTCCACCAGGCACAGGGTGCCGGTCTCGGCGACGGCGAAGTTGACGCCGGAGATGCCCACCGGGGCGGCGTTGAAGCGCTCGCGCAGCACCCGCCGGGCCAGGGCCGTGAGCGCCTCGATGTCGTCGCCGTCGGGGGCATCGGGATAATGCTGCTTGAACAGCGCGGCGATGGCGTGGCGGTCCTTGTGCACGGCCGGTGCGATGATGTGCGACGGCGCCTCCCCGGCGAGCTGGATGATCAGCTCGCCCAGGTCCGTCTCCACCGGCTCGATGGAGGCCCGGGCCAGGGCCGCGTTCAGGCCGATCTCCTCGGTCACCATGGACTTGCCCTTGATCACGGCATGGGTGCCGCGCCGGTGCAGCATGTCGACGATGATCCGATTGGCCGCTGCGGCGTCCTCGGCCCAATGCACCTTGATGCCGTTGCGGCTGCACTGGCGGTCGAGCTGATCGAGCAGCTCGGGCAGCCGGCTCAGGGCATGGTCGCGGATGGCC
>CALOBA010000042.1:0-40968 GCA_942491465.1 uncultured Gammaproteobacteria bacterium
TGTCGAGGTCCGACGGCTCAGGCGATGCGCGGGCTCGTTCGTCGGCGGCTGCGCCCGTGCCCGCGCCACAGGTAGGCCGTTGCCGCTCCAGTTGTTGATCTGTCCCAAGACTTGGTAGAAGTACGGCGCCGGAGAACGCCAGCTCGGCGGGAAATCCTGGAAGCAGTGCAGGCCCCGGATCGACAATCGGAAATGACCGTTCTCGGGATAGAAAGCGCGGTGGCGGGCAGGTCGCAAGGGGCGGCAACGCCAGGGGCGGATTTGCTTGGTCCAGCGCTCCAGGGATGCCTTGCTGTTGATCACGCCGGTGGTCTTGCGCGGGCCGGTAAAGCCGGAGCGCAGTGTCGGGCAGGGCTCGTCGAAGCCGATGGTTTTTTCCTCAACGCACGCCGGTCCAGGCGGGCAGGGCGAACAGGTCCGGCTCGGCCGGGCCGTGGGTTGGCGGCGGCGGGCAGAAGCGCTTGGCGGCCTCGGCTGAGGCGAAGCCGACGAAGAGAACGGCGGCGGCGGGTCTGCGGAATCGCCAGGTCGGCCGCGGCCGGAGGACAAAGCGCCGAATGCGGTAGTCGGCGAGCGCTTGCAGGATCGATGCGGACACATACTCCGCAAACCGCGATTGGATGAGCCCCGGTACGTTCTCGGCAATGAAAGCGGCGGGACGCAGGGCATAGATCGCGCGGACGAACCGCGGCCACATGTCGCGCTTCGCCGCCGCAGCCCTGCTGCCGGCCGGCCACCGAGAACGGCTGGCAAGGCGGGCCGCCGTGCAGCACGTCCACACCGCGGTGGGTCTTGGCCCAGACAACGGCGCTGACGACTCCCTGGGGCCCGCAGCAGGCGCGCCAATCCGGGCGATTGGCGGCGCCGGTGTCGCCGCAGATGTCGAGGATGTCGTAGCAGGCGATGCGTTCGAAGCTCGGCCCGCTCAAAGCCGGGGTCGAGCCCGCCACCCCCGGAGAACAACCAGGTAGGTCCGCAGGCCGGGCCGGGCATTGCGCGCGCGGGCGTTGAGCCTGGCCGGATCGAAGCGAGGTTTGTTGATCGGGTGGACGGGGCGCGCCTGGAAAGTCGGCCTGGCCAACGCCTTGCGCGCCCGTGAGCGCGCGGAGGTCTGGCGCAGGACGTCGCGCTGGGCGTCGGTGACCTGATATCCCAAAGCCCGGTCTTCCGGGGCTGCTGGAGTTGGCTTGGCGTGGTGGGCGGCGGTGACAGCGGGCCGCCGACCCATGCGGCCTCCGGGATGCCCGGGGAAGCCGTAGGGGGGCGGGGTCAGGGTCAGCGCCGGGCCGTCGGCGCCGAGGCGGACCTCGCCGCCCTCGGCGGCGACGGTCTCCACCACCACCAGCAGCTCCCAGCGGCCAGGGGCGACTTGGCGGGCGTCGACGATGCGGTCGCTGGCCTGCTCGGAGCGGCTGCCGGTGATGAGCAGCGGGTCGCCGGCCCTGGGGGCGGTGTCGGTCTCGACGCTGGCGTGGTACATGCGCCGCTTGAGCTTGCCCAGGTATTGCATGCGGGCGACCACCTCTTGGCCGGTGTAGCAGCCCTTGTGGAAGCTGACCCCATCGATGAGCTGCATGTTGGTCATCTGCGGGACGAAGGCGTCGCTGGTCTCGGGGCGGATGACGGGGATGCCGGCGCGGATGTCGTGCAGCCCCCAGAGCCCGGGGTCGGCCTCGGCGGCCTGCGCCGATGCGGCCTCCCAGACCGCCTTGACCTGCTCGGCAGGGCCGATCAGCAGTCGGCGCTGGGTCGGTCCGGCGACGCGGATCAGCGTCATGGCCTGATGGCGGGCGAGGCTGTTTGCGTCCGCGGGCAGGCTGCCGAAGGTGGCGCTCAGCAGGTCATCGGCGCAGTCGCCGATGACGCCGGCGCAGACCAGGGCGTCGCTGGCGTCTTCGACCTGGACCTTGGCGCGCAGCACGAACATGCGCAGGCGCTGAGCAGGGCCGGTAGCTGGGTCGCGGGGCAGCACCAGAAAGATGCTGTCTTCGATGCGCAGGACGCGGAAGTTGGCCAGCATCCGGCCCTTGGCGGTGCAGTGGCTGCTGAGCTGGCTGTGGGCGTCGGAGAGTTCGCGCAGGTCGTTGCTCACCTGGCCTTGGAGGAAGTCCAGGGACCTCGGGCCCGGCGACGGCGATGAGTCCGAGTTCGGAGAGGTCCACCAGGGCGCAGTCGGGGGCGGCGTCGCTGCCGAACAGGGCGCCGTGCTGCGGGTCGATGCGTGCGCCACGGGCTTCGAGGAAGGCTCGCCAATCTGCATTCATAGGGTTTCTCGCTTGCTAGACGCGCCCTTGTCGGGCAGGCTGTAGGGTTTTTCGGGGGCCGCGGCTATGATAGCCGATGCCGGGGCGGGTGACCGCCGGGGCCGCCCGGTCTGGAACATCGTTCGGAGACAGCACCGCCTTGTCCACGCATCAAGCCATGTTCGAAGCCGCCCCGCGGGCGGATGCCCTGGTCCTCTATAAGACCCATCCGGCGCGGGTGCGCGCCGTGGCCGACAAGATCGAGATCGAGCTCGAAGGGGGGCAGACCAAGCGGGTGCGGCCCAAGGACCTGCTGCTGCTGCATCCGGGGCCGCTGCACCGGCTGTCGGACCTGGTGCGCGCGCTCGGGCAACCTCACCGATGCCTGGGAGCTGCTGGAGGGGGCCGACACCAATTTGGCCGAGCTGGCGGAGCTGGTGTTTGACGAGCTGACGCCGGCCACCGCCTGGGCGGCCTGGGAGCTGGTGGCCGACGGGCTCTACTTCGAGGGCACGCCGGGTCTGATCCGCACCCGCACCCCCGAGCAGGTGGAGCAGGACCGTGCCGAGCGCGAGGCCAAGTCCCGCGCCGAGCAGGAGCAGGTCGCCTTCATGGAGCGGCTGCACGGCGGGAGCATCATCGATGCCGACCGCGATCGGCTGATCGAGGTCGAGCGCCTGGCCCACGGCCAGACCGAGCACAGCCGTATCCTGAAGTCGCTGGACATCGACCAGTCCCCGGCCCATGCCTATCGGTTCCTGACTCGGGTCGGCTACTGGCCGGCGGACCACAACCCCTTCCCCGGCCGCTTCGGCGCGACCACCTCCGACCCGAGCCTGCCGGTGCCCGCGCTGGCGGACGAGGAGCGTCTGGACCTGACCGCGCTGCCGGCCTACGCCATCGACGACGAGGGCAATCAGGACCCGGACGATGCCGTGAGCATCGACGGCGACCGGGTCTGGGTGCATGTGGCCGACGTGGCCGCGCTGGTGCACCCCGATGATGCGCTGGATCGCGAGGCCCGCGCCCGCGGCGCCAATCTGTACCTGCCCGAGGGCATCGTCAACATGCTGCCGGCGGCGGTGACCGAGCAGCTCGGGCTCGGGCTGCAGCCCATCTCGCCGGCGCTGTCCTTCGGCTTTCGGGTCGGCGACGACGGCGCGTTGAGCGACATCGAGATCCATCGCACCCGGGTGCAGGTGGAGCGGGTCAGCTACCAGGCCGCCGACGGCCGCCTGCACGAGCCGGCGCTGGCGGCCCTGGCCGCGGTGGCCGAGCGCTTTGCCGCGCGGCGCAAGGCCAACGGTTCCGCGCGCATCGACCTGCCCGAGGTCAACATCCGCTGCCAAGACGGCGAGATCCTGATCCGAACCGTCGAGCGCCTGCGCGCCCGCGAGATGGTCACCGACCTGATGCTGATGGCCGGCGAGGCCGCCGCCACCTGGTGCGGCGAGCAGGGCCTGCCCATCCCCCACGCCCTGCAGCCGGCACCGGAGCGCGTCGATCAGCCCGAGACCCTATCGGGCATGTTCGCCTACCGCCGCCAGTTCAAGCCCACGCGCACCGCGCTGGAGCCCGGTCCCCACTTCGGTCTGGGCCTCGACCGCTACGCCCGCGCCACCAGCCCGCTGCGCCGCTATGCGGACCTCTTGGTCCACCAGCAGATCCGTGCCCGGCTGCGCGGCGAAACGCCGCTGACCGACCAGCAGGTCAGCGCCCACGTCGGCGAGGCCGACCAGTCCGGCATCACCGTGCGCCGCACCGAGCGCCTGTCCAACCAGCACTGGAAGCTGGTCTGGCTGCAGCGCAACCCCGGCTGGCGCGGCGAGGGCGTCGTCGTGGAGCAGGGCGAGCGCAGGACCATCGTCATGGTCCCCGAGCTGGCGCTGGAGGCCAAGATCCGCGCCAAGGGCGAGCTGAAGCTCGATCAGCCCGTGCGCGTGGCCGTGGCCGAGATCGATCTGGCGGAGCAGGATTGTCGGCTGCGACTGTTGACTGATCCGTGTCGGCCTGGAGGCCGACCCTCTGACTCAGGCGATTGCCGGACACCTGCTGATCCGTGTCGGCCTGGAGGCCACCGGCGCTGTGGGAGCGACTTGCAGTCGCGATCTTCCGCGTCGCGGCAGTCGCGATTGCAAATCGCTCCCACAGGTGCCGCCGGTGTCGTCAGTTTCGCGGCAAAGCACGAGCTATGTGACCGCCAGCCCGACGCCGAAGGCGGGCGTCAAGACCAGTGAGATGCTATGTAACGGTTCACTAACAAGTTAAACGACTCCATAGCACAACTAGGATTTCGTTGTCGTTGTCGCAATCAAGCATCCGACAACGATTACGACAACGACAACGACAACGACAACGACAACGACAACGACAACGACAACACAACGACAACGACAACGACAACGAGTTGAGATGTCAGAAATCGCCTCAGTCCCCGCCGAGCACGATCTGCTCGGTATCCAGCCAATCGTGCAGGCACCTGATCACCTCGCCCAGGGCATCGGCGTGGTCGGGGTCGTGCAGGGTCTGGCGATCGACGCCCTCGCAGCGGCCGAACAGGCAGTGGCGCAGGTCCTCGACGGTGTGCACGTGGCGCTGCAGGTCGTGCAGGATCAGACCCAGCTCGCCGCGGGTGGGGGCGGCCTGCAGGGCGCGGAACAGGGTCTCGATGGCGGCGAACAGCGGGAAGGCGTCGGCGCCCAGGTCGAAGTCCGCCGGGCGGAAGACGATGTAGCGCTCGGAGGCGCGGCTGATCCAGACCCGGAAGCTGTCGCGGGCCAGCGCGTGGTAGAGGGGCTCTTCGCTGATCAGGAACAGCACCAGGTGCTTCGGGTTGGCGTAGTAGGGGGCGTCGCGCACCCGCCAGCGGCGATCGCGGATCAGCCGATGGATGCGGATGTGGTCGCGGAAGTCGGCGACGTGGAGCTGGTCGAGGATGAGAATCGTGCCATCGCCCTCGCTCAGGGCGCAGGCGTGGCTGGCGATGTCGTCGAGGGGATCGATGGGCGGCTCTTCGCGGCCGAGTTCGTCCTGGGTCGGCGGCAGCACCACCTCGGGCATCGGCGCCGCATCGGAGAAGTCGTGATAGAGGACGTGCTCGAACGGCAAGGCGTGGGCGAGGGCGTTGGCAAACGCGGTCTTGCGCCGCTCGCAGTCGCCCTCGATGGCGAGGGTGCGCAGCCCGTCCTTGGGGCTGTCGAGCAGGCAGCGGACCTGAAAGTCGTAGCTGTCGTTGGATTCGAAGCCGTTCTCGGCCATCGACTCGCGCAGGCTGGGCATGCTGTGGACTCCGTGGTTGCTCTTACCCGAGACACTAGAATGATTGGGACTCGGCGCGCGCATCCCCAGCGGGGCGCTCGATCCGACGCGCTAGGGCATCTGCGCCTCAAGCCGTTCCAGGTCGTCGCGCAGCCGCGACAGTCGCCCGCGCTCCGCATCGCTCTCGCGCTGCCAGCCTGCGGCCTTGTCCGGTGAGGCGCCGCGCCCGGGCTGCAGCCGTTCCAGCTCCGCCTGCTGCTTTTCCAGATCGCGGATCAGCCCCTCGCTGCGGGCCACCTGCCGCTGCAGCGCAAGCCATGTTCGGTAGACGCCGGCGTCGGCCTGACGGGTCGACTCCTCCGCAACGGCGACCGCTGCCCCCATGGTCAGGCTGCCCGTGACCAGGCCCGCGGCGGCCACTCGTCTCAGGTCCTGTCGCCATTTGCTCCTGAACAACGCCGACATCACGGCTGCTCCACCGGCCGGAAGTCCGCGAAGAAGGCCGCGGCGAGGCGTTCGTTGTCGGCGTCCTGCCGCGCTGCTCCGGTGTAGGTGAGGATGCTGTAGGCGAGCAGGCTGAGGCCCTTGCGCCGGGTCAGGCCCACCTGGGCCCACCCGTCCGGTGCGCTGCTGCGCTGGAGTAGAAAGGGCAGGCCGTTGATGTCGCGGCGCTCCAGCGCCCCCGCCGTGCCGCCGTCCACCAGATCGGCAACGAAGCGCGCCACCCGCTGCTCCGGCGTGGTGTCGGCATCCTCGAACTGCAGCACGCCCAGGATCAGGCTGGGGTCATCGGGCCGCAGATGGGCGCGATGACGACCGCGCCGGCCTTGGCGGGACTCGGTGCCGAAGCCCGCCGGCCACCCATAGCCGATCCCCATCAGGGGCAGCGTCGAGTGGTTGGCGGTAGCGGACTCGCCGCTCGGCGGGGTGGCGCAGCCGAGCAGGATGGCGAGCCCGGCAAGCAGCATGAAGTCCGAGGGTCGCCAAGTACGACGACCGACCGGTAATGCAGGGGCGATCATGACCCTAGGACCTGCCGCCGACCTGACCCCGAGGATGCCGCTTGGTCACTTCAGCGCCTCGGCGGAGCGCCGGTAGGTCTCGCAGCCGTCCTCGCGCATGGGGTCGCCGTCGGCCTTGCGCATACAGCGCTGGTAGTCCTCGATCAGCCGCAGACGCTCTTTGGCGACGGCCTCCTCGGCACGATAGGCGCGCTTCTGGGCGCGACCGGCGCCGCTGCATCCAACCAGCAGCGAGGCGGCGGGCAGCAGGAAGAGGGCGTTGACGATCAGGCGGCGGCGGGGGACGAAATCGGTCATGGCTGTTGTGCTCGCGCTCCAAGATGACGAGCCGCAAGCGTACCAGAAGCGGCGGGCACGGACGGCGCCATTGCCTCCCCCGCGGCGTTGGCTTTGGCGGGTTCAGCCGCTATGCTGGAGCGCCCCATTCACCCGGCCAACGGGGCTGCCCCGCCATGCATCCTTCACCAAACGTCCCCACGCTCGCGAGCCTTCAGGCGGAGAACGCCGCGCTGCGGGCGCGACTGCAAGCGGCCGAGCGTCGCCACGACGCCTTGCTCGCCGCGTCCACCCAAGGGCTTGGGCAGCCGCCGGGTTTGGGTCGCCACCGGCACGATGATCCGGCGCCCGCGGCTGCGGATGCGCCGTCGCCGGCGACCGCCGAGGCCGAGCAGGATGACTCCCTGCCCCTGGCCGCGAGGGCGCTGCTGCACGAGCTGGCGCAGCCGTTGAACACCATTGCCTGCTACGCGGTTGCGGCGCGAAATCTAGCCGCCAAGACACAGCAGGACGGCGCGGCCCTCGGCGCTGCGCTGCGCGGGATCGACCAACAGATCCAGCGCACCGGAGTGGTGGTGGAACAACTGCGGGAGCTGTTTCGAACATGACCTCATCCAGGGATTCCACCGCCAAGCTCCCCGACTTGGAGCAGTGCGAGGCCGAGCCGATCCACATCCCCGGCGCGATCCAGCCCCATGGCGTGCTGTTCGCATTGGCGCCGGCCGATCTGCGCATCACGCAGGTCAGCCGCAACGCCCGGCCCCTGCTCGGCATCGCGGCCGAGGGGCTGCTCGGTCGAGGGTTGGCCGAGGCGCTCGACCCCGCCCTTGCCGAACGCGTCCGCGAGGCCCATGAGCAATGCCTCCATCAGCCCGATGCCAACGTCGACTTTGAATGGCAGTTGCCGGGCAGCGACCAGCCCTTCGCCGCCTATGTCCATCGATCCGGCGAGATCCTGGTGCTGGAGTTGGAGGCCGCGCCCACGGCCCCCGGCACCCTGAGCGACATGGTCGCGGAGGCGATGCGGGGTATCTCCCAGATCCGTCGCGAGCCGGACCTGTCCACCAAGCTCGACACCGCCACCCGCCTGTTCCGGCGGCTCACCGGCTACGACCGGGTCATGGTGTATCGCTTTGACGAGGACTGGCATGGCGAGGTGATCGCCGAGGCCCGCCGGCCGGACTTGGAGCCCTACCTGGGGCTGCACTACCCGGCCTCGGATATCCCGTCGCAGGCCAGGCACATGTTCACCATCAATCCGTATCGCGTCATCCGCGACGTCGACTACGTGCCCTCGACCCTGCAGCCGTCCGAGCGGCCCGGCAGCGGTGAGCCGCTGGACCTGTCCCGCAGCCTGCTGCGCAGCGTCTCGCCGGTGCATCTGGAGTATCTCCGCAACATGGGCGTGGCCTCGACCCTGACGCTGTCGCTGACCCGGGGCGGGCGTCTCTGGGGACTCGTCGCCTGTCATCACCAGACGCCCCATGCGCTGTCCCCAAGGCTGCGTGAGGTCGCCAGCTGCATGGCGGAGGATGTCGCGACCCAGATCGCGCTGAGCGAAGAGGTCGCGGAGCGGCACTATGGCGCCCACCTCAAGGCCTGCCGGGACCGGATCGTCCTGTTGATGCGCCAGGGCGCACGGCTGCCGGAACTGATCGACGGCCCTGAGCTGGCCAATGTATTGGGCGCCATCGGTGCCGACGGCGTCGCCTTCATTCGCGGTGGGCAGGTCGTCAGCGGCGGCGTGGCGCCGGAGGCCCGGCGCATCCTGGAGCTTGCTGCCCACCTGAGCAACGTGCACCCGAATGACCCGTCGGAGCTGTTTGCCACCGACTGCCTGAGCGAGCATGTGCCGAACACGGTGGACCTGGCGGCAACCGTCGCCGGTATCGCCCTGTTTCCGCTGGAAGCGGCGCAGTCGATCAAGCTCATGTGGTTTCGCCGCGAGCAGCTGCGCGAGGTGACCTGGAGCGGCAATCCGGACAAGGCCATGGATGTCGCCGCCGACGGCCGCATGAGCCCGCGGCAGTCGTTCGCCGCCTGGGGCGAGATCGTCAGATTGCGCAGCCGGCGCTGGCGTGCGCAGGAGCTGGATTCCGCCCGCAAGCTCGGCACGCTCATCGACATCGAATGGCGCAAGGTGGCCGAGGAGGCCCTGCGCGAGAATGAGTCCCTGCTGAAGGACGTGCTGGATTCCCTGAGCGCACACATCGCGGTGCTGGACGGGGAGGGCACGATCACCGCCGTCAACGCGGCCTGGCGGCGCTATGCCGAGCGCAATGGCGGGAACGCCGTCTGTCTGCCGGGGGTGAACTATCTGGCGGTCTGCCGACGGGCATCGGCCGGTGCGGGTTGGGCGGATGCGAATGCGGCCCTGGAGGGGGTCGCCCGGGTGCTCGGCGGCGAGGCCGGGTCCTTCAGTCTCCAGTACCCGTGCAGCTGGGCATCGGAGGCGCGTTGGTTCCAGATGCGGGTCTTTGCCCTGAGCGGCCCGCGCGCCGGCGCCGTGGTGGCGCATGAAGACATCACCATCCAGACGCTGGCCGAAGAGGCCCTTCAGCGCAGCCAGGCACAGCTGCGCGAGGCCGCCGAAGCGGCCCTGCGCCTGAGCGAGGAGAGCTTCCGGCTTGCGGTGGACAACATGCCGGACGGACTGGTGATCTACGACGAGCGTATGCGCTACCGCTTCGTCAACGCCATGAGCCGGCGCCGCAGCGGGCTCGAGCCGGACGTCTATCTGGGCAGACGCGATGACGAGATCCACCCCCCCGAGGTCTATGCGCGGTGTCTGCCGCACCTGACAAGGACCTACGAAACCCGCTCCCCGACCACCTTCGAGTGCAGTCTGACGCTGCCCACCGGGCACTATGACTGTGTCGTCACCTATGTCCCCATGCTGGAGCGCGACCAGGTCATCCAGGTGTTCGGCTTCTTCCACGACATCTCCGAGCGCAAGCACAGCGAGGCCAAGCTGGCCGAGCAGGCGCGCCAACTGCGCGAGGCGGACTGGCGCAAGAACGAGTTCCTGGCCATGCTCGCCCATGAGCTGCGCAACCCCCTGGCGCCCATCGCCAATGCCGTCGCGCTGCTGCGACGCACCGGTGCGCAAGCGGATCTGGGCTGGTGTCTCGAGGTCATCGATCGGCAGACCATGCACCTCACACGCCTGGTGGACGACCTGTTGGATGTCTCGCGCATCAGCCGAGGCATCATCGAGTTGCGGCCGGCGCCCATGGATGTGGCCGATATGGTCACGCGGGCCTTGGAGGCCAGTCGCCCGGCCATCGAGGCACGCCGGCATGGGCTGCATGTTCGGCTGCCGCGGACGCCCCTGCGCATCCACGGCGATCTGGTCAGGCTCACCCAGGCGGTGTCCAATCTGCTCACCAACGCCGCCAAGTTCACCGATGAAGGCGGGCGGATCTGGCTGACCCTGGAAGCCACCGCCGACGGCGTGGTGATCCGCGTCCGTGATTCCGGTCGCGGCCTCGATCAGGCCCAGATCGCGTCGATCTTCGACCTGTTCTACCAAGTCGACAGCAGCATTGCGCGCACCGAGGGTGGCTTGGGGATCGGCCTGTCGCTGGCCAAGCGCCTGGTGGAGATGCACGGCGGCACCATTGGTGTCCGCAGCGACGGGCCGGGCAAAGGCAGCGAATTCAGCATTCGTCTGCCCTGCCTCGCCGATGCTGCACCGGTACCGCCCCCTGCGCCCACCGAGGACGCAGCGCTCCAGCCCGCCGCGGATCGGTTGCGGGTCTTGGTGGTCGACGACAATCGCGATGCCATCGACAGCCTCGAGCTGCTGCTGGGCGGCGAAGGTTACGAGGTCCTGGTGGCCTACGACGGCGAGTCCGCCCTCAGCCTGGCCACCACCATGCATCCCGATGTCGTGCTGCTGGATATCGGCTTACCCGGTATGGACGGCTACGCGGTCGCGCGGACCCTGCGCCAGCGCTTGGGGCACAAGGTGCTGCGGATCATCGCCATCACCGGCTACGGACAGCCCGAGAGTCGCAAGCAATCCCAGTCCGCAGGCTTTGACCTGCACCTGGTCAAGCCCATCGATTTCGACCATCTGCTGCGGGTGCTTGCCGGGTCTTAGACCCGGCGCTGATCGGCGCACGCATGCTTCTGAACCTTGACTTAGGCGCTAGAGCCGCAGCAGCTGCACCCGCCGACCGCCGGGGCTGACCTGCGCGCTGCTCTGCAGCCGTTCGGCCAGGGGTGGCTGGCCGCTGCGCCGATCGAAGATGACCAGCCAGCCGCCGTCCAGACCGAGGCCCGCCAGGTAGCCGTCGAGCTGGGTCAGGCCCTGGCGCAGCGGGTCGGGCTCGCCGTCGCGCCAGACCTTCAGCTCGATGGCGAGGACCTGGTGGCGGTAGCGCAGGCAGAGATCCATGCGCCCACGCTGGATGGCGTATTCGCGCTCCAGCGTGCCCTCGCCGTTGACCACCCGCTGCAGGAAGGCCATCAGCACCAGGTGCGGGGCGATCTCGTGGTAGGGGGCGCTGCCGAGCAGTGGCTCGCCGTGCTGGCGCCAGAAGGCCAGAAAGGCGTCGAGGAGTTGGTCCGGGTTGAGGCTGCCGTCGGCATGGAGCCAGGTGGGGCTGATCTGGGGCAGCGAATCCTGGGGGCCGCCGGCCAGGGCGCGGGGCAGGACCTCGCGATAGATCGGATTGGCCACCACCAGCCCGCCGCCGTTGGCCCGGCGCAGCAGGCCGAGGTCGACCAGATACTGGCGGTCGTCCTCCGACACCGCACCCAAGGCGGTGCCGGCCAGCATCGGCTCGATGACGCGGCGCACCCGCGCCTCGCGCAGCTTGTCGGCGAGTTGGTCCAGATGGGTGACCCGGTTCAGGATCAGGTTTTCCTTCGCCTGCTCGATCAGGTCGCCGCCGATGGGTCGGGAGCGGTCGCGCCCCGCACGCATGTCGAAGCAGGCCTCGTAGGCCAGGGCGTTGACCAGCCAGGGTTGGCCTTGGGTCAGCTCCCAGACCCGCGCCAACGCCTTCGGCGTGAACGTCTGCCCGGTCTCGGCGGTGTGCTCGCCGAGCAGCGCCGTCACGTCGGTCCGGCGGAAATCCCCCAGCCGCAGCGACTTGGCCTTGATGTTGAAGGCGCTGCCACCGGTGATGATCGCCTGCTCGGCGCTGGAATGGATGCGGTAGTCGCGCAGGTCGCGCACGCCGCAGAGGATGACCGTCTGCGGGAAATGCCCCGGGCGCTGGGTGTAGCCGGCGCGCAGTTGGCGCAACAGCGAGATCAGGGTGTCGCCCACCAGGGCGTCGACCTCATCCAGCAGCAGGACCACCGGCTGCGGCGATGCCGCGCACCAGCGCGCGAGAAACTCGCCGACGGCGGTGGCGCCGCTGGAGCCCCGTATGACCTCCTGCGCCAAGTCGGTGGCCTGCGCATCGCCGAGCCGGTCGCGGGCGGCGCGCGCAATCTGCTCCACCACCGCCGCCATGCCCTGGTCGACCTGCTCGCGGTAGGCCTGCGCGACCTCGATGTTGGCGTACAGTGCCCGATAGCGCCCGGCCCCATTCAGGTGCTCCATCAGTGCCAACAGGCAGGTGGTCTTGCCGGTCTGGCGCGGGGCGTGCAGCAGGAAGTACTTCTGCTGCTCGATGAGGCCGAGGATGTCGTCCAGGTCCCAGCGCTCCAGCGGTGCCAGGCAATAGTGCATTTCAGGCCGGACCGGCCCCTCGGTGGTGAAGAATCGCATCGGCTGACCCCGTTTTCAGGTGTTTCGCGACCGCCGGCCCCCGGGTTGCGCAGGGTTCATCGGTATCCTACTGACTCTAGGGGCTTGACGCGAGCCGATGGGGCTGCGAGCCTTGTGCGGTCGCATGGCCATGGCAACGTTGCCCGATAAACAACCCTGCAGCAGCGGCAGACATTCCAAATCAAGCACGAGATCCCTGCCGGACGCAATGGTCCGTTTCCATTCCCTGCATTTGAGCACGTCGGCGGTCGTTCTCGCCGCCCTGATTGGGGTGCTGTCACCGTCGCTTGGCACCATTGCTGCCGCAGATTTGGACGCGCCCCTTGCCGCCGATCCCTTCGCCCGCGGTCGCTATCTGGCGGAGGCCGGTCTCTGCGCCTTCTGCCACACCGCCGATGATGGCAAGCCGTTTGCCGGCGGGCGGCCCCTGCAGACGCGCTACGGCACGCTGTACAGTCGCAACATCACCCCGCACCGGGGGTATGGGATCGGTGGCTGGAGCGACGAGGATTTCGTGCGCGCGCTCAAGGAGGGCGTCGCCCCGGACGGGACGCACTATTACCCGGCCTTTCCCTATCGATCGTTTTCGCTGATGAGCCGCGACGACATCCTGGCGCTGAAGGCGTATCTTGCGACGGTCGCGCCCGTCGCGCAGCCGAATCGCCCCCATGAGCTGGCTTGGTATGCCGCTCAGCAGTTGTCGTTGGGGTTGTGGAAATGGCTGAATTTCGACCCCGCCCGGACCGGCGATCCGCCGATGCCGGGCGGGCTTTGGACCGACGGCATCTACCGGGATGCCGTCGACGGGACGGATTCCGGCGCCATCCCTACGCCCTGACCCGGCCCTCCGGCCGGTCGCCCGCACCACCTTGCCCGATCTTTTTGCAATGAGCCTGTCCGAACGCTTCGCCGATCTCGATCTGTCCGAGCCCCTACTGCGCGGCCTTGCCAAGGCGGGCTGGGAGCAGCCGACCCCCGTGCAGGCGCGGGTCATCCCGCCGGCACTGGAGGGCATCGACCTGCTGGTGCAGGCCGCCACCGGGACCGGCAAGACCGCCGCCTTCCTGTTGCCGGCGATGCAGCGGCTGCTGGACCGGCCCGCCCCCCGCAGCGCGACCCGAGTGCTGGTATTGGTGCCGACGCGGGAGCTGGCGCGACAGATCTGTGATCATTTCTTCGCCATCGGCAGCTTCACCCGGCTCGGGGTCGGACTGATCATCGGCGGCGAGCCCCGGGGCCATCAGGTCGCTGTCCTGCGGCGTAATCCCGAGGTCCTGGTCGCCACCCCGGGGCGTCTGCTGGAGCACCTCGAGCGCGGTGAGGCGTCGCTGGAGGATCTGGAGGTGCTGGTCCTGGACGAGGCCGACCGGATGCTGGATCTGGGCTTCTCCACCGAGGTGCTGGCGGTGATCGACCAGTGCCGTCCCCACCGCCAGACCCTGCTGTTCTCCGCGACCCTGGGGCATCGCGGCCTGGAGCCGATCCGCGGGCGGCTGGCCGAGACCAGCGAGACCATCATCATCGATGCGGTGCGCGAGCCGCACCGGGATATCAGCCATGGGATCATCACCAGCGACGACCCGCCGCACAAGGAACTCCAAATCCTGTGGCTGCTGGAGCACGAGCCCTGCGCCAAGACCCTGATCTTCTGCAACACCCGCCAGCGCGTCGACACGGTCACCGCTGGGCTGCGCGCCGCGGGCCTGCGCTGTGCCGGACTCCACGGCGAGCTGGAGCAGGCCGAGCGCAAGCGGGTCCTCGCGCTGTTCCGCGATGGCGTGTTGAGCGCGTTGGTGGCCACCGACGTCGCCGCCCGCGGTCTGGATGTCCCCGGCGTCGAACGGGTCATCAATCTGGACGTGCCGCGCTCCGGGCAGGACTACCTGCATCGTGCCGGCCGCACCGGCCGCGCCGGAGCGCAGGGGCAGACGGTCTCGCTGGTGCTGGCCCCGGAGTGGAATCGCATGGAGAGCATCGGTCGCTGGCTCGGACTGGCCCTGGCCCATCGTGACCTGGAGGGATTGGCGGCGCGCTTTCGCGGGGAGCCGTCCCGCGCCAAGCGCAGCACCCGGGGGAAGCCGAAGAAGAAGGCCGGAAACCGCGGGGCGGCGGCAAAGCCGCCGCGCACCAAGGAGCGGCTGCGCGACCGCAAGAACATCGGCAAGCGGCGGCGGCCTTCGTCAGCCGGCAGCGGGACGCCGGCGGGGGATGAGCCGCCGCGGCGCCGGCCGCCCCAAGGCGGCGACGACCACTGAGGGGGGCTCAGTCGGGATCATCGCTGGCCCGAAAACGCGCCAGCGTGCTGCCGTCGGCATCGAATAGGGCCAGCTCCCGGCCTTCGATCCGATAGCGCTCGACGCGCTCCAGCGCCGCGAAGTAGGCCGTCTCCTGCTCCCCCGCACCGTCCGGACCCGGACAGGCCATCCGCGTCGACGCCACCGGCCCCACCAGGCGCAGCTGCCCACCGTCGTGCTCGAACCCGCCGCGATAGCTGTTGCAGGCCTTGCCGGCGAACTGGCCGTCGTCGCGCAGCTGCAGCGTGACCTCGGTGCCGACCAGCGCCGAGGTCACGCCGCCGCGACCGTTGTTGTAGCCGGTCAGGCGCCAGCGCGTGCCGGTCAGCCGCGGTCCTTGATAGCGGTTGAAGGAGAGTAGGGGGGTCCGGTCGGCATCCTCGATGATCAGGGTGTCCTGCTCGATCCGATAGCCGGCGGCCTGCTGCAGCCCGTCGATGACGGCCTGCTCGCGGATCATGATCGCCGGCGGGCAGGCCATCATGGTGGCGCCGATGCGCGGATCGAAGCGCAGCGCACCGTCGCCGGAACCATAGGCCCCCATCAAGCGATTGCAGCCGATGCTGCCGCTGAAGCGACCGCCGCTGAACCGCACCACCGCCTCGCCGTCGACGGGTCCGGCAGGTTGCAGCCCGTCGTTGTTTCGGTAGCTGGCGAGCTGCCAGTCCTGATCTTCCAGCGTCGCGGGGGGGTTAGGCGCGTCGGCGGTGTCGGCCGCCAGGGCGGTCAACGGCAAGATCATCAGCAGGGCCGTGGTGATGAGCCAGGACATGAGGGGTACTCCGCGGGCAGCGTCGCCCATGAGATTCACAGGGGAATTTTATAGTATGGCGCAAGCACGCGCCTTTGCCGAGCCGCCGCCGCCAGCGGCGGAGCGCCGGGGCATCCGCCGACGCCGACTCAGGGCAGGATACGGATCGGCGTGCCATTCCGAACCAGTCGCCAGATCTCGTCCATCTCGTGATTCTTGACGGCGATGCAGCCGTTGGTCCAATCCCTCGTGTCATATTCCTTGGCGACCCGCTCGGAGCTCAGCCAGTTCGGGCGACCATGAACCATGATCAGGCCGCCGGGGCTGGGGTAGCCCATGGCGCGGGCGAACGCCTTATCCTGCTCGTTCGGATAGGAGACGTGGATCGATTTGTGGAAGCGACTGTTGGGGTTGCGCCAATCGAGGACGTAGTCACCCAGGGGCGTGCGCTCGTCACCCTCGCGGAATTTGTGCCCGACCGGGCTGTCGCCGAGGTTGACGCGATATTCGCGCAGGACCTGCTGGCCCTTATAGAGGATCAGCTTGCGCTCGCCCTTCTTGACCACGACCCGGTCGGCAAGCCCGGTGGGCGATTCGGGCGCGGATGCGCAGGCGCCGAGACCGGCGGCCAGGGCAGTACAGACAAGCGCGATGGCGAGCCGACCGAGCAGGTTTCGGGCGGCGTTGCTAAGGATCGGTTCAAAAACAAGTGGTACAGACGTCCGCTCGCGGAGCCTTTGGATTTGACGTTTCGTGGTTGCGTCTGCACCACTTGTTTCTGAACCTTGACTAAGGGGGAGGTTGGACATGGTGGGTGGCCCTACGGCGAGGTCTTCAGGTGCGATGCAACGAGGCGAAAGACCGCCGATTGTACTCAAAGCCGCCGGTGTCGCGCACCGTCGGACCGCATTGCCCGACAGGGCTTAGGATCGGTTCAAAAACAAGTGGTGCAGACGCCCGCTCGCTGAGCCTTTGGATTGTCCGTTTCGTGGTTGCGTCTGCACCACTTGTTTCCGAACTTAGCTCGCCGCTGCCTGATCCCTGCCGTCCGCGCCGCCGCCCAACAGTCGCCCGACGGCACGATCGGTCAACGATGTGCTGCTGAGCATCCGCGCCTGGCCGGTGCGCAGGGCCGCGGCGAGCTCGTCGGTGGGGATGATGCGCGCGGTCTCGCCACGTCGGTCGGTGAACAGGTACAGACCGCTGAAGCGGCTGATCCAGCTCGCGCGCAGGCTGATCTCGCCGCGGTCCGCGCCTTCGCCGGCGCCGGCATCACGGAAGGCCACCCAGTCGCCGATGTCGAGGTCGGTGACGGCCAGTAGGAAGGCATCGGCGTTGCTCGGCTCGGCGGATTGCGAATCCGCCTCCGGCCCCTCCGCTGCATCGATGGCGAGCCCTGCGGCCAGGGCGGCATCGGGCTCGATGGAGACATCGGCCGCGTCGGCAGGGGCGTCATCCGCCGCCGGCTCCTCATCCCCGGGGCTTGCTTTCGGGGTCTGGCTCGGCAGCCCGGCGGGCGCCGATACATCGTTGCGAATCGGCGTTACGCTGGCCGACGTGGCACGAACCGCGGCCATGTGGATCGACATCAGCCGTTTGAGGAAGCGCTCCCACTGCGGGGTGCGATCGATCCGCGCCATGGCCGCCGCCAGCCTGCGCAGGAGTCCCGGCAGCATGCCCATCAGCCGCCGGCGATCTTCCGGCACCGGCTTCGGCGTGATACTCCAGATCAGGTCGTCAAGGGTGGTCAGCGCCTCCTGCCATTGCGCACCCTGGTCGCCGTCCTCGACATAGATGGTGGTCATGACCTGCCGCCAATTGGCATCGATAAACTCGCTGATCGCGGTGGGCAGCGCGTCGTATTCCAGGCGACGCTCCACTTGCTCGGTCACCGATGCCTCGGCGAAGACCTGACGATCCTGACGCTCCAGCTTATCCACCAGCTCGCTTACGTTGTCCCGGGCGTCGTCGTCGGCCTGGCGCAGCATGGTCTCGATCTGCTCGATCTGCGCCGTGAACACCGATGTGTCGTCCTCGAATGCCTGATTCACATGGTCCACCGCGCCGTGCACTGCCGCCAGCAGCCGCGACTCGTCGGCCTTGCCCCAGCCGCGGCTGGCGTTGGCGATCAGGTCGAGCAGGCGGCGAGCGGGGTGGCGTTCGTCGTTGAAGAACCCCCGGTTGAGCAGGGCGGCCTTGAGGATCGAGACCTGCAGCCGGCCCAGCTCCGGGCGCAGCGCCTCGGGCAGATCGGGATCTGCGAAGATGGTGTCGAACAGCATCGCGACCAGATCCACCGTGACCGCCTCGTTCGGCTGCAGCCAACGCATCAGCGGCGAGCTGCCGATGCGCTTGAGCATCTCGGTGCTGGTCGGATCGGCCTCGGCGAGGTCGTCGGCGGTCACGCCGAGGGCGCTCGCCGCCTGCTGAGAGCCGCGCTGCAATCCGGTGAGTCCCTGGAGCACCTGCCCCATGGCCATGGGGCCGGCCGTGAACGGCGCGCCACCGGGGCCGGCGGCGGCGAGATCCAGCGGCGGATACATGCCGGCCATGCTCGGCATGCCGGGGAAGGTGCCGTCAACCGGCCCCCGTTGCGAGCGATGCAGACCGGATGCCAGCTGGACGAAGACATCGCCGACGCTATCGCTATCGACACCGCGGCGCACCCGGCGTCGAGCCGACGCTTCGTGGGGCCGCTCCTCGATCTCGATCGGCAGCTTCTCCAGGACCCCCTTTGCGACCAGTTGACGATTCAGGTCCATGTAGATCGCCGGCAAGGCGCCGGTGGTGTAGTGGGCGAAGGTCTCCAGCAGGATCAGTCCGAGGCGCTGATCCGCGCCACGACGGCCGACGGCATCGAGAAACGCATCGAACAGACGCTTGGGGTAGAACGGATTGGTCTCGCTGTCCATGCGCCGCGCCCCCGCCAGCAGACCGACGCGGCGGTCCAGCGCGGTGAGCTGCTGGGAGCAGTCGTAGGCGGCCCTGGTGGCGAGCTTGCCCACCGCCAGTTCCCGCTCGAAATCGGTGGAACTCACCAGGCTCAGCTCGGTATCGGAACCTGACCATGGATCGCCGCTCCGGCTGCCCCGCAGTGCCATCATGCCGTCGCAGATGCGGGTGAAGGTGACCCGAAAATCCTCCAGAAAGCCGACGCCACCGTTGGCAAGCAGCGCGTAGCCGGACCGGTAGAGGTCGGCACGCTCGGGGTCGCGCGCGCGATCGGCGAGCTGGGCCAGATCGCGCTTGGCGGCGCCGAGCTTCTCGGCAAAGGCGGTGGCGACCGCGTTCACCAGGTTGTCGCGAATCTGATTCAGCAGCGACAGCCCCTCGGCCGCCGACAAATCGTTGTCGGACTGGCCGTCTCGGCGACGAACGACGGGCGCATCCGCCGCTTGGCTGGTGAATGCGATGACATTGGACGGGTTTGAATCCGACATGGGTCAAGCTCTCGTTGCGTACTCTCGCCGGTCCCGCTGGACGAGCGACCCTAGCCGTGATCGAGGGTTGGCCGCCGGTCTTGCGCCGGGTCGTGCCGATGGTTGCGTCAGTGTCCTCGATCGTCTGTCCAAAGCCTATTGGAATGGCCCCCGAGTGGGTTGTGATGCGGTTCGCACATCACCCGCGCTCGCTCGAAACAGCCGACGAACGCGCCCTGCCGGGGCTTGGCCGGTGACGCTGTGTTAGCATCCCCGACCGTTTTCAGGGTCGCGGGATCCATCGTTCCCGTGTCGGCCATGCCTGTCAATGTTTCATTTCCCCTAAGTTTGCGAGGGTAGCTGATGCGCCGCTTCATCGTTCGAGCGCTATTGATCCTGATCGCCGTGGTCGTGCTGACGGCAGCCGTCGGCCCGCTGCTGGTGGATCCCAATCCGGCCGACGGCGCCACCGATGCGCGCACGCTGGCGGCGCCGGGCAGCCGGTTTCTCGATCTCGCCGCCGATGACGGTCTGACGCCGCAGGTTCACTACCTGGAGCGGTCGGCGGCGGAGCCTGCGCAGGACGGGACGAGCTTTGTGCTGCTGCACGGCTTCACCTTCAACGCCTTCACTTGGAACCAGCTGCTCGATGTGTTCGCCGAGCACGGCCGGGTGGTCGCCTATGATCAGCTGCCCTATGGGCTGAGCAGCAAGTTTCCTGCCGGCATGGGCGGCGATATCTATTCCAAGGCCGCGGCCATCGATCAGCTGTTTGCGGTGATGGATGGGGTCGGGATCGATCAGGCCATCCTGGTCGGCAACTCCTCCGGCGGCACGCTGGCGCTGGAGGCCGCGCTGGCCAGACCGGAGCGGGTCGAGGCACTGATCCTGATCGCGCCCTGGATCAAGGCGAAGCGACCGGTGCTGCCGGGCTGGCTCGCGGATCTGCCGCAGATGCAGCGCCTGAGTCTGCTGATCGCCCGCCAGCTCGGCGGTGAGGGTGCGCCGCTGCTGGAGCTGTCCTACGCGGACCCGAGCCTGATCGACGACCAGCGCCGCCGCCTGACGGGCATCCATCGGCAGATGGCGAACTGGGATCTGGCCTGGGGCGCGTTGCTCCATCGCTCGCTGACCGATCCGGTCCGCATCAGCGAAAAGCTCCCCCGCGTCGAGCAGCCGGTGCTGCTCATCGCCGGTGCCGATGATCGCGTGGTGCCGGTTGAGGACACCGGCGACAGCGCCAAGGTGCTGCCGGATGCGGCCCTGACCGTCCTGCCCGACTGCGGTCACGTGCCGCAGGAGGAGTGCCCGGCGCTGGTGGAGCAGGTGATCGGCACCTGGCTGGAGCAGAAGGGGCTCTAAGGCGATTGCCGGAAATCGCCTAAGCCCGCACAACGACCGGGGCGCAGGCCCGCGCCCCGGCATTAACGCCGTGTAATCTACCGGCACGGATGCGTTAAGGCCCGAGCGGCTACGCTGCATCCCATCGATTCCGATTGGAGCCACGCCAAGCATGACCACGCGATCCGCCCCAGCGCCAAGCCAGGACAGCACCAGCATTGCCCAAGCCGCCTTCACGCGGCTGCGCGCGGACCTGCGCGGGCGCATCGTCGGCCAAGACGCCCTGATCGAGCGCCTGCTCATCGCCCTGCTGGCCGACGGCCACCTGCTCGTCGAGGGTGCCCCGGGCCTGGCCAAGACCACCGCCATCAAGGAGCTTGCAGCGCGTATCGAGGGCGATTTCCAGCGCATCCAGTTCACGCCGGACCTGCTGCCGGGGGACTTGACCGGCACCGACATCTATCGTCCCGAGACCGGGGAGTTTCTGTTCCAGCGCGGCCCGCTGTTCCACAACCTGGTCTTGGCCGATGAGGTCAACCGTGCCCCGGCCAAGGTCCAGTCGGCCCTGCTCGAGGCCATGGGCGAGCGCCAGATCACCGTCGGTGGACATACCTACCCGTTGGCCGAGCCGTTTCTGGTCATGGCGACGCAGAATCCCATCGAGCAGGAGGGCACCTACCCGCTGCCCGAGGCCCAGCTCGACCGCTTCCTGATGCATGTGCGCATCGGCTACCCGGACCCGGGCGCCGAGCGCAGCATCCTCGACATCGCCCGCGCCGAGGCCCGCGGCAAGGCCCGCCGCGGCACCGAGGCCTCCGCGCTGATCAGCCGCGAGCAGGTGTTTGCCGCCCGCGATGAGGTCATGGACCTGCATATGGCCGACGAGCTGGAGGAGTATCTGATCCAGCTGGTGCTCGCCAGCCGCGATCCGTCCCCCTACGATGCCGAGCTTGCGCGCATGATCGACTACGGCGCCAGCCCGCGGGCGACCATTGCCCTGGACCGCTGCGCCCGCGCCCATGCCTGGCTGCGCGGGGCCCGCTTCGTCACCCCCGAGGATGTCCACGCCACCGCCTACGACGTGCTCCGCCACCGGCTGCTGCTGAGCTACGCCGCCGAGGCCGAAGGACTCGACCCGGACGGCGTCATCGCGCGGTTGATTCGCCTGGTGCCGATGATCTAAGGGTATCTGACGGTCCCTCCCACACACCCATGATGATCCCAGTCGACGACGATCGCTGTTGGCGTGTGGATGCCGACGACCTGATCGCCCTGCGCCCCCATGCCGAGCGCCTGCGCCCGGCACCGGTGCGCCAGGCGCGCTCGACCCTGGCCGGCGGGCACCGCTCGCGCATGCGCGGCCGCGGCATGGACTACCGCGAGTCCCGCCACTATCAGGCCGGCGACGACATCCGCAATATGGACTGGCGCATCACCGCCCGCGCCGGTCACCCCCATGTCAAGCTGTTCGACGAGGAGCGCGAGCGCCCGGTGGTCGTCCTCGGCGACTTCGGCCCAAGCATGTTCTTTGCGAGCCGGGGCGCCTTCAAATCCGTGGTCGCCGCCCGGCTTGCGGCCCTGATCGGCTGGACCGCCATCCGGCATGGCGACCGCATCGGCGCGCTGCTGTTCAACGGCGGGCACCAGGAGCTCTCCCCCACCGCCGGTCGGCGCGGGCAGATGCACCTGATCCGGGCCCTGGTTGCGGCCGGTGATCCGCAGACCGGCCTCGCCGCCGGCGCGCGACCCGGGGCGCTGAGCATGGCCCTGGGGCGCCTGCGCCGAGTGGCGCGGCCGGGGAGTCTGGTCTGCATCCTGTCCGACTTCTACGGCATGGACGCCGACACGGGCCGCCATCTGGCCCAACTCGGACGCCACAACGACCTGATCGGCTTTCAGATCCTCGACCCGCTGGAGCAGACGCCGCCGCCGCCCGGGCGCTACGGCATCAGCGACGGTCGCCGACGCGGCCTCATCGACACCGGCAGCAGTCGGGAGCGCCGCCGCTGGCAGGCGCACTTCGCAGCCCACCAGGCGGCCGTCGATGCGCTGGCGCGGGAGAACCCGATCCGGCTGCTGCGCTGCGGGACCGCGGACGACCCGGTAGCTCGGCTGGCCGATGCGCTGGCCGCGGTTGGGCGTTCGGGCGCCGCTCCGGGGCAGGGCGCCGCGGCAGGAGGATTGTCCCCATGAGCGCGCCCCCGCAGTCCGCCCCGAACATGGCGCCGATGGCGACGACGCCCATGACCCAGCAGCTCGACCTGCGCGACATCCGCGCCCCGGGGGAGCCGTCCCCCTGGCCGCCGGCCCCGGGTTGGTGGCTGCTCGCGGCACTGCTGGTGCTGATCGCCGTCGTCGTCGGCCGGCGTCTCCGGCAGATCCGTCGGCGCGCCCGGCTGCGCCGCAGCGCCCTGGCCGAGCTGGACCGGTGGCGCGAGGTCGGCAGCGCGCCGGTGCTCGCCGCCGGCGTCTCGGCGCTGCTCAAGCGTGCCGCCCTGAACCGTTTCCCGAACCCCGGCGTCGCCGCCCTCACCGGCGACGCCTGGCTCGATTTTCTCGACCACACCGGCGGTGAAGGCCGATTCCAGCAGGGTCCCGGCCGCCTGCTCGCCGAGGCCCCCTACGCACCGTCCACCGCACTCGACCCCAAGCAGAGCGCGGCATTGATCGACCTGGCCCGGGCCTGGCTGCGGAGGAACCTGTGACCATCACGCTGGCCCACCTGTGGGCACTGATCGCCCTGCCGTTGCCGCTGCTGGCCTGGTACCTGCTGCCCCGGGCAGCGTCCGCCGGCGGAGCACTGCGGGTGCCGTTCTACGCCCAACTGATGCAGGGCCGGGGGGATGCCGAAGGGCGTTCGCGCTGGCCGTTGGCCCTGGGCGTGCTGGCCTGGCTGTTGCTGGTGTTGGCCGCGGCCCGGCCGCAATGGGTCGGCGAGCCCATCGCGCTGCCCCTGGAGGGCCGCGACCTGATGCTGGCGGTGGACATCTCCGAGTCCATGTCCGAGACCGACATGCGCATCGGCAACCAATTCGTGGACCGGCTCACCGCCGTCAAGGCCGTCGCCGGCGACTTCATCGAGCGTCGCGAGGGCGACCGCATCGGCCTGATCCTGTTCGGCCAGCAGGCCTATGTCCAGACGCCGCTGACCTTCGACCGCAAGACCGCCCACACCCTGCTGTTCGAGTCCGCGGTCGGCCTCGCCGGACGCGCCACCGCCATCGGCGATGCCATCGGCCTCGCGGTCAAGCGTCTGCGCGATGCCCCGGAGCAGGAGCGGGTGCTGATCCTGCTCACGGACGGCGCCAACACCGCCGGCCAGATCGCCCCGCTGAAGGCCGCCGAGCTGGCCGCCGAGCAGGGCGTGCGCATCTACACCATCGGCGTCGGTGCCGATCCCGCGGGCCGATTCGGCCGGATCATGGGCGGCAGCACGCTCGATGAGCAGACCCTGCGCGTCATCGCCGAGACCACCGGCGGGCGCTACTTCCGCGCCCGCGACGTGCGCGGCCTCCAGGCCATCTACGGCGCCCTCGACGAGCTGGAGCCGGTGGAATCCGACCA
Source organism: uncultured Gammaproteobacteria bacterium (assembly GCA_942491465.1). Classification (GTDB taxonomy): domain Bacteria; phylum Pseudomonadota; class Gammaproteobacteria; order Chromatiales; family Chromatiaceae; genus CALOBA01. The sequence goes on from CALOBA010000042.1 coordinate 23,897, forward strand.
GCGCAGCTTCCGCCCCATCGACGAGCTGTTCGCCTGGCCGCTGGCCGCCGCGCTGCTCATGGCCGCGCTGGCGACCTGGCGTCGGGTCTGACCCGGAACCGCCCGCCGATGGTTGAAAAGCCCAATCGCCAAAGCCCAATCGCCAACGCCCATGGCCACTGAATTCCACTTCCTGAGCCCCGCCTGGCTGCTGGCCCTGTTGCCCCTGGCCGCGCTGCTCGTGCTGATCTCCCGCCGCGATGCCGGGACCGTCGCCTGGCGCCGAGTCATCGATCCCCGGCTGCTCGCGGTGCTCAGCGTCGGCGCCCGGGCAGGGAGCCGACTGCCGCTGGTGCTCCTCGGCGTCGGCGGGCTGATCGCCATCATCGCCCTGGCCAATCCGACCTTCGAGCGGCAACCCACACCGGCGTTCCGCGCCGACGCCGCCCGCGTCATCGTGCTCGACCTGTCCCGCTCCATGCTCGCCGATGACCTGACCCCGAGCCGCCTGCTGCGCGCCCGCTACAAGGTGGCCGACACCCTTGCCCGCAGCGCCGACGGCCAGGCCGCGCTCATCGCCTTTGCCGGCGCCCCGTTCGCCGTTGCCCCGCTGAGCGACGACACCGAGACCATCGCCGCGCTGCTCGACGCCCTGACACCGGAGATCATGCCGGTGCAGGGCAGCCGCGTCGATCTCGCCATCGCCCAGGCCGGGGCACTCCTGCAACAGGCCGGCGCCCGCGCCGGCGAGGTCGTGCTGCTGACCGACGACGCCGGCGACGAGCGCGCGCTCGCCGCCGCGCGCAACCTGGTCGCGGACGGGCATCGGCTGGTGGTCATCGGGGTCGGCACCGAGGCCGGGGCGGCCGTCCCCGGTGTGCGCAACTCCAGCGGGGCGATCATCGCCAAGCTCGACACGCCGGCGCTGCGCCGGCTCGCCCGGGCCGGCGGCGGCAGCTACAGCCCGTTGACCCCCGACGGGGGGGATCTGGATCAGGTGTTGCGCCCACCGGGGGCCATCGGTGCCGTCCTCGACGCCGAGGACCCGCGCCTGGCCGAGGCCTGGCATGCGCTCGGCCCCTGGATCACGCTGCTGCTGCTGCCCTTGGGCGCGCTCGCGTTCCGGCGCGGCTGGCTGACGCTGCTGCTGCTCGGCGCGCCGCTGTGGCTTGCCGATCCCGCACCGGCCCTGGCCTTCGGCTGGGACGACCTCTGGCAACGCCGTGATCAGCAGGCCGCGGAGGCCCTGACCAGCGGCGACCCGGCCCGCGCACTGGACCTGGCCGATGCCCCCGCCCGCCGCGGCACCGCCAGCTATCGGCTCGGCGACTTTACCGCGGCCGCCGACGCCTTCGCCGCCGGCAGTGCCGGCACCGATCATTACAACCGCGGCAACGCCCTCGCCCTCGGCGGCCAGCTCGAACAGGCCCTGACGGCCTACGACCAGGCGCTGGAAGGCGTCGGCGACGACACCGCCCTGGGCGACGACATCACCCACAATCGCGCCCAAGTCGAGGCCCTGCTCAAGCAACAGCAGCCGCAGGATGGCCAGTCCCAAGGCGAGTCGGGCCAGGACCCGTCCGATGAATCCGATGGGCAGGGCGACGAGCAGGGCTCGGAGCAGGGGCCGCAGGGTCAGGACCAACAGGGTCAGGGCGATCAACAGCCGTCGTCGGGGCAGGGTGGTCAGGACCAGCAAGGAGAGCCCTCCGAGGCCGAAGGGTCCACGGACGGGGGGCAATCCGACCCGCAGGCGGATGGCGGGTCCAACGACGAACCGGAGGCCGGGGAGCAGTCTTCGGCGCAGGACGGCGGCGACGAGCCCCCCGATCCCCAACCGGGCCAATCCCCGTCACCATCGTCCGCCGACGAGACCGGCGCGCGCGCAGACGCGCAACAAGGCTCGGGTCAAGGTGCCGAGCGCAACGATGGCCGGCGCGGACAGGATCGATCGGCCGACGACAGCGGCGACGAGGATACCGACCAGCCGCAGGCCCCCGATGAGCAGCAGGTCGAGCGCGCCGCGGAGGACTATCGCAATGCCGCGGCGGCCGCCGCCGAGAGCGAGCAGGCGGAGCAGGGCGGCGACCCGGCATCCGCCGCCGGCGCCCCCGCCGCGTTCAGCCCCGAGGAGCGCGAGGCGCAGCAGGCCGCCGAGCAGTGGCTGCGACGCATCCCCGACGACCCGGCCGGCCTGCTGCGACGCAAGTTTCTCTACCAGTATCGCCAGCGCGCCAGCGAAGAGGCCGGCGTCGACGCCGGCAACCCTTGGTAGCCTGCGGGCTGGCTTCCAGCGCCCCCGGCCGGATTATTCTCGACAAGCAGCACAGCGCACCACAACCATGAACCCGCCCTCGATCCGACCCCGCCCGATCTCGGGCATGCTCTTAAGCCTGTTGCTGATGGGCTCGCTGCTGACGAGCACGTCCGTCCATGCGGCGCTGCGCGCCTGGCTGGACCGCGATCAGGTCTACACCGGCGACAGCGTCACCCTGACCATCCAGGTCGACCGCGCCAACCCCGGGGGGCAGCCGGACCTCGGCGTGCTGGCGGCGGACTTCGACGTGCTCGGCAGCAGCCAAGGCAGTCAGATCCGCATCCTCAACGGCCAGCGCTCCGCCAACACCCAATGGCGCATCAGCCTGTCGCCGAGGCGCGCCGGGGGGCTGCGCATCCCGCCCATCTCGGTGGGCGGCGAGACCACCGAGGCCCTGACGCTGCAGGTCGACGAACTCCCCGACGGCGCCCAGGGCGGTCCGGGCGACGCCGTCTTCGTGGAGTTGGAGCTTGGCGTGCCGGCGGACCAGGTGGTGGTCCAGCAGCAGGTGCCCATCGCGGTGCGCCTGTTCAGCGCCCGCGACCTGGTCAGCGGCGGCCTCAGCGAGCCGCGGCCCGACGGCGCCGTACTCGAGCGCCTGGGGGAGGATCGGCAGTACCGCACCAGCCGCAACGGGCGCGAGTATCAGGTCGTCGAGCGCCGCTACAGCCTGAGCCCCGAGCGCAGCGGCGAGCTGCGTATCCCGCCGGTGGTGTTCGAAGGCGAGATCGAGGCCGACGGCGGTGGCGGCAGCCCGCGCGGTCGCGGCGGCCCCTTCGATGATCCCGTATTCGATCGGATGTTCGACGACAGCCTGTTCCGCCGCGGCTTCTCCATGTTCGAGCGCGGCGAGGCGGTGCGCGCCCAGAGCGATGCGCTGGTGCTGGAGGTCGCCGCCAGCCCCGACGGCTTTGCCGGCGCACCCTGGCTGCCGGCGGAGGCCCTGACGATCACCGATGATTGGGCAGACAACCCGCCCAAGCTGCGCGTCGGCGAGCCGGCCAAGCGCACCCTGACGCTCACCGCCAAGGGCCTGTCGGGCAGCCAGATCCCGGTCATCGAACTGCCCGTACCGCAAGCTGTGCGCAGCTATGCCGAGACACCCGAGCGCGAGAGCCGCACCGACGGCGCCACCCTGTTCGGCGTCAGCCGTCAGGCATTCACCCTGATCCCCACCCGCGCCGGCACGCTGGACCTGCCGGGCCTCGACGTGCGTTGGTGGGATACCGACGCCCAGCGCGAGCGCATCGCCCGCGTGCCGGCCCTCAGCCTCCAGGTCGCCGCCGGCGCCACCGCCGCCGCCGAGCCCGTCGCGGGCGCCGCCACTGCGCCGAGCAGCTCGGCCGCCGACCCACCGTCGCCCGCGCCTGCCCAGACAGATCCGGCAGCCGGCGCGGGACCAGCGTCGGCGCAGGAACCACCCGCGGGCTCGGGCGTTTGGGCGTTGATCGGCGCCGCCATCCTGGGGGCCCTGGGCGCCGCCGCCGCAGCGCTCTTATGGTGGCGCCGGCGACAGCCGCAAGCCCCACGTCCGCGGCAGCCAAAGCCGCCCCTGCGGCCCGATCAGCGCCGCCTGCGCCAGGCGCTGCGCCAGGCCTGTCTGGCGGACCATCCCCGGGTAACCGCCAAGGCATTGCTCACCTGGGCGCAGGCACACTGGCCCGAGCGACCGCCGGCCAACCTGGCCGACGTCGCCCGGCGTCTGCCCGATGCCGGCGCCGCAATCGGGGGCCTGGAGCGAGCCCTCTATGCCCCGGATGCCCGCGCCTGGGAGGGCGCCGAGCTGTGGCGCGCCCTCAGCGACGCCGCCAGCACCGAGGGGTCCAAGGCCGGGCCCACCGAGGAGGGGCTGATGCCGCTGTATCCGCCCCGAACCCAATGCCGTTAAGTCAAGGTTCAGAAACAAGTGGTGCAGGCGCAACTGCGAAATGGCCAATCAAAAGGTTCAGCGAGCGGGCGTCTGCGCCACTTGTTTCTGAACCGATCCTAAGTCAAGCCGTGGGAGCGGCTTCCAGCCGCGACGGTCGCCGCGCGAGCCGAGTCGCGGCTGCAAATCGCTCCCAGTGCGCCCGTGAGGGCGTCTCATCAGCACGGTGCAAGTCCGTGTCTACGTCACCCGAAGCGCCGTAGCCGAAGGTAACTGCGTCGTCGTGAGGCGGGGTGGGGAGCAACAGTCAAGCGAACTGTCGGTCTGCAGGATGACCCAGCCGGAGCGGGGGCGTCCCGCCCCCGAACAGCGGCAACGCCAAGACGCCAAAGCCGCCCCCCAGCGGCGAGCCGCCGCTGCTCCCAGCCGGAGCGGGGGCGTCCCGCCCCCGAACAGCGGCAACGCCAAGACGCCAAAGCCGCCCCCCAGCGGCGAGCCGCCGCTGCTCCCAGCCGGAGCGGGGGCGTCCCGCCCCCGAACAGCGGCAACGCCAAGACGCCAAAGCCGCCCCCCAGCGGCGAGACGCCGCTGCTCCCAGCCGGAGCGGGGGCGTCCCGCCCCCGAACAGCGGCAACGCCAAGACGCCAAAGCCGCCCCCCAGCGGCGAGACGCCGCTGCTCCCAGCCGGAGCGGGGGCGTCCCGCCCCCGAACAGCAGCAACGCCAAGACGCCAAAGCCGCCCCCCAGCGGCGAGCCGCCGCTGCTCCCAGCCGGAGCGGGGGCGTCCCGCCCCCGAACAGCAGCAACGCCAAGACGCCAAAGCCGCCCCCCAGCGGCGAGCCGCCGCTGCTCCCAGCCGGAGCGGGGGCGTCCCGCCCCCGAACAGCGGCAACGCCAAGACGCCAAAGCCGCCCCCCCAGCGGCGAGCCGCCGCTGCTCCCAGCCGGAGCGGGGGCGTCCCGCCCCCGAACAGCACCAACGCCAAGACGCCAAAGCCGCCCCCCAGCGGCGAGCCGCCGCTGCTCCCAGCCGGAGCGGGGGCGTCCCGCCCCCGAACAGCGGCAACGCCAAGACGCCAAAGCCGCCCCCCAGCGGCGAGCCGCCGCTGCTCCCAGCCGGAGCGGGGGCGTCCCGCCCCCGAACAGCGGCAACGCCAAGACGCCAAAGCCGCCCCCCAGCGGCGAGCCGCCGCTGCTCCCAGCCGGAGCGGGGGCGTCCCGCCCCCGAACAGCGGCAACGCCAAGACGCCAAAGCCGCCCCCCAGCGGCGAGCCGCCGCTGCTCCCAGCCGGAGCGGGGGCGTCCCGCCCCCGAACAGCAGCAACGCCAAGACGCCAAAGCCGCCCCCCAGCGGCGAGCCGCCGCTGCTCCCAGCCGGAGCGGGGGCGTCCCGCCCCCGAACAGCAGCAACGCCAAGACGCCAAAGCCGCCCCCCAGCGGCGAGCCGCCGCTGCTCGCCCTGGTCGCGAAGCGCCAGCTTCGCGACCGGGCAGGCAGCGTCGCGGCAGTCGCGACTGCAAGTCGCTCCCACAGCGGCCACGGGTCCGCGCAAGCTGGGTTGAGGAACGAAACCCAGCGATGGCCGCGTGTGAGCTGGTGGACGCTGGGTTTCGCAGGCGCAATCTAGCCTACCGGCTGCTCGTAGCCTGATCGTCACGACGCTCCAGCGTCGTGACGCATCCGTCGCCGCTCCAGCGGCGCGTGGCCCCGCGAGCGCTCGGCGCCGTCGCCGCGCTCGTCCACGGGGCGCTGGAGCGCCCGGGGACGCGCGACGACGCTGGAGCGTCGTCGCGATCACGAGACGGTAGGTCGGGTTAGCGATAGCCTAACCCGACAATCAGCGACTTGCGCACTCGCGTTGTCGGGTTGCGCTGCGCCAACCCGACCTACCGCTCGGCGCGATCACAGCAACCCCCGGCTCACCGATCATCGGGCCAGCTCGCTTGTGACTGCGCGCGCCGGGCAGCGCGCTGCATCCACCCGGATCGCGACAACTGCCGCATCAGCCAGGTCAGGGCGCGCGGCAGCCCGGCAAGCATGCATGCCCCGCGCAACCCCATTGCAAGCTGTTCGTAGCCGAGATCGGCGAGACCCTCGGCGATGAGGCGGGCCGAAGTCAGGTCCTGCCGACCGCGCCGCGGCCCGATCAGCAGCGCCCGCGCGATATAGCTGAACCGATCCTTAGTCCGAAATCGGCGGTTGTCTCAGTCGGCGATTTCGGGGAGCGGCGGTGATGTTGGGATTCGTTCCTCATCCCAACCCACGGGTCTCAACCCGGTCCATGTCGAAGGTCGCCACAAGGCCCGGGTTTTCGAGTCGGCGCTCGGCATTACGCAGGCCAACGCGGAGATGCTTCGGAATGCGCTGTTGGGTGCCGCGGCAGGCTCGGACGCAGCGGTGCACAGGGGCCATAATGGCTGCGGGGATGTTTACATCCTGCGCTTGCCGATAGCGACCGGCCGCGGTGCGGCGACCGTGCTCTCCGCCTGGACGGTTCGCGATGGCGAGGAATTTCTAATGACCAAGCGAACCACAAGTCCACACTGACGAGCCCCACCCATGCCCGAGCACGACGCCTCCTACAAGCTGCTCTTCTCCCACCGCGAGATGGTCGCCGACCTGATCCGCGGCTTTGTGGACGGGGATTGGACGCGGGCGCTGGACTTCGAGACCTTGGAGCGGGTGCGCGAGATCGGCGTCAGCCACGATCTGCGCGAGCGCGAGGACGATATCCTGTGGCGGGTGCGGCTGACCTTGGACGGGCAGCGCCGTTGGCTCTATGTCTATCTGCTGCTGGAGTTCCAGTCCACCGTCGATCGCTTCATGGCCGCGCGGCTGTTGACCTATGTCGGGCTGCTGTTCGACGACCTGCGCAAGGCCGGCGAGATCGGCCCCGGCGAGCCGCTGCCGCCGGTGCTGCCCATCGTCCTCTACAACGGCGCCGATACCTGGACGGCGAAGACCAGCCTGCGGGCGCTGTTGTCGCCGGAGGTTCCCGACGGGCTGCTGTCCTGGCAGCCGGAGCTTCGCTATCTTGTCCTGGTGGAGCAGGACTACGCGGATGCCGAACTCGCCGCGCGGCGCAACCTGGTGGCGGCCTTGTTCCGCTTGGAGCGCAGCCGCACGCCGGCGGATATCGAGCGGGTACTGTCGAATCTCATCGACTGGCTCGCGGCGCCGGAGCAGACCGACCTGCGCCGCGCCTTCGTCGTCTGGCTCAAGCGGGTCCTGCTGCCGGCGCGGGTGCCCGGTGCCGACATTCCGAACATCATCGAATTGCAGGAGATGCACGACATGCTTGCAGAACGCGTAAAGACCTGGACCGAGGATTGGAAGGCCGAGGGCCGCCAAGAAGGCGAGGCCAAGATGCTTCGCCGGCAACTTGTGCGCCGCTTCGGCGAGCTGCCCGATTGGGTCGATGGGCGCCTGGGCGACGCGGGGGAGGCCGAGCTGGAGACCTGGGCCGATCAGGTGCTGGACGCCGAAAGCCTCGAAGAGATCTTCGGCGGACAGCGTTAGCGGATACTGGGTCAGGACGGAAAGGATCGCGATCAAGGCGTCGACCGGGGGCTTGGCAACGGCTGGACCGACGCGGGTTCCGGGCCATCGCGCTCGCCGGCCTCGACCCAATCGCGCTGCCAATCCCCAATCTGCACCGCGTGGGCGACCGTGGCCGACAGCATCTCCGAGAGGGCATGGCTGAATGACGCGGAGCTGTCGCCGCCGAACATGTGCCCCAGCTCGTGCAGGTAGGTGCTGAGCGCGTCGCCGAGACCGTCTTGCTGAAGCAGCGTCGCCTTCAGCGCCACGTACGGGAGCCGGTAGCGGATGCGCAGGCCGCACCATCGGGTCGATGCGTCCTCGACGCGGATGCAGGTGGTCATGCCCTGCCAGGCGGCGCAGGGGTTCTCGATGACCTTGCACGGCGGCAGCTCGATCCGCTCCATCAGGTCCGGCAACAGGGTCTTGGCGACGGACTCCAGGATGGCGATGCGCCGGGTCTCGCCCAGGTCGGGATCGCGGGTGATGGTGAAGCCATCGGCCTCGGCGCAGGCGTCTTCCAAATCCGCATAGCCGAGCGCTCGAAAGTCGTAGCGCTTGCGCGGTCGCTCGTACCAGCGCCCGGTGAAGATGCGCAGCACCGCGGCGGCGGCATCCGGCGGCAGGCGTGCGGCGACCCTGTCGATCAGCTTGACCACGTCCATGCGATAGAGGTTGTTGCGCTCGCGGTCGTCGCCGCGATGGTCGTGCAGGCAGACGACCAACGGATACGCGAACGAGCCGAGGGCCTGCAGGCCCGCGAAGATGATGCCGGGGCCAGGGTCGTTGTAGGTCGCCGGATAGTCCGGTGGCTTGGCCTGATCCGAGCGGTGATACACGGCAGCGGTGGACGACGTCCAGATGGCCTCGCCGAGCAGCGGGTTGTCCGGATAGTAGAAGCTGAGCAGCGCGGTCTCGAGGGCCTGCACATCGTAGAACGGCGCGATGCAGAGCACGGTATCGGCGGCATGTCCGAGACCGGTGCGGACGTCGTAGGCCAAGGTCTCCAAGCGGCGCCCGTCCACCAGCAGTCTGTCGGTGACCACGCTCAGGTGCCAGTCGCGGGAGCGGACATCGATGCTCCAGCCGAAGTCGCGCAGGGCGCAGAGTGCGGCGATCTTGAAGCCCTCGCCGAAATAGCCGGCATAGTCGCCATCGCCGTCGCGCTTGGTCGATGCTCCGATCGGGATCAGCCAGTCGTAGCTGAAGTCCACGCCTTTGGAGACCAGGCTGAGCCGCCCCTGCTCGATCCGGTGGCTGAACCGCTCGGCCCAGGCATGCCGCGGGATGCTGTCGTAGAAGTTCTGGATCAGGTCGCGCAATACCTTGTAGCGCGACCAGCGCACCGGGTAATCGAAGATCAGATTGAGCGGAACCCGCCGCATCTGTCCGCCCGAGGGACGAGCCCCCGCGCCTTCGGTTTGCTCTGGTTGCAACGGCATGGGTGATTGGCGACGCCCGCAGGCCCGCTATTCGCCGAACACGCAGCCCAAGTCCGTCTGGACACCGCCGAACGGGGGAGTGCGCACGGGGGCGGGCTCGGTGATCATGACTGGACAAAGGCGAGAACTGCGAAAGCGAGGGCGCCCCAAGCGGGAACAGGATTCGTCGCCAAGAGGTGAGTCAGGGCAGGGCGAATTGCCACTTCGAATCAATTGAGCCTGGCCCCTTTTCACCCTATTGAGCCTGGCCCCTTTTCACCTACTTTTCACCTACGCCAAGACGCCAAAGCCGCCCCCCAGCGGCGAGCCGCCGCTGCTCCCAGCCGGAGCGGGGGCGTCCCGCCCCCGAACAGCGGCAACGCCAAGACGCCAAAGCCGCCCCCCAGCGGCGAGCCGCCGCTGCTCCCAGCCGGAGCGGGGGCGTCCCGCCCCCGAACAGCAGCAACGCCAAGACGCCAAAGCCGCCCCCCAGCGGCGAGCCGCCGCTGCTCCCAGCCGGAGCGGGGGCGTCCCGCCCCCGAACAGCAGCAACGCCAAGACGCCAAAGCCGCCCCCCAGCGGCGAGCCGCCGCTGCTCCCAGCCGGAGCGGGGGCGTCCCGCCCCCGAACAGCGGCAACGCCAAGACGCCAAAGCCGCCCCCCAGCGGCGAGCCGCCGCTGCTCCCAGCCGGAGCGGGGGCGTCCCGCCCCCGAACAGCAGCAACGCCAAGACGCCAAAGCCGCCCCCCAGCGGCGAGCCGCCGCTGCTCCCAGCCGGAGCGGGGGCGTCCCGCCCCCGAACAGCAGCAACGCCAAGACGCCAAAGCCGCCCCCCAGCGGCGAGCCGCCGCTGCTCCCAGCCGGAGCGGGGGCGTCCCGCCCCCGAGCAGCGGCAACGCCAAGACGCCAAAGCCGCCCCCCAGCGGCGAGCCGCCGGCCGCTGCTCCCGCCGGAGCGGGGCGTCCCGCCCCCGACAGCAGCAACGCCAAGACGCCAAAGCCGCCCCCCAGCGGCGAGCCGCCGCTGCTCCCAGCCGGAGGGGGGCGTCCCGCCCCCGAACAGCGGCAACGCCAAGACGCCAAAGCCGCCCCCCAGCGGCGAGACGCCGCTGCTCGCCCTGGTCGCGAAGCGCCAGCTTCGCGACCGGGCAGGCAGCGTCGCGGCAGTCGCGACTGCAAGTCGCTCCCACAGCGGCCACAGGTCCACGTAGGCTGGGCTGAGGAACGAAACCCAGCGATGGCCGCGTGTGAGCTGGTGGACGCTGGGTTTCGCAGGCGCAATCCAGCCTACCGGCTGCTCGTAGCCTGATCGTCACGACGCTCCAGCGTCGTGACGCATCCGTCGCCGCTCCAGCGGCGCGTGGCCCCGCGAGCGCTCGGCGCCGTCGCCGCGCTCGTCCACGGGGCGCTGGAGCGCCCGGGGACGCGCGACGACGCTGGAGCGTCGTCGCGATCACGAGACGGTAGGTCGGGTTACCGATAGCCTAACCCGACAATCAGCGACTTGCGCACTCGCGTTGTCGGGTTGCGCTGCGCCAACCCGACCTACCGCTCCAGCTCAATCCGCCGGCTCCCAGCCGAGGGCCTGGCGCACCGCCTCGGCCTGGTCGCCCAGGTTGCCGAGCAGCCGCCGGCGGTCTTCCGGCCCTAGCCCATGCACACTGGCGGCGAATCGCTCCACCGCGTCCTGCCACGGCGGCTGGGCGTCCCCGGCCGCGTCGGCCCAGGCCGCCGCGCAGCCCTGATGCCGGACCAGGAACGCCAGCAGCGCCGCCGCGGCCGCGGGCCAGTCGCCGAGCCGGCGGGCGCCGTTGAAGGCCCGAGATCGGCGCCGGCCGCCAGCAGCAGCGGCGAGCCGGCGTCACCTGCCGGAGACCAGGCCGCGGTTCAGGCCCGCGGCCAGGTCGTTGCGCAGCGCCGGCTCCCAGCAGCCCGTGGGGCTCCAGCAGCGCGCGCAGGTCCGCCATCAGCGCGATGGCCTGGTCGTAGTCGGCGACGGCCGTGGCCGGGCCGTGGCCGCGCTTGCCGGGCCGCGGTTCAGGTAGGCCAGCGCCAGGTCGTTGCGCAGCGCCGGCTCCCAGCGCCCGTGGGGCTCCAGCAGCGCGCGCAGGTCCTCCATCAGCGCGATGGCCTGGTCGTAGTCGGCGACGGCCGCGGCCGGGCCGTGGCAACCGGCCTTGCGCCGGTCGTAGTCGGCGACGGCCGTGGCCGGGCCGTGGGAACCGGATTGAGCCTTGGCGTTGCCGCGGTTCATGTAGGCCGCGGCCAGGTCGTTGCGCAGCGCCGGCTCCCAGCGCCCGTGGGGCTCCAGCAGCGCGCGCAGGTCCGCCATCAGCGCGATGGCCTGGTCGTAGTCGGCGACGGCCGCGGCCGGGCCGTGGCCGCCGGCCTGCTGCTTGGCGTTGCCGCGGTTCATGTAGGCATTGGCCAGGTCGTTGCGCAGCGCCGGCTCCCAGCGCCCGTGGGGCTCCAGCAGCGCGCGCAGGTCCTCCCTCAGCGCGATGGCCTGGTCGTAGTCGGCGACGGCCGCGGCCGGGCCGTGGCCGCCGGCGTGCTGCTTGGCGTTGCCGCGGTTCATGTAGGCCATTGGCCAGGTCGTTGCGCAGCGCCGGCTCCCAGCGCCCGTGGGGCTCCAGCAGCGCGCGCAGGTCCGCCATCAGCGCGATGGCCTGGTCGTAGTCGGCGACGGCCGCGGCCGGGCCGTGGCCGCCGGCGTGCTGCTTGGCGTTGCCGCGGTTCATGTAGGCATTGGCCAGGTCGTTGCGCAGCGCCGGCTCCCAGCGCCCGTGGGGCTCCAGCAGCGCGCGCAGGTCCTCCCTCAGCGCGATGGCCTGGTCGTAGTCGGCGACGGCCGCGGCCGGGCCGTGGCCGCCGGCGTGCTGCTTGGCGTTGCCGCGGTTCATGTAGGCATGCGGCCAGGTCGTTGCGCAGCGCCGGCTCCCAGCGCCCGTGGGGCTCCAGCAGCGCGCGCAGGTCCGCCCTCAGCGCGATGGCCTGGTCGTAGTCGGCGACGGCCGCGGCCGGGCCGTGGCCGCCGGCGTCCTGCTTGGCGTTGCCGCGGTTCATGTAGGCCGTGGCCAGGTCGTTGCGCAGCGCCGGCTCCCAGCGCCCGTGGGGCTCCAGCAGCGCGCGCAGGTCCGCCATCAGCGCGATGGCCTGGTCGTAGTCGGCGACGGCCGCGGCCGGGCCGTGGCCGCCGGCGTGCTGCTTGGCGTTGCCGCGGTTCATGTAGGCATTGGCCAGGTCGTTGCGCAGCGCCGGCTCCCAGCGCCCGTGGGGCTCCAGCAGCGCGCGCAGGTCCGCCATCAGCGCGATGGCCTGGTCGTAGTCGGCGACGGCCGCGGCCGGGCCGTGGCCGCCGGCGTGCTGCTTGGCGTTGCCGCGGTTCATGTAGGCCGCGGCCAGGTGGTTGCGCAGCGCCGGCTCCCAGCGCCCGTGGGGCTCCAGCAGCGCGCGCAGGTCCGCCATCAGCGCGATGGCCTGGTCGTAGTCGGCGACGGCCGCGGCCGGGCCGTGGCCGCCGGCGTCCTGCTTGGCGTTGCCGCGGTTCATGTAGGCATTGGCCAGGTCGTTGCGCAGCGCCGGCTCCCAGCGCCCGTGGGGCTCCAGCAGCGCGCGCAGGTCCTCCCTCAGCGCGATGGCCTGGTCGTAGTCGGCGACGGCCGCGGCCGGGCCGTGGCCGCCGGCGTCCTGCTTGGCGAGGCCGCGGTTGCTGTAGGCCGCCGCCAGGTGGTTGCGCCAGATGGGATCATCGGCCGCCTGCATGGCCTCGGCCTGTTGAATGGCCAGGGTCCACCACTGGTGGGCCTCGGTCAGCCGAGAGGTCGCGGTAGGCGGCCGCGGCCTGGTCGTTGATGGCCCAGAACAGCCGGGTGCTGCCGGCGACCCGCTGCACCAGCCCGTCGTCGCCGCTGAGCCGCGCATGGGCCAGCGCATAGCGCAGCCGGGTCGGGCTGGCGGGGGCTGGGGTCGGGGCGGCGGGGTCTTCGGGCGGCTCGATGAGGTCGAGGGTCTCGGCGGCGAGGCGGTGGTGGGTCTCGGCGAGGCGGGGGCCGAGGGTCGGGTGGGCGGCGATGGCGTCGAGCAGGCCCTTGACGCCGAGGCGGTAGCGGGCGGCGGGGCGGCCTCGCCGCGCCAGGTGCCGAGCGCGGCGCGCAGGCGGTAGAGCAGCAGGATGAGGTCGGCGTCGGGGCGGCGGATGGGGTCGGGCTGATGGCTGAGGTCGGCGAGGGCGTCCAGCGGCAGGCCGCGCCAGTCGGCGTCCACCGGCAGCGGCGGCGGGCGGTCTTCGATGAGGTGGCGGTGGGCCTGCTCGGCGGCGGCGAGGGTGAGCAGGATGAGCCTGGCGAACTCGGCCTGTTTCGGACCGAAGGCGTCGGGGAGGCGGTCGAGGTAGTCGGTGAACAGGTCCGCCGGGGCCGGCAGGGCGTCGATGCGGGCGCGATCGAGCAGCAGGTCGCGCTCGATGATGCGGTCGACCAGGAAGGCCAGGTGCAGGAAGCGGCGCTCGGCCTTGGCGAGCAGGTCGGTGAAGAGCTGATCGAGGTCGGCATCGACGGCGGCCTCGGCGGCGGCTTGGCCCTCGCCGGCGGCGCGGCGGCGGGCGAGCAGGGCCTTGCGGGCCGGGCGCAGCTCCTTGCGGGTCCAGGCGCGCATCAGGGCCTGGTAGTCGGGGTCGTTGCGGTCGATGGCGTGGATGATGAGGCGGCCGTCCGATTCGGGGCCGGGGTCGGGCCGCAGGTGGGCGGTGCGGGTCCAGACCCAGGGCGGGCAGCCGTGGGGTTGGGGGTCGCCGTCCGCCGCGGGTGCGTCGTCGGGGTCGTGGCGCAGCCGGGAGGTGAGCAGCAGGTAGGTGGCGGGGGGCAGGTGCCGCGGGGTCGGCAGGAAGTCGAGCAGGCTGCGCTCATCGGCGGCGGGCGGGCGCAGCTCGTCGAGGCCGTCGAGGCAGATCAGCAGCGGGCCGCTGTGGCGGGATAGGGCGCGGAATTCGGCGAGCCTTGCGGTGAACTCGGCGGCGGGGTGGTTGGCCTGTTCGTCGAATTGGGGCAGGCGGCGCTCGTTGCGCTCGGCCGAGGTCCAGGGCCTCGGCCAGGGCGTCTTCGAGCAGCGGCAGCACGGCGGCGGGGCCGAAGCGGTATTCCTTACGGATGTAGACGGCGGCGATGCGCAGGTCCTCGATCAGCGGCCTCTCGCCGATGGCGCCGGCCTCGGCCAGGCCGCGGACCAGGTGGCTCTTGCCGCAGTGGGCCGGGGCCTGGAGCCAGAACAGGCCGCGGTCGCGGCTGCGCAGCAGGTCCGCCAGCGGGGTGCGCAGGTAGGTCGGGGACAGGTAGCGGCGCTCGAAGGCGAGGCCGTCGAGCAGGCGCACGATGCTGCGCTCGTGGATGCTGCTGTCGAGGTCGTCGTCGGCGGGGCTAGGTCAGGGACCGGGGCCGCGAGGCTGAGCCGGCGGCGGTCGCCGTGCAGGTCGCGGACCTGGTGCCAGGGGCGGCGCTGGCGGTGGCCTTGCAGATAGTCGAGCAGGTCGAAGCGCCCGCCGTCGCGGTCGGCGCCGTTGAAGAAGAAGGCGTCTTGATAGCCGCAGATGGCGCAGTGGCGACCGGCCAGGTAGGGGCCGAGGTCCAGCGCCGCGCCGCCGTCGGCGGGCTGGAGCCGGATGGGCGCCGGGCGCTCGGCGTCGGCATGGGCGCGGGCCTGGTCGTGGTGGTCGCGGATGCTGCGCCAGCCGCGCAGGGGTCGGGTGGCGGCGGCGGTGACGATGGCGAGGGTCAGGTCGCGCCAGGGGTCGGCGGCGACGGCGAATTGGAGGCCCTCGACCAGGGCCACGATGGGCTCGGTGGGGCGCTGCATCCCGGCCCGGCCCCAGTCGGCCTCGGTGAGGTCGCCGAGCAGGTAGTGGCGCAGCAGGGTGACGAGCTCGGTCTCGTCGCGGCGCCAGGCGCCGTGGCCCTCGTCGTTGCGCAGCTTGACCTGGGCGCGGAGGGCGTGGGTCAGCGCGGTGGGCTTGCCGTTGGGCCGTTGGAACAGGTCGGCCAGGGTCGGGGCGGTCAGCGGTTCGGCAGCCTCGGGCCGGCCGCGCACCGCCGGGGCCAGGTCCTTGTTCCAGCAGCCCGAGCCAGTCGCCCATGGCCGGGGGCTTGCCGTAGAGGGCCTGGTGGATGCGGGCGGCCAGCGCCGGCGGGGGCCGGTGGCTGAGCAGGTCGCGGGCGAGGATGACCGCGGGCAGCTTGATCAGCACCTCGGCCAGGTCGCGCAGCTGGGCGAGGGCGGCGCCCTGGTTGCCGTCGGCCAGGCGCTCGCCCAGCGCCCGGGCCTCGTGGGCGATGGGGCCGGGCCAGGTGTCCAGCAGGTCCGCCAGCCAGGGCTGGGCGGACCAGTCGGCGGCGAGGCGGCGGCAGGCGGCGCGGGGGGCGTCGAACTCGGCGGGGTCGGTGGCCGGGGGTGGACCGTCGAGGAGCTGGTCGACGGCGTCGATCAGGCGTTGGGCCTCGGCCTGGCCGCCGAGCACCCGGGCCAGCTCGGCCGCGGGCGCGCGGATCAGTCGGTGTCCGTGCCAGCCGCGCTCGGCGAAGGCGGCGGCGTGCTGGCCCAGATCGAGGCTGTCGAGCAGGGCGCGAACGCCCTCGGGGGTGGCGAAGTCGGCGACGGGGGCGCTGGTCGGCATGGGCAGGTCTCCTTGGGCTGGCCGCGGCGGGTCGGCTGAGGATATGCCGGTGTCCAAGGCTTGGGAAGGGGCGCAGCCCCGCGGGTCCGATTGCTATCGCTATGGTTAGGCGGTGCGGAGACGGCCTTGATCATCGTTCCGGCCGGTAGGGTGGACGAGCGATAGCGAAGTCCACCGGTCTCCGCGCCGCCGCTGGTGGACGGCGCTTCGCTTGTCCACCCTACAAGCCTGCGACGCGCTCGGTGGCCGGAACGACGATCAAGGCCCGCGATCTCAGCCCGCATTAGGCGGGACGCGACATCCAGCCGAACGCTGGCTATAGTGTGCTCCGAGCGCTCGCGTCCGCGCCGACGATGGCCTTAAACGAGGTTGCCGATGCCCGCACATGACCCGTCCTACAAGCTGCTGTTCTCCCACCGCGAGCTGGTCGCGGACCTGCTGCGCGGGTTCGTGCGCGAGGACTGGGTCGATGCCGTCGACCTGAGCACGCTGGAGCGCCCGCGCGAGAGCGGCGTCAGCCCCGATCTGCGCGAGCGCGAAGACGACATGATCTGGCGCGTGCGCTGGGGTGAGCAGTGGGTCTATAGCTATCTGCTGGCAGCCGCAACTGCGCTACTTGCTGCTCGACGAGAAGGCGCCGCAGGACCCGGCGCTGGCCGCATCGGCCAATCTGGCCGCGGCCCTGTTCCGGTTGGAGAACAGCCGCACCCCCGCCGACATCCAAGCGGTGGTGGCCCGACTGGTCGAATGGCTCGCCGATCCGGCCCGCGACAGCCTGCGCCGCGCCTTCGTGGTCTGGCTCAAGCGCGTGCTGCTGCCGGCGCGCATCCCCGGCGTCGAGCTGCCGCCCATCAACGATCTTCAGGAGATGCGTGCCATGTTGGCCGAACGGGTGAAGACCTGGACCGAGGAGTGGAAGCAACAGGGGCTTCAGGAAGGCCGCGAACAGGGCCTGGAAGAGGGCTGGGAACAAGGCTTGGAACAAGGCATGCTGCGCGGCGAGGCCAAGTTGCTGCGGCGGCAACTGTTCCGTCGCTTCGGCCCGCTTCCGGCCTCGATCGAGACACGGTTGGACACCGCAAGCGAGGCCGAGCTGGAGGCATGGGGCGAGCGGCTGCTCGACAGTACCAGCCTGGCGGAGGTTTTCGCCGAGCCGCGCTGATCGAGCGCGCCCCCGGCAAGACCCGCGATGCCGTCGGCGACGGCCAGGCCCTGAGCGCCCTGCGCCAGACCCTGGTCTTCCATCGCCGGCGCAGCCCGGATGGAGCAGCGCGGAATCCGGGGAT
>CALOBA010000043.1:0-18844 GCA_942491465.1 uncultured Gammaproteobacteria bacterium
CCTCGAGGCGACCAAAGGCACGCCGGCTCTCATTGCCCGCTGCGGCGACGATCAGGGCCCCATTCGGATCGTCGAACATGGACTCGGCGATCATCTCGTAGACCATGCGGAAGGGCGCGCCGACATCGCGGGCAGAGCCGAGGCTCATGGAGATCACCCGCGCACCCTCGTCGATGGCCCATTCCATGCCGGCCAAAATGCCGTCATCGAAGCCCGAGCCGCTGTCGGAAAGCACTTTGCCGACCAGCAGATCGGACGCGGGCGCGACCCCGTAGCGCGCCCGAGGCGGGCGCAGGAACAGGCCCAGCTGCCAGACCCGCGCAGTGGGTCCCGTGACCGTTTCCATCCTGGGCCGAGGTCACCCCATCGACAAAGCTTCTGGCGGTCCGGCCGTTCCTCACCCGGCCGCGAAAATCGGGATGTCGCAGATCGATGCCGGTATCCAGCACCGCGAGCTTGATCCCTCGCCCGGTCAGTCGGGTCGTCCGTAGACTGACGCCGACGGCGCTCAAATGCCATTCCAGCCGTCTCCTGAGGAAGCGACGTCTCCACCCGGCCGTGGTCGGCAGGTCTTCGT
This sequence comes from uncultured Gammaproteobacteria bacterium, assembly GCA_942491465.1. Taxonomy (GTDB): domain Bacteria; phylum Pseudomonadota; class Gammaproteobacteria; order Chromatiales; family Chromatiaceae; genus CALOBA01. The sequence goes on from CALOBA010000043.1 coordinate 578, forward strand.
TCTCATCGGGCGCATCGGAGCCCATGTAGCGCAGTGCCAAGTCGGCGCCGTCACGCAGGCCTTGCAGGTATGCCGCAAGCGGCGGTTGATCGGTCTCGGACTGCGGCTCGACAACGGCCGGCACTGGCTTCGGTACCGATTGCAGCTCGTTCGCGAAGACCCCCGCCACCCGCAGGGCCGGCGGGCTCGGATGGGCCTCAGCCCTGATCAGGGGGGAGTTGGGAGGGCTGCTCACCGCGCGCCTGCATCGCCTCGAACGGATCATCGCCGCGGCGCGCGAGGCCGACGTTGCGCAGGCGGCTGAGATAGTCCTGCCACAGCGGCTGCCAGGCGCGGCCGAGCTTGTAGAGGTACTGCCAGTCGTAGAGTCCGGAGTTGTGGCCGTCGTCGAAGTAGATCTTCACCGCATAGCTGCCGATCTGCTTCAAGTCGGTGATGTTCACGTCGTCCTTGCCCACCTGCAGCTTGGCCTGATCCGGCGTGTGGCCGCGCACCTCGGCCGATGGCGAGTAGACGCGCAGGTACTCGCAGGGCAGCCGAAACCGTGCGCCGTCGTCGAAGGCGATCTCCAACACGCGGGACTTCTGGTGGAGACTCAACTCCGTGGGCAGGCTGTGGGGCTCGGACATCTGGGATACCTCTGTCGATGACAATGCCTGGGGAGGTGCGGTTGGGGGTTGGGTTTGCAAGCCGGGCGCGGCTTGCGGCGCTTAGTCAGGATTCAAAAACAACCTGAACATGTCGATTCACCCGGCAAGTCGGACAGTTGTCGTTGTCGTTGTCGTTGTCGCTGTCGCTGTCGTTGTCGTTGTCGTTGTCGTTGTCGTTGTCGTTGTCGTTGTCGTTGTCGTTGTCGTTGTCGCTGTCGTTGTCGCTGTCGAGCATCCGACACGAGTCCGACGACAACGACAACGACAACGACAACGAGGTCACAATGTTCACTTTGTTTCTGAATTCTTCCTAAGCGCCGCGCATCCACCCTCCCGTGTATTTCCGTGGGCGACGGCTCAGCCGGCCGCGTCGCGCAGCAGCCGCGCGACCCGCTGCAGGTCTTCCCAGCCGCGGGCCTTGGCGGTGGGGGTGCGCAGGTAGTAGGACGGATGGTAGGTGACCAGCAGCGGCAGGCGCTCGTGGCCGAGGTGGTGCAGACGGCCACGCAGGCGGCCCACCGAGTCGGTGCTCTGCAGCAGGTGCTGGGCGGAGATGCGCCCGACGCAGAGCAGCAGCCGCGGCTGCACCAGCGCGATCTGCCGCGCCAGGTAGTGCTGGCAGGCGGCGGCCTCCTGCGGCTGCGGGTCGCGGTTGCGCGGCGGTCGGCACTTGAGCACGTTGGCGATGAAGACCCGGTTGCGATCCAGACCGATGGCCGCGAGCATGCGCTCGAGCAGCTGCCCGGCACGGCCGACGAAGGGCTCGCCGCGGCGGTCCTCCTCCTGGCCCGGCGCCTCGCCCACCAGCATCAGATCGGCCTCGCGGTTGCCGACGCCGAAGACGGTCTGGGTGCGGGTCTCGCAGAGCTGGCAGCGCCGGCAGCCGGCGACGGCCGATTGCAGCGCATCCCAGTCCATGCGGGCGATGGCCGCCGCCGGGTCTTCCGGCACCGGGGGAGACGGCGCGAGGTCCGGGGGCACGACGAGGTCCAGGTCGGGGTCCGTCGCCGGCCCGTCCAGGGCCGCATACCAGGCGGCGTCCTCATCCAACGGCGGCTGCTCGGTGGCGAACGCCGGGTGATCCGGCGGCACTCCGTGCGCAGCGGGGACCGCCGGTGGTGGCGGCTGCGGTCGGGCCGGGGCCGGGGCGGGTCGCGGCGTCGCCGCTGCGGGAGGCTGGCTGGAGGTTGGCGGCGCCAGCGGCTGACTGCGCATCAACGGGGGCGCGGCAGGGGTCGGCGGGCGCCGGGGGGGCTCTGGTGCGTTGTCGCGGCTGGTGGCCGCGGGAGGCTGGCTTGAGGTTGGCTGCCCCGGCGGCTGATTGCGCGTCGACGGGGGCGCGGCAGGCGTCGGCGGGTGCCGGGGGGGCTGCGGTGCGTTGTCGCCGCTGGCGGCACGCGCGCCTTGCGGCTTGCGCCGGGTGGCCTCGGCGATGGCCGCCAGCGCGGCCTGTGCCCCGCTGACCTTCGGCCGCTCGGCGATCGGCGCCGTCGGCGCATCCCCCTGAGCCTCGGGTGCGGTGCATACCTCGCCGTCGTCGTCGGCGCGCAGCCGCCAACCGACGACGCCGACGGCGGCCAGGTAACGGCGACTCAGCTCCGGGTCCAGCATCGTCTCAGGTCCGGTCTCGCTGTGCTCGAATCATCCCAATGGGCTGGAGGCTAGACGTCGCTGGTCTGCGGGTGTGCGCGCTCGCGCGGGCGCAGCACCTTGTTGCAGGCGTTGATGTAGGCCTTGGCCGAGGCGACGATGATGTCGGTGTCGGCACCCTGGCCGTTGACGATGCGCCCGCCCTTCTCCAGCCGCACGGTGACCTCGCCCTGGGCGTCGGTGCCGCTGGTGATGGCGTTCACCGAATACAGCTTCAGCGTGGTGCCGCTGTTGACGATGGACTCGATGGCCTTGAACGTGGCGTCCACCGGGCCGCTGCCAACGGCGGTGCCGGGCTCCTCCTCGCCGTCCAGCATCAGTACCACATCGGCGCGCGGGGTCTCGCCGGTCTCGGAGCAGACCCGCGAGGAGACCAGCTTGATGCGCTCGTTGGCGGTCTCCAGCGTGGTGTCGGTGACCAGGGCCTGCAGGTCCTCATCGAAGATCTCATGCTTCTTGTCCGCCAAGTCCTTGAAGCGGGAGAAGGCGGCGTTGAGTTCCTCCATGGAGTCGAAGGTCATGCCCAGCTCTTCCAGGCGCACGCGGAAGGCGTTGCGGCCCGAGTGCTTGCCGAGCACCATCCGGTTCTCGGACCAGCCCACGTCCTGGGCGCGCATGATCTCGTAGGTCTCGCGGTGCTTGAGCACGCCGTCCTGATGGATGCCGGACTCGTGCGCGAAGGCGTTGGCGCCGACGATGGCCTTGTTCGGCTGCACCGGGAAGCCGGTGATGGTGGAGACCAGCCGCGAGCAGTTGACGATCTGCGTGCTGTCGAGCCGGGTGGTGCAGTCGAACAGATCCTTGCGCACCCGCACGGCCATGACGATCTCTTCCAGCGAGGCGTTGCCGGCGCGCTCCCCCAGGCCGTTGATGGTGCACTCCACCTGCCGCGCCCCGTTGCGCACCGCGGCCAGGGAGTTGGAGACGGCCAGACCCAAGTCGTTGTGACAGTGCACCGAGAACACCGCCTTGTCCGAATTGGGGATGCGCTCGCGCAGACGCCCGATCAGGTTGCCGAACTCGTGGGGGATGGCGTAGCCGACGGTGTCGGGGATGTTCACGGTGCCGGCGCCGGCGTCGATGACGGCCTCCAGCACCCGGCACAGAAAATCGATCTCGGAACGGCCGGCGTCCTCGGGCGAGAACTCCACGTCGTCGGTATAGCGACGCGCCCGCTGCACGGCGTAGACCGCCTGCTCGACCACCTGATCCGGGCTCATCTTGAGCTTCTTCTGCATATGGATCGGCGAGGTGGCGATGAAGGTATGGATGCGCCCGGCGTTGGCCCCGGCCAGGGCCTCGCCGGCGCGGTCGATGTCCGTGTCCAGCGCCCGCGCCAGGCCGCAGATGCGGCTGTCCTTGACCGCATCGGCCACCGCCTTCACCGCCTCGAAGTCGCCAACGCTGGCGATCGGGAAGCCGGCCTCGATCACGTCCACCCGCAGCCGCTCCAGGGCCTTGGCGATACGCACCTTCTCGTCCCGGGTCATCGACGCCCCGGGACTCTGCTCGCCGTCGCGCAGCGTGGTATCGAAGATGATCAGATGCTCGGATTCGTGGTCGCTCATGGAGGGTCAGGGTCTCGGTGAAGGGTCGCTCTAGAAATGCCGCAGGCATGGGTTCCGTCGACGACGGCCCGGCAGGCCGCCGCATCGATCGCGCTAGGCTATCACCCCTTCACCACGATGCAAGCCAATCGCACAATCCTCCCCCAGCCACCAGCCCCATGGCAGCGACCGACAGTCCCGTTCGGGATGATCACCCCCAAACGGCAGCGTTCAGCCGTGGGAGCGCGCCCGCTCCCAGGTCATGAACCGCAGCGCATATGGATTCGCCTCATCCCGCGGCCGGACCGCCTCATCCACCAGCCGCCAGGCATCCCGATCCCAAGCCGGAAACCGCACATCCCCCTCCACATCGGCCTCCACTTGGGTCAGATACATCCGCTGCGCCAGCGGCAGGAACAGCCCATAGACCTCGGCGCCGCCGACGACCATCAGCTCCGACGCATCGCCGGCGGCGGCCATCGCCGCCTCCACCGAGCCGACCCGCTCGCAGCCCGTGCCGAGGTCCTCCCCCGAGCGACTCAGCACCAGATGCCGCCGCCGCGGCAACGGCCCCGGCAGCGACTCCCAAGTCCGCCGACCCATGACGATCACATGGTCCAGCGTCAGCCGCTTGAAGTGCGCCAGGTCCGCGGGCAGGTGCCAAGGCAGTCGGTTGCCCCGCCCGATCACCCCGTTGCGCGCCAGCGCGGCGACGATTGCGATACCAGTCGAATTCATCAAACCCCCTTCATGTTTGCAAACCTACCGCGGCCCCGAGCGGACCGTCCCGGCGACACCGTCGCTGCCGAGCGCGACGCCTCTATCAGAACGCCCACCCCAGCCGCTCGGCCAGGGCCGAGGTGCGATGTACGCGGGTGGCGCAGGCGGCGCGCAGTACGGCGGCGCCGGCGTGGACGGTGACCTGCCGGCGGGCGCGGGTGACGGCGGTGTAGAGCAGCTCGCGGCTGGCCAGTGGGATCGGCTCCGGGGGCAGCACCAGCAGGACCTGGTCGAACTCGGAGCCCTGGCTCTTGTGCACGGTGAGCGCGTAGGCGCAGACGTGGGGCGGGAGCTGGCGCACCGAGAGGATGCGCAGGCCGCCGTCGCCGGTGCGGAAGTGTGCCCGCAGCCGCCCTGCACCGCCGCCGGCGCCGTGCTCCGCGTCGGACCAGAGCAGGCCGACGTCGCCGTTGTAGAGGCCCACCTCGTAGTCGTTGGCGGTGACCATGATCGGCATGCCGTGGTGCAGGCCGTCGCCGCCGAGCGCGCCGCCGACATGCAGCCGCTGGGTGATCAGGGCGTTCAGCGTCTCCACGCCGAAGGGGCCGCGGTGCAGGGCCGCCAGCACCCGCGCCTGCTCCAGCCGCGCCAGCGCGGCCTCGGGGGTGGCGGCCTGCAGCACGGCCGCGAAGCGCTCCACGGCCCAGTCGATGCAGGCCGGATTCAGGGCGTTCGCGGCGGGTGCGAGCCGGGTGATGTCCGCGTGGGCGGCGTCGTCGAGCAGGTGGAGTGCGGATGCGCCGTTGCCGTCATTGATGGCGCGCGCGAGGGCGCCGATGCCGCTGTCGGCACCAAAGCGCCAGCTATGGCGGAGCAAGGCGACCGCCGCGGCGACCGGAGGCGATGCGGGGTCGGTGGCGGTCCCGCTCGTGGGACCCTTTGGCGGATCGGTTGGCGGATCGATTGGCGGATCGATTGGCGTATCGGCCGGCATCGCCCCAAGCCGCACCAACAGCCCCAGCTGCTCGGCACCGTAGCGGATGCTCTGGCCACGACCGGTGATGTCGCCGAGGACGTTGCCGGCCTCCACCGATGCGAGCTGGTCGCGGTCGCCGAGCAGCACCAGGCGGGCCGCCGCCGGCAGGGCCGCCAGCAGCCGGCCCATCAATGGCAGATCGATCATCGAGGCCTCGTCCACCACCAGGCAGTCCGCCGGCAGCGGGTTCTCGGCGCCGTGCCGGAACAGGCCGTCGCCGCCGCCGGCCCCGTAGCCCAGCAAGCGGTGGATGGTCTGCGCCTGCTCCGGGATGCGGGCGAGCAGGTCGGCGGCGCCGCCGGCGGCGGCGATGCGCTGCTTGCCGGCACCAATGGATTCCGAGAGCCGTGCCGCGGCCTTGCCGGTGGGGGCGGCCAGCGCGATGCGCAGCGCGGGCGCCTGTTCCAACAGCAGCGCCAGGACCTTGACCACGGTGGTGGTCTTGCCGGTGCCGGGGCCGCCGGAGATGACGGCGAAGCGGCGGCTGACGGCGATGGCGGCGGCGATGCGCTGCCAGTCGGGCCGCGGAGTCCCGGCACTCGACGCCGGCGCGACCGGAAACAGCCGCTCGAGGCCGTCGGCCAGGCGTTCGCAATCCAGCCCCTCGGCGGGGGCCATGCGCCCGTGCAGCGCCGCTGCCACCTCGGTCTCAAAGCGCCAGTACCGCCCAAGATAGAGCCGCTCGTCGTCCAGGATCAGCGGTGCCGTGTCACCGGCCTCGCCGACCCAGGGGCAGGCGCGCAGCGCCGCGAGCCAGTGGTCAAGGGCCGGTGCGATGGGGCCTTCCGTCGCGTCGTCATCGGCGAACAGCACCCGGCCGGCCAGATCCCGCAGCCCGACGCAGACATCGCCCTCAAGATTGCGCGCGCTGACCAGGGCTGCGCTCAAGGCCGGCAGGCTGTCGTCTGCGATGCCGCAGCCGCGGGCCAGGAAGCGGGCGAAGTAGTAGGCCAACGGCGGCAGCCGCCCGGCCTCCAGCAGTGCTTTGAGCGATGGGGTCATAGCGCCTCCCCTGCGTGAACCGCCCCGCCCCAGGGCAGGATCTGCCGGTCCAGCGCGTCGATGAGTCCCCACGGCGGTCGGGTATGGAACACGCCGCGCTCGGGGCCGGTGGCCGGGCGCATGCCGCGCAGAAACAGATACAGCACGCCGCCGATGTGGTGCGCGTAGTCGTAGCCCGGCAGCCGCGTGCCCAGGTAGCGGTGCAGGGCCAGGGTGTAGAGCAGGTACTGCAGGTCGTAGCGGCGCCCCAGCATGGCCTCGGTCAGGGCCTGAGGGGCGTAGTCGTCGAAGCGCCGGCCGAGCAGGTTGCTCTTGTAGTCGACCACGTAGAAGCGTCCGTCGTGCTCGAACACCAGGTCGATGACCCCGGTGACCATGCCGACAAAGTCGGCGGCGGTGATGCCCGGCAGCGCCCGCCCGGCGTGCTCGGCGAGCAGGCGATTGAGCCCGGCCAGGTCGGCGCCGTCGGTGGCCAGGTCGAAGGCCAGCTCGTTCAGGCGGCGCTCGGCGCCGAGGTCGGCCAGGCGCAGGCCGGCGTCCGTGAGGGGGGTGCTGACCGCCCGCTCCAACAGCAGCGCCGTGTCCGCCCCGTAACGCTGATGGTCGAGGCCGAAGCGCGGGGCAAAACGGGCGCTGAGCACATCGGCCTGGGCGGCGATGTCGCCGCTGAAGTCCAGGTGCTCGAGCAGCAGGTGCAGGTAGGTGCCGACGTCGCTGCCGGCCGGGAAGCGCAGGGCCGGGTCGTCGTCTGCGCCATCGGCGGCGGCCTGCTCCGGCTCGGCCGCGGCGGCATCCAGCAGCGTGGCGGTGAACTCGTCGTCGATGCGCTGGCCCAGCGACGGGGCGGCGACGTGCAGGTCGCGGCTCAGCGCCGAGAAGCTGGTGATGCGCCAGCTGGTGTCGATGCGACCGGTGAACGGGCGCGGCGCCGGCAGTCCGCCATCGTCGCCGGCGGCCAGGCTGGTCGGCGTTGCGGGTTGCGGCAGGGGCTCGACGACGATGCTGCCGTCGGCGGCGGCGGCAAGCGCCGCCAGGTCTGCATCCAGCCCGGCAAGACCGGCGAAGGCATCCGGCGGCCCGGCGGTCAACGCCGCGGCGTCCTGGTGCGGGTGCAGCAGCCAGCCGAGGGCGGCGCGGGACGCATCGGCGCCGTAGCGCGCGCTGCCGGCCCGGCCCCAGACGGCATAGATGGCCGACTCGGCGCGGGTCAGCGCGACGTAGGCCAGGCGCACGTCCTCGGCCAGGCGCTCGCGCTCGGCCAGGAACAGATGCGCGTCGTAGGCGTCGGAGCCGATATCCAGGCAGGGTGCGGCGTCGGCTTCGCGGTGGAAGCGCAGGGGCTGCTTGGCGTTGGTGACCCGGCAGTTCCACAGGTCGGGCAGCAGCACCACCGGGTACTGCAGGCCCTTGGCGGCGTGCATGGTGACGATCTGCACCAGGTCGGCGTCGCTCTCCAGGCGCAGCTGCAGGGTGTCGCCGGCCTCGCCCTGCGGCTCCCGGCGCTGGGCGCGGAACCAGGCCAGCAGCGCGTCCATGCCGGCCTGGCCGCGGGCGGCCTGTTGCAGCAGCTCGCCCAGGTGCAGCAGGTTGGTCAGCCGCCGCTCCGGGTCGTCGCCGGCGGCCAGGGCCTCGGCGACGCCGGGCACCCCGACGCCGGTGCGCCACAAGAGCTGCCCGAACATGGCCATGAAGCCGCGTCGCTGCCAGGTCTCGTGCAGGGCCAGCAGCCGGTCCGCCCAGTCCGCCCAGGCCAGCTCGTCCTGGCTGATGCGGGCGATCTCGGCGTAGCCCAGGCCGAGCAGGCCCGACGCCAGTGCCAGCCGCGCGAGCTGGCGGTCGCGGGGGCTCAGCGCCGCGGCCAGCAGCGGCTCCAGGGCCGCCGCCTCGTCGCTGGCGTAGACGCTGTCGCGGGCCACCGAGACGGCGGCCACGCCCTGCCCCGCCAGCACCCGGCGCAGCTCGGCGCCGTCGCGGCGGGTGCGCACCAGCACGGCGATGTCCTTCGGGGCCAGGGGCCGGTCTGCGCTGATCGCGCCGGCCTGGTCGCGGGTGACCAGCCGGACCTTGCCGCGGCGCGCACCGTTCAGCAGCCGCACGATCTCGTCGGCAACGGCGGCCTGGGCCAGGGCCGTTGCCGTCTGTTTGCTCGGCGCCGTCGGCTCGCCCTTGCTGTTGGCCACCAGGGGCAGCTGCCAGAGGGTCAGCCCGGCGCGCTCGGCGCCGTCGTCGACCAGGAAGCGATGGGGCTTGGCGGCGGCGTCGCTGGCGGCGAAGCCGATGGTGTCGCCGAACACGAAGGCGTCGCGCGCCCGGCGCGAGAAGACGCTGTTGACCGCGGCCACCACCGCCGGGGTTGAGCGCCAATTCTGCTGCAGGGTCCAGCGGGCGTCGGCGCCGAGCTGCCGCTGGGCGGCCATGTAGGTGAAGATGTCGCCGCCGCGGAAGCTGTAGATCGCCTGCTTGGGGTCGCCGATCAGCAGTAGGCCCTCGCCGGGGCCGTCCACGTAGAGCCGGCGGAAGATCTCCCATTGCAGCGGGTCGGTGTCCTGGAACTCGTCGATCATGGCCACCGGGAAGCGCTCCGCCACGGCCCGGGCCAGCGCGGCGCCGCCGGCCCCGGCCAGGGCGTCGCGCAGGCGCGTGAGCATGTCGTCGTAGGACAGCAGGCCGCCGTCGGCCTTGGCCTGCTCCACCTGGGCGCGGGCGAAGGCGGCGGCGTCGGTGAGCACCGCGGCGCTGAGGTCCAGCGCCAGCCGGGTAAGCCCGCTGCGCAACTGGCCGCAGCGCCCAAAGAACGCGCCTTCCAGGGCCGGGTCGGTCTTGTTCTTCTTCAGGCTCTCGGCGATCAGATTGGCATCCAGGGCCTGGAAGCCGGTCGGGGGGGGCGCCGTGAGATCGCCGTCGAAATAGGCGTCCAGCGCGGCAAAGGCGCTGGCGAGCCGGTCCTTGTGGAAGGGGGTGTCCTTGCCGCGCCGGAGCGCGCTGCTCTCCAGCAGGGCGCCGGTGATCCGCGCGCGCTCACGGCGCCATTGCGCGGCGATCTCGGGGAGTTGGGCCAGCAGCCCGTCCAGCTGACCGAGCACGCTGGCCACCTCGGCCCCCGCCGGCAACAGCGTCGGCCGGGGCTCGCCGAGCAGCGGGTCCAGACGGCGGCGGAAGGCGTCCAGGTCGCCCACCGCCGCCGCCAGCAGCCGCACCTTGCCGGCTGCCAGCGGGTAGGCGTTGCACCGCCACCAGTCCTGGATGGCCGCACGCCAGAGTGCGTTGTCGTCGCTCAGCACCTCCAGGCCGAAGCCCTGACCACTGTCGAAGGCCAGCTCCTGGAGCACCCGCTGGCAGAAGCCGTGGATGCTGAAGACCGCCGCCTCGTCCATGGCGCGCACGGCGAGCCGCAGCCGGCGCAGCGCCGCATCCACGTCGTCGGCGGCGCGGATCTGCTCGATCAGCGCGTCGAGGAAGGCGTCGTCGCTGCCGCCGCCCTGCTCCAACAGCGCCAGGGCCTGGAACAGCCGCGCGCGCAGGCGCCCGCGCAACTCATCGGTGGCGGCCTTGGTGAAGGTGACCACGAGTACGCGGCCGACGTCGCGACCGGCCAAGATCTGGCGCAGGTAGAGGTTGGCGATGCTGTAGGTCTTGCCGGTGCCGGCGCTGGCCTCGATGAGGTGGACGCCGGTGAGCGGGAAGCGCAGCGTGGATTGGGTGTCGAGGGCGGGTGCGGTCATGGTCGGCATTGCTGCGCTGGGCGTGATAGGGGTGCCGGCGGCGACCGGCGCGTATCTCGTCATCGCTCCTCCCCCGCCGCCAGCAGCGGGCGATAGACCTCCAGCGCCAGGCGCTCGAAGTCGGGATCGGCGAGGGGATCAGCGCCGGCGCCGCGCAGCACCAGCTGCACGTAGGGGTCGTCGCCGTCCCCCAGGGCGGCGCTGAAGTCGTTGCTGGTCCAGGCCTGCCGGGCCGCGTTGCGGGCGCGCTCCTGGCGCCGCGGGTCTGCGTCGTCCCAGGGCTCGGCAAAGGCGAAGCTGGCCTTGCGGAAGATGGGCAGGGGGCGGTGCACCCCTTGCCAATACAGCGCCGCCAGTTGGCCGAGCAGGCGACGGGCCTGGTCCGGCGGCAGCGGATCGGGCAACACGAAGGCCCCCGCTTGGGTGTGCAGGATGGAGGGCTCCGGGGTGCCGGCGGGCGCGCTGTCGGCGGCGGCCCAGCGCGCCAGGTGGGCGAGCCAGAGCCGCAGGCGGTCCTCGCCGCGCAGCTTGCCGGCGCGCCAGCGCAGCAGCCCGAGGCCGGGATAGCGCCCGTGGACCTGGCCGCTGAGGCGCAGCATCCCGGCGTCGCCGGCGTCCAGCGTCAGGTCCAGGTCCAGTCGCGACGGGCGTTGACCAATGAATGGCTCCAGCGCCTCGGCCAATGGGGTCAGGTCGTCCTGCTGCCGCTCCAGCGCCAGCTCGCCGAGGGCGCCGTGGGGCAGCAGACCCTCGGCGGACAGGCGCGCGGCGGTGGCCGGGCGCTCGGCGAGCCGGTCCTCCACCAGCCGCGTCTTCAGCTGCCAGGCGGCAAGACCGTCGACGGCGAAGGGCTCCTCGTCGGGCTCCGGCTCATGGTCGGCCAGATAGACACCGAGCCTGGTCTGCACAAAATAGCGCACCGGGTGGGCGAGGAAGCGCTCCAGTTGTCGCAGCCGGATGTCGCGCATGGCCTCGGGGGCCGGCGGCAGCGCGGCGCCGGGCCAACCGGGGTTGGCGGCGGACGGCTCGGCGGCGCTGCCCTGCTCCACCAGGACGCTGATCCGGCACCAGTCGGCGTCGAAGCTCGGGCCCTCCGCTGCGAAGCGCACCGGGCTGAAGGGCTGCAGCGGGTGGCTGCGGGTGATGCGCCGACTGAGCGGCGCGTCGCCGTCCTCGGCCACGAAATACTGGTCGATGTGGTCCAGCAGCTCGCGCAGCAGCACCGAGGGCTGGCGCTCGGTATTGTCGCGGCTGTCGAAGCCGACGCAGCTCAGATGCAGCCGGCGGCGGGCGCCGAGCAGCGTCTCCAGGAACAGGTAGCGGTCCTCGTCGCCCTTGCGCGGGTCGCCGGGCCGCCAGCCGCGGCGCATGGGGTCGAACTCCAACGGCCGGTCGCGGCGCGGGAAGGCGTCGTCGTCGAGCCCGAGGGCGCAGATGACGGCAAACGGTAGGCTGCGCATGGGGCGCATGCCGCAGAAGGTGACGCCGCCGCTGAAATAGCGCCCGCCGCGGCGCTCGGCGGCGGTCTCCAGGCGCTCGGTGAGCCACAGGCGCACCAGGCGCGGGCTCAGCGGCTCGGCGATGCCGTCGGCCTCGCGGGCCAACTCGGCGATGGCGTCACGGATGCGCGCCAGGCGCCCGTCCGGGTCGTCGCGCTCGCCGAAGAAGGTGGCCACCAGCGCCCCCAGCGCCTGCTGCCAATCCTCCGCCGAGCGGGGTGCGGCGAGCCCCCGGGCGGCCTCCTGCAGCTGGTCGAACAGCCGCCAGAAGCCGCCCAGGGCCGCGGCGGCGCCGCCCTCGATGCCGGCCACCGGGGCGATGCCGCTGAATGCGTCGGCTGCGCCCAGGGCGTAGCCGGCGAACAGCCGCGCCTCGGCCTGGGACCAGGTGTTCTGGGCCAGCGGCGGCAGCCCGAGCTGCTGTTTGTGCGCCCCGTCCAGGCCCCAGCGCAGGTTCGACGCCGCGAGCCAGGCCTTGACCCTTGCGACGGTATCGGCGTCCAGGCCGAACTGCGCGGCCAGCTCGGGCACGTCCAGATAGGACAGGACCTCGGACTGGGTGAAGCGACTCTCGGGCAGGGCCAGCAGGCGCAGGAACACGCGCACCAGCGGGTGCTCGTCGGCGACGGCGATGTCGGATAGATTCCACGGGATAAAGCGGCGGGCATCGCCGGGGGCGGCGGAGATCGCGCGATGGCGGTCGAACACGGCCTCGATGTCCGGGGCGTAGCGACCGATGTCCGGGACCATGACCAGGACGTCTTCCGGGCGCAGATCGGGCTCGGCCTCGAACAGGGCCAGCAGCGCATCGTGCAGCACCTGACATTCCCGCGCCGGGCTGTGGCACAGATGGACGCTGACGGAAGCGTCGACGCCCGTTGCGCGGCGCTCGGCGGGCAGCGGCACCGGGGCCAGCCGGAACAGGTCGCGCTGCAGGTGCCCGAGCAGCGTCGGCGGCCAGTCCGTTGCATAGGCGTCGCACTCATCCAGGGGCATCTCGCCTTGCAGCAGCAGGTCCTGAAACGCCTGGCCCTGGCGCCCCCAGGAGCCCAGCAGCGGGTTGCCGACCTCCCACAGGTCCGCATCCGCCGGGCGCTCCAGGCGCGTGCGGGCGTTGGCCTTCTGCGAGACCAGGTCGGACCAGAACTGGTCGCTCGGCGTGTTCAGGTACAGCTCCACCGGGATCAGCGCCGCCAGCGCCTGGAACAGCTGCACCAGCACCGGCGGCAGCGACGAGACGGCGAACAGCGCCAGCCGCTCCGGCAGCTGGCGGGCGACGTCGGGCGCGGCCAGGCGCCGGCGCAGCCGCTCGAGCACGGCGCCGCGGTGGGTCGTCTCCCAGCCGGCCACCAGGCGCTGCCAGAGCAGCGGCTGCCAGGGGTGGTCCGATGGGCCCTTCGGCGTCTCGCCGTCGGTCCAGGCGCGAATCAACTCCGGGCGGTAGAGCTGGCAGCGGTCGAAGACATCGGCGATGCGCACCGCAAGCTGCCAGCGCTTGCGCCCGTCGCCGTCGTCGGCCAGATAGCGGTTCAGGTTGGCGAAGGCCGGCTCGGTCAGCAGCGCCGGCAGCGCGGCGAAGATCCGCCAGGTCATGCCCTCCAGCGACAGCGGATCGGCCTCCGGCAGGTCCTCCAGCAGCCCCTGCGCCAACCCCCAGATGCAGGACGCCGGCAACGGATACTCCATATTGGCCGCGACCCCAAAGCTCGCCGCCAGCCGCAGATTGATCCAGCGCGCCATGGCCGGACTCGCCACCACCAGGGTCTGCGGCCGGAACACGGACCCCGGCGGCTCGGCGAGCAGGCGCCGGGCCAGCTCGGCGAGCAGGTATTCGACGCGATTGGAGCGGATCAACGTGAGCATGGTGTGGATCGTGGCGGGCGTTGCGCAAGCAGAAGGCGCACAGTCTAGCGCCGTCGGGGGCTCAACGGATGAGTCCGTGGCCGGCGCCGCGGCGGATGCGCCGATCACGGGCACCCGACCCCGGCCCAATGCCGTTAAGAAATCGCCTAAGTCAAGGTTCAGAAACAAGTGGTGCAGACGCAACCACGAAATGGCCAATCAAAAGGTTCAGCGAGCGGGCGTCTGCGCCACTTGTTTCTGAACCGATCCTAAGTCAAGCCGTGGGAGCGGCTTCCAGCCGCGACGGTCGCCGCGCGAGCCGAGTCGCGGCTTGAAGCCGCTCCCCCAAAGCGCTCCCATCGCTCGCCAACTTAATGGCATTGGACCCCGGCCACCGGGCAGCTTGATAACGATTCAACAACAACTGAGACCCAGGGGATGTAGTCCCACGGACGATTACGACGACGACAACAACAACGCACACACCCTTTGAGCGGGTCCTTTGGTCCCGGCTGCGCCACGACAGCCCGGACGAAATCGGGGTATGGTTGCCCCCGGAATCAATTGTTGTCCGCGGGGGCGTTTGTCATGCATCTGTGTCTGGGTTATTTCGGGTCCGGTCGGGGTCGGTTGCCGTGGGGCTCGGCGGCGCTGTCGGCGGGGTTGGTCTGGATGCTGTTGGGGGGCGGCCCGGTGGCCGCACAGTCGGGGGCCTCAACGCCGCCGCCGGCGGTGGAGGTGGCCGCGGTGGTGAGCAAGCCGGTGGATCGGGCGAAGCGGTTCATCGGCACCGTGCAGGCGATCGAGTCGGTGCAGCTCAAGGCCAGGGTCGAGGGCTTTCTGGAGCAGGTCGCCTTTGCGCAGGGGGCGATGGTCGACCAGGGCCAGTTGCTCTACCAGATCGAGCAGGCGCCCTACCAGGCGGACCTGGCCAGTGCCGAGGGGCAGCTCGCGGCGGCACAGGCGGATCTGGATGCGGCAAAGGCCGCCCTCGAGGACAAGCAGGCGGACTTCGAGCGCCAGTCGGTGCTGGTCAAGAAGGGCGATACCTCGCGGACGGCCTTCGACAAGTCTAAGGCCGACCGCGACGAGGCCCGGGCCAACGTCGAGAAGGCGCAGGCCAGCGTGCAACAAGGGCAGGCGTCGGTGGCTACGGCCCGGATCAACCTGGGCTACACCACCGTCGCGAGCCCCATCGCCGGGCGCATCGGCGCCACCGCGGTGACCGTCGGCAACCTGGTCGACAGCGCCAGCGGAACCTTGGCGACCGTGGTCCAGCTCGACCCGATCCGCGCGGTGTTCTCCATCCCGAGCGCCGAGCGGGTGCGCCTGCTGGCGACCGCCGGCGGCAACGAGGATGCGGCCCGCGAGCGCTTCGTGCCGCGGCTGCTGCTGCCCACCGGCGAAGAGTATGCGCACGAGGGCAAGATCGCCTTCTCCGACAACCAGGTCGACGCGGCCACCGGCACGGTGGCCATCTACGCCGACTTTCCGAATCCGGATCAGCTCCTGCTGCCGGGCCAGTTCATCAGCGCCGTGGTGCACCAGGCCGAGGCCAAGCGGCTGCCGACGATCCCCTCGGCGGCGGTGCAGCGCACCCGCGACGGGGCCCAGGTCTATGTGGTCGGCGCCGACAATCGCGTCACGCTGCGCAAGATCGCCGACACCACCAGCGTCGGCAATGAGGTGGCCGTCGGCAACGGGCTCAGGGACGGCGAGATCGTCGTCGTCTCCGGGCTGCAGAAGATCAAGCCGGGGATGGTCGTATCGACGCAGCGCTCGCCCAAGCCGAACGCGCAGGCCGATGACGCCGCTCCCGCCGACACCGGCGATGCGCCCATGAAGACGCCCGCCGACGCCAAGCCAGCCGGCGCGACCGACGCCGGCAGCGAGCCGGCGACGAGCCCGGTGGACGCCGAGGCCGAGCCCGATACCGAGACCGATACCAAGGCCGATACCGAGGCCAAGGCCAAGGACGGGACCGACCAATGATCTCCAAGACCTTCGTCGAGCGCCCACGCCTGGCCGCGGTGGTCTCGATCGTGATCGTAGTCGCCGGCCTGCTGGCGCTGCGCGCGATCCCGGTCGCCCAATACCCCGACATCACCCCGCCGGTGGTGCAGGTCACGGCCAGCTATCCGGGGGCCGATGCGCAGACCATCGCCGACACCGTCGGCGCGCCGATCGAGGAGCAGGTCAACGGCGTCGAGAACATGATGTACATGTCGTCGACGGCCTCGAGCAGCGGCAGCTATTCGCTGATGGTCACCTTCGCCGTCGGCACCGACCCGGACATCGCCCAGGTCAATACCCAAAACCGCGTCTCCCAGGCCCTGGCCAAGCTGCCCGAGGAGGTCCAGAGCCTGGGCGTGACCGTGAAGGCCCAGTCCACCAACCTGCTGCTGGTGATCCCGGTCTACTCGCCGGACGGCAGCAAGGACTCCATCTTCCTGTCGAACTTCGCCACCATCAATGTCCAGGACGAGCTGGCGCGGGTCGGCGGCGTCGGCAATGCGATGCAGTTCGGCGCGCTGGACTATTCCATGCGCATCTGGCTGCAGCCCGAGCGCATGGCGGCGCTCGGCATCGCCCCGTCCGATGTCAAGAACGCCATCGCGCAGCAGAACCTGCAGGCGGCCCTGGGCGCCGTCGGCGGCCCGCCCACCGGCGACGATCAGGTGTTCCAATACACCATCTCCACCAAGGGCCAGCTGGTCTCGCCCCAGGAATTCGGCCAGATCGTCGTGCGCACCGGCGCCGACGGCGGCATCGTGCGCATCGACGACATCGCGCGGGTCGAGCTGGGCTCGCAGGACTACAGCACCAGCACCCGCTACGACGGCAAGCCCGCGGCGGCCATCGCCATCTACCAGGCCCCGGGGGCCAACGCCCTGGCGGTGGTCGAGCAGGTGAAGGCCAAGCTCGAGGAACTCTCCAAGCGCTTCCCCGACGGCGTCGCGGCGACGGTGCAGTACGACTCCACCAAGTTCGTCACCGCCTCCATCGAGGAGATCATGGTTACGCTGGCGATCACCGCCGTGATCGTGCTGATCGTGGTCTTCGTCTTCCTGCAGGACCTGCGCGCGACCATCGTCCCGGCGCTGACCATCCCGGTGTCGCTGATCGGCGTCTTCATCGTGCTCATGGCCGCCGGCTTCTCGGCCAACACCATCAGCCTGTTCGCGGTGGTGCTCGCCATCGGGCTGGTGGTGGACGACGCCATCGTCGTGGTCGAGAACGTGCAGCGGATCATGGTCGAGGACGGGCTCGACCGACGCGCGGCCACGCTCAAGGCCATGGGCCAGGTCACCGGCCCCATCGTCTCCACCACGCTGGTGCTGTTCGCGATCTTCGCCCCGGTGGCCTTCCTGCCCGGCATCACCGGCGAGCTGTTCCGCCAGTTTGCCGTCACCATCTCGGCGGCGGTGGCCATCTCGGCGCTGAACGCGCTGACCCTGTCGCCGGTGCTCACCTCGCTGTTCCTCGGCCAGCCCAAGCAGGCCCGGCGCGGCCCGTTCAAGTGGTTCAACGCCGGGCTCGATAAGACCCGCAACGGCTATGTGCGCGTGGTCGGGCTGATCGCACGGCGCTCGGCGGTGGCCGGGCTGTTGATCGTGCTCATCGCCGGCGCGGCGCTGCTGATCCTCGATCGCCTGCCCACCGGCTTCATCCCCAACGAGGACCAGGGCGCGCTGTTCGTCGATGTCAGCCTGCCCGCCGGCGCCGCCCTGCCCCGCACCAACGCGGTCATGGAACAGGTGCGCGCGATCGCCGAGCAGACCGACGGCGTGGCCAGCCTGCTGACGGTGTCGGGCTACAGCATGCTGACCGGGTCCTCGTCATCGAACGCCGGCCTCGGCGTCATCGTGCTCGAGCCCTGGGACGAGCGCACCACCAAGGCAACGCGGCTGAAGGGCCTGTATGCGAGCCTCAGCGCCAAACTGGACGCCGTCGCCGGCGCCGACGTGCTGGTCTTCCCGCCGCCGCCGATCCCCGGCCTCGGCACCGCCGGCGGCTTCGCGATGCAGCTGGAGGCCCTCGGCGGCCAGTCGCCCGACGACCTGACCCAGGTGCTCAAGGGGCTGCTCGCCACGGCCAACGGCGACGCGCGCATCGGTCGCGCCTACTCCACCTTCAACGCCGACAACCCCAAGCTCTACCTCGACCTCGACCGCACCAAGGCCGAGTACCTCGACATCGCCGTCGCCGACGTCTTCAGCACCATGCAGTCGGTGTTCGGCAGCACCTACGTGAACAACTTCACCTATCAGGGCCGCACCTACCAGGTCAACATCCAGGCCGAGGGCGACGCGCGCAGCGCCGTGGACGACATCGCCGCCACCTACGTGCGCTCGGGCAGCGGCGAGATGGTGCCGATCTCGGTGCTGGCCGAGATCCGCAACGAACTCGGCGCCGACCTGATCTTCCGCTACAACCAGTTCCCGACCGCCGCCATCAACGGCGCGCCGGCCCCCGGCTGGTCCGCCGGCGATGCGATGGCGGCCATGCAGCAGGCGGCCGAGCAGGCCCTGCCCGACGGCTACGGCTACGAATGGACGGCGCTGTCGTATCAGCAGTCCCAGCAGAGCGCCGGCGGCG
>CALOBA010000044.1:0-83307 GCA_942491465.1 uncultured Gammaproteobacteria bacterium
GGGGCGATCAGGAACTCCGTGCCGGCGCCGAGCCCCTTCACCTCGATGCGCACCACGGCATCGGCCACCCGCAGTCCCTGCTCCAGATAGGCCAAGTGGCGCAGGGTGTTCTCGCCGATGATGCGCTCGTGGATGAGCTCGCCGGGGGTGCGGTCGTCGTGCCAGGTCTCCGCTGCGGCGGGGCGCCGGCTCCGTACCCCAACCATGGCGGCGGCGCAGCTCAACCAGTTGCCTTGGCTGGGCGCCGCCGACCAGCGGCTCGATGGTCTGCGCCAGGAGCCCAAGCGCCTCGACACCCGGCACCGGCTCGAGCCCGTCGAGCCGATGCACCAGCTCGTCGGCGACCACCAGCGCCGAGCCATCCCACGCCTGCCAGCGCAGGACCTCGGCCGCCGCCGGATAGTCGCCGAGGGCCTGGTTGATAAGAGCACGCCGCTCGCGCAGCGACGCGAACTGCGGCAGACCGGAGAGCGCATCGATCAGCGTGCGCAGCTCGCCCGGCGGGAGATTGCCTGCCATGATCCCAACCCCTCGAAGAAGACAACTGAATGCGATAAGCCTCAGGCGTCAGCGAATATACCGCAGCGTACAAGCAAGTGCGGCCCACGAACGATCTCGACCGCAAACAGGGCGAGGAAGGCCATGCTGTTGCGCCTGATCGAGCGAAGATGCGGCCACGCCGTGCGCCCCATCCAGGCCGCCGATGCCGAGACGCTACTCGACGGGTCCAAGCGGATACTCACCGCCGACTCGATCGACGCCGCGCTGAACTAGGACCGCAGCCGGCTCACCGGTCTCGACGTCGAGGCACGGATCAGCGCCCCCACCGCTTGCAATCAAAAAATCTCGGTCTAAATCCTGAGCGCGATCCGCCAGCGCCCGCGGCGCCGTTCGCGATTGCAGATCCGCGAGGCAAAAGGATAAGGCGACGAGGTGCGGGCGGTGGATTGTCGGCATCGCCCCTGGGACTGCACAGCGGAGGATGAGACCGGCCAGCTCAACTTGGTCGTCTTCAAGCCATCGAAGGGCGATTCGCCATCATGTCCGGACTGGTCGAACTGCGATGCGCCAAACACGTTCTGCGTATCTTTTCCGTAAGCCCAAGTGCGCTATGGAATACCCCGAAGTGTCCACCGCGCCTGTGGATAACCTTGTGGAGAACGGCTGGAAAATGCCCCTAAGTCCGTGTCGGAACAGGGTTGTCATTAAATTGACTTGTTTTGAGACAGATCTCGTATCTTATTGTTTTTATTTAGTTTGATCAGGCCGTGTGCGTGCTGTTGTTGGAACTGGCGATGATCGGGGTCCGGTGTCGCGCAACTGTGGATGACTGGCGTCTACAGGACATGGAGCAGACGGGTTGTCAAGTCACGGAACCGATGGTGAGATCGATGGGCGTACACGCAGGAGGCCGGCAAGACGGCAACGATCGGGGGCTTGTTCGAGGGCAAGGCGGCCTGGGTCGAGGGGGCCGGCGTGCGCCGACCTCCCTCGACCTGCCATCCATGGCCAGTGATGGGAATCAGTTGTTCTGGATGACGATGCGCGGGAACTTGGCTGCGTAGTCCTTGGCCTGCAGCGACAGCTTGGCGGCGGTCTTGCGGGCGATGTCGCGGTAGATCTCACTGACGCGCGAGTCGGGGTCGGCGGCGACGCTGGGCTTGCCGCCGTCGGTCTCCATGCGGATGTTGATGTCCAGCGGCAGGGCGCCCAGCAGGTCGATACCGTACTGCTCGGACATGGCGTTGCCGCCGCCTTCGCCGAAGATGTGCTCTTCATGGCCGCACTTGGAGCAGATATGGATGCTCATGTTCTCGACGATGCCGAGCACGGGCACCTCGACCTTCTGGAACATCTTCAGGCCCTTGCGGGCGTCCAGGAGCGCGATATCCTGGGGCGTGGTAACGATCACGGCACCGGAGACCGGCACCTTCTGGGCCAGCGTCAGCTGGGTGTCGCCGGTGCCCGGGGGCAGGTCGATGACCAGATAGTCGAGGGCGCTCCAGTTGGTGTCGTTGAGCAACTGCTCCAGGGCCTGGGTGACCATCGGGCCGCGCCAGATCATCGGCGTCTCCTCGTCGATGAGGAAGCCGATGGACATGGCCTGCAGCCCGAGGCTGTTCATGGGCTCCAGGCTCTTGCCGTCCTTCGACTCCGGCTGCCCGGAGATGCCGAGCATGCGCGGCTGCGACGGGCCGTAGATGTCGGCATCGAGGATGCCCACCGTCGCGCCTTCGGCGACCAGGGCCAAGGCCAGGTTGACGGCGGTGGTGGACTTGCCGACGCCGCCCTTGCCGGAGGCCACGGCGATGATGTTCTTGACGTTGTCGATGGGCTTCAGCGACTTCTGCACCGAGTGCGCCTTGATCTCCCAGTCGACGTCCACCTGGGCCATGGAGCAGCCGTCCACGCCCTCGACGGCCTGCTTCACGGCGTCGGTGATGGCCTGTTTGGCCCCCGCCGCGGGAAAGCCGAGCATCACCTTGACCTTGACCTGGTCGCCTTCGATCTCGATGCCCTTGATCGCCTTTGCGGCGACCAGGTCGCGCCCGAGGCTCGGCTCGGTGTAGCCCTTGATGGCGGCCTCGATCTGGTCTTTGGTCAGTTCACTCATGGGGTGCTCCGTTGTCTGGGGGCGTGCCGCTGCGCGGCGGGGCGTCGGCATGCGGTGGTCGGGGTTCTTGGCGCGAGATCTTCGAAGGCTGGAGGTCGATGCGCTCGCGGTTGCCGCAGAACTGGTATCAGCAAACGCTAATTCAAGCAGCGCCGCGGCCTCGCCACCGTTGCGGCGTGCGCCCATGGGGCGGCAGCCCGCCGGCCTGCGTACAATACCGCCGGCTCCCGCAAGCGTCTGCGCGCCGGAGACCGTGCAACCCGTCCATAGACAGCCCGTCACCACCATGCCCCGACCATTGCGGCCGACCGCGTTGCTCCTGATCGCCCTGTTGCTGGCCTGTGCCGCCGCCGATGCCCGTGTGGTCGGGCTCGTGGTGGACGATTCCGGCAGCATGTCCCGCAGCTACCAGAAGGCCCTGTTCGCCGCCCAGCTGCTGGTGGCCGCGATGCATGAGGACGATGGCGTCTTCGTCGCCAGGCTCAACGGCGGCGACGGTGCGGTGGAGGTCATCGGCGAGGGCGCGCGCGCGCAGTTCCTGGCGCGGATGCAGCGGGACTGGCCCGAGGACTGGCAGAGCAACGGGGAGACGCCGTTTGCGCCGGTGCTCGGCATGCTCGAGCGCTTGGTGGCCGACACGGCGGCGGACGAGGACGCGGCCCTGCTGCTGTTCACCGACGGCAATTTCTCCGGCCTGCCGGCGGACCTGGCCGGCGCCCTCGACGGGCTCAAGTCGCGGCTGCGCGGGCGGTCGCTGGCGGTACGCTTCGTCTCCCTACCCGGCGAGCCGCCGGACGCGCGGATGCGCGCGACCCTGCTCGGCGTGTTCAACGGCGCCCCCGACGCCGGTGCCAGCACGATCGAGACCGCCGACCAGGTCGTCCCCGGGCTGCGCGCGGTCATCACCGAGCTGGCCGGCGGCGACCCGGCCGATGCCGGCGCCTTCATCGCCCGCGCTGGCCGCGAGGTCCGCTTCCGCCTTCCCTTCGGCGTGACCGGCTTGGTCCTGCTCGCCGCCGGCGACAGCACGCAGGCCCCGGCCGGCGTGGTCGACACCTCGTTTGCGCTGGCCGCCGACCCGCTGCTGTTGGAGCCCGCGATGACGCGGCCCGATCGCGGCGAGCAGCTGCGCCTGCGTGCGCGGGCCACCCACCTGCGCCCCAAGCCCGCCCTGGCTGCCGGCGAGACCCACCGGCTGACGCTGGACCGCCCCCTCGGCCCGCAGGACCGGTTGCTGTTCGAGGGCGACCTGCGCATCGCCCTGCGCGTCGTCGGCGCCGATGGCGCGCCCCTGAGCCGCGACCCGCTTGGGCGGCTGCGCATCCCCGAGGGCCAGGGGCTGCGCGTCCATGCGCGCTTCGAGGACCGCATCGACGGGGGCTGGCAGCCGCTGGATCTCGAGCCCTACGGCGTGCGCCCAAGCTTCCGCCTCAATGATGGCCTCAGCGCCCGGCCGATGACCGTCGATGCCGTCGGCGAGGCGGATGCCGAGGCCGGCCCCTACGCGCGTCCCGACCAATATACCCTCAGCGTCGAGGGACGCATCAGCGGGCTGAAGTATCAACGCTCCGACGACCTGATCCTCCAGGTCGTCCCCATCGCCGACGTGCGGCCGCGGCTGAGCGGCGCCCACGCCCTGCCATGCCCGGACTGCGCCCCCGGCGACATCGACCTGCCCTACCTCCCCGGTGCCGACGGCAGCGTCGCCTACCGCATCCAGGCCCGGGTCGACGACGCACCCACCGCCGCCGACTACGCGCTGCGGCTCGACGGGCCGCTCCCCGCCGGCGTGACGCTGCGCAGCGCTGATGCGGTGCTGCCCGCCGACGCCGACGATCGGACCCTGGCGCTGCACATCGGCCCCGGCGCGCCGGACGAGGTCCTGCTGCACTACGACAACGGCTACCAGACCACCGCGCCGTCCACGGTGACGCTGCGGCTGACCCCCGCGGACCCGACGCTGCGCGGCAGCGCCACCTTGGCGCTGACCCTGCGTCCGGTGGTCGCCCCGCTGGTGCTGCGCGCCGACGGCCATAGCCTTGCTGACCAGGACCAACCGTTCTCGCTGCCGGTGACCGAGGTCGGCGACGGCGACGGCGTCTTCATCGCCGCCGAGGGCCTGCGCCGGCCGCTGCACCCGGCGCAGCTGCGCCTGGAGAGCCCGGGGCCGGTGCCGTTGGCGCTGGAGATCGTCGGCGACCAGCGCCTGATCATCCGCCCGCAGCTGCGCTGGTGGAGCGACTGCCTGACGCCCACCGGCCCGCGGACCTACCGCATCACCTACGACAACCCGGCCACCCGCCAGCGGGCGAGCTTCGAAGGCCGGCTGACGGTCACCGACCTGCCCTGGTGGCGCAAATGTCTGGTCGAGGCCCTGCTCGCGTTGGCCCTGCTGCTCGCGCTGATCAAGCTGATCTGTTGGCTGCGCAGCGGCCGTTTCCCGCCCCACAGCCGCCTCTACCGCTTCGACATGGACCGCGATGTCCCGCCCCAGCGCCGCGATCTGCACCGGCCCATCGCCGCCTTCTTCGCCTGCCGCGACGCCCGCCACAAGGTGCTCGGCCTCAGCCTGGTCGTCCGCGGTGGTCGGGTGGAGATCCTGCCCGACGCCGCCATCCCCCCCGGCCTCTATCACAGCGCCACCTCGGAGCTGCTCGCCACCACCTTCGAGCGCAACCGCGGACGCAGCATCGGCTGGCGCTTCCACGACGAGCTGCGCGACGACCAGGCCCGCTACCGCTACCTGCTGATCCGCGATCACCGCCGCTTCGACGAGGCCGCGTTCCGGCGGGATTGGGGCTGAGCCGCATCGGTACGGTTACGGCCGTGCCGAGCCCGGCCCCCCATGCCCCCCAAGCCCGCCAGCTCCGCGGCCAGCCCGCCCAGGCCGATGGCCTCGATGCCTTCACCCGGGGGATTGCCCTCGTCGCCGGAGTAGACCACGAAGACGCGCTCGGGGCGGATGTCCTCGCGGGCCTCGAACGGCCAGTGCGGTGGCTGGATGATCGCGATGTCGCCGCGCGCGGCAGCGGCGATCTGCCGCAATGCCGCTACCCCGCCGATCGCACCCGATGGCTGGTCCGTTGCCTCCCGTCCAGACGCGGGTCGAGATAGCTGCGTCGGAACTGATCGCACTTATCGAGCATCTCCCGCGCGCTCTTCGGCATGGGCACCCTCGCGCGGACGATGTTGGTGATCAGTGCGGTGCCCGCCTTGATGATGCGGTTGCCTTCCTGGGCCTCGTGGATCTCGGTCAGCGACGGTGCCGCCGGCAGCCGCGGTTGGATGGTGCGCAACCGGTCGCGGGCGACGACGAAGGCCGGCCAGACCTCGAAGATGGTCGGGTCGGTGCGCAGGATCTCGCACTTGCGCTTGGCGGCCTCGGCGAACTCGGCGATCAACGGCTGGATGTCCGGCACCTGGGTGCTGCCGGCGAAGGTGGCGCTGAGCGTGGTGGCCAGGCGGTCGATGTCGCGCATGGTCAGCGCGATCTTGATATAGCGGCTGGTGTAGAACTCGGCGATGGGCTGGGTAAATGCCTTGAATGGCTCACCCCAGAGCTCGTCGATGCCCTCGTCGCCGCCGCGATGGCGCACCAGCTTGCCCAGCTCCAGGGACTCCAGCAGATAGTCGCCGCACTCCTTCATCAGCGCGTCGTCGGGCTCGATCTCCACACCATCGGCCTGCAGCTCCACCAGCTTGCGGAAGATGGCCGTGGCGCGATTGAACAGCGCCCCGGCGAGCATGGCACCGTTGACGCGCTTGCGTGCCGGGTCGGTCTCGGCCTCGTAGGCCGCCCGCGCCTCGCCGAGGCGGATGCCGGGGATGTTGATGCCGTGCTCGACGTGGTTGAACAGCCGGATCGTCAGCGCCTCGATCAGCCCCTTCTTTGCGGCCAGGCTCTCCGGCGGCGGCGGATAGTACTTGATCCAGTAGCCGTCGTAGTAGATGCGATCGCGGCCGTCGACCCGCGCGATCTGCCCGTTCTCGGGGGCGTCTTCCGGGGGCGGGACCAGCGGATCGGTCGGGAGAGCGGAGCTTGCCGGGTTCATCTGCATCGCGTGCGCTCGGGCTATGAAGGTGGGGCGGATGGGGGGAGCGGGCGGGGCCGGTCCCTCGCGCAGATCGCACATTCTCTGCGCGTCGGTCGCGGCAATGCAAGGGGCGGATTTCCGCGCGTTGCGAAATGGGGATTCTCGCTTGACTGATCAGAGGGTTGGAGCGCACAGCTAACAAGGCTATGATGCCGAGCATCCTGTCCTGACCGCCGCCTGCACGCGGCCGGTCGGTGTCGCCGACGCCGCCCGGACTCCACCAGCCAGAAACCCCGAAAGCGCCGCTGGAAGCCTGATATGCGAAACCCACTGATCATCGGGACCCTCAGCCTCGCCCTGCTCGCGACCACCGCGCTCGGCGCCCCGGACCCCGCTGCCCCATCCGCCGAGCCGGCGGCAGCGGCCAAGCCCCTGGCGCTGCCGACCCCCCCCAACCGCCCGGTGCCCGGTCGCAAGCAGCTGCGCGCCATGGTGGACCGAACGGCGGACAGCTTCGGCGTCGAGCGCGTGCTGGCCCACGAGCTGATCGCCGCCGAGTCGGGCTACAACCCCCACGCCGTCTCCCGGGTCGGGGCGGTCGGGCTGATGCAGGTCATGCCGGCCACGGCGACGGACTACGGTGTGCATCAGGTCGATGACCTGTTCAACCCCGCCACCAACCTGCGTGTGGGCATGCGCCACCTGGCGCGGCTGATCCGCAAGCTCGGCATTGGCAAGGCGGTGATGGCCTACAACGCCGGCGAAGGGGCCTTGGCCCGCGGCAACGGCTTCGTCGCCTACCCCGAGACCCAGCGCTACACCCATCGGGTGCTGAGCGGCTATCTGCGCAAGAAGGGCCTGCAGCCGTACTCGCTGGAGGCGCGCGCGCTGACCGGCGTGACCCTGACCCCGGCCATGGCCCAGGCCGGCGGCACCCGCTCCCGCGGTCGGCTGCTGCGACGGGTGGATGCCTCGCGGCTGTCGCTGCGCATCCGCCCGACGTTGTCGGGCCGGGCGCTGAGCCCTTCCGCCCACCGCGTAGGCCCCGAGAGCAAGCCGATGTTTGTCCTCGACGCCGCGCGCACCGACTGATCTCCCGGAGCCCCCATGAAAGGCAACAAGCGCGTCACGACACACCTGCAACGGCTGGTCATCGGCGAGCTCACCGCCCGCGATCAGTACCTGATGCACGCGCGGGTGTTGGAGGATGCCGGCTTTGCCAAGCTCGCCGCGCGCACCGAGCGGGCCATGCAGGCCGAGGCCGAGCACCTGGACATCCTGATCCGCCGGATGCTCTTCCTGGGCGCGCGCCCGGAGCTTGCGGTGCGCGACGAGATCAAGGTCGGCGCCACCGTACCGGAGATGCTGCGCAACGACTTGGAACTGGAGTATCGGCTCACCGACCTGCTGCGCAGCGCCATCGAATGCGCCGCCGAAGAGCACGACTATCAATCCCAAGTCACCCTCGCCGCGCTGCTGTCGAAGACCGAGGAGGCCCACGCCTACTGGCTGGAGCAACAGTTGGGGCTGATCGAGGCGTTGGGGCTGCAGAACTACCTGTCCGCGCAGCTCTGAGCCCGGATGCTGTTGGCGATGCCGGTTATACGCAATGCGGCGAGCTGTCGCGCCTTCCGGGTGACACGCCGGCCGGCCTAGCCCAAGGGCCGGCGTGTCGGCCTCCAGGCCGACACGGATCAGTCACGCGTCTGGAACGGTCTGCTTGATTCGGCGCGAGGAGCCTGTCCGACTTAGGCGATTTCTGTCAGCTTTCATACCATCTGACTTGTCTTGACGCCTGCCTTCGGCGTCGGGCTGGCGGTCATATAGTCAAGGTTCAGAAACAAGTGGTGCAGACGCAACCACGAAATGGCCAATCAAAAGGTTCAGCGAGCGGGCGTCTGCGCCACTTGTTTCTGAACCGATCCATAGCTAGCTCAGCTCCCGCCAGCCCTCTTGAAGGCGAACGTCAATCCTGCGTCATCTGGTATGAAAGTTTCCGGCAATCGCCTTAGAGCCGTAGCGAGGGACAGCGGGGCCGACTGCGCTTGTACCGGCGCGCCGCCGCCCCGATAAACAACGCACCGTTTTACTAGCTTTTGATGCCTGGAGAAATCGATGCGTCTGCCCAACCACAAGCTCGCCCGCCACGCCCTGATCCCCGCCGCCCTGCTCGTCACCGCCCTCGCCGCCGGTCCGGTCCTGGCCGGCTGGGAGTTGGACCCGCAGCGCTCCCATCTGGCCTTCATCTCCATCAAGGCCAAGGACGTGGCCGAGATCCACACCTTCGAGAAGATGGCGGGTGGCATCGACGACGCCGGCGACGTCACCGTCTCCATGATGCTGGACTCCGTCGAGACCCTGATCCCGATCCGCGACGAGCGCATGCGTGAATTCCTGTTCAAGACCACCGACTATAAGGACGCCACGCTCACCGCCCACATCGACCCAGCCGTCATCAACGGCATGCAGACCGGCGACATCGCACTGATCCAGGCCGAGGGCCAACTCTCACTACACGGCGAGACCCAGCCCATGGTCCTGCAGGTCCAGGCCGCCAAGGTCAGCGACGACACCGTCATGGTCGCCAGCGTCAAACCCCTGGTCATCGACGCCGAGAAGTTCGGCATGAGCGACGGCGTCGAGAAGCTGCGCGAGATCGCCGGGCTGGACAGCATCAGCAATGCGGTGCCGGTGAGCTTTGTGATGACCTTTGTCGGCGCTGGCGAGTAGGCCGCGCGGCGCATCGGCGACGCCTTGCCGTAAGTCAAGGTTCAGAAACAAGTGGTGCAGACGCAACCAACGAAACGGCCAATCAAAAGGTTCAGCGAGCAGGCGTCTGCGCCACTTGTTTTTGAATCGATCCTAAGCGTCCGGCAAACCTCCTAAAGCGCCCTCAGATAGGCCACCTCATCGTCGGGCTTGCGCGCCTGCCCGCAGCGATAGAGGATGCCTTGAACGCCAGGGAGTGCCGGGCGATTACGCCCGACGCGCCGATCCACTCCAGAGATCAAGTCCTTCGGTGGTCAAGGAAAGACATCAGAATTCCCCGGCGGCGGCCCCGTTCATGATCTTACGCATGGTGTCGCGTACCCGCAGCGACGCGGCCTTGAGGTCATCGGGCAACTGCTTGCCGCCATAGATCATCAGGTCCAGGTTCATGGAGTAGAGCCAGAGCCGCCCGTCGCCGTCCTCCACAAGGGCAATCCGGCAGGGCATGAAGCCGCTGTATTGGTCGCGATACTCCAACATCATCTTGCCGACGCTGGCGTCGCAGAAGGAGAGGAAGTTGACGTAGCGATAGGGCTCGCCGGTGATCGCCTGGACCTGCTGGTAGAACGGCGACTCGCCGACGAAGAGTAGGTTGTTGGAGGTGGCGAGGCTCTTCAGCGACTCGATCACGTCCTCGGCCTCCAGGTCCTCATCCACCGGGACGGCCCACATCATGGCCACGCCCGGGTCGCCGGTCTGCATGAGCTTGTTGGCGAATTCGGCATAGACCGAGGCGAATTCAGGGTCGAAATCGGCGAGACGGGGGCCGATCAGGATCGCCCCGACGAGCAGGGCAGTCAGGGTAAACAGGCCGATAACGGCCAGCAGGTTGCGGATGAGCTTCACGCGGGGCCTCCAGGTGTAGGTCGGACCGATGCCCCGCGGTGCCGGGATGGGGCGCAGGCCCCGCGGTCCCAGCCGCGACGCCATGCCGATCGCGGGTCGCCGACCCGCTCTCGCCGCGCGTTAGGCTTGGTCGCTGTTGGGATATTCTGTTGTTGTCGATGACGGCGCAGCGCGCTGCACCATCGCTGCCGGGGGCCGGGCATGCGCCCGACACCCCGACATGGCGGCTAGACGCCGTTGCGGATCATTCCGCTGCGGGCGCCGGCGCCACGGCGGCCGGTGTCGGCTGGCCGGGCATGGGTCCCCAGCCGCGGCCGTAGCCCGGGCCGCGCATGGGATGCTTGTTGCAGCCGGGGTGGCCCATCGGGCCCTGCCCTGCACCCATGCCGCGGCGAGCGCCGAAGACGGCCATCACCGCCTCCTTCTGCTCGTCGGTGAGCTGCTCGATGGTCTCGCGATACTGCTCCATACGTTCCTGCATGGCCTTGCGGCGCGCTTCGCGGGCCTTCCACGGCGGGGTCTCCGGCAGCTCGACGCCGTTCTCGGCGGCGCGCTCACGCATGGCCTCCCAGCGCTGCATGCGCATCGCCTCCCATTCCTCCTGGGACATGGGCTCGGGCATCGACATTTCTTCGGGCATGGACGGCGGGAACGGCATGGCGCCGGGCTGCTGCGCCCAGGGCGGCGTCTCGGGCATTTCGAGGCCGACCTCCGCCGCACTCTTGCGCAGCGCCTCGTAGCGGGCCTCGCGCTCGGCCATGGCCGCGGCGCGTCGCTGCTCCATGGCCTCGCGCGGCGACATCGCCGGTGCGGGGGCGGCGGCCGGTGCCGCGGCCGGGGCGGCCGGGGCGGCCTCGTCGGCGGCCATGACGCCCTGATTCAGCGCCAGGGCCAGCACGGTCGCAGAACCGATGGTCATAAGCTTGGAACGGTACATCATCGTGGTCACTCCTTATGGTGTGGAACGTTTTGTCGTCGAGCGGTGCGCCGTCGCGCACCCGGCGTAGGAAAGGTGAGCCGGTGGACAGGGAGGCCGACGGGCAGGCCGCGACCCTTCCGCCCCCGGTCAGGCGCGACCTTAACACGGTTGGACGCTCGGGATTAAGTGCGTGCGGCCGACATACGCGCGGCGCGCGATGTCTCAGGAGCCGAGGATCTCGTCGGCCACGGCGAGCAGCTCGTCGCGCTTTACCGGCTTGGCGAGGAAGGTCTGACCGGAGATCTCGGCGGCGCCGGCCCCGGTCTCGCTCTTGGTGACGATGGCCGTGATGAATACATAGGGCACACGGGCGAGCTGGGGGTCTTCACGCAGCTGCTCGGCGACCTCATCGCCCCCCAGATCGGGCATCATGACGTCGAGGAGGATGAGGTCCGGCTTGAAGCGGCGCGCGGCCGCCAGGGCCTCGGTGCCGGCATTCACCTCAAGCACTTCGAAGCGTCCGGTCTGCTCCAGATTGAGGCGCATCATCCGGGTAAGCGCCACCTCGTCATCCACCACCAGGATCTTCTTTTGTTGCACGTTGCGCCTCGCTATTGGGGCTTGTCTTCGCTTTGGTCTTGGATACGAAAGAGCAGGGTGACGCGGGCACCGCCGTCCGGATGGTTGCCGATATCGATCCCCGCCCGGTGTAGGTTAACGATGTTGTGGGTCACCGACAATCCCAGGCCGGTGCCCTCGCCCTGACGTTTGGTGGTGAAGAACGGGTCGAACAGCCGAGCGAGGTCGCGCTCCGCAATGCCCGCTCCGGTGTCGCGGATCACCACGCGGATCGCCTGCTGCCCCGGCGCGATGTCCAAGTCGCGAAGGCGACCGATCAGCGCCTCGGCGTCGACCTGGATCAGCTCGCTGGTCACGCTCAGCACGCCGTCGCGCCCCATGGCATGCATGGCGTTCATGAACAGATTCAAGAACACCTGCTGGAGCTTGTCGGCGTCGAGCAAGGTCTCCGGCAGGGACTCCTCCAGCGTCGCCACGGCCTGAATGTTGCGCTGGCCCAGCTCGTGCCGTACCAGCTTGAGCGCGGCCTGGATGATGGCGTTGATGGATGCCGCGGTCAGGCGGAGCTCGCGCTCGCGGGAGAAGTCGAGCAGGCCGCGGACGACGGTATCCGCCCGCGACAGGGCCACCTGCATGTCGACGAAGATCTCGGCCGCGGTGGGCTCCAGCTCCAGGGTCTCCTCCAGGAAGTCGAGGCCGAGCTGGATGATCGCCAAGGGGTTCTTGACCTCGT
This sequence comes from uncultured Gammaproteobacteria bacterium, assembly GCA_942491465.1. Lineage (GTDB taxonomy): Bacteria > Pseudomonadota > Gammaproteobacteria > Chromatiales > Chromatiaceae > CALOBA01. The sequence continues at coordinate 12,495 of CALOBA010000044.1, forward strand.
GGGCAACGCCTGCGGCCAGACGACCGACCGATTCGAGCTTGGCGGCCTGAATCAGCCGCAGCTGTGCGTCTTGAAGCTCACGATTGGACGCGCGCAGCTCGCGGTTTGCCAGGGCCAGGCGCGCCTCGGCCCGGCGCCGCATGGTCAAGTCGCGCAGCACGACGACAGCACCGTCACCGCCGCTGGCGTCGCGGATGGGTACCACACAGAGTTCCGCGGGCAGCGGCTCGCCGTTGCTGCGCGGCAGGTTGAGATCGGGGATCTCGACCTGCTCGCCACCGCCGAGCACGGTCTCCACCGCCTCGCGCAGCGCCCCGGGCTCCAGCGAGCCGACGTCGCGTCCGTGCATGGACGTGGCCTCGGCCTCCAGGATGCGCTCGGCCGCGGGGTTGATATAGGCCACCCGCCCGCTCGCATCGAGACCGACCACGCCCTCGTTCATGGCGCGCAGCACACGATCACGCGACAGCTCCAACTCGCGATTGCGCTGCTCGAGTTCGCGCCCCAGGCGGACCATCATGCAGTGGGTCTCGACCCGGGCCATCAGCTCGTCGGGGGCGAACGGCTTGGAGATGTAGTCGACGGCGCCGAGGCGCAGCCCGTGCGCCTTGTCCTCCGGCGTCACCAGCGCGGAGAGGAAGATGACCGCGATCTTGGACGTCTCCTGCTTTGCCTTGATGCGCTCGCAGACCTCGAAGCCGTCCATGCCCGGCATCATGATGTCGAGCAGGACCACATCCGGGCGCATGCGCTCGGCGATGTCCAGCGCCTGCTGGCCGTCCCTTGCCACCAGCAACCGGTAGCCCGAACCGTGCAGGCTCTCGTAGAGCAGCTGCAGGTTGGCGGGCTCGTCGTCGACCAATAAGACCGACGGCGACGCTCCCGCGGACGTTTGCGCCCGTGCCGACATGATGCTCGCTCACCTCCTACTACGGTAAATCTTCAATCTCGGAACGACCGACGCCCCTGCCGAGCGCGGCGCCGGCGACCCCACCGAGGGGGCGCCTTGCGCGGCTCGGGCGATTGTCACTGTTTTTTCCGCTATCGGCCAGTCTCTCGGCGCGACGCCTCGGCCTCGGATCTTCGATCATCCGCCGCAGCCGTTGTACACTGTGGCTTCGGCAGCAACGAGCGATCCCGAAAGGGCTTGGAGGCGAAATGCGTATCGGCGACCTGATGCAGGCAAGCGATGTCAAGTTCGGAACCAGCGGGGCACGGGGGCGGGTCGCGGACATGACCGACCGCGTCTGCTACGCCTACGCCCGCGCCTTCGTCGACCACCTGTTGGCGGGCCGCGTCGAGGCGGGGGCGGCGATCGGCATTGCCGGTGACTTCCGGCCCAGCAGCCCGCGCATCATGGCCGCCTGCGCGGCGGCGGTAGAGGACGCCGGCTGCGTCCCGCGCAACCTCGGCCGCATCCCGACCCCGGCCCTGGCGGCCTACGGCATCGCCAACGCCATGGCGACCATGATGGTGACCGGCAGCCATATCCCCGATGATCGCAACGGCATCAAGTTCTACCTGCCCAGCGGCGAGATCATGAAGGAAGACGAGGCGCTGATCCGCGACATCGACGTCGACCTCCCCGCCGAGCGCTTTACCCGCGACGGCGACTTCGCCGATGGGGGGCAGGCGTTGCCGGCGGAGGAGCGCGCCGCCTTCGACGCCTATGTCGCCCGCTACCTGGACTGCTTCCCCGACGATACCCTCGCCGGCCTTCGCATCGGCCTGTACGAGCATTCCAGCGTGGCGCGCGAGCCGATGCACGACATCCTGACCGGACTGGGTGCCGAGGTGGACCGCCTGGGCTTCTCCGAGGTGTTCATCCCGGTGGACACCGAGGCGATCCGCCCCGAGGACATCGCCCTCGCCCACGACTGGGCCAAAGACGGTCGCTACGACGCGCTGGTCTCCGCCGACGGCGACGGCGACCGGCCGCTGGTCAGCGACGAGCACGGCAACTGGTTGCGCGGCGACATCGCCGGCATCCTCTGCGCGCGCGAACTCGGCGCCCGCGCCGTGGTCACGCCGGTCAGCTCCAACACCGCGGTGGAGCGCTGCGGCTGGTTCGACGACGTGCTGCGCACCCGCATCGGCTCGCCCTACGTCATCGCCGGCATGCAGGGGTGTACCGCCCGCGGCATCGCGCCGGTGGTGGGCTACGAGGCCAACGGCGGCTTCCTGACCGATACCGATATCGCCCGCGGCGCGTGCGTGCTCCCCGCGCTGCCCACCCGCGATGCGGTCATCGTCGCCGTTGCCATCCTCGCCGCCGCCCGCCGCCGCCGGCAGCGCGTCTCCAGGCTCTGTGCCGACCTGCCCCTGCGCTTTACCCACAGCGACCGCATCAAGCAATTTCCGCAAGCGATCAGCGGCGCGCGGCTGGCGGCGTTCCAGACCGGTGATGCGGCAACGGACCGGGCCGCGCTGGAGGACGTCTTCGCCGCTCGCATCGGCCCCGTGGAGTGGGTCGACCACACCGACGGCGTGCGCTTCGGCTTCACCAACGGCGACATCGCCCACCTGCGCCCCTCCGGCAACGCCCCGGAGCTGCGCGCCTACACCGAGGCGGGCAGCGCCGAGCGCGCGCAAGCGCTCAACGCCATCTGCTTGGAGATCCTCGAGGGCTGGAAGGACGAGGCAGGCTGCATCGGCATCGGCATCGGCATCGCAGTCTTTTTGGATCGCGATTGCCATGAGGATGACGCTGCCACACCGCTGCGCTAGCCCGCCCCCCCGACATCGACTGCCGCCGCGCCGATCATCGCCTCGACCCTCGCCACCGACATCGGCCGGCCGATCAGATAGCCCTGGGCCTGATCGCAGCCGTGGCGGCGCAGGAACGCGAGCTGGGCCTCGGTCTCGACCCCCTCGGCCGTGGTCGACAGCCCGAGGGCACGCCCGAGCGCGATGGTCGCCTTGACGATCTCGGCATCGTGGGGGTTGTGGGCCACGTCATTGATGAACTCGCGGTCGATCTTGAGCTTGTCGACGCGGAATCGGCGCAGATAGCTCAGCGACGAGAAACCGGTGCCGAAGTCGTCCAGGGCGAAATCGATCCCTTGGCCCGAGAGGCGCTCGATGGCGGCCTGGGTGCGCGCGCTGGCCTCGATCAGCACGGTCTCGGTCAGCTCCAGCTCGATGCGTTCGGGGGGGGCGCCGGTCTCGGCCAGGCGCGCCTCGATGGCCTGGTGGAACTTGGGATCGCGCACCTGCACCGCCGAGAGGTTGACGGCCATGCGGCCGAAGTCGAGCCCCCGCGCATGCCAGTCGGCGGCCTGCCGGAACGCCTCACCCACCACCCAGTCGGAGATCTCCAGGATCGATCCGCGCTTCTCGGCCAGCGGCACGAACTCTGCGGGCGGCATCAGGCCGTGCTCCGGGTGGCGCCAACGCAGCAGCGCCTCCACCCCACAGATGCGCCCGCTGGCGAGGTCGAGCTGGGGCTGGTAGTCGAGGTAGAGTTCGCCCCGACGCACCGCCTGCGCCAGGTGGCGGGTCAGCTCCATCTCGCGATGCAGCTCGGCGGTCATGGCGTCCTCGTAGAAGGCATAGCCGCCGCGACCCGCCTCCTTCGCCTTGTACAGGGCCACGTCGGCGCGGCTCATCAGGTCGTCGGCCGTGCAGCCGCCCTGCGTAGACAGCACGATGCCGATGCTGGTGTTGGAGGCCACCGCGAAGCCGTCAAGGTCAAAGTCCGAGGTCATCGCGTGCAGCACACGGTCGGCCAGGAATGAGGCGTCCTCCGGACCGCCGATATCGGTCTGGATCAGCCCGAACTCGTCGCCGCCGAGGCGGGCGAAGATGTCGGCACCGCGGATCAGGCCGCCGATGCGCTCGGCAAAGGCGCGCAGCAGCCGGTCCCCCACCGGGTGGCCGAGGCTGTCGTTGACGTCCTTGAAGTGGTCCAGGTCCATCAGGTGCAGCGCGAAGCGATCGCCGCGACTCTGGAACCGGGCCAGGGTCTGGACCAGCTCCTCACTGAACAGCAGCCGGTTGGGCAGCCCGGTGAGGACGTCATGGAAGGCCAGGTGCTGGATCTCCCGTTCGCTGTGGCGGCGCTCGGTGATGTCGTGGAAGGTGACCACGGCGCCGACGACCCGACCGTCGCGACGGATCGCCGTCGCCTTGTATTCCACCGGGAAGGCACTGCCGTCGCGCCGCCAGAGCACCTCGTCGCTGACGTGGTGCTCGGTACCGTTGGCGGCGGCATCGAACATCCGGCAGCGCTCGGGGGCCAGCGGCTCGCCGTGGCTGTTGCTGTGATGCGCCAGCCCGTGCAGCACCTGACCGACGATCTCCGCCGGCGCGTAGCCGAGCATGCGCGCCGCGGCCGGATTGATGAAGCTGATGCGCCCGTCCGGCTCCAACCCGAAGATGCCCTCGGTGGTGGACTCCAGCAGCAGCCGACTGCGGGCCTCGGCGTCGCGCAGGGCCGCCTCGGCCTGGCGATGCTCAATGACCACCGCCGCCAGGGCCGCCGCCGACTCGATAATCGTCAGCTCGGTGGGGTCGGGCGCGCGCACCGCGGTGAAATACATGGCGAAGGTCCCGAGCACCTGGCCATCGCCGCCGCGGATCGGCTCCGACCAACAGGCGCGCATGGGGGTGCGCGCCATCAGTGCGCGAAACGGCGCCCAGTAGCGGTGCTTGAGCAGGTCGGCGACCACCACCCGCTCGCCCCGGCAGGCCGCCGCGCCGCAGGAGCCGAGCTCGGCGTGGACCTCGATGCCGTCGACGGCCTCGACGTAGAAGGGCGGTAGGCTCGGCGCCGACAGCGCGAACAGACGCCGGCTGTGGGCATCGAACCGCAGCACCGAGCAGAGCATGGCCGGCTCCAACGCCTCCACGTGGCGGGTCAGGGTGTCCAGCACCTCCCGCAGCGGGCAACCCGTGGCCAGGCGTTCGAAGACCTGGTTGCGCACATCGAGCATGCGCGCGTTGCGCCAGGCATCGGTGATGTCCTGGGCGATCCCCTGCACGGCAATCAGCGCCTGGTCGCCGTCGAAGATCGGATAGGCGCCCACGCGCAGCCGGCGCAGATGGCCGTCGCGGTGGCGCATTTCCAGGTCGTAGGCGGGGCGCCGCTCGCCGGCGAGCAGGGCCGCCGTGGCGGCACGCCCGGCCTCGTTGATCGGGTTGTCCGTCAGCAGCGGGTCGAAGCCGCGGGCGAGGTCTTCGGGGCCCAGGCCCAGGATGCCCTCGACGGCCGGACTGACATAGTCGAGCACACCATCCGGGCGCTGGCTGAAGAACAGATAGCCGTCCTGCAGCGATTCCACCAGGCTGCGGAAGCGCGCCTCGCTGGCGCGCAGCGCCGCCTCGTCGTGCTTGCGCTGGCTGATGTCCACATGGGTGCCGACCAGACGCACCGGGGTGCCGTCGGCGGCGCGCTGGACCTGGCCGCGGGCGAGGATGTGGACCCAGTGGCCGTCCTTGTGCCGCATCCGAAACTCGGTCTCGTAGTCGGGGCGACGACCTTCGATGTACGCGCGCAGCATGGCCCAGGCGGCCTCGCCCTCCTTGGGCTCCACCAACCGCCGCCAGGTATCCAACCGATTGGCGAGCTCGTGCTCGGCATAGCCGAGCATCGACTTCCAGCGCGGTGAGTAGTAGATCAGGTCACTGGTCAGGTCCCAGTCGAATAGCCCGTCGTTGGCGCCGAGCAGGGCAAGGCGGAAGCGCTCGTGGCCGTCGGCCAGCGCGCTCGGCTCGGGCTCGCGGGCCACGACCAGCAGCATTGCGGCCCCCTCGCGCAGCAGTCGAACGGCATGCAGCGCCATGTCCAGCAGTTCGCCATCGCAGGTCCGCCAGCGCGACTCGCGCGTGATCACGGCACCGTTTGCGGCGACGGCGGCAGTGATCAGGCAGTCCAGCGCCTCGGCATCGCACAGGGCGCCGAGGCCCTGGTCGCGCAGCCGCTGCGCCGACCAGCCGAGACGGCGGCCGACCTGCGCGTTGCAGTCGACGAGCGTGGGACCTTGCGGGTCGATCAGCAGGACCAGATCGCCGGCACAAGCCATCAGCGCCGCCGCAACCGCGTCGAGCGACCAGTCTGAAGGGCGGGGACCGGGCCGGTCGGCGGGCGTTGGAGGGTGTATCGCCATATCATCTTTGCCGGTGAAAGACCCGTCGTGGACCCCGGGGCGGCACGCTGACCCGATGAGGGCCGGGCGGGCTCGGGGCACTAGGTCCTTGTCCAAAAATGTCTTTCCACAACAAGCGGCGAAGGATACGCAAAACGTCGGCGAAAGGCAGCCGGTGTCTGCCGGCCGGTTCGTCTGCGTTGCGAGCGGTCGGTCCGCTATACTGCGTCGACCCGCGCACCCAAGCGCGGGCGCGCTCGCCACAGGCCCTCCCGTCACCGCATGTCCTCATACCCGCCGTCCGCCGCCACCACCAGCTCCCCGACCGCCATCGCCGATGGCCTGAGCCGGAACCTGCAACGGGTGATGCGCGAGCAGCCGCGGGCGATCCGCTGGCTGCTTGCGGCGTTGACCGCCGGCGGGCATGTCCTGCTGGAGGATGTCCCGGGGACGGGCAAGACCACGCTGGCCAAGGCCCTGGCGCGCTCCATCCGCGCCGACTTCAAGCGCGTCCAGTTCACGCCGGATCTGATGCCGACGGACATCGTCGGCGTCTCGGTGTTCGATCCGGCCGAGCATCGGTTCCACTTCCGCCCCGGGCCCGTGTTCACGCAGATCCTGCTCGCCGACGAGATCAACCGCGCCTCGCCGCGCACCCAGTCGGCCCTGCTCGAGGCCATGGGTGAGGCCCAGGTCAGCGTCGACGGCGAGGTCCAGCCCCTGGATGAGCTGTTCTTCGTCATCGCCACGCAAAACCCGGTGGAGCTGCACGGCACCTACCCGTTGCCCGAGGCGCAGATGGATCGGTTCGCCATGCGCTTCGGCCTGGGCTATATCGGTGCCGATGCCGAGGTGGCGCTGCTCGACGATCAGCGCGGCGGTCACCCCCTGGAGCGGCTGGCGCCTTGCGCCGAGACCACCGATATCCTCGCCCTGCGCCGCGCGGCGCAGGCGGTCCGCGTCAGCGAGACCATCCGCCACTACATCGTCGCGCTGGTGGCCGCCACCCGCGACGCCGAGGGCGTCACCTTGGGCGCCAGCCCCCGCGCATCGCTGATGCTGATGAAGACGGCCCAAGCCCTGGCGCTGTTCGACGGCCTGGACTACCTGCCGCCGGAGCCCATCCGCGAGGTCGCCACGGCGGTCATCGCCCATCGTCTCGGGCTCGATCCCCAGGCGCGCTACGCCGGGCGCAGCGCCGAGGCGGTGGTGCAGGAGTGTATCGATCAAGTACCGGTGCCACGCTAGGCCGGTCCCTGCGGCACCGGGCTTTGCGTTGCCCCGATCCAACCCCTATCTACCTGGCGTCGGCCGCCGATGCCCGGCCCAAGCCATCAGGAAGCCCACGATGCCCTTCATCGGAGTCCTCCCGGAACGCGCCCACATCTTCAACGCCCAGCCGCGACGCGAGGTCGCGGTCAGCGACGCGGCGGCCTGGCGGCTGAACCCAGACCACCGGCAGGTCTACAACAAGCTTGCCCTGGCGATCAATGCCGGTCTGCTGGCCGCACCTTGCGGGGTCGACCCCCGCGATCTCGGCCTGCGTGGCGACGACCTGGTCTTCGTCAAGCCGATCATCAACCTGGCCGGGATGGCGCTGGAGGCGCGCGCGGTGCGCGCTGACGCGGTGGTCATGGACCCCGGGTGCTTCTGGTGCGAGCACTTGAGCGGCGCCCAGACCAGCACCGACTGCCTGGTGCAGGACGGTGAGCCGGTCTGGATCGCCCACACCGAGGCATCGGCGGAGAAGTCCAGCCAGCGCCCCATCTACTGGCGGGTCGGTGCCGCGCTGCCCGAGATCGACACCATCGCCATCGACTGGGTGCGCGCCAACCTCGCGGGCTATACCGGCATCTGCAACCTGGAGCTGATCGGCGGGCGCCCGATCGAGGCACATCTGCGCGGTTCCAACGGCTTCTTCGACCTCTATGGTGGCGACTTCGTGCCGGCCTGGGCCGCGCTGATGGACGGCGCCCCCTTCACCCCGCCACCGCCGCCGCCGGGCGGCCTTATCATCTCGGTCTTCGGTCACGGCAGCGTGACCCCGCACCAGATCGCCGCCGCCGAGGCCGTCGGCGTACAGGTACAGCCCGACCGCAACACCCCGGACCGGGTCGCCATCCTGCGCTGTCGCGAGCTGGCCGCCGGTATGGCGGTGCGCCGGCAGTTGCTCGGCCAGCCGCCGGGAGCCGCCGGCGACGTCGATCCGCCCCCGCGCCCTTGAGAGCCTGGATCGATTTAGTGCGCCCGAGCAGACATGCCTGATCCCGGCGGCGAGCTGGGTATTGCCATCCACCGATCCAGTGGCGAGGTGCGGATCGGATCCAGCCGCCCGCTGGCGGCAACCCAAGTATTTGTCGGCAAGCCGGTCGACTTGGTGGCCCGACGCCTCCCGCTGCTCTACAGCGTCTGCGCGACGGCTCAAGCGGTTGCCTGCGTGCAGGCATCGGAGCGGCTCCTGGGCATCTGCCCACCAGCGTCGGTGTCCATACAGCGCGCGCTGCTGATGCTCGCGGAGACGGCCAAGGAGCACCTGTGGCGACTGCTGCTCGACTGGCCGCGGGCGCTGGCGCCGCTCGCCGCAGCCCCGCCCGCCGACGAGATCGCGTTGGGCACGGCCCTGCGTGCCTATCTGACGTTGCGTCGTCGGCTCAGCGCCGCTGGCGACCCGCTGCGCCCCGGCGCACGCTCGCCGCTGCCCGCCGTGGACAGCATCGAGCCCCCCATCGCCGCACTCATCGAGACCGCGCAGCAGCGGGTCTTCGGCACGCAGGCGTCGGCATGGCTGCGCCAGACCACCGACGCCGACGCCCTGCTGCGATGGGCCGCCCAGGGCGAGACGGGACCGGCACACCTGGTGCGCGTGATCCGCCGAGATGAACTGGCCGAGCTGGGGCGCAACCCGGTGGCAATGCTCGACCCGAGCGCCGACGCCGGCCAGTCGGCAACGATCCGAGATGCCCTCGCGGCGACCGACGCGGACGCCTTCGTTGCCCATCCGACGATTCACGGACAACCGCGGGAGACGACACCGCTGGCCCGCGAGATGGCACGGCAGGGGGCGGTGGCGGAGCTTGCCGCGCGCCACGGCAACGGCCTGCTGCCGCGGCTGGGGGCCCTGCTGGTGGAACTGGCCAGGGCACTGGCCGCGCTGCAGACGGCGGCATCCGGCGCCGCCGACAGCCTGAGCCCGACGCGAAGCGCCATCGCAGCAGCGCCCACCGACCAGGCCGGCGCCGCCATCGGCGTCGCCGACGCCGCCCGCGGCCTGCTCGTGCACCGACTCGCGGGCACGCGCGAGCGTGTCGTCGGCTACCGCATCCTCGCACCGACGGAGTGGAACTTTCACCCCAGGGGCGTGGTTGCTCAGGGGCTCGCGGCCATCGCCGGAGACCTGCCGAGTCGGTCTGCTGATGCCCTGCTGCGTCATCGCGCGGCACTCTATGTGACCGCGGTCGACCCCTGCGTCGCCTATCGGCTGGAGATCGGCGGGGCGGGGTGAGCCACGCAAGCCTACCTGCGCCAAGGGCTCCCTGCCGCGGGTGCAATTGAAGTCGCACCGACGCGGACCGGGCTCAGTAGCTGTCGAGGGGATCGATGTCGACCCCCCAACGCAGGTGCCGCGGTGGCCGCAGCGCGCGCAGCATCGGCAGCCAGACGTCGAGCATCTGCTGCAAGGGTCCGCGGGCCGCGCCTTGCAGGAGCAGCTGGGCGCGGATGCGTTGCGCACGCCGCTCCATGGGCGCCGGCGCCGGTCCCCAAAACTGCAGGCCGGGCCAGCGTCCGCTCTGCAGCAGCGGCGCGGCGGCGCCCAGGGCCTGGTGCAGAAAGGCCATTGCCGCCTGCTCCACCGGACTGTCGGCGCGGATGAGGACTTGGTGGCTGTAGGGCGGCAGACCGGCGGCGCGGCGCTCCGCCAGGGCGGCCTCGGCAAAGGCGCCGTAGCCGTCGCGCAGCAGCCGACCGAGCAGCGGATGACGCGGGTGGCGCGTCTGCAACATCACCGTCCCCGGGCGCTGTGCACGCCCGGCGCGACCGGCGACCTGGATCAATAACTGGGCCATGCGCTCGGTGGCGCGGAAATCGGCGCCGTACAGCCCCTGGTCCAGGTCGAGGATGCCCACCAGCGTAACGCCGGGCAGATGATGCCCCTTGGCCAGCATCTGGGTGCCGAGCAACAGCCGATACTCGCCGTCGCGGGCGGCGGCGAGCAGCCGCTCCAGCTCGCCCTTGCGACGGGTGGTGTCGCGGTCGATGCGCGCCAACGGGATGCCGGGGAAGCGCTGGCGCAGCGTATCCTCCACCCGCTCGGTGCCCTGCCCCAGGGGGCGCAGGTCCGGTCCTTCACAATACGGGCACTGCACCGGCTGCCGACGCTCCTCGCCGCAATGGTGACAGATCAGCCGCGCACGTCCCCGATGCAGCGTCATGCGCGCGTCGCAGTTGACGCATTCACTGATCCAACCGCAATCGTGACAGGTGAGCACCGGCGAGAAGCCGCGCCGGTTCAGGAACAGCAGCACCTGATTGCCGGCCTCGATCTCACCGCGCATGCGCTCGAGCAGGGCATGGCTGAGGCCGGTTTCCAGGGGCTGGGCGCGGATGTCGGCGACCAGGATGCGCGGTGCTCGGGCCGCACCGGCTCGCGCATGCAGATGCAAGTGATGGTAGCGGCCTTGACGGGCATTGTGCAGCGTCTCCAGCGACGGCGTCGCCGAGCCGAGCAGGATGGGGCAGTCGGCGAGCTGGGCGCGGCGCACCGCCAGGTCCCTGGCCGAGTAGCGGCAGCCGTCCTGCTGCTTCAGCGACAGGTCGTGCTCCTCGTCGACGATGACCAGCCCGAGGTCGGGCAGCGGCGTGAGCACCGCCGAGCGGGTGCCGAGCAGCAGCCGCGCGCGACCGCCGGCCACGTCGCGCCAGGCCTGCTCGCGCTCCACATCCCCGAGGCCGGAGTGCAGCAGCGCCAACGGCGCGGCGATGCGCCGGGCAATGCGCCGATAGAGCTGCGGCGTCAGGCCGATCTCGGGCACCAGCACCAGCACTTGACGGCCGCGCGCCAACGCCTGATCGATCAACCGCAGGTAGACCTCGGTCTTGCCGCTGCCGGTGACCCCGTCGAGCAGGAAGCAGCCGAATCCGTCGCCGGCGTCCGTGACCGCGTCGACGGCCGCGCGCTGCTCGGCGTTCAGGCTGGGTCCGGCCATCACCGTGCGCGCCTCGAGATCGGCCGCGTCGGTTGCATCCGCTGCCAGACGACAGCGCTCGATCAGGCCCTTGCCGACCAATGCCCTGAGTGCCGCGGACGGATCCGGACCTTGCGCGCGCAGCGCCTCATCGGCAAGCGGATGACCGGCAGCCCTAAGCTGCGCCAACAAGACGCGCTGCCGCTTGGCCCGCCCCAGGCCCTCCGGTGCGGTCGCAAGACCCGCCGCGGTCAGGCACCAGCCGAGGCGGCTCGGCTGCGCGAGGGGCTGCGCCCGGCGCAGGCGCCCCGGAAGGGCGCCGAACAAGGCCTCCCCCGGCGGGCAACGGTAATAGCGGGCAGCCCAGAGCAGCAGCTCCAGGTGCGCCGGGCTGAACAGGGGCGCCGGATCGAGTATCGCCTCCAACGCCCGCAACGACTCCCGCGGCAGCTCCGAGCACTGATCGACCGCCACGATCATACCGATGCGCCGACCACGACCGAACGGCGCCAGCGCACGCATACCCGGTCGCGGGGCCGCGGCCGAGGGCGGGCTCGGCGGCAGGTAGTCGAACAGCCCCGGCAACGGCGCCGCGATTGCCAAACGCAGACAGCCGCAGCAAGGATCGGGCGCGAGCGGCGTCTCGGCCATCGCTGACAACCTAGCCCGTCGGCCCGCGGGGACGCAGGGCGCAGCCTCCTGCAAGCCCCTGACGACTGGCATCCCGGGCAGCGGGCCTGCGCTCGCGAAGGCTGTGGATAAGTCCGGGGAAAACCCCTGAGCAGGGTCCGAGCGGGGGCAGGTTCATGGCATCCTCATGCGTTCGTTCAGGTGTTGAAAAACGGGCATAACACCATATGACTCAGTTAGTTGTATCGCCGCAAACGCGCCGTAGGGGCACTTCGGGGGGACATCGTCACCAGGGGGGCCGAGCGGTCGGGATCCTGTTGAAAACAACGTCTTGCCGAGGCCGCCCAGGCTCGGCTGGCGACCGTATTGCAACCGAATAGCAAGGGTGTATGATGCCGTTCAATCACCAGGACCGGAGCAGCCCGGGTCACGACATGTTGTTACTGAGCCAGCAGGTGTTACGTACCGACTTGGCGGGTATGCCGCTGGAGTGGGTCGATTATAAGGCGGCCGCGAGACTCTACTATCTCGGCTTGGTCGCCTATTGCTGCGGCAATCCGATCATGGAGCTGCGCGGTGGCGTCAACGCCCGCACCCAATCGCGCAGTGTGATCGAGATCCATTCGATCATCGCCACCCACGGCGCCCACCACGCGGTCAACAAGCTGCGCGACGACTACGCCCCGCCGCTGTCGAACCGGACCTTGTTTCAGCGCGATGATCACATCTGCATGTACTGCGGTGGCCGCTTCTCCGCCCGCAACCTCTCCCGCGACCACGTCCGTCCGGTGAGTCTGGGCGGCAGCGACCACTGGAACAACGTCATCACCGCCTGCGTGCGCTGCAACAATTACAAGGCCGGGCGCACCCCGGAGGCGGCGGGGATGGAGCTGCTGGCGGTGCCGTTCACACCGACCCACGCCGAGTACATCTATCTGATGGGCCGCAATGTGCTCGCGGACCAGATGGCGTTCCTGCGCGCCCACTTTCCACGCACCAGTCCGTTGCTGCGCCGCATGCTTGCGGCCTGAGCACCCGCGCCGCGCGTCTAAGCGGCTGCTGTGATCGCGTCGCCAAACGTCCTCGCGTTGGCGCCCTTGCCGCAACGCCGATACAGGCACGGACGAGACCATCCTCCGAGAGAGCAATGAAGAACGATTGGCAGCGTATTGCGGCACAGATCGAGACCGTGACCGGGGAGCCGTTCCGCCCCGCCCCGCCCCGCGATGTGGGCGGCGGCTGCATCAGCTCGGCGATCGTGCTCGATGACGGCAAGCGCGCCCTGTTCGTCAAGCTGAACCAGGTCGAGCTGCTGGACATGTTCGAGGCCGAGGCGGCGGGCCTGGCGGAGATCGCCGCCACGGCGAGCATCCGGGTACCGCAGCCGATCTGCACCGGCACCACCGGGGCCCTGGCCTACATCGCGATGGAGCGCCTATCGCTGAGCGGTGGCGGCAAGCACGGGGCCGCTACTGCGGGCGAGCAACTGGCGGCCATGCACCGGGCCACGCGCGATCGCTTCGGCTGGGTGCGCGACAACACCATCGGTTCGACGCCGCAGCCGAATCGCGAGAGCGACGACTGGATCGGATTCTGGGGCGAGCAACGGCTGGGCTTCCAGCTTGATCTCGCGGCGCGTCAAGGCTACGCCGGGCGCCTACAGCAGCGCGGCGAGCGGCTGCTGGAGCGGTTCGCGGCCCTCATCGACCACGCCCCATCGCCGTCGTTGCTGCACGGCGATCTGTGGGGCGGCAACATCGGCTACACCGATGCCGATCAGCCCGTGATCTTCGACCCGGCCGTCTACTACGGCGACCGCGAGGCCGACCTGGCCATGACGGAGCTGTTCGGCGGGTTCGGGGCGGACTTCTATGCGGCCTACAACGCCGCCTGGCCCTTGGACAGCGGCTACGGGGTGCGCAAGACGCTCTACAATCTCTACCACATCCTCAACCATCTCAACCTCTTCGGTAGCGGCTATCGCTCCCAGGCCGAGCGCATGATCGATCGGCTGCTGGCCGATCTCGGCTAGGCCCCTAAGCCGCGAAGGTTGGCGCCGGCGCGATGATTGGCATTCCGCTCTTGTTACCGATATGTTAAAACGCGGGCCAAATCGTTTTTTAACCGACTGATGCGCCGCGTGATCAACCCCGACCCGTTTTCCCGTATGCGCCGCGAGCTGCTGATCCTACGCCACGCCAAATCCGACTGGAAAAGCGACGCGGCCACGGACTTTGAGCGCCCCCTGGCCAAGCGCGGCAAGAAGGATGCGCCGCGCATCGGTGCCTGGCTCTACCGCGAGGGGCTGACACCCGACGCCGTCGTCAGCTCGCCGGCGGAGCGCGCCCGCGAGACCACGCTGAAGGTCTGCAAGGGCCTGGATTTCAAGAAGAAGGCGATTGCTTGGGACGATGCCGTCTACGCTGCCGAACTCGCGGACCTGCTCGCGGTGCTCGCCCGCTGCCCGGCCGATGCCGGCACCGTGCTGCTGATCGGCCACAACCCCGGCCTCGAGGAGCTGGTCAGACACCTCACCGGCGGCGACCACGACGAGCCGGACGACGGCAAGCTGCTGCCCACGGGCGCCATCGCGCGGCTTGAGATGCCCGATGACTGGCACAGACTCGACGCCGGCTGCGCCGTGCTGCTGTCGATCACACGCCCGAAGCAGCTCAAGTAGCGTCGACGACGGCATCCGCGCTTGCATTGTCCGCGGGAACGTTGCAAGGTCGCCCCGCCCGCCGGACCGATCTCCTCCCTGACCGGCCCCCGGCTCGGCCTAATCCTCCGGATCTGCGAGGCGGCGCCATCCCGGTGTCGTCTCGCTATTCTCTACACGACTGCTTTCAGGTGATGTTATGAAAGGTTTTCTTCGCTGGGTCGGTATCGCGGCCCTGGTGCTGCTGCTCGCCGGTTGCATCAAGCTCGATCAAACGCTGACGCTGAACGAGGACGGCTCAGGGACCCTCGACCTGCGCTACGGCATGGCGGAACAGACGATTGCGCAATTGGAGGCCATGGAGAAGATGTCGCAGCAGGGCGAGACCGCCGACATCGAGGTCGAAGAGGGCAGCCCGTTCGACTTCGACGAGGCCGAGATCCGCGAGAATTTCGAGCAGGACAAGCCGGAGGGTGTGGAGCTGGTATCGGTGGCCTCCGAGGTTGTCGACGGCTGGAAGTACATGCAGATGCGCCTGAGCTTCAAGGATCTGGAGGCGCTGAAGCGCACCGAGTTCTTCGAGGACAGCGACCTTTCCATCCGCCGCGACGACGACAACAACTACGTCCTGCTGCAGAAGACCGGCGCCGACGAGGCCGGCATCGGCGATGCCCCGGACGGCGACGGCGACGACCCCATGGCGGCGGCCATGATGGAACAGATGGCCGCGATGTTTGCCGGGCTGCGCATTGCCAACAGCGTGGTCGTGCCGAGCAAGATCCTGGAGTCGAACGCCACGTCGGTCGACGGCAACAAGGCGACGTGGGTGTTCGACATCGACGAGGACCCGAGCATCCTGTCCAAGCTCAACAGCATGGACCTGCGGATGGTATTCGCGGGTGAGGGCGTCGACCTACCGGAGGTGTATCGCTGACGGGTCGCGCCGATCCCGTCGAGCGCGACAACGGATCTGCCGCTCAGTCCCCGTCCACCTCCGGCGACGGCTCCGCCAGCACAGGCTGCAGTAGCGTGTCCGCCGGCAGGGGACGAATCCAGACGTCCATCCCGGCCACGGCCTCCGGCAGGTCCGCCTTGGCGGCGAGGGCCGCCTCGTTGGACGCGTGGAGGCTGTGGATCAGCACATACCAGGGTCGGCCCCGGTAGGTCTCCTCGCGCAGGTAGACGGGGACCCCGGCGAAGTCCCGCCGAGCGAGCCGCAGCACCGCATCGCGATCAAAGGCGCCGAGCAGCTGCAGCGCGTAGGGGCGCTTCCCCACGCGCATCGGCTCGGGGGGCGTCGCGGCAGCGGGCGGCGGTGAAGTCTCGGGCTCGACGGCGCGCTGCCGCTCGGCGCGGGCCGGCAAACGCTCATCCATGCCCGCCCCTGGCCCCGGGTCGGGCGCGGCTTCGACGCGGGCCTGCATCGCGTCGAACTGACGTTCCAATCGCGTCTGCCTCTGGCGCAGGGGCTCAAGGCGCTGCATCAATGCCGCCTCGTCGAGCGCCCCCTCCGCCGCTGCTCCGCTCGCGCGCTCAAGCCCCTCCGCCAAGGAATCGAGCCGCGCCTCCTGTGCCGCTTGGCGACTTGACAAGGCATCCGCGGTATCGGCCAGCCGGGCTGCGAGCGCGGCGATCTCGGCCGGATCCGCGGTCGTCTCCACCGCTGCCGGCGCGAACGTCGCCAAGCGCATGTCGACGGAGCGACGGAGCTGATCGAGCCCCTGATAGGCCCAGGCCAAACCGCCGATGATCGTGACCAGCAGGACGGCGACGAGGGCGATCAGCACCCCGCGCTGCCGGGCGAGCCGATGCTCGATCTCGCGGCGCTGGGTCTGCCAGGCCTTCTGCATCTGCTGGGTGCTGCGTCGGCGGTCATCGTCGACGTCGGCGATGCGCTCGACCAGCGACTTCTCGACGTCGCGCAGGGCGTCGACTTTGACGGGGGCCCCGGACGGCGCTCGGACCGCGGCTTGGGGATGCGTATCACCGGAATGATCGTGGTGAAGAAAATGGGCGAGATCGGGGGCGTCGGTGCCGCCGTCCGCGTCGTTCGGTTTATCCATCGCGATGCCGTTTCCTCCTCGGCGTGGTTTGCTCGCGCTAGATGATCCTTTAGTTCGCGCTTGAATCCAAGTGCGCGCGCACCGATTGCCGATAAACCGACGCGGGTGCGGTCTCGACAGGACGCGCATCACCCCGGTATCGGCAACAGCGATCGACAAACATGAGAGGCCAAGACCCGTGGCAGCAACGAACGATCTGACCGACAAGACGGCTTTGGTCACCGGAGCCAACTCAGGCTTGGGTAGGGCGATCTGTCAGGCGCTGGCGCAACAGGGTGCGAGAGTGCTGATGGTCGCAAGGGATCAGGGACGCGGCGAGCGGGCGAGGGCCGCGATCGCCGCGGCCACCGGCAACGACCGGGCCGAGCTGTTGGTGGCCGATCTGGCCTCTCAGCAGCAGATTCGTGAGCTGGCCGCCCGCGTGAGCGCCGACGTCGACCGACTCGATCTACTGGTCAACAACGCCGGCACGGCCTTTCGCGAGCGCCGCCTCAGCCCGGACGGCATCGAGCGCGCGCTGGCGATCAATCACCTGGCCCCGTTTCTGCTCACCGAGCTGCTGCTCGATCGGCTGCGCGCGGCACCGGCGGCGCGCATCGTCAATGTCGGCACCAAGATCGACACCGCCATGGACCTGGACGACCTGAACTGGGAGCGTCGGCGCTACCGCATGATGCCGGCCTACGGGCAGTCGAAGCTCGGGATGCTGCACTTCACCTTCGAACTGGCCCGGCGTCTCGCCGGCAGCAACATCACGGTCAACTGCGTGTTCCCCGGCGTGTTCCGTTCCAATCTCGGCGGCACCGACGGCGCCCAAGGCCCGTTCTGGCGCGCGGTGGCGCTGTTGCTCGGCTGGGCCATTCCGTCGCCGGAGCGCGCCGCGGAGCGGGTCACCTATCTGCTGACCTCCTCCGAGCTGGACGGCGTATCCGGGCGCTACTGGGGTGCGCGCAAACCCATCCAGGCACCGGCGCAGGCGCTGGACCCGGCGGTCAACCGGCGCGTCTGGGACATCAGTGCGCGGCTGACCGGCCTCGACGACAGCGCTTGAGATCGCCGTCAGGACAGCCCCACGGCGTCGAACAGGATCGTCAGCACCGCCGCGGCAATGACGATAAAGACGATCGCGGTCACCACCGCCGAGGTTGTCGCCTCACCGACGGCGGCGGCGCTGCGCCCACACTGCATCCCGCGCAGGCAGCCCGACGCGGCCACGATCGCGCCGTAGACGGTGGCGCTGATCAGACCCTGCAGGATGTGGTGCCACTGGATCGCGGCGCGGGTCTCGACCAGATATTCGGTCAGGCTGAGCCCACCGACGGCGACGCCGACGAAGGCGCCGCCGAGGATGCCGAGCAGATCCGCATAGACCGCCAACAGCGGGGTCATAGCGGTGAGGGCCAGCATCCGCGGCAACACCAGAAATTCCATGGGCGCGATGCCGAGGGTGCGCAGGGCATCGATCTCCTCGTTGACCTGCATGGAGCCGAGCTCGGCGGCGAAGGCGGCTCCGGTCCGCCCGGCGAGCACGATGGCGGTGATCAACGCGCCCATCTGGATGACCGTCGCCAGCCCCACCATGTCCGCCACATAGACGCGGGCACCGAACAAGGCGAGCTGCTGGTCGGCAATGTAGCCCAGGATCACGCCCACCAGAAAGCTGATCAGGCTGACGATCGGCAGCGCATCGGCACCGGCGCGCTGGACCGTCAGCCACAGGTCCACGCGGCGAAACCGTGCGCGCCCCGTCAGCAATCGGCGCAGCGCCAGCGTACCCTCGCCGAAAAAGGTCATGATCTCGCCGGTCGAACGGGCGAGGCCGAGGAAGTCCCGCCCGATCGCGGTCACGAATGATCCCGATTGCGTCGGTACCGTCGCCTCGCCATCCGGCGGGATCGACCGGGCAAGCTCCAACAGACGCTCAAGGTCCCCCGGCATGCCACGGATCTCCAACCGCCCATGACGATCGATGGCGATGCCCTCCAGCGAGCGCAGGAAGACCACCAGAGACGAATCCCAATCGGTGACGGCGGCGACATCAACGGCAATGCCTCCGCAGGCCGGCAGGTCACGCAGCATGTCCTCCACGTCGTTGCGTGTCGGCACGTGCCGAGCCAAGCGCCAAGCGCCGCGCAACACCATCAGGGTCTCGTCCCCGCGGGCGTCATGCAGGCGGATCTCGGCAGGCGCCGCGGCCGTTACAGGGGGCATTCCGCCCGCAGACATGACGACTATGCCCTCTGCGTCCCACTGCGCCGGGCGCGCGCACGCCACCTTGTACTTGCGGGGACCGATCGACAGGCACAAAAAAGCCGCCCCCCGCGCAGGGTCGGCCCACGTGGGGGAGTGGATAGTTCCAAGGCGTGGGTTATCATCGCGTCTGCGCTCCGGATTTGAAGATTCGCAACCTGCGCACATCGACACATCCGACGGGGGCGGCCCATTCGGCGCCACGGCGGTCGATGGCGAGTCGTACCGGGGGCATAATACCCAGATCGCCGCGCAGATCCCGGCTGAGCCCGCAGCCGACCGCGCGTCCTGCAGGGCCACCACTGCCGAGCGCGGCATACAGGCTGAGGGCCAAACTCCCATGGCGTTGACGTTACGCGTAATCCGACACAACAAGGCGGCGATAAACCCTCCGATCATCGCGCGTTTCGGCGCCGGCGACGGCAGTATCGGCCGTTCGCCGGAAAATGACCTCTGCCTGCCCGACCCCGACCGTTGGGTGTCGAGCCGTCACGCCAAGCTGACGTTTCGCGACGGGGCCTACTACGTCGTCGACGTCAGCACCAACGGGACGCTGCTGAATGCGGCGGACAATCGTCTCGTGCGCGACAGTGCAGTGCGCTTGGCCAACGGCGATATGCTCGGCATCTGCGGCTACGAGATCCAGGTCTCCATCGACAACCACGCCCTCCCTGAGAAGTCTCCCGCCAGGGCCCCGGGCGTCGCCGATCCGGCGAGCCTCGGCGGCCCGACGATGATCGAGCGCCGACCGGAGGCCTCGACAATGCCGCCGGCGCAGATTCCGAGGCCCGCGAACCGTCAGCCGCCAACGCCGGCCGAGCCGCGGGACGCCGTCCGCACGTCGCCACCATCGGTCCCGGTGCCCGCAGGGACGCACACGCAATTGATCAACCGTGCCGAGCTTCTGCCGCAAAGACCGGCGGTGGCGCTCGCCACCGCACCCGGCGCAGACCCGACCTCTGAGCAAAGGCTGTTCGATGCCTTTGTCGAGGGCCTGGGCTGTCGCATACAGGCGACCGACCAGGCAGAGCAGCAGCGCATCTTCCAAAATGCCGGCCAATTGCTGCGCACCTTCTCCCAAGGCCTGGTCGAGGTGCTGAAGGTACGCAGCCACTTCAAGAACGAGCTCCGGCTGGAGATGACCACGATCCAGCATTCCGAGAACAATCCGTTCAAGTTCTCCCTCGACCTGGAGGAGACCTTGGAGCGCATCCTCAGAGAGCCGGAGGGCAACAGCCGAATGCTGCCGCCGGTCGAGGCCGCTGCATCCGCCTGTGCCGATCTCAAGGATCACCAGCAGGCGATCATTCACGGTCTGCGCACGCTGCTGCGGGCCGTCCTGCAAGAGCTCGATCCGGACGCCATCGAGCAGGAAACCCCGAAATCCGGCGTGATCGAGGAACGGCTGAACCCCGCCGCGCGCAAGGCGCGGGCCTGGGATCACTACGTTGCGACCTTCAAGCAGCTGCACGAAGAGGTGCGCGAGGACGCATTGCGCCGATTCGACCGAGGCTTCGCCGACGGTTACGAGTCCTACACCCGTCGATGCCGCACCGAGCGTGGCATTGTCGGCAAGCGACGCGGCAGGAATTAGCCGTCAAAAGTGGACAATCGGCGCGTCGATTGGGCAAGATTGTATCCCGTCCCGTTCGAGGTCCAAACGCCGCCGGACCTCGATCGGAGTTGAGCCACACTCGCACAGGGCCCCGGACGCCGCGCGCGTCGGGTTAGGAGGAGAACATGCCGAACCGCGGTGTAAACAAGGTCATCCTGGTCGGCAACCTCGGTGCCGACCCCGAAGTTCGCTATACGGCGAACGGCGATCCCGTAGGCACGCTGAGCGTTGCAACCAGCGAGGTATGGCGCGACAAGAGCACCGGAGAGCCCCAAGAGCGCACGGAGTGGCATCGCGTCGTGATCTTCGGAAAGGTCGCCGAACTCGCCAAGCAATATTTGCAGAAGGGCCGCAAGGTCTATGTCGAGGGCAAGCTGCGCACACGCAAATGGCAGGGCCAGGATGGGCAGGATCGCTGGACGACGGAGGTGGTAATCTCCCAGTTCGAAGGCGAGCTGCAGTTCCTCGACAGTCGTGGCGGCGGCACCGCACCCTACGATGGGGCTCAACCATCGGCCGCTGCCTCGTCGGCCGGCGCCGGCCATCAACAGGGCAGCTGGGGCGGGTCTCCCGCGGGTGCAGGCCCGGCGGCCCAACAGCCGCAACAGCCAACGGCCCCCGCCCCCGCGAGCGGCGGCTCGCCGGCTGCGCGCCCTGCCGGCGACAACCCCTCCGGGGCCGATGCCCCGTTCGATGACGATATACCGTTTTGATTTCCGCCCAGAATCCTATGCCAGAGACACTTCCGCGCATCCTGCTCATCGGCGCCGACGGCCAGCTCGGCTGGGAGCTGCGTCGCGCACTGGCCCCGGTGGGCCAAGTCATCGCCGCCGACTTGGCCGGTGACGGCGGGCCGGCCATCGACCTGATGGACCCGGCCTCGCTGCGCAGGCTGTTCCACGAGACCGGCCCCGCATTGGTGGTCAACGCGGCCGCCTACACGGCGGTAGACAAGGCGGAGAGCGACCGTGCCCGGGCCCAGACGATCAACGCCGACGCGGTGGCCCTGATGGCCGAACTCGCCGCGGCCGCGAAGGCGCCGATCGTCCACTATTCCACCGATTTTGTATTCTCCGGCAAGACCGACCGCCCCTACCGGGAGGACGACGCACCAGCGCCCCTCGGCGTCTACGGCGAAACCAAGCTGGCAGGTGAGCAGGCGCTGTTGAGCTCGGATGCCGAGGTGTTGATCTTTCGCACCGCGTGGCTCTACGGTGTCCGCGGCGCCAACTTCCTGCTGACGATGCTGCGGCTGTTCAATGAGCGCACGGAGCTGCGCATCGTCGACGACCAGATCGGCACGCCGACTTGGAGCCGGATGCTGGCCGAGGTCTCCGCCCAGATCCTATACCGGGTCCTCAGGGGCGACCTGGCCATCTCGGAGGTCAAAGGCCTCTACCACGTAACCAGCGCCGGCGCGACCTCCTGGTACGGCTTCGCGGATGCGATCCGCTCGGCCACCGGACATCCCTGCAATCTCTTGCCGATCACCACCGACGAATATCCCGCCCCGGCACGGCGTCCCGCCTATTCCGTCCTGGACACCGGCCGCTTTCGCCGCACCTTCGGGCTGACCATGCCCGATTGGCGTCAATCCCTAGGGCTTTGCCTGGCGGACTTGCCGCGGGCGGCGGGGGCAGGCCAAGGCGGCTGAGGGCCGCGGACCCCACCGCACACGACCCGGCGCGAGCCGGTGTCCACGACGTATCCGGACCGGCGACACCGATCTGATACACTCCCGCGAATCCCAGCCAACCACGAATCGACAACGCCGATGACCGTCCGCACCCGTTTCGCCCCGTCCCCGACCGGCTATCTGCATGTGGGAGGCGCGCGCACCGCGCTGTTCTCCTACCTGTTCGCTCGCAAGCACGGCGGGCAGTTCGTCCTGCGTATCGAGGACACCGACTTGGAGCGCTCGACCGCGGAGTCGGTCAACGCCATCCTGGAGGGCATGACCTGGCTCGGGCTCGAGTACGATGAAGGTCCGTTCTTCCAGACCGAACGCTTCGAGCGCTACCAGGCGGTCATCGACGAACTGCTCGACAAGGGGCTGGCCTATCGCTGCGACTGCCCGAAGGAGCGTCTGGACAAGCTGCGCGACACCCAGATGGCGGCCAAGGTCAAACCCCGCTACGACGGTCACTGTCGCGGTCGCAAGATCGATCCGAACAGCCCGCACGTCATCCGCTTCAGCAACCCGGTGGACGGCGCCGTAGTGGTCGAAGACCTGATCCGCGGGCGGGTCGCTTTTGCCAATGCCGAACTCGACGACCTCATCATCCGCCGCAGCGACGGCTCGCCGACCTACAACCTGACCGTGGTCGTCGACGATGCCGATATGGGCATCAGCCATGTCATCCGCGGCGACGACCACCTGAACAACACCCCGCGCCAGATCAACATCCTCAACGCCCTCGGCCACCCCCTGCCGTGCTACGCCCATGTTCCGATGATCCTGGGCGACGACGGCGCGCGCCTATCCAAGCGCCACGGGGCGGTCAGCGTCGTCGCCTACCGCGACCAGGGCTATCTGCCCGAGGCGCTGCTCAACTACCTGGTACGCCTGGGCTGGTCCCACGGCGATCAGGAGATCTTCTCCGTCGACGAGATGATCGAGGCGTTCGACATCGGGGCCGTCAACAAGGCCGCCTCTTCGTTCAATTGCGGCAAGCTCGATTGGCTCAATCAGCACTACATCCAATATGGCGATCCAAAGCACATCGCCCACTTGCTCAGTCCGCAGATGGGCCACATCGGCATCGACCCGAGCGACGGGCCGGAGCTGACGGACGTGGTCGTGGCGCAGGCATCCCGCGCCAAGACCCTGACCGAGCTGGCCGACATCAGCGCCTTCTGTTACCGCGACTTCGAAGACTACGACCCCGCCGCCGCCAAGAAGCACCTGCGACCGGTCGCTCAAGCGCCCTTGTCGCGCGTGCGCGAGGCGCTCGACCTGCTCGCATTGGATGACTGGCACCCGGAGCAGCTGCACTATTTGGTGGAGCGCGTCGCCGGCGAACTGGAACTCAATCTAGGCAAGGTTGCCCAGCCCCTGCGGGTGGCCGTGGTCGGGCGTGCCGCCTCACCGGGCATCGACGTCACCCTCGCCCTCGTCGGCAAGGAGGCGACGCTGCGGCGGATCGACCGTGCACTGCGCTACATCGAGCAGCGCGCCGCGGGTGCCGCCTAGGAGCCTGTCCGACTTAGGATCGGTTCAGAAACAAGTGGCGCAGACGCCCGCTCGCAAAACCGTTTGACTGGCCATTTCGTGGTTGCGCCTGCACCACTTGTTTCTGAACCTTGACTTAGCCACAAACCCCTAAGCCAGACAGGCGGCGGTTTCGGGCTGATGGTCCGAGCCGCAGATCCAGGCTCGCCGCCGATGCCTCGGTCGACGGGCCCGGATCGATCCCCCGATGCGGCGATCTTGCCGGTGCGCCTTCAGCCCCAGTGGCGAACGCGGCCGGTATCCAAGTGGACAAAATCCGAGCGTGGATAGTAGCCGACGCCCCCGCGGCCCATGCGAATCGCCGTGTCCCGCACGTGCCGAAGCGATGAGCCGCTCAGACGCATGTCCACCGCCTGTCCGCTCATGTGCAAGCTGCGCTTGGCAACCCCCGAGGATGTGCGCCTCAGCATCGCGTTGGTCTTCGGCGAGCGATAGCCGCCGATGATCTCGAACACCCCGTCATGGCCGCTAACTCGCTCCTGCACCTCGTACATCATGTCGAAGATGCGCGGATCGATCGCGGTCACATCCCCGGTACGAAAGTCCCGCAGGAAGTGGTTCAGCCGACGCAGCGCGCTGCGGTGATAGTTGTCGCCGGTTCTGTAGGTCAGGCTCAGTCTCTGGTCGGTGTGCAGGTGATGCAAGGTGAGGGCGCGAACGACGTCTTTGCCCCGTGGCCTCGCGAACACCGGCGGGGCAAGGCCAGCCGCGACGGTGGACAGACTTAACCCGATGAAATATCTGCGGTTCATGTTTCCCCCGATTCGATCATGTTGTTGTGGCCGTCTAGTATAGAAACGGCCCGAGAAAAAGCAACGCCGTTGCCGCGCTGGCTCAAAGACCAGAGCCGAGCTCTAAACGACATTAACACTACACCATAACCATAGACTCTTTCGAGAGTTTTTTTTCGAGCTATAATCTGGATCATGTAGCGGCACGGCAACTGTCGTAGAATATGCGGCAGTCCAGAGGCCGAAACGTGTCGGAGATGAAACAGGTGTAGATCCGTGGCTAGCAGCCTAGAGCATTCCGCCGAGCACCCGTCAGCACTGCTGACAACCCAGGCGCGGCAACTCCGCCGTCGGCTGGGCTGTGCCTCATCACATCCATGCCCGGAGACCAGGCGGCGTCCTGTGTCGCGATCATGCGACAGCGCCCCTCCACCCCAACGATGGCGAAGCCAGGGGTATCTGCTGCTGCTCGTGTTGACGCTGTCTGCGTCGACGGTGGTCTTTGCCGACGTGTACAAGTACGTCGACCCCGAGGGCAACGTCTACTTCTCCGACGAGCCCCTGAAGGGCAAGAGCCTGCAGCTGGAATGGAAGCGCACGGCGACGCGCTTGACTGCGGAGAACAAGCAACACTCCAAGGCGCATCGGCAACAGCGCGAAGCGGCAGCTCAGCGCCAAGCGCGCCTCAAACAGTCCGGTGGGGAGCGTTACACGGCTCGACCCTCGGCACAGGTCAAGGGCTCGATGTCGGTCCGGCGTGCGCGCTACCAGCACCTCATCGAGTCGGCGGCAAGGCGCCATGGCCTCAGCCCGGAACTGCTGCACGCGGTGATTCGGGCCGAATCCGCATACAAGGCCAATGCACTGTCGCATGCCGGCGCCTGCGGGCTGATGCAGCTCATGCCGGCGACCGCCAAGCGCTTCCGTGTCCACGACATCTGGGACCCCGCAGCGAACATCGAGGGGGGCGCCGAGTATCTGAGCCTGTTGCTCAATATGTTCGGTCAGGATCTTCGGCTGGCCCTGGCGGCCTACAACGCGGGTGAGAACGCGGTCAAACGCTACGGCAATGAAATACCGCCCTACCGCGAGACCCAGGGCTACGTACGCAAGGTGCTGCAGCACCTTTGGGCGGAGCGCGCATCACGCAGCTCCTGAAGCAACAGGACGTCGGCGGTCCGCTAGCCGACGTGCAGGTAGTCCCGCCCTTTGCCATAGCCGAGCCGCATCAGCTCAGCATCGATGCTGGCCCTGGCGCCGTGAACGGCGACATAGCTGAGAACGAAGGGACGCGGTCGCCGCCGCAGCCAGTCCGGCGGCACCACCGGGGCATCGCCGATGCGGTTGCCGATCTTGCGCGGATCGATATCGATCCAGGCGATAGGCGCAAAACCGCGCGCCAATAAGTGAGCGACCCGACGGCGGGTACGCCGCCCGGCCCCCCAGACGACCAGTCGATCCGCCGCCGCCAGCACCCGCTCGTCCTCTGCCAGGTAACGGGCGCGCAGCCCATCGAAGGCGTCACGGCGGCAGCGGGGATCGGTCCGCGACAGTCGCGACGGACCGTCCCGCCACCAGAGCAGGCGTCGGGGTAGCTTGGCGAGCCGATGGCCGCGCCGGTGCAGCCGGAGCCAAAGCTCGTAGTCCTCCGGGAAATCGCCGTCACGATAGCCACCTGCCGCTTCGACGACACCGCGTCGCAGCATCACCGATGGATGGGCGAGGGGTGCTTCCAGATAGAGGTCCGCGGCGATCTCCTCGCTCGACACGCAGCTGTTCTGCCAATCGATGTAGGCCTGAAAGCCATCACTCAGGGGCGTCCCGGAGAAGGCCCGCACCCGCGTGCCGAGAACGGCGATCTCCGGGGAGCGCATCATGGCGGCAAGCTGCAGCTCGATCCGACGGGGATGCATCACATCGTCGGCGTCCATCCGGGCTACCAGATCGTGGCTTGCAAGCGCCAGTCCGACGTTCAGGGCATCGACAAGCCCGCGACCAGGATTGCCGACCAGTCGAAAGCGCCGGTCCCCTGCCACCCGGGCCCGGAGCAGCTGAGCACTCGCGTCGCTGGAGTGATCATCGATACAGAGCACCTCCAGGTTTGACCAAGTCTGCGCCTGAACGGAGGCAATGGCATCGGCCAAGGTCGCGAGCGCATTGCGGAAGGGCATCAGCATCGAGACGCCGCCCGATTGCGATAGCGCTGGAGGAGCGCTCGCGCAGGGGTGCCGCAAACAACGATGGGATGTCAAGATCCGGTGCGATGCGCTATTGCTGCTGCGGCCCCGACGCCTGCGGTGGCGGCGAGCGCTGCGACAGCGCACTCGGATCTTGCGTCAGCACCTTGCGGATCGAGACCATGGCCCGCTCGATGAACGGATGCGGCTGACGGGGAATGATCTTGGCGCGCCCTGCAAGCATCTCGCGGGCCAGCTCATGCAGTGTCTTCAGCTCCGCCTGCATGCCGGAGCGGTCGACGAACATGCAAGTGGATGTCAACAAGCTCATCCAAGAGAGCTTGATCCGGCGCGGACGGCCCCCGCCTTCCGGAGTCAGCTCGAACCAGGTGCCGAACTTGGTCTTGCGCAAGCGCTCGACCATGGCGCGCTCCTCCTCATCAAGGTCTCGACCATCGCTGTCTTCGACCAAAGCGTCGGCACCGCGTCGGAGCTGCTCGATACGATGCTGGTGCGTCGCTGCATGCGGGGCTGCACCTTCCGTCGCATGCCCTTCCAAGCGCTGGCGCCAGACCTGTGGGGCGGCCAGGACCGACTGCATACCTTCCAGTACCGCATGGTTGTGACTGCCGAGGGTGCGGATGCCCGCGGCAATGCTCGCCTGGATCGCCGGTATCCGACCGATGCGCGCCTTGAACGTCGCCGCGTCGATCCCGGGTTCAAACAATGCGGTGATCTGGCGCCCCGTATCCAGTGCCTTGCGCCACGCTTCCGAACTCTCGCCATCGTCCGTGCGCAGGAGGATCGAGGTCAGCAAATCGAGCCAGGTGCGGTGCAGAAACGCCGATGCGGGCTCCGGCAACGGATGCTGACCGATCATCAAGGCCACCTCCTGAGATGCCCGCTGCTTAGCAAGCTGGAGTCGCTCGCGCCCCCGCACCGCCTCCTGCGTGCGCTGCTCCATGGTGTCCGTGCGCCTGCGCTGTTCCTCCATCGCGTGCTCGAAGTAGGCCAAGAGCTCGTCGAACAACTCGACGTTGTCGGTGAACTCATTCTGGACGCGATCGACAACGCGCTGGATCTGGGGGAATATCCCTCGGTTTGGATTGGACTCTTCAACCCATAGGGCACCAGCCTCCACCATCACATCCAGCAGACGCCGCGCGGGATGATTGGTGTTGACCAGCAGTCGCCGATCGATCAGCGCGACCTTCAAGTACGGCGTGTGCAGGTGGCTGATCAATGCCTTGGCCGAGTTCGGCAGCACGGGGTCGTTGAGCATGTACTCAAACAGCATGCCGATGAGGTCGATCAAGTCCGCATCCACCGGCGCCAGCTTGTCCCGATCCAAGGCGTCGAGCACTTGCTCGCGCTCATGTTCGAGCGTCTCCTTGACGCGGTGCACGAAGGCCTCGTCGATGCTGACGTCGGCAACGCCGTCGATGCCCAAGGCGTCGTCGGCCGCCGGCTCGTTGCCAGCCGGTCGGTCAGGCAGCTTGGCGAAGGCGGCGACGACATTGTCGCGGCTGATCGGCTTGCTGCTGCCGGCCCGCTTCTTTACCTCCTTGCCGCCGCGACGGCTCGACATCAGCTCCAGTATGGAACCGAACAGCTCACCGCCAAGGGAGCCCGCATCGGCCTCGTCCTGCTCGGTCTGCTGCTGCTGACGGGCATCCTCCTGTCGATGCAGCCGGGCCTTGCCCTTGCGCACGCTGATAGGACGAATATTCGGCAGGATGCCCTCGGCCTTGAGGCCCGCATTCAGCTCGTGGTAAAGGGTGTTGGCAGAACGCGTGACGTGCTTGTCGAACAATGCGTAGAGCACGATCTTGATCTTCATCTCGAGGTCCAGCCCCGAAATGGCATGCTGAAAGGCATGGACCAGGTTGTGTGGCCCGCCCGGGATCTGGAAGTCCTTGAGCTTGCGCCCGCCGCTGATCACGGCCAGGCGTTGGCTCAGGGCGAACAGTTCCGGAAAACAGTTTGCGTTCGTCTTGATGACGATGTTCTCCGTCGCCACCGACTCTTCCATGACATCCGGCTCCACCAGGCTCAGCTCGGCCTCGTCATCCGAGGACGCATCCGCGGCCTCCGCTCGACACATCTGCTCGAAGCCGAGATCGATCTCCAGCCGAAAGATTTGCTCGATCTTGCTGCGGCGCTGCTGCAGCAGGGTGATCGCCTCGAAGAAGCGCCCCTGCAGCGCGTTGCTTTCCGCCCGCTCAGCGAAGTCCAGAAGCGCCGTACCCGCCTGCTCGAACAGCTTGCCTAGACGTTCAGCGCAGTAGCTGTGAACGGTCTCCCGGCAACTCTCGAGCACCCGCTGGTTGCGGGCCGACTGGGACGTTCGCTGCGAAGTGGTCATGAAGTAGCATCAAGCGCGGAATTCTTCGACTGCCCGTCCTCACGGGGCTGCCCGCAACCGGACAGCGGTGTGCAGCTCAGGCAGGAGCGGCAAGGCAACAGGCGTCAGTCCTCGCCGATGACACGCTCGTCCCGCGGCATCGAAAGTAGCCGCTCGGCTTCACCCTGCTGTTGAGCGAAAATCATACGGATATCGTCATCCCCAAGCCCCCCCTCTTGACGCAGACGTCTGACCAGCGCCTTGGCGTCCTGGTAACGTGTATGCGTATCGATATGGGACAGCTTCCGCTGCGGAGTGATCCGATAGACGAAATACGGCATGCCGATGCTCCCCTCTGCCGCTTCGGCGGCTTACGTCGGGCGTTGAAATAAGGTCGCTGCACGCTGGGCCCACACCGCGTTTTTCGCAGAATTGCAAACGAATTGCAAGGCTGCGCGCAGGTCGAGGGCGAGCGGCCGACGGCGCGACACCGTTCGGCCGAGCGTTCAGACGGACCGGCGCAGCGCCAAAAGTTCTGGCTGTCGCCGCATAAACACAACCTTGGGGAGGCTTTCCCACCGCTATGATAAGGTTGCTACGCGTCGGCAGTGCGACCTGGCATCGGCACATTACCATAGGGCTGGGCCTCGGGCCGTCGTCGGCACCAACATTAGGAGCCTGTCCGACTTAGGCTGTCCTACTGCGGAACAGCGGATGCCGGCCCGATTTTCCCCGCGATCTCGTCAAATAGCGTCGACTATTCTCCCCGATCGCGGAAAAAATTGGTCTCGGCCCCGCTGCCCCTCGCTACGGACCCCTAAGTCGGACAGGCTCCTAGCTGGCCCGCCTTGCCTCTCGCGGCAAGGCTCAGACGTGAGAAGCCTTATGATTACACCCGTTGGCTCGGACGAGCTTCAACCACTTTTCGTTTACGATCCTGACCGGCATCACCAACTGATGCGTGAAGCCGAAGGGCTGCCGTCGCTGTTGATCAGCTCCCAGGCCGCCGGCAACGCGGTCATGATGGGCGGTGGTTACTTTACGCCGTTGCGCGGCTTCATGCCGGTGAGCGACGCCCTCTCGGTCGCCGAGTCGATGCGCATGACCAGCGGCCAGTTCTTCCCGGTGCCGATCTTGTGCCTGGTACCGGACGCCTCCGGCATCGGCTCGGCCCGCCGGATTGCGTTGCGCGACCCGAACATGGCCGATCACCCCGTCCTGGCCATCATGGATGTCGCGGACATCGAGACGGTTACCGACGAGCAGATGGCGGTGATGACCGAGCAGGTCTACGGCACACTCGACGAGAACCATCCCGGCGTTGCCGCGTTCAATGCCCAGGGGCGGGTTGCCCTGTCGGGACCGATCGAGGTCCTTCACCTCTCCTACTTCCAGGACGACTTCCCGGACACCTTCCGCACCGCCGTCGAGATCCGCAACGAGATCGCCGAGCGCGGTTGGAAGCGGGTCGTTGCCTTCCAGACCCGCAACCCCATGCACCTGGCCCACGAGGAGCTGTGCCACATGGCCATGGATCGCCTCGAATGCGACGGCCTGGTGATCCACATGCTGCTCGGCAAGCTCAAGCCGGGCGACATCCCGGCCCCGGTCCGCGACGCGTCCATCCGCAAGATGGTGGAGCTCTACTTCAAGCCCAACAGCGCGATGGTGACCGGCTACGGCTTCGACATGCTCTACGCGGGGCCGCGTGAGGCCGTGCTCCACGCCTACTTCCGCCAGAACATGGGCGCGACCCACTTCATCATCGGCCGCGACCACGCGGGCGTCGGCGACTACTACGGCGCCTTCGACGCGCAAGCGATCTTCGACGAACAGGTCCCTGAAGGGGCACTCCAGATCGAGATCTTCAAGGCCGACCACACCGCCTACTCGAAGAAGCTCAATCGCGTAGTCATGATGCGCGAGGCACCGGACCACACCAAGGACGATTTCGTCCTGCTCTCCGGCACCAAGGTCCGCGAGATGCTCTCGGAGGGAATCGCTCCCCCGGCAGAGTTCTCGCGGCCGGAGGTGGCACAGATCCTGATGGACTACTACCGCTCACTGAGCTAGCGGCGCAACTCGGAGGCCACCGTCGTTGCACAGGCCCTCCGAGACCGGCTACGTGACGCCTCGCGCTGCTCGCGCAGCGCGAGGCGTCGCAGGCAAACGGGGACGGGCGGGGATGCAAAGCCCATGGCCCCCGGCCCCGACGCCGGCCTAAGTCAAGGTTCAGAAACAAGTGGTGTAGACGCAACCACGAAACGGCCAATCCAAAGGCTCTGCGAGCGGGCGTCTGCACCACTTGTTTTTGAACCGATCCTAAAGAACACCCGAAGCGCCAAGTAGGCGTGGTCTCGGCCGATGGCCGGCCCGCAAGCTTCACCGGCAGCGAGCCCGAACTCCTCCAACAGCTACTCGCCGACGCACGCTTCCGAAAGGTCTGGGACGCCCTTCCAGGCGAACCGGCAGCGGCTCC
Source organism: uncultured Gammaproteobacteria bacterium (assembly GCA_942491465.1). Lineage (GTDB taxonomy): Bacteria > Pseudomonadota > Gammaproteobacteria > Chromatiales > Chromatiaceae > CALOBA01. The sequence goes on from CALOBA010000044.1 coordinate 43,944, forward strand.
GAAGGTCGACTCAAGCGACGGGCAAGGGGACTGAACAACGAACCGACTAGGGATGCCCCGAATCGGCCGCCTGCTCCTCCCACCAGGCGCGGTAGGTCGCGTCCGGTGCAACCACCTTCGCCTTGGCGTTGGTGATCCGGTTGCCCTCCGCGTCGTCAACCTTGATGTCGACCTCAATCAGTCCACCACGATTGCGGACGACCTCCACCGTGACAATTAGCTCGTCGTCCGGGCAGACAGGACGACGCAGCCGCTCCGGTGTGAAGCTGAGCCCCAAGGAGCCGTCGCCGGGGAGTTCGGTGCCGAGCAGCCCGGAGATTGTCGACTGGATCAGGCCCCCGGGGACGATGATGTCAGGCGTCTCCGGGAAGCGGAGCCGGGCCGCTGCGAGATCGCGGTGGATCGCGTTGCGGTCTCCGGTCAGCGCGCAGTATCTGGCCACCTGATCGTGGCTGAAGCGCATTCGCGCCACATGTCGGGCGCCGATCTCGATCATCGGCGCGGTGAGGCATTGGTTGGCAATCATCAGTGAATCCCATGGTTTGGTTAGCCGGACAACGTTAGCCGTGGCGGCCTGTCTTTTCAAGCGCTTGACAACCGGAGACGAACGCGTCGCGGTCACGACATCCGACGCGGGACTTCTCAACGATGTCCTCAACGCAGTATGCTCCCCCCTCCACTGGCGCCCGCCGCCACTCCACATCTGAAGTCCCCGCGTGCAGGTTGATGTCCGACAACACCCCAGCCCCGACCAATTTCATCCGCCAGATCATCGAGCGCGACCTCGCCGAAGGCAAGCACACGCGGATCGCGACCCGTTTCCCGCCGGAGCCGAACGGCTACCTGCACATCGGTCACGCCAAGTCCATCGTCTTGAACTTCGGCTTGGCCGAGACCTTCGGGGGGACCTGCAACCTGCGTTTCGACGACACCAACCCGCATAAGGAGAACGCCGAGTTCGTGGCGGCGATCCAAGAAGACGTGCGCTGGCTGGGATATGACTGGGGAGAGCGCCGTTACTTCGCGTCGGACTACTTCGAGCAGCTCTATGACTTTGCCGTCGAGTTGATCAACAAGGGGCTGGCCTACGTCTGCGACCTGACACCGGAAGAGACGCGAGCCTATCGCGGCACGCTCACCGAGCCGGGGCGCGACAGTCCCTACCGCGACCGCACGGCCGAGGAAAACCTCGACCTGTTTCAACGCATGCGGGCCGGCGAATTCCCCGACGGCTCACGCGCCTTGCGCGCGCGCATCGACATGGCCTCACCGAACATGAACATGCGCGATCCGGTGCTCTATCGCATCCGCCATGGCGTAGTCCATCATCAGACCGGTAGCGAGTGGTGCCTGTATCCGACCTACGATTACACGCATCCGATCTGCGATGCCTTGGAGGGCATTACCCATTCGCTCTGTACGCTGGAGTTCGAGGATCATCGACCGCTCTACGACTGGTGCATTGCGAACGTCTCCGTGCCGTCGCAGCCTCGCCAGATCGAGTTCAGCCGATTGAACCTCGAATACACGCTGATGAGCAAGCGGCTACTCACGCGCCTGGTCGATGAGGGGCTCGTTGAAGGCTGGGACGATCCGCGGATGCCGACCATTGCAGGACTGCGTCGCCGCGGCTTCACGCCGGCATCCATCCGCACCTTCTGCGAGCGCATTGGCGTTACCAAGGCCGATAACCTGGTCGAGATGGGTATCCTGGAGAGCGCGGTCCGCGCTGACCTGGACGCGCATGCGCCGCGCGTCATGGCCGTGCTGAACCCACTAAAGGTTGTTCTAACCAACCTTCCCGGCGATGCCCCGGCAACGGTTGAGCGCTCGGAATCACCCCAAGGACGAAGCGCTGGGCACTCGGCAAGTGCCCTTCGGGCCGGAGCTCTATCATCGACCGCGGAGACTTTTGCTGAAGCGCCCCCGAAAGGTTTCAAACGCCTCACTGAGGGCGGTGAGGTCCGGCTGCGTCACGCCTATGTCATTCGCTGCGACGATATCATTCGCGACGCTGACGGCGAAGTCGTCGAGCTTCGTTGCAGCGTCGATCCAAATACGCTCGGCAAGAATCCGGAGGATCGAAAAGTAAAGGGCGTCATTCACTGGGTTGCGGCCCATGTCGGGCTGACAGCCGAGGTGCGGCTTTATGATCGGCTGCTGGCTGAGCCTCAAACTGCTGGTGCGATCGAGGATTTACGAAACCTCCTTTCGTCGACCTCCTTGAAGACGATCAAGGGATCCGTCGTTGGACCCGAGCTCCACAATGCGGCTCCTGGATCACGATTTCAGTTTGAGCGAGAGGGCTATTTTGTAGTAGACACCCAATCAGCACCCGGTCAGTTGGTTTTTAATCGCACGGCATCCTTGCGCGATGCTTGGTCAAAACGCTCTGTCCCCGCGAAACGCTGATGTGTCAGCTACAGGCAGATTTAGTTACGCACCAAGATGACGACATGCGCCAGACCCACTATCGCATCTCGGAACAAGTTCTCACCCAGCCTGTTGGTGGAGACGTCGTGCTGTTCGACCCAGATACCGAACGCTACTTTGGACTGAACGAAAGCGCGGCGCTGGTCTGGAATCTTTTAAGCAACGACGCGACAAAGGATGAGGTCGTCGACGCTTTTCAAGAGCGATTTCATCTAACAACGCCGCAGGCTGAGCGTGATCTTGAGGCGCTTTTTCACCAATTGACAGCGGAGAATTTGATTCAAGCTTTTGACAAAGCTAATCGCACCTAAGCTGACCCTTTTCCGCTGGTGTCGCCCTCATAGAAATCCTGGATGAGCGCGGCGACTGTCTGATCTAGTGGTGGACGCTCGTCAGCATAGAATAGACGTCTTATCGGGACGCCGTTCTCCACCACAGCGACGATTTGATCGTGGAGCAGCATTGGGCTTTTCAGCTTTGCGTCGGGACGGCTGAATGAATGCTCTAGTAGGGCAAAAAATGCGGCGCTATCGGAGACTGCTTCGAACCTAATATTCGGTGTTTCGCACGACGGCACACCGGGTAGCACGTAAATCTGGCGTACTCTCCTCCAGCCCAACCGTTCAAATGGAACATCCGTGCCGACAAGGGCCTTTTGCCTGGTCAGACCCGACCGTGAAGGGACTACATCAGGCTTTGAGCGGATCTTGGCAGACCCGGAATTCCGGATATATCCCCCAGGGCATCCCCGCGCGGCGAATACGCCTTCAGGCCGTAAACGAATCAATAGGCTATCGTCGGCAAAGTGCGCGAAGCCGTTGTTCTTCAATTCCCATGCGGTACTCGACTTGCCGCTTGAAGATCGCCCGACAAATGCAATGCATTCTCCGTCCATCAACACCGCGCTGGCATGGAGCACAAGCTCGCCGTGATGGGCGAGCAGCAGAGGCAAAACTGCATTGCATACGGCATGCAGGATTTCCGATTGTGGCAGTTCGGCATCGGGGACGTATACGACGTGCTTGGCATTCACAGAGAGACGAACGAAGCCGAGCGTTGGCAGGCCAACAGTGATCACTGGCCCGGAGAACAGTCCATCTGGCTTCGGCTCGTCACCGAACTCTCGCCCCCCCGCACGTTGGATCACATGCATCTGCACATCGGCAGGAGCACCTTCCACAGACGAAAGCCCCGGTAATCCGATGTTGGACTCCACGATCTGACCGAACAGGTCGTAGAGATACAAGAAATGCATGGGTATCTTCAATTTTCGCGTCAGCCGCCGTGCCTGAACAGCAGCGTTCTCCCACCACTACAGAAATGGTCGGTGTAGTGCGAAACGAAGTCTAGGTCGATTGCGGGTGGTTTGCGGCCCCTCACAAGGTTCTTCGCTGCGTACCATCACGCTGCGAGCCCAACGCACCTTGCACGACGTCTTTTGCCCTGCCAAGGAACGTTAGCTTCGGGACTACGTAGCCCCTCTGCTGCATTTCCCGGCCTTGCTCCGAAGCATTAGTGCTCAACTGCACTTGATCGGCGTGCGGTCTTGGTCTTGGTCTTGGTCTTGGTCTTGGTCTTGGTCTTGGTCTTGGTCTTGGTCTAACAGTTCTAGCATCATCATCACCTCTTGGGCTTATCAACGCGACACGCTTCGGCAAATGCTTGCTGTGTTTGCAGCACGGGCTCAGTCAAACATGACCCGCCACCACAACTCTATCGCGAACCATGTCCAGCACTGTGTCAGTAAGCGCGATTGCCTGGTGTCATGGTAGCAATAGGGTGCCGTGGCCTTATTGTAAATATCTTGGATTGGGACGTCATCTAGCCAATCACGTGCGGCGGCCCTCGAAGAGAGGATTATGTCCCGAACCGCCGGCTGCAATAGTAGGTCGCGATAGGTTTCCGTAAAATGCACGAAGTATTTCCTGGAGGCAATCTCCGGCGGGATAACTGAGGGGCCGAGCGTGCGCAACAAGAGTTTGCTCCGATCGACGTTGTGGTGCAAATGATCTGGTATAGACACTGCGAAGCGAAAGATGCGTTCATCAAAAAAGGGGTGCCGGCGCTGAACGCCATGTTGCAGATCATGTCGGTCCAACATCTCAAGCAGATGTCGGCTTGACGGATTGAGCCCGAGAAAGGCGGTGTGCCATTGCGCCAAGTTGGAGAAAGCGCCCGGGTCAAGTAAGACCTCTATCGGGACAGATCTTCGGTGGCTATTAATAAATGGGCGGGCGGCGAGCGTGGCCTGATCCCTATGTTGACGACGGTGGAGGAGCCAGCGCAAGAGTGCCGGCGACGCCAGCAGCCAGCCGCACTGCCGAAGTATCCGGCGGAATTCTTGTTCAATCCCGAATTTTCGGAAGCGGAAATAAAGCGTTCGCAGCAGGCCCTTAACCTGACCGCTACGCAGCAGGCTTTCGTAGGGGTAGGCACTGCCGCTTAGAAAGTTGTCCGCTCCCTCACCTGTCAGCAAAGTGTTGAAGCCGAGCGTTTTTGCGCAAGAAAGCAGCGGCGAAAACATGTAGAACTGCGGATAGAAGGGAATGTCCCCTGATTGCGCGCAGTCGGACCACAGATCGGGCAGGTGATTCGGTTGGTAGGAAACTTGCGCCCCGGCAAGCCCGTGGTACTCGCAAGTGTGTCTGCTGTAGTGCGACTCGTCGCAGTCTCGCCCGGGGAAAGTGAGGGAGAAAGCCTGAACCGGGGTCGGGCTTGGTGAAGCCGCGGACACCGTTGACGTGATGCCGAGAACGGCGGCGGAATCGACCCCGCCACTCAGCATGACGCCGACACCCGTATCGCTTGGCAAACGCTGGCGAACAGCTGTTTCGGCAAGCTCCAGAAAGTGCGCCGCGTAGTCTCTAGGATCTCTATATCTGATCGGTGGCCCTAGCGCACCAAATGGGTAGGCCGAAACCCGGACTCCCTTCGCATCCGCGCGAAGCACATGTCCTGGAGGAAGGCGAAAAACCCCTTCGTAAAGTGTGGCGTCCGGGCTCGGGAAATCGTTGGTTAGATAGTCGGAAATGGTCGCAAGATCAGGTTGGCGCGAGACGCGCGGATCGAGAATAATCGGCGACAGGCTCGAGGCAAAAAGAAGATGGCCCGCGGCTTGGGTATAGTAGATTGGCCGCAACGCGAAATGGGGTCGAAAGCACATGACCGCCCTGGAGCTTCCGTCCCAAACGGTGAGGAGGTAGTCGCCGGTCAGGTGGTCCGGGAGTTGGAGGTGCCATCGCTGATAGGCGTGTAGGCAGATCCTCGCGGTACCGGGGACTGCTCGTCCGTCTTCAGGGGCAAGTGGAAATTCGAGCTCGGGGCATAGGGGGAGACCCAGGGCCGCCACGCAGATGCGTCCGCTTGCAGTCGTGCCTTCGCTGCAACAGAAACTATCGATGGGGCGAGCGACATGCGAGCGCACCACAAAGACGCCGGATACATCTGCCCTTAACTGCGAGACGCTAGCGCTAGCGCCGGCCCAGGGCCTTATGAATGCGCGAACGTCTTGATCTGACATTCGGCCTTCCGAAAGGTTGAATGTACCGGCCAGCGCTTCCATCGAGCCGCGAGTCAGGTACTAAGACGAGATGGGCGCCTGGCCATCATTAGCAGCGCGAGGTTGTTACTAAAAAGCGGGTTTTCGGCGCCCTTCGCGGATGCGAAGTGGCGCAAGCAGCAAGAATCCGAAAGCCAGCAGCGCAGCAGTAGGTACGATCGGGGCGTTACGAGTAACGCGGATACCACCCAGGCCCAGCCCATCGAAGTCGTTGTGGGAGAAAACGACGGCGGCGATCGACTCTTCCCCGACCTCGGTCTCAAACCAGATCGAACCAGACGTGTTGTTTGCCCCGCAGGCGTCAGGGTTCGGTTCGTTGTAACGTTGTTGGGCGTCTTCAAAGCTCCGGCGGCAACCGGTACCGTTTGGGGCGGTTGTTCCGGTTAGCGTCGCCAACCAGTTTCCCGAGGCGTCGTAGAAGTCGAAAAACGCCTCGCCGGTTACGTCGTTACTGTCGTCGTCGAAGGGATTGTTGTAGCCACTGACATAGGCGCCAAACATGTCGGTTGGCTCGGCTAAAAGAAACGCAATGGAACCCGTACCAAGAAACGCCTCGCCGACGAGGCCGATGATCAGGCGCTTCGTTTCTGCGGCATAATCTTCGCCCGAGGTGTCAAGAATTTGGAGATTCTCGTTGTTACCCGCTTGAACAAACGGGGAAAATGGCGTCGTCGGTGCCCCATCCAGACGACGAAACGGCCCTCCGTCACCCGGTGAGCCCCCTGGCCCCCGTACCTCGCTCACGGTCTGTCCCTCAAAAACCGCAAACATCTCTACTTCTTGCAGATCTATCGAATCGACATCTTCGCTGGGGGTTATGCCGTTGAAGCCGACCGCAATGTTCCCCGGCGCTTCACCGGAATGGAGTAGGATCGCGTGGGCCGAGAGCGGAATGGCGACCGAGACCGCGATCAATACGGCGAGCAGTGTGGGCGACAAAAGTCCGCGCCAATTGAGCCAGTCAAGAGTGTGGTTTCGCATAGTAAAGCCCGAAGATGCCGAGGCTGCCCCTGATCGCAACATGGCTCACACCTGCCAGCCTGCCGCATGCGAGCGCGGTCGCGTTTCCGGCCTGGAACAAGTGGGCCGGTCGAAGAGTTCTGAAGGTACCAGCAGTTTATCGCGTATATCCCCGTTGCGCTAGCTTGACGGCTCCAGGCCGACGGATGACGGCTGCTAGTGTGGATCGCGCGAGCTGAATCGCGCAGCCCGCGGCGACAGGTGGCGCGGATTCTAGGTGGAAAACGCTGCAAAACGCGCAGTCCGCCGACGAGGCGGCCCGACGAGGGCCTTCCGTGGTCGTGTCGGCGGGGCATTAATTCCATAGTGTCAGCAACTTGCTTCGCTCGTCGCATTTTCGGCTTGGTTGGTCGGGTCGTTGGTATTAAATACCTTCTGGCCATCAGCTCAGATGGGCATCGGCCCAGGCCGCCAGCCCCACCAGCCCCCACAACCGGAACGCCTGCGCCGATTTCTCGGCAGGTTGGGTGCCCGCTGGCGTCTCGATCTGAGGTTTATCGATGATGCCGAGCTGGCGCAGAATTGATGGTCGGGGGTGATGGCGAAAAGGGCGGTGGTCCCGGGGAAAAAGAAGGGGCGGGGAGGGGAAAAAGCAGGCCTTGGTACGGTCGCACCAGGCGTGTGGGGGGGGGGGGGCGGGGGAGGCGGCCCTTCAGGGGGGGGTTGGTTGGGTGGGTAGCCAAAGAAACGCCGCCGGGGGGGTGCGGAGGGGGGGCCGGACGCGCCGGTGAAAAAGGGGAAAACCACCCCGGGGGGGGGCGGGGCAAGTGGATACGGTCGTCCGGCAGATTGCCGAACAGGGCGCTGTAGCGCTCAAAATGCGCCTGCGGGGGGAAGGAGCGGTAGATGCGGTAGAAGCGACTGTCCTGAAGGTTCGCCGGCTGGCCGCAAAGCCGCTCGATCTCGCGGCGGCGGTAGCCGTGCCAGCGCGACAAGACCTCCTCGGGGTCGTCGAAGTCCAGCAGCGGGCGATAATCCCGCAGTCGCGGGATCGGTGCGATTCCTGCCGTTAGCGCACGCCGCAGCCAGGGCGGCAGTCGGGCCGCATAGGCGGTCGCAATGCGCTGGTGGCGGGCCGGCATGATGCCGACCAGGGTGTCGGCGCCGGTGCCGTCGAGGGCGACGTCGCCGTAGCGGCGTGCGTGCTGGTAGCTGAGCAGCGTTGCCGGGCCGGCCGGGTCCGCGAATGGATACTCCCCTTCGGAGGCGAGCTGGTCGAAGGCGTCTCGGTAGTCATCCAGGCTGAAGCGCAGCACCTCGTGCGGCACGCCCAAGGCCGAGGCGATGGCCGTGGCGACCGGGGTCTCGTCGAGCTCCGGGCTGTCGAAGCCGACGGTGATGGCGCGCACGCCAGCCGGCGAATGTGCTGCCGCCAGGGCGCACAGGTAGGCGGAGTCGACGCCGCCGCTCAAGAAAACGAGGGTCTCCGAGTCCCGCGGCATACGCCGTTCGACGGCAAGACCAAGCCGTTGGTCGAGGGCCTCCGCGGCCTCGCTCAGCGTCGCGGGCCGCAGCGGCGCGATCGGCTCTGCCGGGCGCTCACGCGACTGGAGCCCGTGGCGTCCGTACAGCAGCAGCTCATCGGGGTCGACGCAGAAGACGCCGTCGTAGATGGTGCGCGGGGTCGAGATGTCGAACAGCCGCAGGTATTCGTGCACGGCATCGGGGCTCGGATTGCGCGCCGCGAACGGCGAGTCGACCAGGATATCGAGCCGATCGGAGAAGACCAGGCCGCCGCCGCCCTGCCGCCGGTAGTAGAGCGTTCGGGCACTGGAGTCATCGCGATAGAGGCCCAGCTCGCGACGCTCGCGGTCCCAGAGGATCAGCGCGTACTGGCCGAGCAGCGACCAGACCAGGGCCTGGCCATGCTGCCGATAGCCGGCGGGGATGTCGGCGGCCGATGGTGCCTCTCCCGGCTCACGCGGGAACAGATCGCCGATCAGCACGCCCTGCAACGGGGCGGCATCGATCGGGGCCATCCCGCCGATCGGCGCGCCCAGGACCCAGAGGCCGAAGCCGTCGCCGTCGAACAGGGCGCGGGCACCGCGTCCCATGGCCCAGTCGCACAGCCGCGCCTGTCGGTGGAAGCCGATGCCGGCACAGCCGATGACGCCGTTCTCGCGCAGTCTGCTCGGCATCATGCCGACCCATCACCGCGCGCTGTGCCGCGAAAGCTGCGCAGCCAGTAATAGCACGCCCGCGCCGATGGATACTCGCGCAATGCCCGACGATACCAGCGCCGTGCGCCGGGCGGATCCCCGGCACGCTCGCGGTAGTCGCCGAGCAGGCAGTACTCCATCGCGAAGTAGTGCCCGAGACGAACGCCGAGCCGGCGCAGTTCCGCGCGATGGCGTCGGCGATGCCGGTCCAGGACCTGCAGGTTGGCCAAGGTCATCGCCGGCAGGTCGGCGGAGACGTTGCCGGCGTGCCGGCGCTTGTGCTGGCAGACGACGGAGGTGCGACCGATGGGCCGGCACCGGGCGATGCGCAGCCAGAGATCCAGGTCCTCGACCATCCGCAGGTCCGCGTCGAAGCCGCCGGCCTGCTGCACCACATCGCGGCGCATCAGCACCGCGCCGGTGGGGATGTAGTTGAGGCGGAACAGCTTCTGATAGGCGTCGACGACCCGCAGCGGATGCCCCCAGAATGCGGCATCGAGACGGGCATCGGCAAAAAACGACGGCATCCAGATGCCGTGGCCGTCGAAGGCGGCGCAGTCGCCGAAGATCAGCCCCAGATCGGGTGCCTGTTCAAGCACCGCGAGCTGCGCCGCCAGTCGCCCGGGCGGCCAGCGGTCGTCGCTGTCGAGCAGCGCGATCCACTGCCCGGTGGCGGCCTCGATACCGCGGTTACGGGCAGCCGATGGGCCGGCGTTGGGCTGGCGCAGCACCCGCACACCGGGGACCGATGCGGCCAGCTCGGCGGTGTGGTCGTCGGAACCGTCGTCGACGACGATGACCTCCAGCCGAAACGGCCCGCGCTGATCCAGGATGCTGCGCAGGCATTCCTTTAAGTAAGGCTCGGCGTTGTAGGCCGGGACGACCGCGCTGATCAGGAGTGGCTGCATGGCCCCGTCGGGGCGCCCCGGTTCATTGGCGTCCGACCCCACGGCGTCATTCATCATCTTCCGATCGCCGCACCGCCGGCATCGGCCGGGTGTCGTTGCGCGAACTGAAGAGCAGCCAGCGCGATTGCGAGCGCGACAGCTTGACCTGCACATAGGTCTTCAACAACAGCCAGGCGGAGACGATCTGCCCGGGACGAAAGCGCCGGACCTTGTCCCACAGGCTGCCGTCTTGCCACCAGGAGATCAGCGGGGCGGCCACGCGCCGCTCGATGACGCTATCTTCCCAGTAGGCCCGCAGGTCCGGCGTATCCTCCAGCAGCCGGTTGCACTCGGCGAGCCCGGTGCGGATCTTCTCGGCCCGCGCGCCGACGGCGGCACCCGGCCGGCCGTCGTCATCGAGCCATAGCGGCACCGGATCGAGCAGCTGCACACCGTCAGGCCCGAGCCTGACCCGCAGCAGCAGTCCCTCGCGATCGGTCTCGGTGAGCTCGGCCTGATAGTGGCGCTCCGGTGTGCGCACATCCACGCGGTCATCGGTCAGGTTGGCCAGGCTGTAGGCGATCAGGCCGCCCCGATAGTGCTCGATACCCTGGATGCAGTGGCTGTGATGCCCGATGATCAGCCGGCGCCATGGTCGATGGCCGCGTGCGCCAGGTCGACCTGCTCGGGGGTCGGCAGCGGGCTGTACTCCAGGCCCCAATGCAGCATCAATACCACGTAATCCACCCGCGCCTTCAGGGCCTCGACCGCCGGCAGCAGCCAATCCGCGTCCGCCGGTGCGATACCGGCGGCGCCGGGCGCGGCCATGGGCCCGGGCTTGGTGGAGCTGTCGCAGGCACCGAGCAGGCCCAGGCGCAGGCCGTTGCGCTCGATGATGATCGGCTCGGCGGCCTGGTCGAGGTCCGCGCCGCAACCGGTGGCGGCGATGCCGGCATCGGCCAGGTGGGCGCGGGTCTGCAGCATGGCCTCCGCGCCGAAGTCCATGGCGTGATTGTTGGCCAGGTTGACCACGTCGACCCCGCAGCCGGCCAGCGCCGCGGCCCAGCGCGGATCTCCGCGCAGGCAGAGCTTGCCGGGTGCGGGCTCGCCGGTATCGGCAAGGGGGTTCTCCAGGTTTGCGATCAGCACATCGGCATGGTTGGCCAGGGACCGCAGTGGCTCGAGCGCCCAGTCGGCGCGCCCCGCCTCGGCCAGGGTCTGATAGCGACCGTAGAGCATGACATCGCCGCAGGCGGCGAGCAGCAGGGAATCGGGCGGTGACGTGGACATCTGGCGTGCTCCGGCGCGCGGCCTCGGTGAGATGCCGGGATTGTCCCGCAAAACCTCTGCGGGCGCGACTGCCGACATCCCGATCGGCCCGACGAACGGCTGCGCGGGTGCTCATATGTCATTATGATACTGGGTAAATTCTCCGGCATTCCGGGCGCAGCCCGCCCATCAGCGTGCCGACAACCAGCGAGCAGCCAAGGTGTATCCTCGATACTTCGGCCTCAGAGAGCCGAGCTTTGCCATCACGCCGGACCCGCAGTACCTCTATCTGAGCCGGCAGCACCGCGAGGCCCTGGCCCATCTCCTGTACGGGGCCGGGCAGGGTGGCGGCTTCGTCCTGCTCACCGGCGAGGTCGGCACCGGCAAGACCACCGTGTGCCGGGCCTTTCTGGAGCAGATCCCCGAGGATGTCGATGTCGCGCTGGTGCTGAACCCGGCGATGACCGCGGTGGAGCTGCTGCATGCGATCTGCGACGAATTCGGCGTCGAGGTCCCGGCCGGCGAGGCGTCGGCCAAGGTCCTGGTGGACCGGCTCAATGCCTACCTGCTCGATGCCCACGGTCGCGGGCGCCACCCGGTGCTGATCATCGATGAGGCGCAGAACCTCCGCCCGAAGGTGCTGGAGCAGATTCGGCTGTTGACCAATCTGGAGACGCCGAAGCAGAAGCTGTTGCAGATCTTCCTCATCGGTCAGCCGGAGCTGCGCGCGCTGCTCGCCAGCGCCGATCTGCGCCAGCTCAACCAGCGCGTGACCGCGCGCTTCCACCTCCATCCCCTCCGCGCCGCCGAGACCGCGGCCTACGTGGAGCACCGCATCGCCGTCGCCGGCGTCGACCGGCCGCTGTTCACCCGCGCCGCGCTGCGCCGGGTGCATCGCTGCTCCGGCGGCGTGCCCCGGCTGGTCAACCTGATCTGCGACCGCGCCCTGCTTGGCGCCGCGGTCAGCCGCCAGCTCCAGGTCACGCCGGCCATCGTCCGGCGCGCCGCTCGCGAGGTGCGCGGCGATGGTCCGCCGATCGCCCCGCGCATCGGGCGGGCGTTGGCCGTTGCCATGGGCCTGGTGCTGGCGGTGGGGCTCGGCGTCTGGCTCGGGGTCTCCGGGCTCGCCAACGACGGCCTGGCGTCGCTGCGGACGCTCGCCGAGATGCCGCCGGTGCACACAGACGCACCCGCCAGCGACGGGGTAGCTGCGCGCGCAGCGCTTTCCGACGCCGCCGTGCCGACCATCAGTGTCGCAATGGTCACCGACGCGCCGTCGATCACCTCCGTCGATAGCGAATCCGCACGCGACGACGACGGCGCCCATCAGGCCAGCCCCGTCGCATCCCCGGCAGCCGCCGATGCCGAGCCCCGGGCGACACCGGACACCGCCTCCGCTGCGACCGACACGCCGGCCGAGGGGCCCTTGCCGCAAACGACGACCGAGACGCCCCAAGACGAAACGACGGTGCCCACCGAGCCCCCCGGCCAGATCGCCGACCCCGAGCCCCCGACCCAGCCGCCAACGCCGCGTCTATCCGCGCCCGGAGACCCTGCCGACCTGCCCGAGATGGCCGATGCGGAGCTGTCCAGCGCCCTGCGCAGCGAGCCGGACACCATCGCCGCCCTGGTCGCCGCCTGGGGGATGTCGCCACCGGCGGGCGCCAACGTCAGCTGCCAATCGATCCGCGGACTCGGCCTCGAATGCGCGCGCGACAAGGGCCGCTGGAGCGACCTGCGCCTGTTCGACCGCCCGGTGGCCCTGCGTCTGACGCCGGCCGGCGGTGGCGAGAACGGCCAGTTGGTGATCACCGCCCTCGACGAGGAGTTTGCCACCGTGGACACCGGTGACGGCCTGGCCCGCGCCCCCATTGCCGTGCTGGACGAGCGCTGGTCCGGCAACTATCTGCTGCTCTGGCGTCCGCCCCGCCCCGATGTGCGTCTGATCTCCCGCAGTACGCGGGGCGAGGTGGTGCAATGGCTGCGCGCGCAGCTTGCACCGCTGCCGGCCGCCGAGCTGGCCGATACCGAATCGCCCATCTACGACGGCGCACTGGTCCGCGCCGTCCAGCGCTTCCAGCGCGGCCAAGGGCTCAGTCCCGACGGCATTGCCGGGCCGCGCACGCTGATCCTGCTCAACAACCTGAGGGGCGAGGCCACACCGAGCCATGGCCGCCCATCGCCCTAGTCAAGGTCCAGAAACAAGTGGTGCAGACGCAACGACGAAACGGCCAATCCAAAGGCTCAGCGAGCGGGCGTCTGCACCACTTGTTTTTGAATCGATCCTAGGCGACCTGAGCGCCAGCCCGATGCCGATCGCCGCCCCCCGAGCACGACGCCTATGTCCTACATCCTCGAAGCCTTGAAGCGCTCGCAGCAGGAGCGGGAGCTGGGTCAGGTCCCGCGGCTGGAGCGCGGCCTGTTCGACGTCGAGCCGCTGCCGCAGCCGACGGGCGTTCCCGCCTACGCCTGGATCATCGGCGTGATCCTGCTCGCCGCCCTGATCGTCGGCGCGGTCTTTTTCGCGCCTTGGCGCACGCCGAGCGCTTCGCCGCCGCAGGCGGCGGTCGTGGCGACGGCACCGGGCCAGCCGCGCCTCGCCGCCGCGGAACCAACGCCCACCACGACATCTGCGAGCACGCTGCCGGCAACCGCTTCCGCGGCCCCATCCGACCAGGCCGATGGCCGGGATGCGCCGCTGCGGAGCACGGCTCCGCCGGTCTCGCCACCCACCCCGACCGCTGACACGCCGATGCCGGTCCGCGCACCCGAGCGCGCTCCACCAAGCGTCACCGATCCTGAGCCAACCGGCGCCGCGCCGCTGCGCAGCGCCGAGGACCCCGGCATCGTATCCGCGCCACCGCCCGCCCGCGCGCCCGAGGTCCTGGTGGTCCCGGCACCACCGCGACCCGGCGAGCAACTGCCGCGGGGTGCCGACGAGCTGCGCCGCGCCGTGCTCGGCCCCGGGGCCTCGCCATCGGTCAGCTACCCGCAACCCCAGGGCGCACCGCCGGCGGATGAGCCGGTCCCGATCCCCGATGACCTGCTCGCCGACATCGAGCTGTTCAAGCGCTCCGTCAGCGGTGGCGACCGCTCGGACAGCGCGCGGGACGCGGCCAAGCGCTCCACGCCCACAACCGACCGATCGGCGCAAGCGCCGGCCGAGCGCAATTCGGCCCGCGACAGCCGGGTGGCGCCGGCCAGCGCCGCACTGCGGGCCAAGCTGCCACCCACCGCCATCAGCGTTCACGTCTACGACAAGAAGCCGCGTCGCCGCTTCGTCTACATCGCCGGGCGCAAGCTCGCCCAGGGCGATACCGGCCGCGACGGCCTCAAGGTCGAGCAGATCCTGCCCGACGGCGCCGTGCTCAGCTGGCGCGGCGAGCGCTTCTTCGAGCCGCGCTGAACCCGCGGAGCCCCGCCTTGTCGCATCAGCCGCAGCTGTACGGCGGGGCCAACCATTGCTCTAGAATGGCGACCCCGTTCGCCATCGCAGGTGCCCGATGAGCCCATACACAACAATCGCCGCCGGTCTGCTGTTCCCGCTGCACGAACGCCTGAAGGGCCACGACAGCACGCGGCGGCGCCGCGAGCTGGAGCGGACGCAATGGTGGCCGCCGGAGCGCCTTGAGCAGCTGCGCATCGAGCGGCTGCGGGCCTTTCTGACCCGCATCGACGGCCAGGTGCCCTACTACCGCAGGCTGTTCGCCGAGCAGGGCTTTGAGCCGGCGCGGGTTGAATCGCTGGATGCGCTCGCAGCCCTGCCGTTCCTGACCAAGGCGCTGATCCGCGAGCACATCGAGGCGCTGAAGGCCGATGGCGCCTCGGGCCTGGCCCGCTTCAACACCGGCGGCTCCAGCGGCGAGCCGCTGATCTTTTATCTGGACAACGAGCGCGTCTCCCACGACGTGGCCGCCAAGTGGCGGGCGACGCGCTGGTGGGGGGTCGATATCGGCGACCCGGAGATCGTGCTCTGGGGCTCGCCCATCGAGCTGGGCAGCCAGGACCGACTGCGGGCGCTGCGCGACCGGCTGCTGCGCACACGCCTGCTGCCGGCGTTCGAGATGTCGGCGGCGAAGGTGCGCGGCTTCCTGGAGGAGATCCGCCGACGGCGGCCGCGGATGCTGTTCGGCTACCCGTCGGCCTTCGCGCTGCTCGCCCGCCATGCCCGCGAGCAGGGCCTGGCCATGGACCGGCTCGGCATCCGCGTCGCCTTCGTGACCTCCGAGCGGCTCTACGACGAGCAGCGCACGCTGATCGAAGCGGTCTTCGGCTGTCCGGTGGCCAACGGCTACGGCGGGCGCGACGCCGGCTTCATCGCCCACCAGTGCCCGGCCGGCGGCATGCACATCAGCGCCGAGGACATCATCGTCGAGATCTGCGCCCCCGACGGGCGCGTGCTGCCCCCCGGCGAGGCCGGCGAGGTGGTGGTCACCCACCTGGCCACCAGCGCCTTTCCGTTCGTACGCTACCGCACCGGCGACATCGCCGTGCTCGACCATCGCGTCTGCGCCTGCGGCCGGGGCCTGCCACTGCTGCGCGAGATCCAGGGCCGCGCGACGGACTTCATCGTCGCCCGCGACGGCACCGTCATGCATGGGCTGGCGCTGATCTATGTGCTGCGCGACCTGCCGGGCATCGATGCGTTCAAGATCATCCAGGAGGACCTGGAGACGATCCGGGTCCAGGTGGTCGCCGGCCCGGCCTTCGACCAGGCCGCCGAGGCCGAGGTCCAGGCCCAGTTCCGCGGCCGGCTTGGCGATGATGTCCGGGTGCGGGTCGAGCGCGTTGCCGAGATCCCGCCGGAGCGCTCGGGCAAGTATCGCTACGTGGTCAGCAAGGTGGCGGGGTAAGGCTGTGGGTTGAAAGCGGCATCGCTCCTGCAACGGCCGGTTTGACGCAACCAGGCGGCATTGCAACGGGGCGCATATTCACACCCATTCTGAAGGTGCATGGGCTATGCTTACCCGGATGCGGTGCGGGGTTGGGCGGCAGGTCCGCTGCCCCGTTCTTCAAACGCTCGGCGCCCTGCGCCGAGTCGATCACCCCCTAGTGGAGGAGTTCCCCAATGAAGCAATGGGCGGTTACAGCCCTCGCAGTGTCGCTCGGTCTCGCCGCGCCGCTGCTTAAGGCCGATGTCGACGCGCCGACCACCGACGCGGTCAAGCATCTGTGGCAGACGCAGCACAAGGCCCTGGATGCCCACGACCTCGACGGCGTGCTCGCCACCTACAGCGATGCTGCCGACATCATGCTCATGGGCACCGGCCCCGGCGAGCATTGGGTGGGCAAAGAGGAGGTCGCCGACGCCTACGGCCACTTCATGCAGGGCTTCGACGCCCAGACCATGCAGGTCGAATGCGGCGACGGCGCCGCCAGCATGAGCGGCGATGTGCTCTGGCTCACCGGCGTGTGCCAGTTCTCCGACAGCCTGGGTGATGCGCCGCGCAACTTCGTGGTGAATGTGTCCGCCGTGGTCGTCCAGCAAGGGGACGACTGGCGCTTCCACACCATGCACTTCTCCCACCTGACCGGCGACGGCGCTGCCGAAGCCGCGGCCCCCACCACCGCGCAGGAGTCCGCCGATGACTAAGCCCGACCAGCGACACGAAGCGCGCCCCGAGGGCGCAACCGAACAGGCGTCGCAGCCGCGCGACGTCGACGGCAACGGCCCGCGCAGCGATGAGCGCCGACGCTTCCTGATCGGCCTCGGCCACTGGTCCAAGGCGGTCGTACTCGGTGCCGTCGGCGGCGCCGCCTTGCTCGCCGACCGCCCGGCGCAGGCCGGTGCCTCCTGGATCAACCGCCGCGGCGGGGTCCGCGGGGGCGGCTGGGTCAACCGCAACGGCGGCGGTAGCTGGGTCAACCGCCGCGGCGGCGGCGTGGGCGGTAGCTGGGTGAACCGGCGCTGAGCACGCACAACGGCGACCGGGGACCGGCGAGCCCGTCGGCACCGCCGGTCGCGGACCTCGCCTTTCAGGTCCCGGTGGCGCAGATCGGCCGCTACCGCGGACACCCGCTGATCGTCCGTGCCGATGCGCCCGACGCGCTGAGCGCCGGCATCGGCCCGGACCAGATCGACGACATCGCCTACGTCCAGCTGCCGGTGACGGCCGCCGGCGCGGACGCCCTGATCCCCTGGGCCGAGGGCTTGCCCATCGAGCTGCGCCTCGCCGACCCCGCCCGCGACTTCGCCCACCTCTACCACTACGCCCGGCTGCTCGACGGCCACCCGGTTCGGGTCGCCGTACCCGTGGGCGATGGCATGGAGTCCGCGGTGCGCTTGGCCGTCTCGTTGGACCTGGCCGTCCGCCTGGAGCCCTGCCAGCCGCCGCCGGCGATGATCGAGCCGCTGTCCCGGCTGTTGGACGACTACCTGCATCGACCCACCATCGGCCAGCCCGTCGACTGGTTTCAAAGCCTTCTGATCGGGCGCTGTCACGACGAGCCGGTCGACCTGTGGGCGATCGTCGAAGAAGACCCCGCTCAGTGCCGCTGGGTGGACGACACCGGCCGGGCGCACCTGCCCGGACGTCTGCGGCACGCGATGCCCTCCGCCGAGGACCCGTCCGCGTTCGTCGCGCAGTGGGCAGATAGGCTCATCGCCAGCGGCGCCGAGTGCGCCCACTGTCCGTTCTTCGACGCCTGCCGAGGCCACTTCAAATGGCCCCGGGTCGACTACGACTGCGGCGGCATTCGCACGCTGCTAGAGACCCTCTACACCGCCGCCGATGCCCTGCGAGATGATTTAGCCAAAGCGGATACGGCGGCTTTAGCGGAGCAGCCCTGAATCCGAGCATGGCCCTGGAAAGTAACGCCGAGTCCAGCACGAGGGGGCGCTCGCTGTCCGTGGTGCTGCTGGCCACCACCGCCTGCAACGCCGCCTGCGACTACTGCTTCGAGGACCGCGGCGGCGACCGGCTCGACCTGGAGCGGCTGCGACGCATCATCGACGCCGTGCTCGCGCACATGGACGCGGAGCGCATCGCCCATCTGACCCTGCACTGGCAGGGGGGCGAGGCCCTGCTGCTGCCGCCGCGCTGGTATGCCCAGGCGCAACGGTTGATCGACGCCGCCGCCGCGGCCCACGGCAAACAGGTCGAGCACGGCCTGCAGACCAATCTGCTCGGCTACGGCCCGGACTGGGACGACGTCATCGCCGAGATGTTCGGCAACAGCATCAGCACCTCGGTCGACTACCCGAACCGCTACCGCCGCCTGCCCGGCGGCACGCCGGCCGACTACGATCGCCTGTTCCGGCGCAAGCTCGACCTGGCCCGGGCCGCCGGCATCGACGTCAAGGCCATCTCGGTGCTGAGTGGAGCGACGCTCGCGGTCGGTGCCGCGGCCTTCTACGCGCACATGGTGGACGACCTCGGCATCACCGACTTCCAGATCAACACGCCATTTCCCGGCGGCGAGTCAAACACGGCCAAAGCCGAGCTGGACCTGGACCTGGACGCCCTGACCCGCTTCCACTGCGACCTGGCCGATCTCTGGCTGGAGCGCGCCGACCCGCGGGTGCGCATCGGCCCGTTCGATGCACTCCTCGACATCTTCCGCCAACGCGACGGCCAGCTACCCTGCATCTTCGCGCGCAACTGCACCGACCTGCTGATCGCCATCGACCCCGCCGGCAATGTCGCCCAGTGCGACTGCTGGGTCACCAGCTACCCCGAGCAGCACTTCGGCAACCTGTTGGCGTCGCCGTCGCTGACCGAGCTGCTGCGCGAGAGCACCGCCCGGCGCGGCTTTATCGACCGTCCGGTGCGGCTGATGGCCGGCGACTGCATCGACTGCGACTATCTCGCCCTCTGCCACGGCGGCTGCCCGGTGCGCACCTATGCCGCCCGCGGCCGGCTGGCCGAGAAAGATCCCTACTGCGCGCTCTATCGCGGCCTTTTCGCCCACATGGAGGATCGGGCGCGTCGGCAATCGTCATCCCCGCCCCCCTGAGCACGGCTTATACTTCGCGCCCATCCCGACCGCCATCCGGACCCCAGCGCTTGACTACCACCACCGACACGCCCGCCCCCCTCACCCGCGCCCAGGCGATCAGCCGCGCGACCCTGATCGGCGCGGCCTGGAACGTCCTGCTCTGCATCATCAAGATCGTCATCGGCTGGCTCGGCCAGTCCCAGGCCCTGGTGGCCGACGGCATACATTCCCTCTCCGACCTGCTCTCCGACGTCCTGGTCTGGTTTGCCGGACGCAAGGGCAGCGAGGCGCCGGACGAGCGCCACCCCTACGGCCACGGCCGCTTCGAGACCATGGCCACCCTCGGCCTCGGCCTGCTGCTGCTCATCGTCGCCATCGGCATCGGCTGGGATGCGGCGGCGCGGCTGTTCGAGCCCGAGGCCCTGCTCACGCCGACGTCGATCACGCTGGTCGCGGCGGTGCTGTCCATCGGCATCAAGGAGTGGCTGTACTGGTACACGCTGGGCTACGCCAAGCGGGTGCGCTCGGATCTGCTGCGGGCCAACGCCTGGCACCACCGCTCCGATGCCATCTCGTCCATCGTGGTCCTGATCGGCATCGCCGGCACCATGGCCGGGCTGCCCTACCTGGACGCCATCGCCGCCTTCGTGGTCGCGCTGATGATCGCCGGCATCGCCCGCGAGCTGGGCTGGGAGGCCGTCCGCGAGCTGGTGGATACCGCCCTCGACGCCAAGCGCCTCACGACCATCCGCCAGACCATCCAGCACGTCGCCGGCGTGCGCAACCTGCACATGCTGCGCACCCGCACCATCGGCGGCCAGGCGGTGGTGGATGTCCACGTCCTGGTCGATCCCTATGTCAGCGTCTCCGAGGGCCACCTGATCAGCGTCATGGTGGAGCAGCGCCTGAAAAAGGAGGTCGACGAGGTCCGCGACGTCATCGTCCACATCGACCCCGAAGACGACGAGACCGCCCGCCCGACCATGGGCCTGCCCCTGCGCCCCGAGGTGCTGCGACGCCTCGACCGGCTCTGGGCCGACATCCCCGAGGCCAAACACCTCAAGCGCATCCTGCTGCACTACCTCGACGGCCGCATCGAGGCCGACGTCTTCCTGCCGCTGGGGGACTGCCACGGCCCCGACGCCGACGCACTGCGCAAGCGCCTGCAGCGCGCCGTTGACCTCGATCCGGACTTCAAACGAGTCAACGTCTACTTCGGCTGAGGGCCGGAGTCCTCAGGCCGTGGTCGAGGCTTAGCTGATGGGCGGCTCGGCGCCGTCGGGGGCGTCGATATCGGGGTCAAGGCTCTCCTGGAACTGCTCGACGGCGGCGGCGGCGGTGCCGGTCTGACTGAAGCGGGCGATGTGGTAGAGGGCCTCGCCTTCGTTGACCAGCGGCAGGTTGAGCTTGCCGATGACAATGCCCCCGACAGGGGACTCCACCGGGATCTCGTCGTCGCCGAGGGGGTCCGCGATCCAGCCCAGGGTCTCGGCCTTGGCGACGCGGGCGCCCAGCGGCTTGATGGCGCGCAGGATCCCGCTTTGGGGGGCGCGCACCCAGAGGCTGGAGCGGGCCACCACGGGCTCATGGGGACGGCGGCTGACGGCACGGCTGGGGCGGAGCATTCCCAGGCTGCGCATGACGCCGACGACGCCGGTGAGACCGGCGCGGATCACCAGCTCGTCGAAGCGCAGGGCCTCGCCGCCCTCGAACACCAGCACCGGCACGCCGCGGGCCTGGGCGGCCTCGCGCAAGGAGCCGTCGCGGATGTCGGCGTTGATGATGACCGGGCTGCCGAAGGCCTTGGCCAGCGTCTCGACCTGGCCCTGCTCATCGAAGCTGGCGCGGATCTGCGGCAGGTTCTCGCGATGGACGGCACCGGTGTGCAGGTCGACGCCGACGTCGGCGCGGGTGACGATCTCTTGCAGAAACAGGTTGGCCAGCCGCGCGGCCAGGGAACCGGTCTCGGACCCCGGGAAGCAGCGGTTGAGGTCGCGGCGGTCGGGCAGGTAGCGCGACAGGCGCACGAAGCCGTAGCTGTTGACGATGGGCACGGCGATCAGCGTGCCGCGCAGCTGCTTGAGCGCCGGGGCGCGGAGCAGCCGGCGGATGATCTCGACGCCGTTGATCTCGTCGCCGTGCAGCGCGGCGCTGACGAACAGCGTCGGTCCCGCGCGCCGACCGCGGATGACCCGGGCGCGCATGACCACCGGTGTGCTGGTGTAGAGGGCCGGCAGCGGGATCTCGACGACGCGGCGCTCGCCGGGGCCGATGTGCTGGCCGGCGATGACCAGCGGGGCGACGGCGCCCTCAGCCACGACCGCGGGTGGAGTAGGGCTGGGGGTTGCGCGACAGGATGGCGATCTTCAAAGGGCTCTCCCATTGGGTTGATCCACCGGGGCTTGCGGATAGAGCAAGGCCAGGTCCGGCTGGCTGCCGGCGAGGTAGGACGCCTCAGGGTCCACCAGGATACGCCCATGCATGGCGGTGCGTCCGAGCAGCATGCGAAAGCGCATGCTGTCGCGGTCGGTGAGCGTGAGTTCGGCGGGCCATTCGGTCTCGCCGATGCGAATGGTTGTTTGGATGACCCAGCGCAGCTCGCGGTGGCCGCCGGAGTCGCTGACCAGGCGTTGATCGAGCAGCTCGGCGGTGCAGGTCTGCGCCAGATCGCGGCGACCCTGCACCGGGTGCACGGCGAAACGCACCCGATCCCTACCGCCCTCGCGCAGACGCTCGACCCGGTAGCTGTGCAGACAGGAGGTGCGCGCCCCGGTGTCGACCTTGGCCTTGATGGCGGGGATACCGAGCGCCGGCAGCGCCAGCCATTCGCGCCAGCCGACGGTGAGTTTGTGCGTCATGGCAGCGCCCTCGGGGGGCTGTCGCCGTGGGTTGGGGCAGCGGGCAGCGGCAGCTCGATGCGCTGCGCCTTGCCGTCGAAGGGCTCCAAGTCGATGGCCAGGGCGGCAGGCTGGGGGATGTCCGGCAGGTAGGCGCTGCCGCTGAAGCGCGCGCCCGGGGCAAGCTCCAGATTGCCCAGGTTGCGCAGCTTGAACCACTGCCGGCGCTCGGCCTGGGCCTGCTGGGCGTTGGCGCCGGCGGCGCGGCTGAGGATGCCGACGATGCTGCCCCCGTAGGGGATGGCCTCGCCGGCGGCGATGCCAACGCCGCGCAGGGCGACATCGCCGGCGACTTGGGTGGCGACGTCCGGCGGGGCGCTGAGCGCGGCGCTGTCGTCGGCGGCCTCGAAATAGCGGCCGGCGGCGTCGCGCAGCATGACGCCGCGGATCTTGACGGGCTGGTCGGCCAGGTTGGTGATGTCGAGGCGGTAGTCGCGCCAGCCCGGTGCGCGTACCAGGGTGCCTGGGGCGTCTTTGGTGAGGATTGCCCGCAGCCGCACGGCGACGGTCTCGGTGGTGACCTCGGCTTGTGTCGGCGTTGGCGTCGAGGCAGCGGGGCGGGTCGGGGCTGGGCCGGCGCAGCCGAGCAGCACGGTGGCGAGCAGCGTCAGGCCGAGCGCGCGCCGGGCGGGCCCGGGGCGGTCGAGATCAGGGGGGCGGATGGGGTGCATGATTGGCGCCTTGGCGGTTTTGGAGGGCCGGAGGGATGTGCGCTTCAGTGGTCCTGCTCCGACGGCGACGGCCGGTAGCCGTGGAGTGTCGCGCGCAGGCGCTCGATGACGGCGGCGCGCAGATCCAACGGCTCGACGACCTCGCAGTCGGGGCCGTATTTCAAGATATCCATGATCAGCTCCTCGGGATGCTCACGCCGGTAGGGCAGGGTGAGCTGATAGCGGCCGTCCGGGAGCCAGCAGTGGTCCTGGTCCGGGTGCCAGATCTCTTCGGCCACCCAGCGCGCGCGGTGCGGGCTGAAGCAGAGCACGGCGGTGGCGTCCGGCGCGCCGGCGAAGATGCCGAAGGCGCTGGCGAAGTGGGCATCGAGGGCATCGGCGGGGACCTCCTTGGCCGGGTTGTCCAGGGTCTCGGGGTTCGCGATGCGGTCGAGGGCGAACTGGCGCAGTGCGCCGGCCTGGTGGCACCAGGACTCCAGATACCAGTTGTTGCGGTACCAGGTCAGACGCTGGGGCGAGATGTCGCGGGAGGCGAGGGTCGGCCGCGCTTCGGCCTCGCCTCGGGACTGGTAGTGGATGCGCAGCCGGCGGCGCTCCAGCAGCGCCTTGGCGATGCGCTCGAAGCCGTCGTGGCTGGTGCGGCGCACGCCGATCTGCAGCAGGCGCACGCGCCGGCTGAGGTCCTCGTGGCCGATGCCGCGGTGCACGAGGATACCCTCGATGCGCTCGGCAATGGGCCCGGTCTGCTCGGCGATGTGGCCGGGCTCGATCTGGCGCAGCAGCTCGCGGGCGGCGATCAGCCCGTGCAGCTCGTTGGGCTGGAGCCAGAGCCCGGGCACCTCGTCGCTCGGCGGGCCGTCCTCGGGGCGGTTCTGCAGGTGCCAGCCGCGGCGCTTGGGGTCGTAGATCAGCGCAGCGCCGAATTCGTCGCGGAAGGCATGGACCAAGCGGCGGGCGGTGGACTCGGAGCAGTCGAGGTGCTCGCAGATGGCGCGTACGGTGATCGGGGTATGGCGGCCCTCGAGCAACTGCTGGAGGTCGGCCAGGCGATTGAGCTTGTCCATGTCCTAAGGTGTCTGTCTTCTCGTTACGGTGGCTTTACACGGCCCTAAGATTAGCCCATCCGGACCGCGGGGGCGCGCCCGTCGGCCGGGGGGCCCCTGCGCTCGCACCCCCTGTGCGACAATCGCGGCTGTTGTGAAACCTGCATCTTTCCCATCCCAGACCATGTCCAGCCGCCCCATCGCCGTCTTCGCCTCGTTCTCCGGCGCCGGTGGCGTCGAGCGGATGCTCGTGCAGCTGCTGGCGGGTCTGGCGGACTTGGGCGAGCAGGTCGAGCTGGTGCTGGTGCGCGATGAAAGCCCGTACCTGGCCGAGCTGCCGGCGGCGATCCGGCGGGTGCCGCTGGGGCAGACGCACACCCTGGCGGCGACCTTCGCGCTGGCACGGTATCTGCGCGAGCGCCGCCCGCGGGTGCTGCTGGCAGCCAAGGATCGGGCCGGTCGCGCCGCGGTGCTGGCACGGGCGCTGACGGGCCACCAGACGCCGATCCTGCTGCGCCTCGGCACCAACCTGTCGACGGCCATGGCCGAGCGCCTCCCGGTGGAGCGTTGGCTGCGCTACTGGCCGATCCGTCGGCTCTATCCGCAGCTGGACGGGATCATCGCGGTGTCCAACGGCGTCGCCGCCGATACGCTGGAGATCTCGGGGGTGCTGCCCGAGCGGGTGCGGGTGATCCGCAATCCAGTGATCACGCCGGCGCTGCTGGCCAGCGCCGAGCAGCCCTGCCCACACCCCTGGCTGGCAGCGGGGCGCCCGGCGGATGCGCCGCCGGTGATCGTCGGCGCCGGTCGGCTGCAGCGGCAAAAGGACTTCCCGACGCTGCTGCGGGCCTTCGCCCGGTTGCGCCAGCGTCGCCGCTGCCGCCTGCTGATCCTGGGCGAGGGCGGTGGCCGCGCCGGGCTGGAGCGGCTGATCGCGGCGCTGGGCATCGGCGCCGATGTGGATCTGCCGGGCTTTCAACCGGCCCCGTTCCCGTTCCTGCGCAGGGCCTCGCTGTTCGTGCTGTCGTCGGCCTGGGAGGGGTCGCCCAACGCATTGACCGAGGCCATGGCGCTCGGCACCCCGGTGGTGGCCACCGACTGCCCCAGCGGCCCGTCCGAACTCCTGGACGGCGGTCGCTTCGGCCCCTTGGTGCCGGTGGGTGATGATGCCGCGCTTGCGCAGGCGATGGCGGACGCACTGGAGCGGCCGTTGCCCAAGGCGGTCCTGCAAGGCGCCGTGGCGGAATACAACCAGGCGACGAGTGCGCGGCGCTATCTCGAGGCCGTGCATGAGGTGTCAAGTCGCAACGGCTTGAAAAACCCCTCCGGGAATCGACCTGTCCGGTATTGACCCGAATCTATGACGAGTGTCCAAGTAATGACCAAAGTCCGCAGCACCTGCTACGAATGCGATGCCAACTGCCCGATCGACGTCCATCTGGACCAGGCCGGTGAGCCGGTCAAGATCGACGGCCCGGATTGCCCGCGCTGCTACGTCCAGCTGGAGCGCCGCGACCACCCCGAGCGGCTGCTCTACCCACAGAAGCGCGTCGGCCCCCGCGGCAGCGGTCAGTTCGAGCGCATCGGCTGGGACGAGGCCCTGGACACCATCACCGAGCGCCTGAGCGCCACCCGCGCCGAGCACGGCGCACCGGCGGTGGCCTTCTTCGCCGGCTACACCAAGGAGGCCCGCCCGCAGCTTCAGCGCCTGGCCCACGCCTTCGGCTCGCCGAACTACATGACCGAGAGCGGCTGCTGCTTCTCGGCCACCATGGTCGCGGAGAAGGTCACCTTCGGCGACAAGATCAAGACGACGTCCACCGTCGCCTCGCCGAAGACAAGGTGCCTGCTGGTCTGGTCGACGAATCCACGCGGCTCCATCCCGCCCTTCCACGAACACCCGCTGGCCAGTCCCAAGTCCGGCCGGCGGCTGATCGTCATCGACCCGCGCCGCACGCCGATGGCCGAACAGGCCGAGATCCACATCCAGCCCCGCCCCGGCACCGACGGGGCGCTGGCGCTCGGCTTCCACCACATCATCTTCGCCAACGACTGGCAGGATCAGGCGTTCCTCGATGCATGGGGCAACGGCGTCGAGCAGTTCCGCGACTACGTCCGCGGCTTCCCGCCCGAGCGCGTCGCCGCGATCTGCGGCATCAAGACCGACGACCTGCTCGCCGCCGCCGAGCTGTACGCCACCACCCACCCGGCGCAGATCATGCTGTCGCCGACCGCCACGGTGCAGCACAGCAACGGTTTCCAGGGTCACCGCGCGCTGATCCTGCTCTCGGCGGTCACCGGCAACCTCGACCGCGAGGGCGGCAACCGCTTCTTCAACGACAAGGTGCTGCCCAAGCCCATCGAGCTGTTCGACCACTGCGTCAACAACCTGCCGCCGCGGGTGGGCGACGAGGTCTTCCCGGTCTGGACCAAGTACTGGCCCGCGGCCCAGAGCATGCTGCTGCCGGACTGCATCCTCGAAGGTCGCCCGCAGCGCATCAAGAGCCTGCTGGCCATGGGCATCAACACCGCCATGTGGGCCAACTCCAAACGCATGGAGGAGTCCCTGCGGGCGCTCGACTTCTTCGCCGCCAGCGACTTCTTCCACAACGCGGCGACGATGCAGGCCGACATCGTCCTGCCCGCGGCCACCAACCTGGAGCGCCCGGCGCTGATCGCCTACCCGGGCTGCGCCTACCAGGGCGAGCTGCGCTACCGCTACCAGGTGGTCAAACCCCGCGGCGAGGCCCGCGCGGACGGCGAGATGTGGCTGGCACTGGGCAAGCGCCTGGGGATGGCCGATCAGTTCTGGGACGGTGACCTGGAGGCATCCTGGCGCGAGGCCGCCGAGGGCATCCCCGAGGACATCCGCCAAGAGGTCTTCGACAACCCCGACGGCGTAACCGTCTATGCCCAGGCCATCGAAGACCTGGTGGACCATGGCTTCATGGACGCCGACCGCATCTATCGCCTGCGCGGCTTCCGCACCCCCACCGGCAAGGTCGAATTCGATGCCGAAGAGCTGCGCGCCGCCGGTCACGACGGCCTGCCGGTCTATCAGGAGCCCGCCGAGAGCCCCGTCTCCACCCCGGAGGTGGCCAAAGACTACCCGCTGATCCTGACCAGCGGTGCCCGTACCAAGTTCGACACCCACTCCCAGCACCAATACATTCGGCGCATGCGCAAGGCCGTGCCCAACCCGTTGGTGGAGATCCACCCCGACGACGCCGCCCCCCGCGGCATCGTCGACGGTCAGCCGGCCCTGGTGCGCTCGCGCCGTGGCGCGGTGCAGTTCATCGCACGGGTCACCGACCGCATCAAACCCGGTGTCGTCCACTGCAGCCATGGCTGGAACAGTGCGAACATCAACGAGCTGACCGACGATCGCACCCTCGATCCCATCAGCGGCTTCCCGCCGTTCAAGTCGAGTCTGTGCGAGGTGGAGCCGGCAGCGGCGTCCGGCGGCTAGTCGTCGTTGTAGAGGGACGGGTCCCAGCCCAGCTCCTTGGCGCGGGCGATGGCGGCGTCGTAGATGCGCTTGTGGCGCTCGCGCAGCTCCGGCGGTAGTCGTGAGACCATATGACCATAGGGCTGCCAGGCGTTGGAGACCTGGTCATAGAGGTCTTCGATACCGCCGACCCGCCAGCCCTCGCAGGTCTGGTCCTCGGGGATGATCTCGAACACCCAGGCGTCACGGATGATGTTGCCGGTGGGGGTCATGCCGCCGTAGCTGTCGTTGTGGATGCCTCGATAGACCTTCTTAGTTCTCAACATCGGCGAAATGGCCTCGTGATGCGGTGGAGGTAGACCTTCTTAGTTCTCAACATCGGCGAAATGGCCTCATGGTGCGGTGGATCTGGTGGCGGGCGTGGTGAAACCCGCGCGTCGACACCCCATTGTGGACGCGTGCATTGACGCTGCCAAGGGCATCCCCCAACCCGATTCAGGAGTCGTTCCCTTATGCCGGATACCATTGTCGACCTGATCCGCCACGGCGAGCCCGAGGGCGGGCAGATCATCCGCGGCAACCACATCGATCACCCGCTGAGCGCACTGGGCTGGCGGCAGATGCGCGCCGCCGTTGCGGATGCCGACGGCTGGGACCTGGTGGTGTCATCGCCGATGGCGCGCTGCCGGCCGTTCGCCATGGAGGTCGCCACCCGATTCCGGCTGCCGTTGATCGTGGAGCCGCGGCTGCATGAGATCCACATGGGTGCGTGGGAGGGGATGCGCCCGGCAGCGGTGGCCGCCGCCCATCCGGAACAGTATCTGGCCTTTCGCCGCGATACGGTCGCCAACCGCCCGCCTGGTGGCGAGCAGCTGGGGGCATTGATCGCCCGCGTGGGCCCGATCCATGACCGCTTGTTGGACCTGTATCCGGGACGCCGGATATTGATCGTTTGTCACGCGGGGGTCTCGCGGGCCATCCTGTGCCATGTACTTGGTGCCGGTCCGCTGAGCTGGAGCCGGATGCACATCGACTACGCCGGCGTCAGCCGGATTCGACATGGGCGATTCGGCCCGGCCGTCGAGGCCGTCAACGCCCGGCGGGCGCGTTGAGCGGCCTGTGGTCGCGGCGGCCCGGGCGCCGCAACTGAACAGCGATGGGCAAGATCATCACTATGCATGCCGTCTACTCGACCCTGGTCTACCTGATCGTGCCTCTCGTCCTGCTGCGGCTGCTGTGGCGCAGCCGACGCGCCCCCGCCTATCGGGAGCGCTGGGCCGAACGGATCGGGCGCTATCCGCGGCAACATTTGACGCGCCTGCGCGCGGATATCTGGGTGCATGCGGTCTCGGTCGGCGAGGTGCAGGCGGCGCAACCGTTGATCCGCCACTTGTTGAACGCCTCCCCGCCGCTGTCGGTGCTGGTGACCACGACCACGCCCACCGGCGCGCGGCGCCTGCACGAGCTGTTCGGCGAACGCGTGCAGCACTGCTACACGCCGCTGGATGCGCCGACCATCATGCGCCGGTTCCTCGACGCGGTGGCGCCCCGAATGGTGCTGGTGCTGGAGACGGAGATCTGGCCGAACATGCTCGCGGCCTGCAAGGCCCGGGACATCCCGGTGATCCTGGCCAATGCCCGGCTGTCCGCGCGCTCGGCGCGTGGCTATGCCCGCATTCAGCCGTTTGCGGCGGCGACCATGGGCCGCTTCGCGCTCATCGCCGCGCAGACCGACGCGGACGCGGCCCGGTTCGTCGATCTCGGGGTGCCCGCCGAACGGGTCGCGGTGACCGGCAGCATCAAGTTCGACATCCAGGTGCCGGCGAGCCTGCCCGACCAAGCCGAGGTGATGCGCCGCGGCTGGGGCAGCAATCGGTCGGTGTGGGTCGCTGCGAGCACCCATGAGGGCGAGGAGGAGGCGGTGTTGGCCGCGCATCAACAGATCCTCGCGCGCCATCCGCAGGCGTTGCTGGTCCTGGTGCCGCGCCATCCCGAGCGCTTCGACCGGGTGGCGGCCCTGGTCCAGCGACAGGGCTTGACGTTGGCCCGTCGAAGCGCAGGCCAGCCGGTGGACGAGCAGACTCGGGTCTATCTAGGCGACACCATGGGCGAACTCTCGGCGATGCTGGCAGCGGCGGATGCGGCCTTCATCGGCGGCAGCCTGGTGCCGATCGGTGGCCACAACGCCTTGGAGGCGGCCGCCGTCGGCATCCCGGTGGTGACCGGCCCGAAGGTATTCAACTTTGCCGTCATCACCGAGCTTCTGGTGCGCGAAGGCGCGGCCGTGCAGGTGGACAGCGCCGATGCCCTGGCCGAATGCATGGCGGGCTGGCTGGCCGACGCGGCCGAGCGCAGCCGAATCGGCGAGAACGGGCTGCGGGTCGTTGAGCACAACCGCGGGGCGCTCGATCGGTTGCTGCGGTTGGTGGAGACCCGCTTGCGGGCGTGACCGGCCAACCGTTTCGATTGGCTTGTCGGGCGGGCTATTTGAACAGCCGCGAGACCTCGCGGAAGCTGGCGTTGCTCGAATCCCCGATCCACTCGAAGGCGATGGATTCGGTATTGCTGACATGGATGCCGGCGTGGCGCATCCGTGCCAGGGCGTTGTTGCGATGCGCGTCCTTGCGCGAGCAGATGGCATCGGCGGCGACGAACACCTGATAGCCCCAGCGCTGCAGGCCGGAGGCGGTCTGGACGATGCAGATGTGCGCCTCCATGCCGACCATGATGACCTGCTTGCGCTCGGGGTGTGCGGTCAGGTTGCGCTCGAAACCGGCGGCGGTGCAGCAGGAGAAGCAGGTCTTCTCGGTGGGGGTGATCCCCTCGGGCAGGGTCGAGCGGATCTCCGGGATCGTCCGGCCGAGCCCGTTGGGATTCTGCTCGGTGACGATGACCGGGATGTCGAGGATCTTGGCCGCCTCGATCAGTCGATTGGTGTTGCCGATGGTGGTCGCCAGGGCCGCTTCGGGCATGGCCCGGGCGAGCCGTTCCTGGGCGTCGATGATCAGCAGCTGCGACAGTCCGCTGTGGCAGAGGGGCATTGGGGCCTGGTGGATGCTCATCGCTCTCTGGTGCCTCCTATGATTGGCCGGACGGGCCGTACCGGGTGAGTTTGCTCAGGCGATTGCCGGAAACTTTCCTACCAGATGACGCAGGATTGAGGTTCGCCTTCAAGGAGGGCTGGCGGGAGCATAGCGCGCTATGTGACCGCCAGCCCGACGCCGAAGGCGGGCGTCAAGACAAGTCAGATGGTATGAAAGTTGACAGAAATCGCCTCAGTAGGTCGGCATGGCGGTGTCGACCGTTCGGGCCCAGGCGTCGATGCCGCCGCTCAGGTTCAGCAGCTGCGTGAAGCCGTGCTGGGCAAGGTACTGGGCGACCTGGCGACTGCGCACGCCGTGATGGCAGATCACGACAATGGGTCGGTCGCGCGCCAGGCTGTCCAGCGAGGAGGGGATCAGCCGCATCGGGATCACCTCCGCATCCGGCAGCCGGCAGATCTGGACCTCCCAGGGCTCGCGTACATCGAGCAGCAGCGGCGACAGCTCGCCACGGCGCATACGTGCATCGAGTTCGCGTGGCGTGATGTCCTGCATGGGGTAACTCCCGTCTCAGAAGACGAAGCGTTCCGGCTCGGGGACGTTCTGCAGTGCCGGAATGGCGGTCTCGAACAAGGACTCGCGGCGGTATTCACCGCGCGAGAGGTGGGTGATGCGCAGGGCCTGCATGATCGGCGCCTCGCCGACCACGGCGAACAGGCGACCGCCGTCGGCGAGCTGCTCGCGCAGCATCGCCAGCGGCTCATCGGTGGGCATGGAACCGGTCACGGCGATGACGTCGAAGGGTGCGCCGTCGTTCTTGTCGGCCATGCCGTCGGCGCTGTGCACCGTGCAGCGCTCAAGACCAAGGGCGTCCAGCCGGGCGCGGGCGGCGTCGGCCAGGTCGGCATCGATCTCGACACTGGTCACGCGACCACCGAGCCGGGAGAGGCATGCGGTGAGATAACCGCTGCCGGTGCCGATCTCGAGCACGCGTTCGCCGTCCTGCACGCCGAGGGCCTGGAGCACGCGCCCGACCAGCTTCGGCGCCAGCATCGACTGACCGTTGCCCATGGGGATCTCCACATCGGCATAGGCCAACCCCTGATAGGCGGCGGGCACGAAGTGTTCGCGCTCCAGCTGGCCCATGGCGCTCAGCACCCGAGCATCGAGCACGTCCCAGGGTCTCACCTGCTGCTCGATCATGTTGAATCGTGCGCGATCGAAGCTGTTCATGCTGTCCTCGCTCGTCGTTTGCGTTGGATAATCGATCAAAAAGTGCCGTAGGCTACGGGGTTTCGCCCACCGAGGCAAGCCAACCCGACCTCCCTGCGTGTCTTTACGCCCTTGACGTCTTCGCGCAAAATGCCGCGCCATCGCCCGCGAAGACGTCGAGCTCGATCTGACGGCAGGAACCCTCTGCCAGGTTGACCGGCCCCGCCGCTTCAGCCACCCTAGGCGTCTGTCCGCGCACCATCGCCGGCGACCGATTGATGTCGACGCAAGACGATTAGCGACCATGCACATCCGACTGATCAGCATCGGCCAGCGCATGCCCGGCTGGGTCAACGCGGGCTATGCCGAGTATGCCAAACGCCTGCCGGCATCCTGCCGACTCGATCTCGTCGAGCTGGAGCCGGCACGGCGCACCGCGAAGGGGACCCGCTCAGCGGCGGACCTGGAGCGCATCCGCGCCGACGAGGGCGAGCGGCTGTTGCGGGCGATCCCCAACGGCAGCCTGGTGCTGGCGCTGGACGAGCGCGGTCGAGCCTGGTCCACCGCCGAGCTGGCTCGGAAGCTGACCGGCTGGCTCGGCGACGGCCGCGACGTCGCCCTGCTGGTGGGCGGGCCGGACGGGCTGGCCCCCGCTTGCCTGCAACGGGCCGAGCAGCGCTGGTCGCTATCGGCGCTGACCTTCCCGCACCCACTGGTCCGGGTCATCCTGGCGGAGCAGATCTACCGCGCCTGGACGCTGGTTCAGGGACACCCCTACCACCGGGCTTGAACCCGGAATGATCGATCCAACCGCCCACGTCATACTGGCATCCGCCTCGCCACGCCGCCGCGCGCTGCTCGCCCAGCTCGGGCTGCGCTGCCATGTCGTCGCCCCCGAAGTGGATGAGCGCCCGCAGGAGCACGAACACCCGGCCGACTACGTGCTGCGGCTGGCACGGGCAAAGGCCGGGGCCGGCGCGCGGCTGGTCGCGGACACCGAAGGCACGCCACCAAGACGGCCGGTGCTGGCCGCCGATACCGCCGTGGTCGTGGACGACCGGCCCTTGGGCAAACCGGCGGATGCCGATGCGGCCATCGCCATGCTGAGCACGCTGTCGGGTCGCGAACACCTGGTCATGACCGCCGTCGCCGTGGTCATGCCGTCGGCCGTCGGCATCGCCGATCCGGCCACCGCGTTGAGCACAAGCCGCGTACGCTTTCGCCGTATCACGCCGGCGGAGGCCGCGGCCTACTGGGCCACCGGCGAGCCGGCGGACAAGGCCGGGGCCTACGGTATCCAGGGTCTCGGCGCGGTCTTCGTCGAGGAACTGCACGGCAGCTTCTCCGGCGTGGTCGGACTGCCGTTGTTCGAGACCGCCCGACTGCTGGCACAAGCCGGAATACGGCCGCTGCCCGAGCCCCTGGGGTGAGCGTTCACCCCCGCCCGATTCGAGTCAAGACTGGACTTTGCCCGCGCGGGTCGCTATAAACCGGCGACTTGTCCGGCAGACCGGATGGGTTTCGCTTCGCTCTACCCAATCCTACGGCGATTGCGGTCTTCGGCAGCATGGCACCGAGCGATCAACCGGACCTGGAACATCGACCCGAGGGCAAAGCGTGAGCGAAGAGATACTGATCAATATTACCCCCCCCGAGACGCGTGTCGCGGTGGTCGAGAACGGCGTTGCCCAAGAGATCATCATCGAGCGCTCTCAGCGCTGCGGCCTGGTGGGGAACATCTACCGCGGTCGCGTCTGCCGGGTGCTGCCCGGCATGCAGGCGGCCTTCATCGACGTCGGGCTGGAGCGCGCCGCCTTCCTGCATGCCTCGGACATCACCACGCCGGACGGGGCGCCGCGCACGGAGCAGATCAACGAACTGGTCCACGACGGCGACCGCATCATCGTGCAGGTGGTCAAGGACCCGCTGGGGTCCAAAGGGGCGCGGCTGACCACCAACATCTCCATCGCCTCGCGCTACCTGGTGTTCATGCCCAACCTCGGCAACACCGGTGTATCGCAGAAGATCGAGGGCGAGGACGAGCGCAGACGCCTGCGCGAGATCCTGCAGTGCTATGTGGACGAGCACGAGGGGGTCGGCGGCTACATCGCCCGCACCGCCGCCGAGGCCATCAAGGATGAGGCCCTGTGCCGCGACATGGCCTTCCTGGCCAAGCTCTGGCGCGGCATCCGCGAGCGCTGCGACGCCAGCTCCGAGGTCGGCCTGGTCCACGACGACCTGCCGCTGGCCCTGCGCGCCCTGCGCGACCTGGTCACGCCGGAGGTGGAGCGGGTGCGCATCGACTCCCGCGCCTCGTTCGAGAAGGCGCGCCCGTTTGCGCTCAAGTACATCCCCGAGATCGCCGATCGCATCGAATACTACGGCGGCGAGCGCCCGTTGTTCGACCTCTACGGGGTCGAGGACGAGATCCAGAAGGCGCTGTCGCGCAAGGTCCAGCTCAAGTCCGGCGGCCATCTGGTCATCGACCAGACCGAGGCCATGACCACCATCGACGTCAACACCGGCGCCTTCGTCGGCCATCGCAACCTAGAGGAGACCATCTTCAAGACCAACCTGGAGGCGGCCCAGGCGATCTGCCGGCAGCTGCGGCTGCGCAATCTCGGCGGCATCATCATCATCGACTTCATCGATATGACCGACGACGAGCACAAGCGCCAGGTGCTGCGCATGCTCGAGAAGTGCCTCGCCCGGGACCACGCCAAGACCCACATCTCCGAGGTCTCCGCCCTCGGGCTGGTGGAGATGACCCGCAAGCGCACCCGCGAGTCCCTGGAGCATGTGCTCTGCGAGCCCTGCCCCTGCTGCGGCGGCCGCGGCTCGATGAAGACCGCCGAGAGCACCTGCTACGAGATCTTCCGCGAGCTGCTGCGCGAGTCGCGCCAGTTCGAGGTGGAGACGCTGCTGGTGCTCGCCTCCCAAGAGGTCGTCGACCTGCTTCTCGATGAGGAATCCGGCCACCTGGCGGAGCTGGAAGAGTTCATCGGCAAGCCGATCAAGCTCCAGCCCGAGGTGCTCTACACCCAGGAGCAGTACGACGTCGTGCTGGTGTAGGACGGGTGCGCCGGATCCTGCTGGCCCGATAACGCGAACGACGATGACGACCCTATCCGGCGGGTCGACGGCGCCGCTGCGGCGCCGCGCCCTGCTCCGCGGCCGCCTGCTGACCACCGGGGCCGTGCTGGTTCTGCTGCTGTCCTTCCTGCTGCTGGGCCTGCGCCTGGCGCTGCCCTATGCCGACGGGCTGCGCGACGCCGTCGCCGCCAGCGTCGGCGAAAAGCTCGACGCGGACGTGCATGTGGGCTCGCTGGCGCTGGAGCTGCACGGCTGGAGCCCGCGACTGACCCTGCGCGACGTCACCCTGGATCACCGCCATCTGGGCCAACGTCAGCTCGACTTCGCCGCCCTGCGTATTTCCCTGGCACCGCTGGCCAGTCTGCGGGCACTGCGACCGCGGATCACCGGCCTGACCCTGGTCGGCGCAACGCTGGAGCTTACGCGGGGGCTCGACGGGCGCCTGCGCATCAGCGGTCTCGGCAGCCTGGGCCGGGGCGGCGACCCGGGTGCCTTGGGATTTTTTCTGCGCGAGGGCCGCTTCGGGCTCGCCGACAGCCGGCTCTACTGGACCGACCTCCACGGCGGGCGACCGACGCTGGAGCTGGATATCCAGCACCTGATCCTGAGCAACGCCCAGCGCGACCATGGGCTGCGCCTACAGGCAACCGTAGCCGGCGACGCCGCGAGCCAAGTGGCGGTCATGGCAAGGCTCAGCGGCCCCGCCGGGGCGCCGAGGGAATGGTCCGGTCGCGCCTACGTGCACTGGCAGGGCAGCGACCTCGACCACCTGCTGCGCAACCAGGTCCCGGCCGATCTGCGCATCGGGTCGGACAGCTTCGACGTCGAGAGCTGGATTCGGCTGACGGCCGGCCGTCCCGAGCGCATGGTCGGTCGCCTGGCCGCCTCCCGACTGACCCTGACCCGCGATGCCGAGGCCAGCCGATCGATGGTCATCGGCGACCTGTCGACACGGATGCGCTGGCGCCCGGACGCCAACGGCTGGACCGGCCAGTTGGCCGCGCTGCGCATCGATGGCGGCAGGATCGGCAGCATCGAGACCGATATCCTCATCGGCATCCATGGCGAGCCGGACCCGACCGGCGACGGCAATGGGCAGAGACTGCTGCTGGCCGTCGAGAGCCTGCCGCTGGACCTCCTCCGCCCCGTCGCCGCCCTGTTCACCGACCTGCTGCCCGCCGAGTTGACGCCCCTGCTCGACACCCCCATCGCCGGCACCGCCCACCGCCTCAAGGCGCGGCTTCCTCTGGGCACCGATGCGCCGCAATGGCGCCTGAGCGGGCAAATCCAGGGCCTGGGGCACCCCGGCGGCGGGCCGATCCCCCGGCTCAGCGGTCTCGGTCTGAGCCTGGATCTAACCCCATCGAAGGGCCGCGTCCGGCTGCACAGCACCGACGCCCTGATCGACCTGCGCCCCCGCCTCGCGGCCCCGACGCGTTTCACCCGCCTGGACGGCACCATCCACTGGCAGCGGATGCCCGGCGGCTCCTATGCCATCCGCGCCCCGGCCCTGCGCGCAGAGACCGCCGACGTGGCCACCCGCAGCCGGCTCAAGCTCTGCGTGCATCCATCCGGTGGCGGCACCTTCGTGGACCTGGTAAGCCACCTCGGTCCGGCCGCTGTGGCCAATATCGGCGCTTACCTGCCGGTGGGCAATATGCACCCGCGCCTGGTCGCGTGGCTCAACCGGGCGCTGATCGGCGGCCAGCTCACCGGGGGCACGATCATCCTGCGCGGCCCGCTGGCACAGTTCCCGTTCGACGACCAGCAGGGCCGCTTCCTGATCGCGCTGAACGTCCGCGACGGCGTGCTCGACTATCAGCCCGCCAAGGCCGGCGAGGCATTCGGCTGGCCGCCGCTGCGCCAAGTCGCCGCCGAGCTGCGGTTCCTGAACCGGAGCATGGAGATCGACCTGCACTCGGCACGGATGCTCGGCGCCGACATCGACGCCGGCCAGGCCCGCCTGGCGGATCTTTGGAATCCGCGCCATCTGCTGATCGAAGCCGGCGGCAATGGCCCGATGACCGACGGGCTGCGTATCCTCGACGAGACACCGCTGTCGCGTCAGCTCGGTGGCATCGCCCGCGCCTTCAGCGCCGACGGTGAGTTCCGGCTCGACCTGACACTGGGCGTGCCGCTGACCCGCGGCCTGCCGTTCGACTATGCCGGCACACTGCATTGGCAGCCCGAGCAGCGCGCCGTCCTCGCCCTCAACGATACCGATCTGCGCCTGACCGCAATCGACGGCAGCCTGCACTTCGACAACAGCGGCGTCGCGGCCGAGGGCATACAGGGGCGCATCGACGGCCAGCCCACCCGCATCGATGTCCAGACCATCGCCGGCCAAGGCAACGCCTCCGCGCTGACCCGCACCCGCCTGGACGGTCATGCCGGCGTCGACGACCTCGACCGGCACCTGCCGAGCCCGCTCTGGACCTTGGCCAAGGGCGCCTTTGACTGGTCGCTGACCATCGACCTGGACAACAACCAAATCGGCACCCCCAATCCCGCACAAGACCTGCGCCTGCGCTCAGACCTTAGGGGGCTGACCCTATCGCTTCCGCCGCCCCTCGGCAAAGACCCCGCGACGGCGTTGAGTCTCAGCCTCGATGGGCGGCTGCAAGCGCGCAAGCCACTGATCCTGAGCGTTCGGCTCGGTCAGCTCGGCGCCCGCCTCGGCCTGGAGCCCGGCGACCGCGGACTGCGCCTGACCCGGCTCGCCGTCGACCCCGACGGCCCGTCGCCGCCCCTGCCCGAGCGCCCCGGCATCCTGGTCGACGGACGCCTGTCGCGACTCGACGTCGACCCTTGGCTGCGCTGGTGGGAGGCCAACGCCGAACGGCTCGCCGGGCCGACCAAACCCGGCCCATCGAGCCTGAGGCTGCTGCCGTCGCGGCTGCAGATCGCCCGCCTGCGCTTCAGCGCGCTGCGACTCACCGATGCCCAGGTCCGCTTCGCCCGCGACGACGATCGGCTGCGCATCGGCTTCGACGGTGCCGAGGCCGACGGGGCGCTGCTCCTCCCCGGTCGCGACGAGGATGCCCCGCTGCGGATCAGCCTCGGGCGGGTCGCCCTCGACCGGCTGCTTGCCGACGACGGCACCGAGCCCGCGGACGACAACCAGCAGCGCCCGCCGCCACAGGGCGACGACCCGCGGCGCATGGGCGCCGTAGATCTGAGCGTCGATGCGCTGCAATGGCGCGATGCGCAGCTCGGTCGGCTGCAGGCGTCGCTGCGCCCCGAAAACGACGGCATCGCGCTGCGTGACCTGCGCTTGACCGGCGACCTGCTCAACCTGGAAGCAACCGGCAGCTGGCGCATCGACGGCACCGAGCAGCAGCTGACCCGTCTCGATCTGAGCGCCGAGACGGACAACCTCGGTAGCGTCCTGAACGCCACCGGGCTCTCTCCTGGCCTGCAGCGCGCCCCCGGCACCGTCAAGTTCGGCGCGCGCTGGCCGGGTGCACCGGGGAATCTGAACCTGGCGCGGGTGCTCGGCAAGCTGCAGGCCGACCTCGGCGCCGGCCAGCTCACCGAGGTCGACCCCGGCGTCGGTCGCATCCTGGGCGTCATGAACCTCTCGGCCATCGGCCGGCGGCTGGCGCTGGACTTCAGCGACGTCACCGACGACGGCCTCGCCTTCGACAGCATCGACGGCCGCATCAGCCTCGGCGGCGGCCAGGCCCGCATCGGCCGTTTCGAGATCACCGGTCCCACCGCCGATATCCGCATCAGCGGCAGCGCCGACCTCGCCCGCGACACCCTCGATCAGACCGTGCACGTGACCCCGAAGCTCGGCTCCGGCGTCGCCCTGGCCAGCGCCGTCGCCGGTGGCCCGCTGGTGGGCGCGGCGGTGTTTCTCGCCGACAAGGCCACCGGCGGCGCCGTCGACCGCATCGGCAGCTACGAATACCGCGTCACCGGCCCCTGGGCCAAGCCCGAGATCCGCCGCATCGGCATCACCGACAACCTCAGCCCCAAGCCCCCCCTCGACAACGGCGCAGCGCCGGCCGACGCCACGCGCCCCAGCCCGCCGGCGCGCCCCCCCACATCGACCCGCCCCGACGACGGCAACCCGTTCCTCGAAGGATTCTGAACCTGAATGGCTGCCTGCGGGCGACATTATCTGGCCTTCTCCTCCACACATTGAAGGTGCTTACGGAGGCGCCACCATCCCATCGTTGGATACACAATGATCACCTTCGTGCCGCCGCTGAACTGACACCGCAGGCCCTCGCCGCCATCACCGACCAGGTGCGCATCCGGGGGCGGCAACGGTTTGCCCGCAGCGGGCTGATCGAGCGTGATGACGTGCGCGAGATGCGAGCCCTCAGAGCCCCACCCAGCCCAACAGCGGTTTCTCGCTCGACGCCGCGGTGCGCGTGGGCGCGCAGGATCGCGCCGGCCCCTTTTCGGAACAGGCAGCGGCTGCTGCGCCACGAGCGCCCGCCCAACCTTCGCGCTCGAACGTCTGGAACTGCTCGACGCCGAGCGCGTCATCTACCGCTTGCCCGCCTGTTCAGACATTGGACAACGAGACGGCACCACGGCGCTGACGCTCACCCCACTGGAACTGATCGACCATCTCGCGGCACGCATCCCGCCGCCCCGGCGCCATCGCCATCGCGGCGCTTTCGCGCCGAATGCGCCGCTGCGTGGCGCTGCCATCGCCTTCGGGCGTGAGGTGGCGGACG
>CALOBA010000045.1:0-369043 GCA_942491465.1 uncultured Gammaproteobacteria bacterium
CCTGTTTCGACAGGCCGGTGGATGGCAAGGGTCCGAGTTGTGATCGTCGTAGCGATGGCAAGGGAGGCACTCGCGCGGAAGACGACCGAGTGCGTGCTCCGAAGTATAGTCGGCGGCAAGCGCGGCTGAAGCCGGTGGACTGAGCGGATCGGCGCACCGGAAGGGGGTCTCAGCCGAGCAGGGCCTTCTCCAGGGTCTTCAGGTCCATGGCCTTGAGGTACGCCTCCAGCGTTTGCTGGTCGCTGCCCAGGCTGCCTTCGATCTGGAGCAGGATGCGGGTGCCCACCATCAGCGCGATCTTGACGGTGCGGGCGTCTGCGTCACGCTCGATGGTGCCGCGATAGCCTTCGAAGGTGAACGGGCGGGTGTTGCCGCCGGCGGCCTGCATCATCATCGGCGAGCCGATCATCATGCTCATCATGCCGAGCAGGGGGGAGTCGGCGGTGACGGTGATCTCGACCCTCGCGCCGGTCTCGGCATTGGCGTAGCGGCGGGTGAGGTTGGTGCCGGCGATCATCTGCGCGAAGCCGGGGGTCTGGGACTCGGCGTCTTCGGCGCTCCAGCCCGGCAGCGGGTCGGGCAGGACCTTGAGCTGCTCGGCGGTGAGCTGGACCCTGATCTCCTCGGCGGCGAATTCCAGCGCCTGGACGGCGACCCGCGGCTCGCCGTTCTCGTAGGCGCGGCGGGCGGCATCGATCTGGTCGGTGATGCTGTCGGCGGCGGCGGTGCCGGCGAGCAGGCTGGTGGAGAGGATCAGGATGGTGCCGATGCGGGGAAGGCGGGCATGCATGGTTGGTTGCTCCGTGGTGTGGGGATCGTCATTGCCCGGTCGTCGGGCGGTTCGCGTGTGCTGCCGGCGGATGCGCAGGCTTCGGTGTGTCATGGAGCCTAATCAGGGTTGCAGCTCGCCGATGCCGGCGCCGCAGCGCACGGGGCTGCCGGGACCCAGGTCGGGGCGCCAGCGCAGCGCGCCGTCGGCAAGCACCAGGATCACGGTGGAGCCCATGTTGAAGCGCCCCATCTCCTCGCCGCGGCGCAGCCGCTTGTCCTGTCCTCGGTAGTCGACCCGGCGGATGGCGCTTGCCCGGGGCGGGGTGTGCAGCCCGCCGCAGACGGTCTCGATGCTGCCGACGAAGATCGCGCCCACCAGGACCATCGCCAGCGGTCCGACCGCGGTGTCGAACAGGGCAACCACGCGCTCGTTGCGCGCGAACAGCCGCGGCACGGCGGCGGCGGTGGTGGGGTTGACGCTGAACAGCCGGCCGGGGATGTGGATGGTCTCCAGCAGGGTTGCGTCCATGGGCATGTGGATGCGGTGATAGTCCCGTGGCGACAGGTACAGCGTCGCGAAGGCGCCGTCGGAAAAGCGCGCGGCCAGCTTGGCGTCACCGCCGAGCAGATCGACCAGGCGGTAGTCGCGACCCTTGGCCTGGATGATGCTGCAGCCGTCAATGGTCCCGAGTTGGCTGACGGCGCCGTCCACCGGGCAGGCGAGGGCGCCGATGTCGGCCAGCGGCCGGGCGTCGGCGCGCAGGGCCCGGGTGAAGAAGGCGTTGAAGCTCGGGTAGGCGCTCGGGTCGGACTCCGCCGCCTCGCTCAGGTCGACCCGAAACGCGCCGCTGAAGGCGCGGATCAGCACCCGCGTCAGCGGCCCGAGCCGCAGTCGGGTGAGCCGGAAGGCGAGGCCGGAGAGCAGGTGCTGTGGCAGGGCGTACTGCAGGGCGACGAACAGGCGTTGGCCGATGCTCATTGCTCGGCCCCCTCGGCGGCGGCGGCCGGCTCGGCCGCCTG
The DNA here is from genome assembly GCA_942491465.1 of uncultured Gammaproteobacteria bacterium. Classification (GTDB taxonomy): domain Bacteria; phylum Pseudomonadota; class Gammaproteobacteria; order Chromatiales; family Chromatiaceae; genus CALOBA01. The sequence goes on from CALOBA010000045.1 coordinate 1,792, forward strand.
AGGCGCCTCATGCAGTCCGGGCCAGTCGGCCAGCGCGGCGACGTCTTGGGCCATGCGCTCCGGCGCCTGACCGCCGGGAAACAGGGCCGCCAGCCGCGCCTGGGTTGAGAGCAGATAGATCGCCGGCGGGGCGCTGGGATCGGGCTCCGTGGTCGGATCGATGCCGAACGCGTCGCCGAGGGCGCCCATGTCCGCCGCGCTGCCGCTGGCGATCGTCAGCAGCGGCGACAGGCGCTCGAAGTCTCGCGCCAGCACCGGCTGGGCGTCCGGGCTGACCAGCAGCAGGCGTAGCCGATCGTAGAGGCTGGTATCGCCGGCGAGCCGGTTGGCGGTCTCCACCAGGGTGGCGATGGCACGCTGCCCGGCGGCGCCGTCGAGCCGGCCGAAGGCGAGCAGCGTCCAGTGACCGGTGAGCGCCTCGGCATCCACCGGCTGGCCCATGGCGCCGCTCAGGTGCACCTCGGGCAGCGGGATGGCCGGGCGGATCAGCACGCCGCCGATGTTCGGCGGCCCCTGGTCCCCGGTCTGATACTGATTGCCCCATTGGTAGCCGATCAGGAACAGACCGACCGCGGCCAGGGCCATGACCAGCCGGATTGCCAGCGGATACTTGCGTCGTCCGGATATCTTCATCGTTGTCGGTTCAACCGGTAAGGCAAAAGAGCAATGCCGCGTCGATGTTTGCAGGCATTGAGCGTCGTTCTACTCGGGTCAGGCTCGCGTCGCCGCGCGCACCCGATTCAGCGCCAGCCCGGTATCCACATCGGCCCCCAGGTCGTTGAGCACGCTGCCGAGGGCGCCGATACAGAGCAGGATGTTCTCCGCCCGGCTCGACCAGCCCATGAGCCCGATGCGCCAGACACGCCCGGCGAATGCGCCGAGTCCGGCGCCGATCTCCAGGTTGTAGTCTTCCAGCAGCGCCCGGCGGACCGTCGCGTCGTCGATGCCGGCGGGGATGGACACGGCGTTGAGCTGCGCCAAGCGCTCGGCCTCGGGCACCATCAGCTCCAGGCCCAGGGCCTCGAGCCCCGCGCGCAGGGCCAGGTGATTGTGCCGATGGCGCGCCCAGGCGTTGTCGATGCCCTCCTCGTGCAGCATCAGCAGCGCCTCATGCAGGGCATAGAGGGCGTTGACCGGGGCCGTGTGGTGGTAGCTGCGCTTGCCGCCGCCACCGCCCCAGTAGCCGAGCACCAGATTCAGGTCCATGAACCAGCTCTGCACCGGCGTGGCGCGCTTGGTGACCTTGTCCAGCGCACGCTCGTTGAAGCTCACCGGGGCCAGGCCCGGGGTGCACGACAGACACTTCTGGCTGCCGGCGTAGACCGCATCGACGCCCCAGGCATCCACCTCCAGCGGTGAGCCGCCCAGCGCCGTGACGGCATCGACGATGGTCAGGCAGTCGTGGCGGTGGGCCAGCTCCACCAGGGTCTTGACGTCGGACTCGGCACCGGTGGAGGTCTCGGCCTGCACGAAGGCGACCATGGCCGCGTCCGGATGGGCCTTGAGGGCATCCTCCAGCGCGCCGGGGTCCACGGCTCGACCCCAGGCGCCGTCAACCACCACCGCCTCGCCGCCGGCGCGGACCACGTTCTCGCGCATGCGCCCGCCGAACACCCCGTTGATGCAGACAATCACCTTGTCGCCGGGCTCCACCAAGTTGACGAAGCAGGTCTCCATGCCCGCCGAGCCCGGCGCCGAGACCGGCATGGTGAGCGCGTTCTCGGTGCGGAAGGCGCCCCGCAGCAGGACCTTCAGCTCCTCCATCATGGCGCCGAAGGCCGGGTCGAGGTGGCCGATGGTGGGCCGGGCCAACGCGGACAGGATGCGCGGGTGCACATCGGCGGGGCCGGGGCCCATGAGGGTGCGGACGGGGGGCTGGAACGGGCGCGGTTGCATCGGGTCATCTCCGGGTGGCGGCTAGCAGCCGGAGCATAGCAAGCCGGCCCGCGGCGCGGCCAGCGTCCCATCATCCTAGAAAGAGCAGTTGACCGCTCTGAGGCAAACTCAAGTATCTGTTTTTCCAGTAATGACTACCAGTACCGGAGCTCACCCATTGGGTGAGTATCCGTCGAAATCGCTATCGCTATCGGGGCTTTCGCATCGATGCACTAGGACTGCGCGAACTGGCACTGCCGATCCTGGTGGCGTTGCCGGTGGGCGTCGCCACCGCCGCCCTCAGCGCCATCGCACTCGCAGCCCTGCTCGGCGCCGAGCCCACCGTGCTGCGGTCCCTGGCGCCGAAGTCGGTCACCGCCCCGGTGGCCATGGGGATCAGTGAGAAGATCGGCGGCATCCCGACGCTGACCGCCGTGCTGGTGATCAGCACCGGCATCGTCGGCGCGATATTCGGGACCGCGGTGCTGCGCCTGCTTCGGTGCCGGGATGAGGCCGTCCAGGGCTTCGCGCTGGGGCTCTGCGCCCACGGCCTCGGCACGGCGCGGGCCTTCCAGGTCAGCGCCACCATGGGCGCCTTCGCCGGCCTGGCCATGGCCCTGTCCGCCTTTGCCACCGCCCTGCTGCTGCCGCCGTTGCTGCTGTGGCTGAGGCTGGGGTGAGGGCGACCGCAGGCTGCTGAGGTAGCAACCCAGCGATCAAGGCGACCCGCACTCGATGAAGATCCGCTTGTCGCAGCCCGCGCAGAGGTCCCGGTCGAGCTTCTGGTAGATGGCCCGGATGGCCGCCTCCTTGGATTGGAAGACGTTGCGGGCGCCGGTGGCGTCGACGCAGCCGCAGCGCTCCATCGCCTCCCACATGCCTTGCTTGACGTTGATGAAGTAGAGGTCGCCGCCGTCCGCCCGGCGGCGCTTGGCCTCGCTAACCAGGGCCTCGCCACCCTGCAGGTCGACGAAGTTGATGCCCTCGGCGACGATGGCCAGGTGCTTGGCCTCGGGGTGCTTGGCGCGCAGGCGGTCGAAGTAGGCCTCCACGTGGGGCACGGCGCCGAAGAACAGCGAGCCGTCGATGCGCACGATGCGCAGCTGCGGGCAGTGGGCGACCTCGGGCTCGCAGGAGAAGGCGCGCCCCGGCAGCCGCGGGTCCGGGGCCAGGGTGATGATCCGCGGCTTGGAGGTCCGCTCCAGATACAGCACCAGCGACAGCAGCACGCCGGCGAAGATGGCGAACTCCAGCTCCAGGAACAGGGCCGAGAAGAAGGTCACCGCCAGCACCGAGACCTCGCGCTTCGACGACTTGATGATGTGGTGGATCTCCGCAAAGTCGATCAGGCCCCAGGCGACCAGGAACAGCAGACCGGCCATGGCCGCATTCGGCAGGAAGGCGGCCAGCGGGGCCACCAGCGGCACCACGGCGATCAGCAGCACGCCGGCAAAGACGGCCGCCAGCGGCGTGCGCGCCCCGGCGGCATAGTTGACGCCGCTGCGGTTGAACGAGCCGGTGGCCACGTAGGCGGAAAAGAACGAGCCGGCGATGTTCGACAGCCCTTGGCCGATGAATTCCTGGTTGCCATCGATGCGATAGCCGCCGCGGGCGGCCAGGGAGCGGCCGATGGACACCGCCTCGGTCAGCGCGAACAGGGTCACCGCCAGCGCCACCGGGGCCAGCTCCTTGATGTGATCCATGGTCAGCGAAGGTGCCGACAGCGGCGGCAGCCCGGCGGGCAGGGCGCCGACGGTGGCGATGTGGGTCGTCTGGTTGCCGAGGATCAGGTCCAGCACCACGCCGAGCAGGCTGCCGGCGGCCAGGGCGGCGATCATGTACGGGATCTTCGGCAGCCAGCGTCGGCAGGCGATGCCGGCGAGCACGGTGACCACGGCCACGGCCGTGGCATAGGGATTGACCTCGACGACGTGGTGGCCGAAGGCGATCAGGATGTCGTGAAAGTGGCCGTGGCTGTCCATCTCCACGCCGAAGAAGTGCTTCAGCTGTTTGGCGGCGATCAGGAACGCCGCACCGGCGGTGAAGCCCACCACCACCGAGTGCGAGATGAAGTTGACCAGCGCCCCCATCCGCGCCAGGCCCAGGGCCAGCTCCATGAGACCGACCATGAAGGTCAGGGTCAGCGCCAGCATGACATAGTCCGGCGTGCCCGGCGGGGCCATCACCGACAGCGCCGAGAACAGCACCACCGAGGCCGCCGTGGTGGGCCCCGAGACCAGATGCCGCGACGAGCCGAACAGGGCGGCGATGATGGCCGGGATCATGCCCGCATAGAGCCCGTACTGCGGCGGCATGCCGGCGATGGTGGCGAAGGCCACCGCCTGCGGCAGCACCACGATGACGCCGGTGATGGCGGCCACCGAGTCGGCACGCAGGTCGCGGCGTCCGACCTCGGGCAGCCAGGTCATGAATGGCAGGAGCCAGTGCCAGCGCTGGAGGGCAGCGGAAGACATGGGGGCACTCCGGAAGGGTGATCGTCGCGGGGCCGGCCGGATCAGTGCCGGTTGGCAAGGTTATCAATAAGAATATCTCCATAAATTAAAACATGGATCAGTGGATTCTGACGACGAGCGACGCCGACTCCGATAGGCCGTCCAAGGGCCGGCTGCTAGCCTAAGCTTCACTTTGACCGAGCAAATTACTTGGTCTTGGCCGCCCGCTCGATCCGGAGGATTTCCCCGATGTCCACCATCGCAATCGACGTTTCCGCTGCGCGCCTGTGCGCCGGCTGCCCCCGGCTGCTGCCGGAGACCCTGGCCTTGCCCCTCATCTGCCTGCAGCCCGTCGACTGGACGCTGCTGCTGGTGCCGACGTTGATCCGCGCCCTGATGCTGGCGGCAACGGCGGCCCACGAATTCGGCCACGCGCTGGTGGCCGGCGGCGGTCTCGGGGATCGACTCGCCGTCGCGCTGCCGTCACCGGCCGGGCTGTTGCCGTTCGCGGCGCTCGGGCAGGCCGGCGCCCCGCCGCGGGTCGCCGTCGCCGATCTGACCCCGCACCGTCGGCGGCTTGCCGCGCTGGCCGGTCCCGCCGCCAATGCGCTGCTGCTGACGCTCGGGCTGGCCCTGCTGGCGGCGCCGGCGCTTGGCCCCACCGCCCTGAGCTGGGCCGCGCCGTTGCTGATTGCCGTCAACCTCTGGCTGCTGCTGACTAGCTGGAGCGACTATGCAACGGCCTGGAGCGGTCGCGGCGCGCGGCTCTACTGCGGCAACTTCGGCATCCTCGCCAAGCGCCTGCCCAACGAGCACGGCTTTCTGCCGCGACGCTTTCGCGACCTGTTCGAGCGGCTCGGCGAGGTCACCGACCTGCGCGGCCAGCAGGCCGGCGGGGTCGCCGTCATGGGCGCCTGTGGGCGGTTTATCGGCCGCAAGGTGGTCAACCCCAAGCGCGGCAACCTCACCCGGGTGCTGCTGCGGTCCTTCGCTCGCCGGGCCATGCTGCGGCGCTTTGCCGGCGCCCGGCCCCGCGCCGAGATCCTGCACCTGATCGCCCACTATCGCTACGGTACCTCCAGCGGCCCTTCGGTGGTCGAGACCCACTGGCACCGCTGGTTGCCGCCGCGGCGGGTGGCGGTGTGGACAGCGGACGGCGCGCGGCTGGTGCGCCGTCGCCGGGTGGTGGAGAACCTGATCACCCACAACGGCGACTTCGACGCCTGGGAGACGCCCACCGGCCTGCGCATGGAACAGACCGCGCTCGGCGATTGGCTGGCCAGGGTGCTGGGGCAAGGCCACCCCGCCCGCGGCGACTCGCCGAAGATCGCCGGGCTGATGGACCTGCTCTTGACCCGGGGCCAATGGTTGGCATCGCTGCGTCTGGCCTACGCGCTACGCACCGGCCAAGCCCTGCCGCCGGCACGGCTGACGGCGCTGGCAAGGACCTTCGAGGAGGTCTTCGCGGCCTGGGTCGACGGCGCGTTGGACGGTATCTCCGGCGGCCAGGAGCGACCGGTGGTGGCCACCTGCAGCCACCTGGGCGAGGTCTATGACCAGAACCCGCGGGCGGTGCAGCAGCTGGTGGATGCCCTGCGCCAGGCCGCGCTGGCGGGCAGCCGCGACTGGCCCGACGAGGCCAAGCCCTGGCGGGCACAGATCGTCGGGCGCGCCGTCCACGCCTTCTTCAACAACGACCTGTTCCGCGCCATGCGGCTGTTCATGGACCACGCCCGGGGCACCTTCGGCGTGGTCGCCAGCAGCAGCCTGCAGCCCGGCATGGTCGCACTGGCCGCCGAGCGCCAGCCGCTGTTCGTCGGCGCCGACCCCGGCCGCGGTCTCCTGGTCTACGCCTCGGAGGCGGCGGCGCTGAAGGGCATTGCCGGCCGGCAGGACGCGGCGGCGGTCGGCACGCTGCCCTACCGCTACGACCTGCGCGACGGCGACCTGGTGCTGTTGTGCGTGCGCACCGGCACCGCCGACAACTGCATGACCCTGGTCAACCGCCACCGCGACGAGGCGCCGGTCACCCAGCGCATCACCGAGCAGAGCCTGGCCGCGTCGGTCGGCGCGTCCAGCGCCAACGACAGCGGCATCGCCGGCTGGGTGCCGCTGCTGAACAACCCCAAGGTCGAGCCCGAGCTGCCGGTCTCCGGGGATGACCGCGTGCTCGCCGAGATGGCCGACATCCCGCGGGTGCTCGAGCGGGTGCGCATCAGCTGGGACGACCCGGCCTCCGGCAACCGCCGCACCGCCGATGCCCTGGCCGAGGGCTTCCTCCAGGGCGCGCTGCGCTGGCAGCGGCATCAGCAGGGCGCCGACGGCCCGCGGATGAATGCCGAGTTGGACCTGCTCGTCCTCGGCATCGAGAACAGCCTGTTCCTGGCCCAGCGCTTCGTCGAGGATCTCCGGCGTCTCTTCCCCTATGTCCACGTCGAGGCCGTGGATGCGGTGGCCTACTGCGAAGACCCCCAGCGGTTCCCGGTGGGTCCGGCGACGCAGACGCTGGCCATCAGCCACTCCGGGCAGACCTTCAACACCCTCGACGCGGTCAAGTTCCTGCAATCGCTGCACCGGCTCGGCAAGGCCGGCCCGGTGTTCGTCATGACCGGCGAGGTCGACACCCAGATGGGTGCGGCGGTGGGGCAGGGGGTCGCGCCCGATGCGGACTGGACGGCGCGGGTCTTCAGCAGCTGTGCCGGCTGGCGCACCGCCGAACCCGCCACGGTCAGCGTGGCCGCCACCCACGCCAGCCTCACCGAGCTGCTGCTGCGGCTGATCCGCAGCGTCCAGGCCGCCACCGACGCCGATGAGCGCCCCTACGGCCTGGTCGCCTCCGAGGACGACCTGGCCAAGCTCGAGGCCCTGGCGGCGCTCTCGGTCACCCGCGCCGAGGCCATCTTGGGGCGCACCGCCGAGGGCTGGGAGATCGAGACCGAGGAGCGCGATGCCCTGCTCGGCCAGGGCCGCTATCTGTCGCGGCTGCTGGTGGAGCCGCTGCTGGTCTTCCTGGCCACCGCGGCCCACCTGTTCGTCATGCTCTGGCTCGGCTGGAACCCGGTCATCGGCCTCAACGCCGTGCTCTTCGGGCACACCGGCTGGGCCTTCTTCGACCCGTCCCCGGCCGCCGGCCACGCCATCCTGACGGCGTTCGAGACCGCCTACTTCCTATTCGCCAGCATCGCCTTCACGCTGGTGCTCCGGCTCGTGCAGGGCCGCCCGCTATGGGACCGCATCCTGGTGGGCCGCTCGCTGGTGATCGGCGAGCTGGGCTACGTCAAGGACCTGCTGGCCCAGTACGTCAGCAAGCTGTTCTCGCTCGCCTACGGCTTCGCCAGCCTCGCCGGGGTGCATGCCGCCGACAGCCGCCGCGGCGAGCTGCTGCACGGCTACGGCCATCGCATCTGCCGCGGCGTGATCCTGTTTTTGGGCCTGCCGGACGGGCGCTGGTGCGGGCGCGAGCGCGCCGAGGCCGCCGTCTGCATGACCTCCAGCCAGGCCCGTGGCGTGCAGAACATGGGCACTGGCGCCACCGTGTTCGGCCTCGGCCACAACCCGGCATCCACAGCGCGGGTCGACCGCTTCATCCTGCTCGGCCTGTCCGCCCGCCGCGCCGAGGACCTGCCCTGGGTCCTGCGCGGCGACTGGTCCGGGCTCGCCCGCGAGCTGCAGGAGACCCGCTTCGCGTCCTTCGAGCGCCTGCTCGGCGCCTACGTCCTGTTCCACGGCATGGCCGCCGACACCCGCGATCTGGTCAACCGGCTGGTCCCCATCGGCAACGCGCTGGCGGCGCCGATATTCCTGGCCATCCGCATCCTAAGCGGCGGTCGCGCCCGCCCGAGCCTTGGCCGCTGGGACATCGCCCGCACCCAAAGCGGCACCCGCATCGCCACCACCGCCGCCCCGGTGGGGGCCAACACCCGCGACCCGGCCGACTACCACACCCCCCAGCAGCGCTATGCCAACCCGCCAACCCCGCGCCATCATCGCCCGGTCGCTGACCGACCGCTGGTCGCCGCCCTGGCGGCGCCGGCGCGGGTGGTGGCCGGGAGCGGCGGGAAGGTGAGGGCGTTGGCAAGGGTGTAGCGGGAGGCGGGGGCATCGATGGGAAAGTCCCGATACCGTTTGCCGTCCGCGAAACCCTGTCGCCCTGGAGGGCGACCCTCCCCGGCGCCCAATACCATTAAGTCAGCGCGCCATGGGAGCGCTTTGTGGGAGCGGCTTCCAGCCGCGACTCGGCTCGCGCGGCCACCGTCGCGGCTGGAAGCCGCTCCCACGGCTTAGGCGATTTCTGGCATTGCCCGGGAGCCCCGGCTACTGCGCCGCTACGCGGCGGCCATCATCGCCGCGATGTCCTGCTGCACGTCGTCGATGGGTTTGATGTCGAACTGCTCAACCAGGACCTTGGCCACGTTCGGCGATAGGAAGGCGGGCAGGGTCGGGCCGAGGCGGATGTGCTTGACGCCGAGGTGGAGCAGGGCCAGCAGCACAATGATGGCCTTTTGCTCGTACCAGGCGATGTCGTAGGAGATCGGCAGTTCGTTGATGTCGTCCAGGCCGAAGGCCTCCTTGAGCTTCAAGGCGATGACGGCGAGTGAGTAGGCGTCGTTGCACTGGCCGGCATCGAGCAGCCGCGGGATGCCGTCGATGTCGCCCAGGTCCAGCTTGTTGAAGCGGTACTTGGCGCAGCCGGCGGTGAGGATGACCGTGTCCTCGGGCAGGGCCTGCGCGACGTCGGTGTAGTAGCTGCGTTGCCTGTCGCGGCCGTCGCAGCCACCCATGACGATGAAGCGCTTGATGGCGCCGCGCTTGACCGCATCGATCACCGGCTCGGCCAGGGCCGTGACCTGGGCGTGGGCGAAGCCGGTGGTGATCTCCCCGTGCTCCAACGCGGTGGGCGGGGCGCAGGTCTTGGCCTGGGCAATCAGCGCCGAAAAGTCCTTGGCGCCGCCGGCGGGCCGGTCGGGGATGTGCGTGATGCCGGGCCAGCCGGTCATGCCGGTGGTGTAGATACGCGCGCGGTAGGCGGCCTTGACCGGGGTGATGCAGTTGGTGGTCATCAGGATCGGGCCGTTGAAGGCGGCGAATTCCTTGTCCTGCCGCCACCAGGCGCCGCCGTAGTTGCCGATGAAGTGCGGGTACTGCTTGAACGCGGGATAGGCGTGGGCAGGCAGCATCTCGCTGTGGGTGTAGATGTCCACACCGCTATCGGCGCTTTGCTCCAGCAGCTCCTGCAGGTCCTTGAGGTCGTGACCCGAGATCAGGATGCCGGGACGCTTGCCGACGCCGAGCTTCACTTGGGTGATCTCCGGGTCGCCGTAGGCGCGGGTATTGGCCTCGTCGAGCAGGGCCATGGCGGTCACGCCTACCGCGCCGCATTCCATCACCAGCGCGGTCAGCTCCGGGACCCCCAGTTTGCGGGTGGTGGCGGCCAGCGCCCTGATCATGAAGGCGTAGATCTCAGGCCTTTCCATACCGAGGATGGCGGCATGGTCGGTATAGGCGGCCATGCCCTTGATGCCGTAGACCAGCAGCTCCTTGAGCGAGCGCAGGTCTGCATCGGGCTCCGCGAGCACGCCCACCTCGGCCCCCTTGGCGGCGTAGGCGGCGGTGGGGCCGTTCCAGTTGACCATTGCCTGATCGGAGCTGTAGCCGATGGCGACCTTGAGGGCGTCACGCCGGGCAATGGCGTCCTGGATCAGCGCGTCCAGGCGGGCGGCGTCGAAGTTGGCGTTGGTGATGGTGGCGAACAACGCCCGGGCGATGAAGGGGCCGACGGTGGCGTCCGGGCGGCCCTGTTGCTGCGCCGCTTCGGCGACCACGGCGAGGCCCTTGAGCAGGTAGACCAGCAGGTCGTGCTGCACGGCGATGCTGTCGGTCTTGCCGCAGATACCCTTGGTGGTGCAGGCGGTGCCCTTGCTGGCCTCTTCGCATTGGAAACAGAACATGCTCATGGATGACTCGATACGCTGGTGGTGTTCGGGGCGATGCCGGTGTCGGCAGGGCGCAGTCTTCCAGGGCAGGGGGGTGGTGCGACTTGATGCGAGTCAAAACGGCATCAGTCCGCTGCGGCGCGACTGAGGGCGGCCCGGTCGAGCACGGTCACATGGGCGCCTTGGACGGCGATGATGCCCTCGGCGATCAGCTGCTTGGTGACCCGCGAGAAGGTCTCGGGGGTGATCGACAGGCGCGAGGCGAGCACGCCCTTGGAGACCCCGAGCACCAGCGCCCGGCGGTCCTCCGGGCAGTGGGTCAGCAGGTAGCGGGCGACCCGGGTCTTGGCGCTGTGCAGGGTCAGCTCGTCGATCTCGCCGATCAGCGCCCGCAGGCGTTGGCTGAGCGAACCCAGGACCACGAAACAGGTGTCCATGGAGCCGCGCAGCATGGCGGCGAAGTCGGCCGCGTCCATGGCGATGAGCTGCGTCGGCGCAAGCGCCGCGGCGCTGACCGGGTAGCGTGGGGCCTGCAGGAACATCAGCGCCTCGGCGAAGGTCTGGCCCGCCGAGACGATCTCGATGATCTTCTCGCCGCCGTCCGGGGCGATGCGGAACAACCGCATCTGCCCGGACTGCACCAGGTAGAAGCGCTTGGCCGCATCCCCCTGGGTAAACAGCAGCTCGCCTTCCTGGAGCTGGCGCCGCAGGGCGTGCTGGCGCACGCGCCCGAGCTGGGCGTCGGTGAGGCGCGAGAGTAGGGGGGCTTTGCGTAGGTCTTCGATCATGCGGGTGGGTGGCGGTTGGGACGAATCGGCATTCTAATACCTCATGCCGGCCTGTCCTGCGAACGGTTGGTCTAAGTCGTCCTAGGAAACCGCAAAGGCGCAGAGGACGCGAACTTGGCGCTCAGACGCAGCCAAGGAGGGGCGGAAACCGGGGGACGGGGTGGCCGAGTTTCGGGAGGATTTCGCCCCCCAACACAGCACCTCGGTGAGACGCCGACGATCCCCGTCAGCGGCGGGACGCCGCTGCTCCCCGGAGCGGGGGCGTCCCGCCCCCGAATGGGATGGGGGGAGTCTCGCCCCCCCAGCACAGCGCACGTCGGCGAGACGCCGACGATCCCCGTCAGCGGCGAGACGCCGCTGCTCCCCGGAGCGGGGGCGTCCCGCCCCCGAATGGGATGGGGGAGTCTCGCCCCCCAGCACAGCGCACGTCGGCGAGACGCCGACGATCCCCGTCAGCGGCGGGACGCCGCTGCTCCCCGGAGCGGGGGCGTCCCGCCCCCGAATGGGATGGGGGAGTCTCGCCCCCCAGCACAGCGCACGTCGGCGAGACGCCGACGATCCCCGTCAGCGGCGAGACGCCGCTGCTCCCCGGAGCGGGGGCGTCCCGCCCCCGACGGGGATGGGGGAGTCTCGCCCCCCAGCACAGCGCACGTCGGCGAGACGCCGACGATCCCCGTCAGCGGCGGGACGCCGCTGCTCCAATGTAACCAGCTCACCATGACGAGCAAGCCGTCACATCTCCGCCCCAAAAACACCGCTCAGCGACTGCTGCCAAACGTGGTGGTAAACCATCTTCGCCGCCTCTTGCTTGTCCTTATCTGTGAACGGATGTGACGGCAGGTGCATGTACAGGTCAGCCCCTCGGCCTGGTCGTCTCCCGGTGTCTGCGCGCGAATGGCCTCATTGACGATCCGGTGCAGTGCCTTCAGCAGCTCGGTCACGAGCGATGACTCACACGGAGTCACGGAGAAGGAAAGATCCCTCGCGCAGATTCGCGCGCCGGCATCTGTCATTCTTCTCTCCGTGTCTCCGTACCTCCGTGCGAGCATCTCTTGGCGCCAAGACGTAGCCATGCAGGGTCGGAAACTGGGGGACGGGGTGGCCGAGTTTCGGGAAGATTTCGACAGCCCACGAAGGCCGTCTCCCCGGCACCATTGGGGCCAGCGATGATAACGATCTTCTTCGGAGTCGTCATACCGCGATCTGACCGCTCATGAGGCGAGGTAGGAGGAGGTCGCGGGCCTTTCGGAGGCGTTGATTGATTGCCAGCAGGACATCGCATTGGGCCGCGACGTCTTGCGCCTGTTCTACGTACATATCCTGAAGACGTCGGGGCGCTATCAACAAAGGGAAAAGGGACGGTCTTTAGCAGTCAGGTGTCGCCTTTGTGTAGGTCCAGGCAAGCGCCATCGCCGGCTGTCGAGCCGCGATTCGGTCGGTCCTCGCGCGACCAGCGCCTGCGGCGTCAGCCCCAGAGGTTGTTCAGGTCGAGCTGCAAGGCGTCGAATGGGGCGACGGCGATGGTGTCGCTGCCGGACGCTTCGGCCAGTAAGCGCCACGCCCCTTCTGCGAGCGCGTAGGCCTCCAGGGTGCGGCGCTTGGGGTCCACGAGCCAGGCGTAGGCAACGCCGTAGTGGGCGTAGATCGGCATCTTGACCTCGCGGTCCTTGCTGGCCGTGGAGGGCGAGAGGATCTCGCAGATCCAGTCCGGGACGACCTCGAAACGGTGACCTTCGGGTATCCGCGGCATGCGCGTCTTGCGCCAGCCCGCCAAGTCTGGAACCGTGACGGCTTCGTCAACGACGAAGTGAATTTCGGGCTCGACGAGGATCCACCAGCCGCCGGGTCCTCCGCGCCCTCGACCGTAGGCACCGCCGATATCGATACCTAGCTCGATCTCGGCTCGTGCATGCGGACCCGCCGGCCGCGGCTGTACGTGCAATTGGCCGTTGAGGATCTCGCCCGTCAGCCCCTCGGGCAGCGCTTCGAGCTGTTCGTAGAGCGTTCGCTTGTAGGCATGTTGCATGGCGGTTGCCTGTTCAGCGTTGTCGAATTGCACCATGACGTTGCCAAGGTGCCGGGTGTCGTTGGCGATAGCGTAACCCGGCAACCAAGGGGTGACCAACCTGCATGGTCGGGTTGCGTTAGCCGACCAAGGCGTCCAGGCGTTCGGCGTCGACCACCTGCTGGCCGGTCTGTTGCAGGACGTCGATCGCCTGGTCCGGGTCTTCAAAGCGGAAGACCAGGATTGCGCGGTCGGCGCGGCGCAGCGTGAAGGCGTAGACGTACTCCAGGTTCAGCCCGGCCTTGGCGAAGACCTCCAACACACTCGCCAGTCCGCCGGGCTCGTCCGGGACTTCGACGGCCACCACCTCGGTCTGATTGACCACCCAGCCCGCGGCCTCCAACACGGCGACGGCGCGCTCCGGCTCGCGCACGATCATGCGCAGGATGCCGAACTCGGCGGTGTCGGCCAGGCACAGGGTCATGATATTGATGCCCTCGGCGGCCAGCAGGCGGCTGGGCTCGATCAGTCGGCCGGGACGGTTTTCGAGGAACAGGGAAAGCTGGTTGAGCTTCATTGCGGGTATCGGTCTCGAATGGGGCTGTTTCGCGGGATGGTTGCGTATCGTCGCGATGCTGCGAATTCGTGGTCGTGTCGTGGTCGTGGTCGTGGTGATCTTAGTCGTGATCTTAGTCGTGATCTTAGTCGTGATCTTAGTCGTCGCGAACTCGACAACGACAACGACAACGACAACGACAACGACAACGACAGCGACAGCGACAGCGACAGCGGCAACGAACGCAGCTCGTCGATGTTACTCCGGCGCAGCGGTATGAGTCCGGCGCCGGCTCGGGTCTACTCGCCGCGTTGGTCGATGACGCGCTTGGCCTTGCCCTGGCTGCGCTCGATGCTGTGGGGCTCCACCAGGCGCAGGCCGACACGGATGCCGATGATGCGCTCGATGGCCTGGGCGATGCGCTCGCGCACGCCCTCGACGGCCTGGACGCGGTCGCTGAACACGTCTGCCGTGACCTCGACCTCGACGGTCATCTGGTCCAGCCCCTGATCGCGGGTGAGCAGGATGCGGTAGTGGGGCAGGGTGCCCTCCACCGCCAGCAGCGCGGCCTCGACCTGGGACGGGAAGATGTTGACGCCGCGGATGATGATCATGTCGTCGGCGCGCCGGCCGATGCGGCGGATGCGGCGGATGGTGCGCCCGCAGTCGCAGGGCTCGGGGATGATGGAGGTGATGTCGCGGGTGCGGTAGCGGATCATCGGCATCGCCTGCTTGCTCAGCGTGGTCAGCACCAGCTCGCCCTCCTCGCCGTCGGGCAGGGGCTCGCCGCTGTCGGGGTCGATGATCTCGGGGTAGAAGTGGTCCTCGAAGATGTGCAGGCCGTCCTGCTGCGGGCATTCGATGCCGACGCCGGGGCCGACGATCTCGGACAGGCCGTAGATGTCGAAGGCCTGGATGCCGGCGGCGGCCTCGACGTGGCGGCGCAGGCCGTCGGACCAGGGCTCGGCGCCGAACACGCCGACCTTGAGCGGCAGGTCGCGGATGTCGATGCCGAGTTCGGCGGCGCGCTCCACCAAGTGGGTGAAGTAGCTCGGCGTGCAGCAGATGGCGGTGACGCCGAAGTCGCGCATGACCATGATCTGGCGGTCGGTGTTGCCGCCGGAGATGGGGATGACGGTGCAGCCCAGGGCCTCGGCGCCGTAGTGGGCGCCGAGCCCGCCGGTGAACAGCCCGTAGCCGTAGGCGTTCTGGACCACGTCGCCGCGATGCAGCGTGCAGCAGGCCAGGGTGCGGGCCATGACCTCGGACCAGACGCCGATGTCCTCGCGGGTGTAGGCGACGACGATGGGCTTGCCGGTGGTGCCGCTGGAGGCGTGCAGCCGCACCACGTCGCTCATGGGGCTGGCGAACAGGCCGAAGGGGTAGGTGTCGCGCAGGTCGGCCTTGACGGTGAACGGCAAGCGGGCGATGTCGGCCAGGGACTGGATGGAATCCGGCGTCAGGTCGCGGGCCTCGAGGCGCTCGCGAAACAGGGCGACGTGCTCATAGGCGCGGCCCACCACGGCGCGCAGGCGCCGCAGTTGGACCTCTTTGAGGCGATCCTCGGGCAGGAAATCGGGGGCGCTTGCCGGGTGGAAGCCCCCGGCGGCGTCGTTCCAAAGCTCTTGCAGCATGGGCGGTCTCTCGGTCGGTGGCGGCTCGGTTGAAGCGGCCGTTAACAGGGGCGGGCGCCGCGGCCGGTGGCGAAGGCCTGGGCATTGATGGCGTGGAGTTTCTCGGCCAGGTTGGCCCGGATGGCCGCGTGCCAGTAAGCCTCGTCGATCGCAAGCGCGGTGGACAGGGCGCCGAGCATGGCCACGTTGAAGCTCTTCTTGTTCTTCAGGGCGCCGGGGGCGATGACCTCGGGGCCGATCAGCAGGCCGTCGGGGTGGAGCAGGGGCCGGGCGACTTCGGTCTGGGTCGCCTCCAGTACCAACAGCACATGCGCCTCCCCCGGGGGCACCATCGGGCTCAGCACCGGGCTGTGCTCCGGGTGGCCGAAGCGTACGTCGCTGGTAACCGAGCCGCCGCGCTGGCTCATGCCGTGCAGCTCGCTCTTCTTGACGTCGAAGCCTGCGGCCAGCGCGGCATCGGCGAGGATGTCCGAGGCCTTGACGACGCCTTGGCCGCCGAGGCCGGCGATGACAATGTTGGTGATCATGGCAGTGTGGGATAGGGGTCGAGGCAAGGGTAAGGAAGAATTCAGAAACAACGTGAACATGTCAACTCTTTGTCGTTGTCGGTGTCGGTGTCGGTGTCGTTGTCGGTGTCGGTGTCGGTGTCGGTGTCGCCGTCGCCGTCGCCGTCGCCGTCGGATGCTCGTCGTCGTCGGACGATAACGACAACGACAACGACAACGAAAAACTTGACTCATCTGCAAGGATTTGGAGCCCTCAAGTAATCTAGTCGTGCTATGGAGTTGTTTAACTTGTTAGTGAACAATTACTAAGTCGAAATCGGCATCGACATCGGCATCGGTATCGCAACGGGAATGTCTCACCGACATCGACCCAGAGGGGCCGCTAGTCACGGGTCTGGTATCGAGCCTTGCGGCAGAACCTGGCAAAAGGCCTGCCGATGCGTAGGCTTGAGGCGGAGACGAGGCGCAATGGTAACAGTTGGAGTTGACGCGTGCGCTTCGCTCCCGGTGCCGTCAAAGACATCCTAGCCGGCGCCCTGGGCCCCGGGGACTCGCGCCGCTACCTGGTCAACGCCCGCGATCACCAGGAGCTGACGGTGAGCCTGCTGCCGCCGTATAGGGCATCGAGCTGCCTTCCGCACCGCCCGCGCTGGACTCGGGAAGCTAAGCCTGATAGCGCCGAGTTCTACGCCGATCAGGTGGGTTGCTTCGCCGCCGCCGCGATGCTTTCGACCTCGAAGCCCACGACGTTGCGCTGCTTGCGGCTGAACTCGATGCCGATCAGGTGTAACGGCCGCCCCTCGCCGCGGTACTTGCCGGCGTAGCCACGGTCTTTGATCTGCTGCAATGCGCGGCCCGCGGGCGAGAGTTCGACGACCTTGAATTCGAAAAGATAAAGCTGGCCGTTAAGGCGTACGGCCAAATCCAGCCGACCGGCGTTGCTGCTGTCCTCCGGTGTCATGTCCAGCCCCAGGGCGGCGAGGTGGGCGTAGAAGACGCTGGCGTACCAGCCTTCGTAGTCGCTGATGGGGTTGTTCATGGTCCATTGCCGCGGGATGGCGTCGAACAGCGAGGCCACCTGCGTCTTGAGGGCGGCGAAGTCGTTGTTGCACAGCGCTTGGTAGAGGCCGCGGCGGTGGCGCAGATTGGCCTGGGAGTCCGGCGTCCAGGCGTCCAGCAGGGCGTTGTTGAGGCTCTGGTAGACCTCGTGGTTGGGCCAGCGCAGCCGGTACAGCAGACTGCCGCCGAGCTGCTCCTCGCCGGCGATGGTGAGATACCCGGTCTGGAACAGCAGCGCCTCGGTGCCGATGTGGCCGACGTCGAAGGCCGAGAGCAGGGCGTCGTCGGCCTCCAGATGGCCGAGGCGGGGGAGCCAGGCCTGGCGCTCGGTGAGCACATCGATCAGGAAGCGCGGGGTGCCGGTCTCGAACCACCAGGGGCGGAATTTCCGCTCTTGGAACAGCAGCAGCAGGTCGAAGGGATTGTAGACCGCCTCGCCGGTCCAGTTGTAGCCGTTGTACCAGCGGCGCAGCTCGTCGCGGTCCAGGCCGTCGAGCTCCGGAGCGAAGACGGCTTCCAGATCGGCCTCCGTGTAGCCGCAGATGGCCGAATAGTCCGGCGTCAGGGTGATGTCGCGCAGGTTGTTGAGCCCCGAGAACAGGCTGACCTTACTGAACTTCGATACCCCGGTCAGCATCGCGAAGCGGATGTGGGCATCCAAGCCCTTGATGACCGAGTAGAGGTTGCGCAGGCCGTCTCGAATCTCTCGGGCGGTGTCCGGGCGGGTCAGGTTGTCGAGGATCGGTTTGTCGTACTCATCTACCAAGACGACCACGCGCTCGCCGTGCTGCGCCTGTGCCCGACGGATCAGCTCGCCGAAGGTGCCCGCAATGCCGAGCCCCGGCGGCAGATCGACGCCGAGCGCCTCGCGGTTGATGCGCAGCAGATCGCGGATGCGCGCGTCGAGCTCGTCGCGGTCCTGCAGCAGCCCCTCGGCGAAGCTGAGCCGAATCACCGGAAACCGCCGCCCCCAGTCCCAGCGCTCATGGGCGTGCAGGCCGCGAAACAGGGCCTCGTTGCCCGCGAACAGCTCCGCGATGGTATCGAGCAACAGCGACTTGCCGAAACGGCGCGGGCGCGACAGGAAATAATACTTCCCGCCCTCGATGAGCTGAAGGGCGAGTCTCGTCTTGTCGACATAGTAGCAATCGTCCTCGCGGATCTCGCGGAAGGTCTGGATGCCGATGGGCAGGCGCTTGCGGGTCATGGGCTCGGCTCGGGTGCGAAGTGCTGGGCTGAAAAGTGTAGCGCGTTGCCCGCTGACCCAGGTCTACCGGGAGTCGCGATCGGTCTCGACCTCGAAACCGACGACATTGCGCTCCTTGCGGCTGAATTCCACGCCGATCAGGTGGATCGGCGCCTCGCCGCGGTATTTGTCCGCATAGCCCCGGTCCTTGATCTGCTGCAACGCGCGGCCCTCCGGTGCCAATTCCACGACCTTGAACTCGAACAGGTACACCTGGCCGTTGAAGCGCAGCGCCAGATCCAGCCGGCCGGCGTTGCTCGTCTCCTCCGGGGTGAGGTCCAGACCGAGGCTGGCGAAATAGGCGTAGAAGACGCTCGCGTAATAGCCCTCGTAGCGGGCGATGGGGTTATTGCGGTACCAGTCCACCGGGATGCTGGCGAAGAAGGCGGTAAACAGCCGTTCCAGTCCGGCAAAGTCATTGGCCTGGAGCAGCGTATAGAGTTGGCCCGTGTGCATTGGGATGTCGGACGAGCCGGCGCCGAGCCGGTCGAGCAGGGCGGCGTTCAGGCTGGCGCGCACCTCCAGATTGGGATAGCGCAGCCGGTACTGGATAAAGGCGCCGAGCTGCCGCACCGAGTCGATGGTGAGATAGCCGGTCTGAAACAACAGCGCCTCGGTGGCGATGCGCTCCACGTCGAAGGCCGAGAGCAACTGCTCGCTTGCGATCAGGTGCTCCAGCCGCGGCAGATAGGTCTGCCGTTCGGTCAGCACATCCACCAGGAAGGTCGGGGTGGCGGTCTCGAACCACCAGGGGCGGAACTGGCGCTTGTTGAACAGCAGCAGCACGTCGAAGGGGTTGTAGACCGACTCGCCGGTCCAGTTGTAGCCGTTGTACCAGGCCCGGATCAAGGCGCGGTCGAGCCCGTCGAGTTCCGGTGCGAAGACCGTATCGAGATCGGCCTCCGTATAGCCGCAGATGGCGGAATAGGCGGGGTCGACGGTGATGTCGTTGAGATTGTTGAGCCCGGAGAACAGGCTGACCTTACTGAACTTGCTCACCCCGGTCAGGAAGGCGAAGCGGATATGGGCATCCGCGCCCTTGATGACCGAGTAGAGGTTGCGCAGGCCATCGCGCATCGCGCGCGCCGTCTCGGGGCTGGTGAGGTTGTCCAGGATCGGCTTGTCGTATTCGTCCACAAGCACCACCACGCGCTCGCCGTGCTGGGCATGGGCTTGGCGGATCAGCTCGCCGAAGGCCGCCGCGCTGTCGAGGTCCGGGTGTACCGTCACATCCAGGGCCTCGCGGTTGATGCGCAGCAGGTCCAGGATCCGCCGGTCCAACTCCGCACGGTCGCGCAGCACCCCCTCGGCGAAGCTCAGGCGAATCACCGGGAAGCGCCTGCTCCAATCCCAGTGCTCGTGCGCCGCAAGCCCGGTAAACAGCGCCTCGCTGCCGGCGAACAGTTCCCCCAGGGTATCGATAAATAAAGACTTGCCGAAGCGCCGCGGGCGCGACAGAAAGTAATGGCTGCCCTGCTCGATCAGGCGCAGGGCAAGACCGGTCTTGTCGACGTAATAGCAGTCCGACTCGCGGATGGTGCGAAAGGTCTGGATGCCGATGGGCAGGCGTTTGCGGGTCATGACGGGGCTCCGGGGCGGCGGCTTGAGCCAAGTGTAGCGGCTGGGGCGGGGGCGGGCGCGACCAGCCGCCGACGAGCCCGCGGGGCGAGCGGCAGGTTAGCCACAACCCGACTCGGCGAAGCTGAGCCGAAGCACCGGAAACCGCCGCCCCCAGTCCCAGCGCCCATGGGCGTGCAGGCCGCGAAACAGGGCCTCGTTGCCCGCGAACAGCCCCGCGATGGTATCGAGCAGCAGCGACTTGCCGAAGCGCCGCGGGCGCGACTCGAACGGCAATCGGCCGACGGCCCGCGGGCTCAGCTAGAATTGCGAGACCGTTCAGCCACGCCGAGCCGCGCCCATGTCCCGCAAACAGCTCCCCATCGGCATCCAGACCTTCCGCAAGATCCGCGAGGAGGGCTGCTACTACGTCGACAAGACCGACTTTGCGCTGCGCCTGATCGAGCAGGGCACGCACTATTTCCTGTCGCGCCCGCGCCGCTTCGGCAAATCGCTGTTTCTCGACACCCTCGCCGAGCTGTTCGAGGCCAACGCGGCGCTGTTCGAGGGCCTCGCGGCCGAGACCCGCTGGGACTGGGACCGGCCCTTCCCGGTGGTGCGGTTGAGCTTCGCCGAGGGCGTACTGCGCGACCGCGCCGAGCTGGATGCCCGCATCGATAAGCTGCTGCGGCTCAACGCCGAGCGTTTGGGCGTGGCATTGCCCGATGATCCCGGCGTCGCCACCCGCTTCAGTGAGCTGATCCGGCTTGCCCACGCCCGGTACGGCGAGCGCGTCGTCGTGCTGGTGGACGAATACGACAAGCCGATCCTCGACAACTTGACCAATCCCGACAGCGCGCGGGCCATGCGCGATGGGTTGCGCAATCTCTATTCGGTCATCAAGGGCGCCGATGCCGATGTGCGCTTCGCGTTCCTGACCGGCGTATCAAAATTCAGCAAGGTCAGCCTGTTCTCGGGGCTCAACAACCTCAACGACATCACCGTCGACCCGCAATTCTCGGCCATCTGCGGCTATACCGAGGCCGACCTGGAGACGATCTTCGCCCCGGAGCTGGGCGGGCTCGACCGCGATCGGATCCGCGCCTGGTACAACGGCTACAACTGGACCGGCGAGGCGGTCTACAACCCCTTCGATGTCCTGCTGCTGTTCCAAAAGCGCCAGTTCCGTGCCTGGTGGTTCGAGACCGCCACGCCCACCTTCCTGGTGGACCTGCTCACCGAGCGGCGGGTCTTCCTGCCGCGCCTCGGCCAGCTGCAGAGCGACATGGCCCTGCTCTCCAGCTTCGATGTGGAGCACATCGCCACCGAGGCGCTGCTGTTTCAGACCGGGTATCTCACCATTGCCGACGAGGAACTGCGCTTTGGCGAGTACTGGTACCGCCTGCGCTGGCCGAATCAAGAGGTCTACCAGAGTTTGAACAACAGCCTACTGCGCAGCTGGACCCCAAACGGCCAGGCGATGTTCGGCAACAAGCGCCGCTTGGGTGAGCTGCTGCTCGCCAACGACTTCGACGGTATGCGCGAGCTGTTCACCGCCTTCTTCGCCGGCATCCCGTTCGAGTGGTACAGCAACAACGAAATCGCCGACTACGAGGGCTACTACGCCAGCGTCTTCTACACCTACTTCGCCGCGCTGGGGCTGGACTTGACTCCGGAGGAGAGCAGCAACGCCGGTCGTCTGGACCTGGCCCTGCGCTTCAACGGCCATGTCTACCTGTTCGAGTTCAAGGTCGTCGAACTCGCCCCGGAGGGTCGGGCGCTGCAGCAGATCAAGGATCGGGGCTATGCCGATCAGTACCGCGGCGGCGGGGCACCGATCCACCTGATCGGCGTCGAGTTCAGCCGCAAGCAGCGCAGCGTCGTCGGCTTCGAGGTGGAGCACCTCGTCTGACCGGGACGCCTTCGCGCTCCGAGACAAGTCCTGGCCCGCTTGGCCCAAGCGACAGCCGCCCAGATCGCCCTGATGGAAGTCGCCGAGCCCCAGCGAACCGCCCGCTCAATCCCCCGCTTCTGCCGCACACCCCGTCTGCGCCCGCCGCTCGTAGCGGCGGATCTTCGGCGCCGCCAGCACGCAGGGTTGGCGGATGATGAACAGTGCGGTCTCGTTGCGGGCGAGCTGTCCGGCGATCAGCGCATCCAGGGGCTCCTCCTCGGCGTCGCCGCTGATCTCGCGCACCGTCTGCACGCCCATGGCGCGGGCCACGGCGGCGAAGTCGAGCCGCTGGGTCGGGCTGTGATCGAGCGCGCGGCCGGTGCCGGGGTGCTCCTGCTGGCCGGTCATGGCGGTGGTGCCGTTGTCGAGGATCAGGACCAGATGGCCGCTGGGCGGCGGGTTGTAGACCATCTCGGCGACGCCGGTGAGGCCGGAGTGGACGAAGGTCGAGTCGCCGATGACGCTGACCACCCGCCGCGCCTCGTCCTCGGGCAGGGCGTGGCGCATGCCCAGCCCCACGCCGATGCTCGCGCCCATGCAGACGCAGGTGTCCATGGCCGAGAACGGCGGCAGCACGCCGAGGGTGTAGCAGCCGATGTCGCCGGCGACGATGCAGCCCAGGTCGCGCAGGGCCTCGAACACGCCGCGGTGGGAGCAGCCCGGGCAGAGTTCCGGGGGCTTGCCCTTGGGGGGCTCGGGCTCGGCGCTGTCGTCGCCGGCGATGATCCGGCGCACCCGCGCCACGTTCAGCTCGCCGAAGCGGTAGCGCATGGGCTTGCCCAGCGCCGCGATGGCGTTGGCGTTGAGGTCGTCGACGAGCACCGGATCGCCTTCCTCGATCACCAGCAGGCGGTCGACCCCGGCGGCGAAGGCGCGGATGCGCTTGAGCGGCAGCGGGTAGGTGAGACCGAAGCTGAGCTGGCGTGCGTGGGGGGCGGCCTCGCGCGCATGCATCGCGGCGACGCCGGTGGCGACGATGCCGAGGTCGGGGTCGCCGTCGAGCAGCTGCAGCGGCCCCTCGGTCGCGTTCCAGTCGGCGATCTCGGCGAGCTTTTGGCGCAGCCGATGGTGAGCCGGCTTGGCGAAGGCCGGGATCATGACCCGGCCGGGGATGTCGCGGCGATAGCGCCGCCCGGCCTTGTCCGCTGCGCCGGGGTCGCGCGCCGGGCGCGGGCGTACCACCGTCTTGGCATGGCAGATGCGCGTGGTCAGGCGCAGGATGACCGGGATGCGCCAGCGCTCGCCGATCTCCAGCGCCAGCCAGGTGAAGTCGTAGGCCTGCTGGGAGTCGACGGGCTCGAGCATCGGCGCACCGGCGGCGCGGGCGAGGTGGCGGTTGTCCTGCTCGTTCTGGCTGGAGGCCATGCCGGGGTCGTCGGCGGAGACGATCACCAGGCCGCCGTCGACGTCGGTGTAGGTGGCGGTGAACAGGGCATCGGCGGCGACGTTGAGACCCACATGCTTCATGGTCACCAGCGTGCGCGCACCGGCAAAGGCGCTGCCGATGCCGACCTCCAGCGCGACCTTCTCGTTCGGTGCCCATTGGGCATGGCCGCCGAGGCGCTCGAAGGTCTCCAGGATCTCGGTGGACGGGGTGCCGGGGTAGCCGGTGCCGAGCTCGACACCGGCATGCAGGGCGGCGAGGGCGACGGCGTCGTCGCCGCTGAGCAGGAGGCGTTCTTGGGTCATTCGGCCGTTACTCCGATTCTGTATTCATCGTTGTCGTAATAGGCCCTCATTGCGCCAAGGCGCATCGATGAAGCCGGGTTAAGGCGATTTCTGTCAACTTTCATACCATCTGACTTGTCTTGACGCCCGCCTTCGGCGTCGGGCTGGCGGTCACATAGCTCGCCATGCTCTCGCCAGCCCTCCTTGAAGGCGAACGTCAATCCTGCGTCATCTGGCATGAAAGTTTCCGGCAATCGCCTAAGGTCTCGACGAACGGCGGACAGCTACCAGTTCAGCACCACCTCGGCACGGAAGAAGTAGGCACGGTCGCGCCGATGGCTGGCGTAGAAGTCGCCGGGGGCCAGGTACTCCGCGACCAGGTGGCCGGAGACGTGGGCGTTGAGCTTGGTCTTGAGCCAGGCCGTCAGCAGGTGGCCGCGAAAGTACCCGTCGCCGGAGATGTTGGCGCGCTGTGCCGCGGTCAGGGTGCTCTGCTGGTTGGCGAACAGGGCGTGATAGTCCAGCGTCACCAGGCTGGTCTCGTGCACCTGCGCGGCCCAGCCCAGGTTGAGCCGCAGCAGGTTGGTGGCCTGGCCGACGCGGGAGTCCAGCGGCCATTGGTAGATCATCAGCTCGCTCCATTGGGGCCAGCGGCCCCAGAGCGGATCGAAGGCCTGGTCGGTGCCGTCGCCGGGGTCGTCGCCGGAGAGGTACTCCAGGTCCCCATGCAGGCGGTTGTTCAGCGCGTCGTCGAAGCTGTACTGCAGCCGCGCGTTGAGGCCGAAGGCGCTCAGGGGTTGGGCGTTCAGCCGGCCCCATTGGTAGGCGCCCTCGGCGCGCAGGGTCCAATGGGGTGCGAGTGGCCCGTCGAAGCGCAGGCCGAGGGTGTAGATGTCGCCGGCGTCGCTCGGCGACGGGAACGGGGCGCCGTTGTTGACGCGCAGGTTGTACGGGGTCGGGTTGGGTCGGTCGTGCTTGTAGATGAAGTAGCCGTCGACGGCGCCCTCGGGCAGCAACGAGCGGTTGCGGGCATAGGCGATGACGCCGGTCTCGTACTGCTCGGTCTGGTCCTCGACGACGCCGTTCAGCGCCTGGGGGAAGCGCCCGGTGTTGGCGTCTTGGTTGATGGCGACCAGGTCCAGCGTGGTATCGATGGCGTCCAGGTCGATGGTGGCGCGGGCGGCGTCGAAATAGATGGTCCGCGAGCCGTCCAGCGGCGTGCCGTCGAGTACCAGCCAGCCGTTGCCGAAGATCAGGTCCTGACGGCCGACCTTGAGTTGGACCGGCAGGCCGCCCGGGTCGTTGAAGGTCACCGCCAAGCGGTCGAAGAGCACGCCGCCGGAGTACCAGGTCTCGAAGCCCGGTACCGGCCACTGGTCGGCGTTGGGCTTGTTGTAGTGGCGGCCCTCCCAGATCAGTCGCGCGTCGGTGTCCAGCCAGTCGGTGGGGCTGTAGCGGCCCCAGAGCCGCGTGCGGTAGCGCTGGAAGGTGCGGTCGGCGATGGGCGAGGCGTCGTTCAGCCCGACGTTGCCGATGAAGACCTGGCGCAGGCGCTGGTCCGCACCCCAGTCGAAGGTCTTGGGGCTCGGCTCGGTCGCGTTGGCGAGGGCCGGGCTCGGGGCCTGGCCCGTCAGCCAGGCCAGGAGCAGTGCTGCGGCGATCGCCGGTAGGCGTCGGTGGAGGCTGTGGGCAGCGGGGTGCCGGGGGCTGCGGATGGGGCTCAAGGCGTGCGGGACTCGGGTGGGGTTGCGCGTCGGAAGGGGACGCGCGCAAGCTACAGCGGATCTGCCCGTCGAGCACTGACAGGGATCAGTCGGGGCGGACTCAATGCTGAGTATTGGCCGTCGGGGCTTGGGCCAACACGGCCTGGCGGCGTCAGGCCCAGCGCTCGACGATCTGCTCCAGCGCAGCGCGGTTGAAGGGCTTCGGCAGGAAGTCGTCCATGCCGGCGTCGATGCAGGCCTGGCGGTCGGTCGCCGTGGTGTGGGCGGTCAGGGCGATCACCGGGGTGCGCGGCAGTCCGCCAAGGGCCTCGCGCTGGCGCAGTCGCCGGGTGGCCTCCAGCCCGTCCATGACCGGCATGCCGATATCCATCAGGATCAGCGCAAAGCGCCCGCGGTCGAGGGCCTCCAGCGCCTGTTGGCCATTGCCGGCAAGTTCGACCTTGACGCCGACCTTCTCCAGCATGGCCTGCGCGATCTGCTGATTGATCAGGTTGTCTTCCACCAGCAGGGCGAGCCCCGGCGCGGCATGGCGCCGGCCTTGGTCGGCTTCCGGGGATTGTGGTGTGGGGGAGGGCAGGGCGTGGTCCGCTGCCGACGCGGTTTCCATGCCGGCCAGCTCCTCCACCTGTCGCGTCAGGTCGAGCAAGGCGCTGTGCGCCAGTCCCAGGTGTTCGGTCTGGTCTGCGGTCAGCGGGTCGTCGGCGACGAGCTGGAGGGCGCCGAGGGCGCTCGTGATCGCGGTCTTCGCGGCGTGCGCGAGGGCGGCGATGTCGGTGGGCTCGATCAGCGGATCGCGGGAAGGGGATTGTCGGCGGTCTTCCGGGGGATGCGGCGGACCGGCGCTGGGGTCTGTGTCGGCGGCCATTGCTGGGCTCCTGAACGCGCCGGACGGCGGCGCCCGGGGCGCCGCCGTCCGGTCCGAGAGCTGGACGAAGCCTGGCAGTTTACACCGCGCCGCCGGCGGTGGTGGTGTCGCTCAAGCGGCCATCGGCACGGTCTCGTGGCTCAGACACTTCTTCGGGCAGACGCGCGAGCAGGCCTCGCAGCCGATGCAGTCGTTGATGTCCGCCAGGTTCATGACCATGCCCGGGGCCTCGTCGAAATCGTCGTCGAAGTCGTCGTCGTCGTCCAGATCCAGGTCGTCGCGGTCGATCAGCTCGAAGACGTCGCGGGGGCAGACCTTGTAGCAGCGGCCGCAGCCGATGCAGTTGTTCTGGTTGAGTTCGGTGATGAACGACGGGACCCACTGGGTACCGCCGCGGGTCAGGCCGGTGATGGTGCTCATGATGATTGCTCGCAGGGCTGGTGGGACCAGGTCAGCGGCCTCGGCCCCGGGTTCTATTGGATGATGTGAAAGCTGGGCGGCAGGGGTGCCGGATCAGGCCCCGTCGCGCTGCGCCGCCTGCAGTCGGGCAGTGGCCTCGGACCAGGCTACGCAGGCGTCGTAGCAGGCCTGGGAGATGCCGGGGATCTCTTCAAAGGCCGCCGGCAGGCGGTCTTCGACCAGGTCGTGCAGCTCGCCGGCACGCTCGGTGGCGATGCGCTTGGCCTTCTTGACGGCCTTTTCCAGGGCCTTCATCTCGTCGTCGGTCATGGGTCTTGCTCGCGTCGGTCGGTTTCAGCTTGGGCGGTGGCGGGCGGTCAGAGCCCGGCCACCTTGGAGTGCTCGCCGATCAGCTCCAGCGCGACGGAGAGGTACTTGTCGGCCTCGTCCTTCGTCCGCGACAGGCTCTCGAAGCCGAAGCGGTGCACGTCGCGCAGGCTGCGGTCGAGGACGACGAGCTTGCCGACGGTGATCAGCACGCGGCCGAAGCCCTCGTGGGTCAGGTGCACCAACGGCACGGCCATCAGCCCGCACTCCTTCTCGATCAGGGCCGAGATGGCGTTGTAGAAGACGCGGATGCGGGCGATGATCAGCTCGTCGGGGTCGCCGACGATGGGGATCTCGCGCTTCATCGCCTTGGTCAGGACGAACGGGCTCAGGATCTCGGCGGGGCCCATCTTGTCGAACTCGCCGTAGGGGTCGATGGCGCGCATCTGGCGGATCATCTCGACGCCGAAGTCGGTCTCCAGCACCGGGTCGTCGGCGGCTATGGTCGGGGTCGTCTCGGTCATGCGGAATGCCTCAGGCTGTTGTCGTGTACGGGGTGGTCGGAAGGGTCAGGGACGGCCCTGTCCGTTAGGGTCAGCTCGACCTGTGTCGGGGCCACGCGTCGGATCAGCACCGGCTGGAAGCTGCCGCGCAGGCGCGGGCTGGCGGTGAGCCGGGCGCTGCCGAGCAGGCCGATGCCGAGGCCGGCGACGGCGGCCAGGGCGCTTGCCAGGTCGCCGCCCCCGGCCTGTCCGGCCAGGATCGCCGCGGCGGCCATGGCGAGGATCGGCAGCAGGTAGGCGAGCAGTGAGGCCTGGACCAGGGTGCCGTCGCCGATGCCGACGACCACCTGGTCGCCGGGGCGCAGCCCGAGCCCATCGCTGACGGCGAGCCGGGTGCTGCCGCCGCCGAACAGCTTGGCCAGCGTCGAGACGCCGCAGCCGCCGGCGCTGCCGCAGGCCGAGCAACTGCTCCGGCGCGGCACCTCCACCAGCACCTGGCCGTCGGCGCTGGCGATGACGTGGCCGGTGGCCTCGATCATTCGCTCCAGCCCTCGGCGGCCATGGCGTCGAAGCGGTCGGCATCGCGCGGGGCCCGCAGGGCCATGGCCCGGCTGAGCCAGCTGCTCGGGCCGTCGCGCAGCTCGCGCTGCAGGTCGTGCAACAGGCCCTTGATGGGCGTGCCCGGGGTGACCTTCATGGGCTGGATGCCCGCGGCGCGCAGCTGGGCGATGGCCGAGGCGCCGACCGCCTGGCAGTAGACGACGTGGCACTCGCCGAGGGCCTGGATCTTGGCCGCGAGCTTGTCCTCGTTGCCGTCCATGTCCAGACGACCGAACTGGGCGACCTCCAGCAGCTCGTCGCCGTCGCTGGTCAGGGCATGGATCACAAACGCCTCGGCGGCGCCGAAGTGCTGGTCCACATGGCGCATGTCGGCGCTGGCGAAGGCGACCGTGAGCGTCGGCCCCGGCCGCGGCGGCGGCATCCGGTCGCCGGCCTTGACCAGCTTGAGTCTGCGTTCGAGGGTCATGTCGTTGTCCTCAGCCTTAGGGTTAACCGCGCAGAGGTGAATCAGGCAGCGCGCGAGCTTTGGGGTGCGCTTCGAAGTCGGAATCGGGCCAAGCCGTCAAGCCGCCTGCTCCCCCGCCGGCCACTGCTTGAGCCGCGAGCGGTAGGGGTGGATCTCGCCCTTCTCCAGCGACAGCATGATGTTGGCCAGGTCGAACAGGGTCTGGCGGCTGCCCTGGTAGCCGATCCAGCAGCGGGCGTAGCCGCCGACCAGGTCGAACTGCGGGAAGCCGGCCCGCAACAGCGGGATGCCCAGGCGCTCGGCGGTGTGCACGCCGTGGGAGTTGCAGATCATCATCTCGGCGCCGTTGGCGCGGGCGAGCTGCTCCAGGTCCTCCAGGTCGCCGATCTTGACCGACTCGGTGACCGCTCGGGCCAGCGCCGGGCTGTTCGATGGGGCCACGGCAGCGACGGTCTCGGCGCCCATCTCGGCGAGCAGGCCGCTGAACGCAACCAGCAGATCGGGGTCGGCGGCGACGGCGACGCGGGCCTGGCCCACGGAGAAGTGGGCGTCGAGCATGGCGTCCTGCAGCTGCGAGCGCTGGCGCTCGATCAGGCTCGGCACCGGCTCGGCGCTGATCTCGGCCAGGGTCATGATCAGGCGATCGTTGGCCTCCAGGCCCATCAGGTGCGGGAAGCGATAGTCGGGCACGCCGGTGCGCTCGGCGAGCAGGTCGGCGGCGCCGTCCATGACGCTGCCGATGACCAGCGTGGCGGCGGCCTCTCCCAGGTGCGCCAGCTCGTCCAGCGGGGTGCCGCCGATGGTGATGGGGCTGAAGTCGGTGTCGACCAGGTGGCCGTCCAGCGCATCGCTGATGTCCGGCAGCACCACCGGGCGCAGCCGAAAGCGCTCCATCAGGTCCTTCAGATGCTCCAGGTCGCCGGTGGTCAGGTGCGGGCCGGCGAGCACGTTGACCTGGCGCTGGCGTTGGCCGGGGCGGGTGCCGGCGTCCACCGCCTTGGGCACCAGGTCGTCGATCATGGCGCGCACGGCGGCGGCGAAGCCGGTCTCCAGGCAGCCGCGATAGTCGGGGGTCGAGACCGGGACCACGGCGATCTGGTCGTACTGCGGATGCGCCTTGCGGAACTCCTTGACGGCGCGGCGGATGTCGGAGCCCTGGGTCTCCACCAGACCGGTGGTGGGCACGCCGATCAGGTCCGGGGCGTTCTTGGCGCAGATGGTCGCGAGCCCTTCGACGACGCTGTCATCGCCGCCCATGATGGTGCTGACCTGGTCCATGGCCGTGGTCTGCAGCGGCATGGGCTCGCGGAAGTGCTGGATGAAGAAGATCTTGCCGAAGGCGGTGCAGCCCTGGGAGCCGTGCAGCATCGGGATGCTGCGGTTCATGCCCAAGAAGGCGAGCGCCGCACCGATGGTGGTGCTGGCCTTCAGCGGGCTCACGGCCAGGGCCTTGTTGCGCTTGACGATGCGCGGGCCGATGACGGGCAGATCAGACATGGGCCACCTCCGCTGCGGTGTCGGCCGGGGCTTGGGGGTGGTGGTCTCGGGGGAGGCGCTGTGGGGCGCCGTGGCGCGCTGCCAGGGCGGGGCGCTGCGCACCGCCGACCAGATCGGGCTCTCGATGCTGTTGCAGAGCTGGCGGGCCAGCTCGAGCATGCCGTCGTAGCCGGCGTAGCCGAACTCGCGCTCCTGATTGACGTCCAGGAACGGCATCCGCGCCTTCAGCGCCGTGTACATGTTGCGGCCGCCGGCGATCAGGATGTCGACATCCTGCTCTCGGCAGATGTCCAACAGCTTGCGCGGGTTGCCCTCGTCGATCATCACCGCGTCCTCGCCCATGAGCTCGCGGATGCGGGCCTTGTCGTCCTCGGTGGACTTGCGGGTGCCGGTGGCGACCACGGTCATGCCCAAGTCCTGCAGCGCGGCGATCACGGACCAGGACTTGACGCCGCCGGTGTAGAGCAGGACCCGCTTGCCGGTGAGGCGCTCGCGCCAGGGCGCCAGCTCGGCGTTGATGCGCGCCTCCTCGCGCTCGATCAGGGCCTCGGTGCGGGCGGTCAGGTCCGGGTCGTCGATGATGCGGGCGAAGCTGCGCAGCGCCGCCGAGACGTCGGCGACGCCGTAGAAGCTGCCCTCGAACCAGGGCGTGCCGAAGGCCTCTTGGAGCTTGCGGGCGACGTTGATCATGGCCTTGGAGCAGACCATCATGTTGACCTCGGCGCGGTGCATGGTCTGCACCTCGCGGAAGCGCGCATCGCCGGACAGGGTGCAGAGCACGCGCAGCCCCAGGGCGTCGAGCAGCGGCAAGACGTGCCAGAGCTCGCCGGCGATGTTGTACTCGCCGACCAGGCTGATGTCGTGGACCTTGAAGCCGGGGCGCTCGATGCCCGCCGGTACCGGGTCCGGCTCGCGCTTGCCGCAGACCTGGTTGACCATGGTCTCGCCGGCGATGCGGTTGCCCAGGTTCTTGGTACCGTAGAAGCCGGCCGCGTCCACCGACACCACCGGGGTGCCCCAGCGCTCGGTGGCCGCCTTGCAGACCGCGTCCACGTCGTCGCCGATCAGGGCCGGCACGCAGGTGTTGTAGACGAACACCGCCGCCGGCTGGTAGCTGTCGATGGCCTGCTTGATCCCATGAAACAGCCGCTTCTCGCCGCGGCCCATGATCACGTCCTGCTCGGTCAGATCGGTGGTCATGCCGAGCTTGAACAGCTTGGGGCCGGTGGAGCGGGTGCCGCGATTGTCCCAGGCGTTGCCGGCACAGGCGATGGAGCCGTGGACGATGTGGGCGACGTCGGCGATGGGCAGCAGTGCGATCTGCGCGCCGTCGAAAGAGCAGCCGCCGGCGGTGGCCCCGGGCTTGGGCTTGGCACAGCCGGACTTGGCGTTGTTGTTGTGTGCGCAGGCGGGCTCGTCGAGCAGCGCGGCGATGTCTTTTTGCTTCATGGGTGGTCCGTTCGGCTTCGGGATGCCGACCGGTCAAGCAGGGTTTGTGCCAGCGTCCTGCCCGATGCGGATGGCGCCTGGTCGCGCAGACGCAAAGACATCGACGGATCAACGCGTTGGCCGCTTGTGATAGGCCCGACAGCGGGGTTGTCGGGGCCTGTCGGAAAGCCGACAACGGGGGCTTTGCGACAGAGTAGCTTATGTGCTTCTAACGTCACTTCTCAAAACGGTGGCTCGGGGGCGGGACGCCCCCGCTCCGGGGACTGGGAGCAGCGGCGTCTCGCCGCTGATCGGCCGCGGCGGCAGCCTGCGGGGGCTCGGGGGCGGGCTCAACGCAGCGCGGCACCGAGGTCACAAACCGTTGGCTCGGATCGCAATCCCAGTCAGTCCCGCCGCCAAGGGGGCCGGCGGCGCAAGCGCCGCCGTGGGGCGCCCGAGCGACGGCCCATGGCCGCCACGCGCACGCCATCAACCGAACAGTTCCAACAGCCCGATCCCGAGGGCGCCGAACGGCAGCAGGGCCATGCGCACCAGCGGTCGCGCCGGCAGCGGCTTGAAGGCGCCGTCGCGCAACTGCGAGACCTGGCGGAGAAGGAACCTGAGCTCGGCGCAGGCCCGCGGATCCGGGTCCGAGGCGCTGCGGTTTGCGTCGAGCCGGGCCTGGTAGTAGTCGTGGGCACGATGCCTGGCGACGTCGGCGGCGCGCTGGATGCCGAAGGCATCGAAGAAGACGTAGAAGGCGAAGATCAGATAGACGATCAGGATGCTCGCCGGCATGCTGATGGTGTCGAACCAAGGCACGCGCGCGACCACAAGCACCACCAGCACGACCATCGGATAGAGCACCAGACGCATGGCCAGATCGGCATGCTCCGCGACCACCTTCAATGCGATCCACGGCGACAATCGCTCGGGGTCGATGCGCAGATCGGCCGTAAAGCCGGTGGCGACCCCCGTCGGCCAATGCATTGGCTCCGCGGCCACCGACGCGGCCGAGAGCTTGTCGATGAAGCCCCGGCTCAGCAACGTGATATCGAGCACGGTGAAGGCGAGCATGCCGGCGAAGAAAACGCCGAGCAGCCGCAGGTCCAGATAGATGCGGGCCAGCTGCGCATCGCGCACCGGGCTGTTGCCGCCGCCGCCGGTGGCCTG
This sequence comes from uncultured Gammaproteobacteria bacterium, assembly GCA_942491465.1. Taxonomy (GTDB): domain Bacteria; phylum Pseudomonadota; class Gammaproteobacteria; order Chromatiales; family Chromatiaceae; genus CALOBA01. The sequence continues at coordinate 33,969 of CALOBA010000045.1, forward strand.
ATAGAGCGCGGCCACCAGCGTGAACAGGATCAGCGACAGGGCCGCTACCCGCACCATCCGCCGACAGGCGTTGGAGCGGCGCCTGTATTCGGGCCACAGGGCATGCCCGGGGTGTCCGCCCGATGCCGCTGCGGTCTCGACATCGGCGCGCCGACGCCCGGGCCGACCGAGCCCGCGCAGTCGATGCCAACCTGCTCGCCAGAGCGCGAGCCCGGCGCCCAGCGCCGGCGCAAGACACGACCACAGCCTGTCGTCGGCGTCGCGATCGAGAAAATAGCGCTGCGAGAGTTCGCGCATGTTGGCGCGAAAACGCATCAGCGCGCGCACCATGAACAGCACCGACAGCACCACCGCCAATAGCTGCAGATACACCGGCATCCAGATGCTGACGCCGCTGGTCAGGCTGAACGGCTCAAAGCAGGTGAGCCCGCCGAGGTTAAGCGGACAGCTCAGGCGCGCCAGATCCTGCCAAAGCCAATACACCAGGAGGCCGAGCCCGGCCAGCCCCAGCAGCAGGCCGACGCGGGTCCCCCGCGAGCCCAGCGGCAACCGCCATGCGCGCCGAGCGGAGAATCGGGACGGGTGCCAACGGTAGATCAGCAGCATCAGGCCCCCGCCCATGGCCAGCAGCACCAATACATCGAGCATCGCGTCGATGCGGTACCTGTGCAGGTTCTTGAACGGCGGATTGCAGCCGCCGGGGTCCGTGCAGAGGCGACCATACTCATCGAGCTCATCGGGCGTGCCGGACGGCAGCACCACCGGACCCCGGCGCCCGATCTCGAACCGCGACACGGCGCCGTCCGTGCCGCTACCCGGCTTGCACCCCTTCGGCAGTGCGTCCACGGCCTTCAGGGTCGCGTAGTAGAGCGCGCTCTGATACCCGCTGCGAAACGGAGGGATCGGACCCTGGCAAGAATCCACGCAGCCGTCGTTCGAACAGTCGCGCTCGGCGAGCTTCAGCCCGAAACCGCCGGCGACCACCAAGCCGCGTGTCCAAGGTAGTTGATCCGGCGCGTAGAGCCGAGCATCCAGGTCCGTGGTGAAAAACACCGCGGACGGAAACGCGGGCCGCAGGGCCTTGATGATCAGGAGCTTGTCATGGATGTCGCTGCCCAGAACACCGATCGCCCCGATGCTATGGTGGCTCGGCAGTCCCTGCTCCAGCCTGCTCAGTTCAGCGCTCAAGCGGCGAAGATAGTCGAGCTGCGGCGTCCCCTGGGCCGCCTCCGCCCGGGCAATGTCGTCGGGGACATCGGCGCCGGGCGGGTCGTCGTCCTGATCACCGCCCGCCGGCTTCGCCAATACCCCATCGAGACCGCGCATATAGCTGAATAAATGTATCCGAGGGAAGGTCTTCAGGCAAAGTTCCTTAAACGTATCTGGATGCCAACGACTGGGAGCCCTCGACGTCCTGAGCGCAATACTGCGGCCAGAAATACGCCAGCGAGTACGAGGGGATGTCTGCAACATCCGATGCCGTTTTGCCCGAATGCTTGCATTGCAGTCTTTGCGCCTCGGAACATCAGGGCCTTGCCGACGCTATAGGGCAACGAGCGGCCGTAGGCGGTATCCCATTCCGAGATCAGGACTGTATGCTTCAATCGCCCCGGTTGCCTATCGGTGGCCGGACCTCTGACCCGTAAGACGGGTCATCACTCGCGGACTTGCCGACCCGCCGCGCAGCCATTGCCGACCTCGCACGCCGCCCGGGCGAAGAGCCGAGCTTTCAGCTCATGGGCAAGGGCCTCGGCCAGCGCGCCGTCGTCGGGGGTGTCGCGATGGAGCTTAAAGCAGAGATGATTGCTCAGGTAGTCGGCGACGCTGATACTTGGTTGCGCGATCCCCGCGCGCTTGAACAGCTGCTCGTCGGCCGCAGTCGCCGTCGCGGGGTAGATGTCGAGATGCAAGCCCTTGGGCGTGTTGCCGATGGGGCAGGCATCCTCGGCTCCAGCCTTGGCTTCGCGCAGCATCCCGACGAGCCCGTCCGATGTCGCCGGTCCGAGCACCGCGACCTGGACCGGTGGCTTGTTGTATCGCCAGCACTTAGGCAGGATGCCGAGCACCAGGCGGGTGAGACGCTGACGGAAACACGGTTGGAACGCCGAATCGTCGAGCCAGAGCACCAGCGTTGCCGTCGGTTTGACCTGGCCATCTGACGAACCCGGAGCCGTCGGATTAGCTGCCGTCATCGTCGTCGGTTCGGCCGGGCGATTTTCCGCTCGATGAGCCGTCGGATTAGCTGCCGTCATCCACTCGTAGGGAATGATCTCCGGCAGCCCCGAGTTCGCGATGCTGCGGAAATAGCCGAGATGGGTCGCATCGTCCGGGACGAAACCCGCGCGATGCACGGCCGAGAGCACCGCGTATCGGCGGCGGATCGCGTCTCGGCCGCCTCGGCAAGCCGCCGCTGGGCAGCATGACGGCGAGGATGCGCGGATGGTCCTCAGACTCGAAGCGTCCGGCTATCTGGTCGACGACACAGCGCGGGGCCTGATCCAGCCTGGGGTCGCGCCGCTCGACCGGGGCGCCGACGGCCTCGCACCCAGCCGCTTGCACCGGGCGACATGCAATATCGGCGGCAGGTCTTGCGGCACCGGCATCGCCGCCGTCATCGGCCGACCGATGTCGATGGACGGCATCGAACGGGTCCTGCCACAGTCGCGCGGGCGCCCGCCCGGCGCTCGCAGATGCATCGGGCAGTTGCGCATTGGGCTCCGGCCGCGTGGTCTCCAGCGGGACGCTCTCGAACAGCAGCGCGCCGAGCAGCGTTGCGATTACCATCAGACCGGGGATCGAAAGACCAAGACCGTCGCCCCTGTCAGTCATTGCCATGCCCTCCCGTTCGCCGCCAATACACTCGGGAGCCCCGGTCGCGCCGCGGGCGGCGACCGCGCACGGCATTAGTAAGTCTAGCCTGGCGTGCGCGAAACGGGGCCGGAACCGCTGCGGACGGGGCGCATGCCCCGTCCGGCCAGGGAAAGCGGCATCGGTTGCTCAGCGGATCGGCTCAGGTGCCGGCCTGGTGCCTTGCCGCGACATGGTCGGGGCCGATTCCAAGGCGGTTTCCGGACTCCGGGTTCAGCGCGTCACCGAAAAGGGATGCTCAGACGGAGACACGGCGACTGCAATTGCTCGTACAGGGGCTGTTTATAAGCCAAGGAAGCCATGTGATGTGTCATCTGTGAGCCCAAGGCGGCGTCAGGACGAGAGGCTGGCGAGGGCCGGAGGGCTGGTCAAGGCTCAAGCGAGCGCGGCGCAGACGCGTCGGAACGCGCGTCGGCGGGGTTTGGGATGAGATTGCAGTCGCAGCGTAGCCGCTCAGCAGTTGCGGCAGGGCTCGACGGGCAGTCCGCGACGGACCCAGCCAGGACCTGCGCCGCTGCCGGCCATGCCCTCCTTGACGGTAAATATTCGGCGAAGCCATCGGTTCGGGCAGAAAGTACGGGACACAGGAGAAAATTCGATGTACAAACTGGAGCATGGAAGCACGACACATCCCACCCGAGCGCGGAAGCGCATCACCCGCTCATCGGCCTTGATGCGGAATCGGCGTCGCCGTTCTCGCAGGAATGGGTCAAGCTCACCAAGCAGGAGTACATTGAGCGCAACGCTCGGGCAAGCTATTGGGAAGCCCCGCATGCACGGGCGAAGGCGGAGATCGACAAGTTGCGACAGGAGGCGCTGCTCAAGGATGCCAAGATCAAGGACCTTCAGAACCGCTTGTTTGGGAAGAAAAGCGAGAAGACCAGCCCGCTGAAATCGGAACAGGGCGCCCGAGGCGACACCGCTGCAAAGCGCAAACGCGGACAACAGCCGGGCAGTCCCGGGCATGGCCGCACCAAGCGCCCGGACCTTCCCGTGGTTCACGAGCACAGCGAGTTTGATTCCGCGCAGCGACTATGGGGTGAGCTTTTGGGTCGAGGCGATCTTGAGCAAATATCGCTATGGCCAACCCAGTCACCGCCATTTGCAGGATCTCGCCGATCAGGGTCTGCCGGTCTCGCCCGGCACGCTTGCCGGTGGCCTGGCGGCCATCGCCCCGCTGTTCGAGCCGGTACTGGAGGCCCTGTACTGCAAGCAGATGGGCGAGCAGCTCTTCCACAACGACGAGACCCGCTGGGAGGTCTTTGTGGAGATCGAGGGCAAGGTCGGCACGCGCTGGTATCTGTGGGTGACACGTTCGCCATCGGTGGTGTACTACTGCATCGATCCCAGTCGCAGTGCCGCGGTCCCCGGCGCGCATTTCGCCGGCTTGCAGGCGGACAAGGCCATCATCGTCTGCGATCGCTACAGCGCCTACAAAAAGCTCGCTCGCCTGGCGCCGCACATCCTGCTCGCGTTCTGCTGGGCGCATGTGCGCCGCGACTTCCTGGATGCCGGGCGCGCCTTCGGCGAGCTGGAGCAATGGGCACTGGAGTGGAAGGAGCGCATCGGCATGCTCTACCACCTCAACCGGCTGCGCCGGGCGCCGGCTTGTCCAAGAGCGCACGCACGCGCCAGATCAAGGTCCTCTCCAGCGTGCTGGAGCACTGGCCCGGGCTCAGCGTGTTTGTCGAGCATCCCGAGGTCCCGATGGACAATAACCTCGCCGAAAACACGATCCGCACGCCGGTCACCGGCCGCAAGAATGATTACGGATCGGGCAGCCTCTGGAGTGCGCAGCTGGCCGCCACGCTGTTCGCCATCGTGCAGACCCTGGCGCTGTGGGGCATCAACCCCCGGCACTGGCTGAGGTGCTATCTCACGGCCTGTGCGGAAAATGGCGCCAGCCCACCACGCGACATCGATGCGTTTCTCCCCTGGGCAATGGATGAGACGCGCCGCGCCGCGCTCAGTCGTCCCCAGCCCTCCCGAGCACCGCCGCTGGAGCCGACCCTCATCAACGACAGCCCATGAGTCGGCGCTACTGCGGGCGCGACTTCCACGCCGAGGACATTGCGCTGATCCGCCAACTTATCGCCGAGGACCCGGCCCGTACCCGTGCCGAACTCTCGCGCTTGACCTGCCGCGCGCTGCACTGGCACAAGCCCGATGGCGGATTGAAGGACATGTCCGCGCGGGTGGCCATGCTGCGCATGCACGCCGACGGGCTCATCGTGCTGCCCCCGCCGCGCGGCGCGCGGCCCGATCCAAGCGTGCGCATCAGCACGCGCAGCGATCCGGGAGAACCGCTCAACAAACCCGCCGCTGCGCTCGCGCCTCTGGCGTTGCATCGCGTGTGCTCGAAATCCGACTCGCGCCTCTGGAACGAATACATCCAGCGCTTCCATGCTCTTGGCCATGGCGGCAAAGAACCTTCCCCAGCACTGGCAGAACGTCTATGGATACCGTCCGGTTCTGCTTGAGACCTTCGTCGAAACACCACGTTTCCGCGGCACCTGCTACCACGCCGCCAACTGGCTCCGCTTGGGCCAAACCAAAGGCCGCGGCAAGCTCGGCCCCGCTGGAAAACAGAGTATCCCAATCAAGGATTTATGGGTCTACCCCTTGGATCGGCGCTTCCGCGAGACGCTGACTCGTTGATTTTTCAGCGTAGGGGTAGACCGGATATTTACTCTGAGGCTAACTCAAGTATCTGTTTTTCAAGTAATGACTACCATTACCGGAGCTCACCCATTGGGTGAAGGCCGCTACGACCCCGAGTGCACGCCCCGCGCGGCCCCTGGCCTCTGACAACGCGTTGGAATGGAATGACCATTCCGCCTCCTTGTGCCTCGTCAGGACCCACGCGGGACGCACACTCGAGGCCGTTCAACTGCTCTTTCTAGGATGATTCCGGAACAACGCGGAGCGGCTTTTCGATGCGGGCCCGAAGGCGGATAAGCGCAGCGCACCCGCCGCTCACTGACCGACAGCGTTGGGCCAAAAGCTCGGGTGGCGGTTGTAAAAGGTCTCGAAGTGCCGCTCTACATCTTGCTGGGAGTGCATGAAGACACCTTCAATCAGGGGCTCGATGGTTTCCGCTGACGTCTGCGCGGGATCCTTTCCAACGCGCAGGGCCTCTGCCAATCCCTCTCTACCCAAGCGGTGCCCGATACCGGTCAGCGCCCACATTGGGTCGACGCGTTGCGCCTGGGGTACATCCAGCACTGCGAAAATCAACGGCTGAACGGCTCGCCGGTCGCCGGCCCGGCTCAGGAATCCATAACGCTCGTAGAAGGGTCTCTTCTCAAGCAAGCTTTGCAGCAAGGCATCCGCGGCACGGGCGTCCCCGAGGTCGATCAGCCCCCAGAGCGCTCCGACCCAATGCGTCCCTGGGTTGGATCGCGTGCCTTCGAGGAAGGTGTAAAGCCGGTCCGCTGACGCGTGCGCATCCAGCAGGCCGAGCACAACACAGGCCAGGGAGCGACCGTAGTCATCGAAGGCATCCCAGCAATCGGTGAGCGCCTGCGCCCCCGCCGGCCCGTACCAGCGCAGTGCGGCAATCAACCGCTCCTGAACTTCCTGACGATGCGCCCGCATCCAGTCGCTGTTCACCCGCGCGACGACCTCAGGGGCAGCGCTCGCGCCGAACGCCCACATCCGCTTGAGCCAGGGGTATTCAGCCAGTCCGCCGGCCACCGGGGCAAGATCGAGGACCGCAGCCACGTCCGCTGCCTGCTCGACCCGCTGAATCTTGCCGGCGTCACGTTGCCTCAGGGACGGCTGCACCAGCGTCGTTGTCTTGACCAACTGCTCCTGGACGCTGATGTCCAGGTGCATGGTCCGCCACAGCGTCGGCGCGCTGGGAATAAGCGCGGTTTCGCGAGGCATCGGTCGCTTCTTCGGTGAAGCCTGGGCCTGACGGCGGGCCTTTTGCTGCTTGAGTCGGCGTTTTTGTTCGCGGTTCTTCGACATGTCTTGGTTGCAAGGTTGCCTATTGCGTCAGTGTTGGGGGCGGCGTGACCGCCAATTTCAGTCGTCGATCTTCGCAGACGTGGGCGACGATGTCGTTGACCGGGGGCTGTGGCGCGCCGTCCTTGTCCGCGGCCCAGTTGCGCCAGCGACAGTTCTGCGGCAGCCCGGAGCGGTCGGTGCGCCCCCGCTTCGCGAAATCGATGCGCTGCGCGACAGCGAGGAACGGCTCACCCTGGCACTTGACGCCGCTCAGTTGGGTATCTACGACTGGGACCTTGCCACCAACCGGATCCTTTGGTCGCAACAGCACGAACGGCTCTGGGGTTTCGCGCCCGGGGCATTCGATGGAACCTACGAAGGCTTCCTGAGTCGCCTGCATCCAGACGATGCCCCCTTGGTTACCGAGGAACTGGCGCGTTGCAGGACGACACCGGAGCGATTCTCCCGGGAATTTCGGGTCGTTTGGCCCGACGGCAGCCTGCATTGGATGCAGGGTCTCGGCGAGGTCGGCGTCGATGCCACCGGCGAACCGCGGCGGATGCGCGGGGTCGCCATGGAGATTACCGCGCGTAAACAGGCGGAACAGGTGCTGCGCCGCTTCCAGCAGATCGTCGAGACCTCCGGTGATATGTTGGCGTTCATCGACCGCGACCTGCGCTGTCGGGTCGTCAACCCGGCCTATGCCGAACTCTTTTCGGCCCGGCCGCAGGCGCTGCATGGGCGCCGGGTCAGTGAGGTGATGGGCGCGGATGGCTATGCCCGCATCGCACCCGAACTGCAAGCCGCCCTCAGCGGCGAGGCGCGGCGTTTCAGTGTCCAGACCACAGGCCCGGATGGTCGGCGCCTCGATCTCGATGCCACCTGTTCGCCCTTTCGGGAGGGTGAATCCGTGCAGGGCGTCGTGGTCTGTCTCCATGACGTCACCGAGACCCAGGCTGCCCGGGCGGCGCTGGAGGCCGAGCGGGCGCAGTTGGAAGACCTGGTCGCCCAGCGCACCGCCGCCTTGCAGGCATCCGAGGGCATGCTGCGCATCATCTACGACCTGCTGCCGGTGGGGATCGCCATCACCGACCGGTCAGGCTGGATCGTCGATTGCAACCAGGCATCGGAAAGACTCCTCGGCCTGACCCGCGAAGCGCATCTGCGACGCCATTGTGCCGACAAGGAATGGGCAATGATCCGCCTGGATGGCACGCCCCTGCCGGCGGATGCCTATGCCGGTGCGCGCGCCATGTCCGAGCAGCGCCCAGTGCATGACTTGCCGATGGGTGTCGTCAAGCCGGATGGTGTCACCTGGCTCTCGGTCAGCGCCACGCCGACCGCCCATCCCGACTACGGGGTGGTCATCGCGTATGTCGATATCACCGAGCGCCGGCGGGACGAGACTGCCCTGCGGGAGAGCGAGCAGCGCTGGCGGATGTGCAAGCACATCTCGACGGCAAGACGCCCGCTTATGTGAATGAGCATCGACTGCGCTGCAAGGATGGTAGCTGGAAATGGATCCTTGACCGCGGGCAGGTGATGGATCGGGGCGCGGATGGTCGACCCCTGCGGGTGATTGGCGTGCACACGGATATCAGTGAGCGCAAGCTCGCCGAGGAGACACTGCGGCGCAGTCAGTCCATGCTGGCGAGCACGGAGGCCATCGCCCACGTCGGTAGTTGGGAATGGAACTTGGCGACTCAGGGGCTGGCCCAGTTGGTCCAATCGCTGCGCTTCACCGAGGCCCTGGCGCGGCTGGCGCAGACCGATCGGGCCGAGTCGGTTCGCCGATGACGGGCGTCCGGTAGGCTGATTGAGCCGATGCGTGTCCTCCGGGTGCATTCGGGCTGTTGCCCGCCGTCCGCGTGCACTGCTCGCGAGGGCGACAAAGGATGATTTTTTCCGTCGATGGACGCAATCGGCGGAATCTGCGATGCGCTTTGCTTTGCAAGTTGCAAAACAGGTTGCCCTAAGGATCAGAATCCTCTCCTAACTCGCTAAATTAATAGCGTTTTTACAAATATTGGTGCGTTTTATGCATGCAGTGGATAGTCTCGGGCGCTGTGATCGCCTGGCTCGTTGATCCGCTATGAGGCTTCAGTGATGTGCGAGGACCCCGTCGCCCGGATATTGATCGTCGATGATGATCCCGTCAGCGTCCAAATCATGGGCCGAGCGCTGCAGTCCGTGTGCCGATGCGCATTTGCCTTATCCGCGCCGCAGGCGTTGGAGCGTCTGACCGCGGAGGAGCTGCCGGCGCTGATCCTGCTCGATGTCATGATGCCGGAGATGGACGGGCACATCCTGTTCAAGACGCTTCAGGCCGACCCGCGCCTGCAGGATATTCCGGTGATTTTCGTGACCGCCAGCCAGGATGCGGACATCGAGGGGCATGCCCTGGAGGCCGGCGCGGCGGATTTCATTGCCAAACCGATCAACCCACCGGTGCTGCGTCTACGGGTTGGACTGCAACTCCAGTTGCGCGAGCGCGAACAGGCACTGCGTGACAGCGAAGCGCGCTTCGAACAGCTCGCCCATTATGACGCGCTGACCAGCCTGCCGCTGGCGGACCGTCTACAGCAGGCCATGACGCAGATCAAGCGACGGGAACAACGCCTGGCGGTGGCCTATCTCGACCTGGATGGCTTCAAGGCCATCAATGACAGTCACGGACATACCGTGGGTGACCAGTTGTTGGTGGCCCTGGCCAATCGCATGAAGGAGGCCCTGCGCGAAGGCGACACCCTGGCCCGTCTCGGTGGTGAATGCTCGGAACTCATCAATGCCTCCAGATCAGCTGCGCAGCAGCAGCACCAGCAGCAGGCAGGCGGTGAGTGTCGCCAGCCAGGTGCGGAGGCGGTTCCAACGCAGCCAGCGGGGCTCGAAGGCGGCGCGGGCGTCGGCGAGATCGGCGGCGTCGAGTTGTTCCAGGTCCAGGGCCTGGAGTCGGCCGTTGAGCGGGAGGTTGACCTTCATGGTGGCCACCTGGACGCCGGCGATGTAGACCGCGAGGGCCGCGAGCAGCAGGGCCATGTCGATGCCGTCGAGCACCCAGAGCCCCACCAGCGTGGCGAGGATCAGGGCCAGGGCCGAGCCCATCCAGACCAGCATGAACAGCGGCTGGCCGTCTTGGATCACGCGGTCGATGGCCTTAAAGCCCTGCAGCAGGCCGCGGTCGCCGAGCGTGGCTAGGCCGGGCATGATGACGATGGCAAAGATCAGCGTGATGCCGGCGACCAAGGCGCAGCCGAGGGTGGCAATGATCAGGAACAAGGCAAAGAGGGCTTCCGTCATGATTCAACCTCGGAGACGAATTGGGGGGAGATTGCAGGCGCGAGATCAGGGGCGGCGCTTCGGTGGGCTCGACGATGGGGGCGAGCTCCCGTCTGGACATCATTGCTGGCCTCCGGGACGCAATACATGGACGCGGATCAGGCTGTGCTTCATGGCCAGCACGTTGGCGTCGTAGGTTGCGCGCTGAGCTGGATTCAACAGCCCATAGTCCTTGTCGAACGCGGTGAGTCGGGATGCCCCCGGGACGGAGATGGCGTCCAGGTCGACACCGACCAGTCGTGCCTCGGCAGGACCGGAGAACGCCGCGGCGCCCACCTGAGCGGCTGGTGCAAAGCGGTAGCGGGCCCCGGCACATGTTGAATCAGTCGGCAAGGATGCGGTCACCATCAGAGAAGACCTCGGGTGGCTGAAACGCCCCTGGCGCTTTGGCGCTTCGCGCCGACAGGTCAGGTTGGGGGGGCTGGGGAATCCGCTCCGGGCGATCTCGGGGGATTGGCGCGATATCGACAGGGTTGCTGAGCGCTGCTGGCCGGTCCGACGGCGAATACTTGCCCACTCTCGGGAGCGGTATTACGACTGATCCCCGATCATGCGGTTGTACTCGGTGGCGTCGAAGATCACTTCCAGCCGGCGGATGCGCCCGCGCTCCAACTGCGCCAGATGGATCACGGTCTGGGTCTGGTAGCTGGCCATGGCCACGGTGACGTCGAGCACATGGCAGACGACATCTCCCGCTGCGAACCGATGACGGATGCGCATGCGCTCGAGGATGGCGCCGACGGCGTCCAGGGATTGTGCGAAGGCATCGGCGTCGTCGAAGTGCGAGATGGGGCTTACGAAGCTGAAGCCGCGGTCGGCAAGGTAAGTGCGCGCCATCTCGGAGTCGCGTTCACCGAAGGCCTGCAGATAGCCTTCTACGATGTCGGTCGGGTCGGTCTGTTGCATAGTGGGGTATCCCCTGCCCCCGCGAGGAGGCGATGCGCCGGCTGGTCGAGGCCGGCTGGACGCCGCCCGATGCGCCGGACGGGGCGATTGGCGGCGGAGGCTGAGCAGCGGCGCGGGAGCGATCGTCTGCTGGCCGCTCTGGTGCCGGGGCTCTGAGACCGGGCAAGAATTGCCGCCGATTGTGCATCCGACGCCGCGCAGCGGCGCCTGGGAGCGCCGGCCTCGGCGCGAAGCGCCGTTATTACTCCTCAAAATGCCAATAGGTAACTTATCATTCATCCAGGGTAACTGGGCAGGACGGATCAAGGAGCGCACCGACGGATCCGCCAATCCCTGCGACCTCGGTGAGTCCGTCTCCCTTGACCCAACCTCCCATTCCCCGGAGCGGGGGCGTCCCGCCCCCGAGCCGCCGCAGGCTGCCGCCGCGGCCAATCAGCGGCGAGACGCCGCTGCTCCCAGTCCCCGGAGCGGGGGCGTCCCGCCCCCGAGCCGCCGCAGGTGGCCGCCGCTGCTCAAGCCCCAACCCGGCCCCGACTTCCTAAGAAGTTACCTTCTCGCCGGTCCAGATCGCCGCCTCGCGAGCGAATACTTGCATAGGCTCGGGAGCGATGTCACGCGTTCGACGTTCCGGTCTATCTCAAACGGCGCTTCGGGCCGCGGGCGGGTGGTGGAAGGAGAGGATCACGCGCCAAGCGGCGAGCTTGTCGGCAAAGGGCATGCCGGCATAGGCGGGGCTGGTGGACGGGAGGCGCAGGCGGGGCAGGGCGCGCTGTTCGGGGGCGACGGCGGGCCAGACCCGGCGCGTGAGTTCGCGCTCGGCCGTGCCGCCGTTGCAGACGATGGCGCCGATGGTGGGCTCGGTGCGCAGCAGGCCGGCGATGTCGTTGACCTGCACCGTCTCCGGGCGGATCGCCGAGTCGAGGCTGCCGCTGCGCGCACAGGCGCCGATGACGTCCCAGAGCGCGATGCCGTGGCGCTTCAGCGCCGCGCAGCGCGCCGCATAGTCGGCTTCGGGGGGCAGCCCGAGCAGCGCCGTCATGATCGGCCAGAAGGCGTTGCGCGGGTGGCCATAGTATTGCTGCAGCCGCAGCGAGGCCTCCCCGGGCATGGAGCCGAGGATCAGCAGGCGCGGCGATGCGCCGAGGATCGGCGGGAGAGCCTGCTTCAGTTCCGGCGGCTCGGGCCGGCGGTCTTTGCGTGGTGGCTTTTCGGGCAATTGCACGGATGGATGTCTCAGGGGCGTTGGTGGGTGATGGGGCGGCACCTCAGGCCAACAGGATCACCAAGACGCCGACGAGCATCAGCGCCCCGGCGGGCAGGCGGCGGCGTAGGCCGGGCTCGTGGAACAGCAGCGCGCCGTAGAGGATGCCGAACAGCAGGCTGGTGCGCTTGACGGCGATCATGTAGGCGACCTCGACGCGCTCGATGGCCGTGAAGTGGGTCAGGATCATGACGGCGTTGAGCCCGGCCACCGTGAGCATGGCAAAGGGCCGTCGGCGCAGGTGCCGCAGCAGACCGCGCAGGGCGCTGCCCTTGCGGCCGGCCAGCGGCAGCAGGGCGATCGGCAGCACCAGGCCGATGAACAAAAAGTAGAAGGCTCCGAACTGGACCGGCGGCAGGTAGGCGATGGCCGCCTTGCCCATCACCGCCGTGAACGCAAAGATCAGCGCCACGGCCAGCATCATCCGCGAGCCGGGCTCCCAGAAGATTGCCGCCAGCGGCGTCGCCCAGCTACGCCAGTCCGAGCCGCGCGCATGGCCGGCGTTCAGCAGCCAGGCGCCCAGGACCACGAACAGGACGCCGGAGGCGCCGGTGGCCGGGATGCGCTCGCCGAGCAGCAGCCAGCCCACCACCAGGATGAACGCCGGCGTGAAGGCGAGATAGGGCAGGGTCAGCGACAGCGGATGGTCGCGGATGGCGGCCATGTACAGCAGCATCGCCGCGATCTCCAACGGCACCATCAGCGCGAGCCAGCCCCAGAACGGCCAGGGCAGGGCGCCCGGCGCCGGTAGCCCCCACAGCAGCGGCAGCAGCAGCACGCCGGTCAGCGTGAAGCGCACCAAGGCCAGCTCCCAGGCGGTCAAGCCCTGCAGCCAGGCCTTGGTCGCCGCATCGGCGGAGGCCAGTGCGAAGGCGCTGATCAGCGAAAGCGCGAGCCAATCCACGGGCGACGCTCAGCGCGCGGACCGGGAAGCGGTCGTTCTTGAAGCCGCGGATGAACGCCGGTGGGCGCCGGTTAAGTACAATATAAACAATGGCTTGATGATGATTTGGTGTCCGCCCGTGGGGTGAGCCGTGCAATGGGGGTATTGGCTGGAAGACCGGCGTCGATCTGCGGCTACGCTTGACCCCGCAGGGGTGGCTCTCGGGACGGCCGGCATCGGCCCCGTGACGGCCCCGAAGTCTAGGCCAGCGCCCCAGGCGCGCCAAGCCGGATTAGACAACCGCGCCGGCATCTGCAATGATTCCGAACTTTGTGGTGCCGCTCCGGCCCGCCCGATCCTCCCCAGCCTCTCCCCACCCATGTGGCATGATTTCTGGGTCGCGATGGCCCTGGTCTTCGTTATCGAAGGCGTCATCCCCTTTCTAGCCCCGAACGCCATGCGGCGCATGATGCTCGATGTCGCCCGTGCGGATAACCGTACGCTGCGGGTGGTTGGGCTGGTGAGCATGATCAGCGGTGTCGGTATGCTGTACCTGATCAATTGACACGGCACGATCAAGCGAGACCCGGATGAACGACGAACGTTGGCTGCTGCCGGCCGGTATCGAAGAGGTGCTGCCCACCGAGGCCGCGCGGCTGGAGCAGTTGCGCAGGTCGCTGCTCGACCTCTATCACGGCTGGGGCTATGAGCTGGTCATCCCGCCCTTCATCGACTACCTGGAGAGCCTGCTGACCGGCACCGGCCACGACCTGGATCTGCAGACCTTCAAGCTCACCGACCAGCTCAGCGGCCGGATGCTCGGCGTGCGCGCCGACATGACACCGCAGGTGGCGCGCATGGACGCCCACCAGCTACGCCGCGATGCGCCGACCCGGCTGTGCTATCTGGGCACGGTGCTGCACACCCGCACCGACGGCTTTGCCGGCACCCGCAGCCCGTTGCAGATCGGCGCCGAGATCTACGGCCACGACGGTCCGGAGAGCGATGTCGAGATCCTGCGCCTGCTGATGCTGACGCTGCAGACCGCCGGTATCCCGTCGCCCTACCTGGATCTGGGCCACGTCGGTGTGTTCCGCGGCCTGGCCCGCGAGGCCGGGCTGGACCACGCCGGGGAGATGGCCCTGTTCGATGCGCTGCAGCGCAAGGCGGTGGCCGAGATCGCCGACATCGTCGCCGGCCTGGGGCTCACCGACGGGATGGCCGAGATGCTGCTCGCCCTCGCCGAGCTGAACGGCGACGATGCGCTGGATCGGGCCGCCGGCGTGCTGCGGGCGGCCGGCGCGCCGGTACAGCAGGCGCTGGAGCGACTGCACCGCATCGCCGATGAGCTGCACCGCTGGCTGCCGGGGGTGCCGGTGCACTTCGACTTGGCGGAGCTTCGCGGCTACACCTACAAGACCGGCGTCGTCTTCGCCGCCTTCGTCCCCGGTTGGGGGCTGGAGATCGCCCGCGGTGGGCGCTACGACGACATTGGCCAAGTATTCGGCCGTGCCCGCCCGGCGGTGGGCTTCAGCGCCGATCTCAAGGGCCTGATGGCGCTGTCCACCGATCTGGCCGGCGAGCCCGAGGCGGACGGGATTCTCGCCCCCTGGGACGCGGACCCGGCCTTGCAGACCGAGATCGCCCGGCTGCGGGCCGAGGGCTATCGCGTCATCTGCGCGCTGCCCGGACAGCAGGGCGACGCCGCCGCGCTGCGCTGTTCACGCCGCCTGGAGCGCCGCGACGGGGCCTGGCGCCTGCAACCAAACGGGGCCTGAGCTTGCTGCCACTGCGCGGCCAAGTCCTGACAATCCACAGCAACCGAGATAGAAGAAACGGCCGATGGGCAAGAATGTAGTCGTGATCGGCACCCAATGGGGTGACGAGGGCAAGGGCAAGGTGGTCGATCTGCTCACCGAGCGGGTCCGTGCCGTGGTGCGTTTCCAGGGCGGTCACAATGCCGGCCATACGCTGGTCATCGAAGGCAAGCAGACCATCCTGCATCTGATCCCCTCCGGCATCCTGCACGATGGCGTGGAATGCCTGATCGGCAACGGTGTCGTCCTCTCCCCGGAGGCCCTGCTGTCCGAGGTGGAGACCCTGGAGCAGGGTGGGGTGCCGGTGCGTGAGCGTCTGTCCATCAGCCCGGCCTGCGCCCTGATCCTGCCCTATCACATCGCCCTCGACCAGGCCCGCGAGCGCGCCCGCGGCAAGCAGGCCATCGGCACCACCGGGCGCGGCATCGGTCCGGCCTACGAGGACAAGATCGCCCGCCGCGGCATCCGCTTGGGCGAGCTGCTGGACCCGGCCCACTTCCAGGCCCGGCTGTGCGAGGTGCTCGACTACCACAACTTCGCGCTGGAGCACTACTTCAAGGCCGATACCGTGGACGTCGGCGCCTGCCTCGACCAGGCCCTGGCCCAGGCCGAGCAGATCGCGCCGATGGTGGCGGACGTCGCCGGCAGGCTGCATCAGCTGTGCCGCGAGGACGCCGACGTCCTGTTCGAGGGCGCCCAGGGTGCCCTGCTCGACATCGACCACGGCACCTACCCCTACGTCACCTCGTCGACCACCACCGCCGGCGGCGCCGCCAGCGGCAGTGGCGTCGGTCCATTGGATCTGGACTACGTGCTCGGCATCGTCAAGGCCTACACCACGCGCGTGGGCGGCGGCCCGTTCCCCACCGAGCTGTTCGACGACGATGGCGATCACCTGGGTACCCGGGGCCATGAGTTCGGCGCCACCACCGGGCGCAAGCGCCGCTGCGGCTGGCTCGATATGGTGGCGCTGCGCCGCTCGTTCGCCGTCAACAGCGTCAGCGGCCTGTGCATCACCAAGCTCGACGTGCTCGACGGGCTGGAGCGGCTGCGCATCTGCACCGCCTACGAACTCGACGGCGAGCGACTCGATGCACCACCGGTGAGCGCCGATGCGCTCGCCCGCTGCAAGCCGGTGCTCGAGGAGATGCCCGGCTGGCAGGCGCGCACCGCCGGCGCCGGCGCGCTGGACGACCTGCCGCCGGCGGCGCGGGACTATCTGGCGCGGATCGAGGAGCTCGGTGGTGTCCCCATCGATATCATCTCGACTGGCGCGGATCGTGCAGACACGCTCGTCGTGCGTCATCCGTTCGACTGAACCTTTGAGGAGACCCTACCCGCATGGGCCAGACCGACCTACTGTTTGAGAGCCTGCGCCTGATGGGCATCGGCATGGGCATCGTCTTCTGCTTCCTGCTGCTGTTGGTGGCGCTGCTGAAGGGGATGTCCTGGGCCGCCCTGCGGCTGGGGCCGCCGGAGCCCGAGCCGGCGCCTGCGCCTTCGTCGGCAACGCCGGCGGCGGCCGACGACGACCTCATTGCCGTCATCAGCGCCGCGATCGCGCGCTATCGCTCACTCCGGGGCTGAGCCGGATGCCATCCGGCCGCTCGCCGACCCTTTTCTCCCTTCCTGTTACGCACTCCGAAAGGCTGCACCGATGACCCAGAAGACTCCGCTCGGCATCACCGATGTCGTCCTTCGCGATGCCCATCAATCGCTGTTGGCGACACGCATGCGCATCGACGACATGCTGCCCATCGCCGCCAAGCTCGACCAGGTCGGCTATTGGTCCCTGGAGACCTGGGGCGGCGCCACCTTCGACGCCTGCATCCGTTTCCTGGGCGAAGACCCCTGGGAGCGCCTGCGCCGGCTCAAGGCGGCCATGCCCAACACCCGCATGCAGATGCTGCTGCGCGGCCAGAACCTGCTCGGCTACCGCCACTATGCCGACGACGTGGTAGACACCTTCGTCGAGCGCGCGGTGACCAACGGTATCGACGTCTTCCGCATCTTCGATGCCATGAACGACGTGCGCAATCTCCAGCAGGCCGTCAAGGCGACGCTGAAGACCGACGCCCACGCCCAGGGCACCATGTCCTACACCGTGAGCCCGGTGCACAACATCGACTACTGGCTCGACATGGCGAAACGGCTGGAGGAGATGGGCTGCCACTCCATCTGCATCAAGGACATGGCCGGGCTGCTGCGACCCTACACGGCGTTTGAGCTGGTCAGTCGGCTGAAGGAGACCGTCTCGGTACCCCTGGCGATCCAGTCCCACGCCACCACCGGGCTCAGCACCGCCACCTACCTCAAGTGCATCGAGGCGGGGATGGACATGGTCGATACCTCGATCTCGTCCATGAGCATGACCTACGGCCACTCCCCGACCGAGACCCTGGTCGCCATCTTCGAAGGCTCCGATCGCGACACCGGCATGGACATCACCCTGCTGGAGGAGATCGCCGCCTACTTCCGCGAGGTTCGCAAGAAGTACGCCCGTTTCGAGGGCGCGCTCAAGGGCGTGGACTCCCGCATCCTGGTGGCCCAGGTCCCCGGTGGCATGCTCACCAACATGGAGAGCCAACTGCGCGAGCAGGGCGCCACCGACCGCCTCGACGAGGTGCTCCAAGAGATCCCGCGGGTGCGCGAAGACCTGGGCTTCATCCCGCTGGTGACGCCCACGTCGCAGATCGTCGGCACCCAGGCCGTGCTCAACGTGCTCATGGGCGAGCGCTACAAGAGCATCGCCAAGGAGACCGCCGGCGTGCTGCGCGGCAGTTACGGCGCCTCGCCGGCGCCGGTCAATAAGGAGTTGCAGGCGCGCGTGCTCGAGGGCGATGAGCCCACCACCTGCCGCCCGGCCGATGTGCTCGAGCCGGAGATGGATACGCTCACCGCGGAGCTCATCAAGACGGCCAAGGAGCGCAACATCAAGCTCGCCGACGCCGTCGTCGACGACGTGCTCATCTACGCCCTGTTCCCGCAGGTCGGTCTCAAGTTCCTGGAGAACCGCAACAACCCCGACGCCTTCGAGAAGCCGCCGTGGGAGATCGAGGACAAGCCCGCCGCGGCACCCGCCGCCGCGCCGGCAGCCGCCCCCGCCGGCGGACCCGAGGCCTACCGGGTCGAGGTCAACGGCAAGGCCTACGACGTCACCGTCTCGCCCCAGGGCGCGGTCGAGGGCGTCGTGCCGGCGGCGACAGCCCCGGCAGCGGCCGAGCCGGCCGGCCCCAGCACCGGCGTCGAGGCGCCGATGGCCGGCAACATCGTGCGCATCGCCGTCAACCCCGGCCAAAAGGTCGAGGCCGGCGAGGTCGTCGTCGTCCTGGAGGCGATGAAGATGGAGACCGACGTGCGCGCCCCGGTCGCCGGCACCGTCGCCGAGATCCGGGTCAAAGAGGGCGATGCCGTCCCCCTCGGCGCCACCCTGCTGACCCTGGGCTGACACCATGGAACAGCTCATCCAGCTCTGGGAGTCGGCCGGCATCGCCAACCTGACCGGGGGGCAGGTGCTGATGATGGCGGTGGGCTGCGGGCTGATCTATCTCGCCATCGCCAAGCGCTTCGAGCCGCTGCTGCTGGTGCCCATCGGCTTTGGTGCCCTGCTCAGCAACATCCCGGTGGCCGGCATCGGCGGCCCGGACGGCATGATCGGCATGATCTACAGCGTCGGCGTCGAGACCGGCATCTTCCCGCTGCTGATCTTCATGGGCGTGGGCGCGCTGACCGACTTCGGCGCGCTGATCGCGCGGCCATCGACGCTGCTGCTCGGCGCCGCCGCCCAGTTCGGCATCTTCGCCACCCTCATCGGCGCCGTGTCCTTGAACTTCGTCCCCGGCTTCGAGTTCACGCTGGCCGATGCCTCGGCCATCGCCATCATCGGCGGCGCCGACGGGCCCACGGCCATCTTCCTGGCCTCCCGGCTGGCGCCGGACCTGCTCGGCGCCATCGCCGTTGCGGCCTACTCCTATATGGCCCTGGTGCCCATCATCCAGCCGCCGATCATGCGCGCCCTGACCACCGAAAAGGAGCGCGCCGTGGTCATGCAGCAGATGCGCCCGGTCTCGCGCCTGGAGCGCATCCTGTTCCCGTTCGTCGTGCTCATCCTCTGCGCCCTGCTGCTGCCGTCGGCGGCGCCGCTGATCGGCATGCTCACCTTCGGCAACCTGCTGCGCGAGTGCGGCGTGGTCGAGCGTCTGAGCCGGGCGGCCCAGAACGAGATCATCAACATCGTCACCATCATGCTCGGCCTGGCCGTGGGCTCCAAGCTCTCCGCGGACAAGTTCCTGACCCTGGAGACCCTCGGCATCCTCGCCCTGGGCGCCGTGGCCTTCTGCATCGGCACCGCCACCGGCGTCATCATGGGCAAGATCATGCACCGGGTCACCGGCGGCAAGGTCAACCCGCTGATCGGCGCCGCCGGCGTCTCCGCCGTGCCCATGGCCGCCCGCGTCGTCAACAAGGTCGGCCTGGAGTCGAACCAGCACAACTTCCTGCTCATGCACGCCATGGGCCCCAACGTCGCCGGCGTCATCGGCTCCGCCGTAGCAGCCGGCGTCCTCCTCGCCCTCGTCGGCGGCTGACCCCCCACCCCCCTCCAGGCGCGCCGACCTCAGTCGGCGCCTTCCTCGGCGGGGAAGGAGCCCCCGGTCGCGCCCCCTCCCAAGCCCCAGCCCCGGCATCCGCCGTAGGGTGGATAAGCGCAGCGCATCCACCATCAACGAGTGCCGGGGCTCCCGAGATCAGGTTCACGGCACCGTTGTCGATCTCGGCGCAACGGCGCCGGGTCTCAGCCAGCCAGTCCGGTGAGACGGCGACGTCGCTTCCTGCATCCAGGCTTTCGAGAAGGGTCTCGATGACGAACGAACGGGCGTGCAGGTCGAGCCGCATGGCGTCTTCAATGATCTGCTGGATATCCGACGTCATTTGGGCTGGCCTCCTGTGGTGAGCTGGTTTCGGTTTTGATCGAGAAGTGCAGATTATTGCGGCCGTATCATCGGGATGACCGTCGCTCAGGCGGGGCTCGGGGTCGTTAAACTGGGGGCAGCGAGCCCGCCACCATTTGAGGATGATCATGCCCAGCCACCCCGCCAAGCCCGCCCACGGGCTGCAAGCCCTGCTGAAGGGCTTCCGCCCCGACCCGACGAGCCCCCACCCGGAGACGATCCAGCAGGCGATGCAGGTCGCCCGCGCCCTGCACCAGCGCGCCAGCGTGTTGCAGACGCGGAAAGAGCGCCGGCAGCAGGAGGAACTGGAGCGGATCATGCAAAGCCCGCACGATAAGGCGACGCTGGTGCAGATCACCGACCAGGCCCTGCGCGCGACCGATCCGGCGCGGGCGGCCGAGCAGTTGATCCATATCCTCGATGCCCGCGGCATCCCAAGCTTCTTCTCGGCGCTGGACAAGCTGCTGCTGAAGGGCTTTCGCGTCGTCGGGGGCTACCTGCCCGGCCTGATGATGCCGCTGGTGCGCGACAGACTGCGCGCGGAGACGGCGGATGTCATCCTGCCGGCGGAGGAGGGGCCGCTGCTGGCGCACCTGCGGACACGCCAGGCGGCGGGCGTGCGGATGAACCTGAACCTGATCGGCGAGGCCCTGCTCGGGGAGGAGGCGGTCCAGGCGCAGATGCGGCGCTATCTGGCGATGCTGCAACTGCCCGAGGTGGAGTGCATCTCGGTGAAGATATCCACCGTCTACTCGCAGCTCGCGCCGCTGGCTCGGGACCGGACCGTCAGCACCCTGGCCGATCGCCTGGAGCAGCTGTACCGGGAGGCGGCGCGGCTGCGCTTCCGCCGCGCCGACGGCAGCGAGGTGCCCAAGTTCGTCTATCTGGACATGGAGTCGTACCGCGACATGGGCATGACCGCCGATGCCTTCATGGCCGCGCTGGGCCGACCCGGGCTTGAGCAGGTGAACGCCGGCATCGCGCTGCAGGCCTATCTGCCGGACGCCGGCGCGGTGCAGCGGCAGATCAGCAGTTGGGCCAGGCAGCGGGTAGGGCAGGGTGGCGCACCGGTGACCATCCGCCTGGTCAAGGGCGCGAACATGGAGATGGAGCGCGTCGACGCCGCCCTGCACGGCTGGCCCCAGGCGCCGTTCCTGCGCAAGGCCGAGACCGATGCCAACTTCAAGCGCATGCTCCAGTGGGCCTTGGAGCCCGAGAATATCGCCGCGGTGCGCATCGGCATCGCCTCGCACAACCTGTTCGATCTCAGCTATGCGCTGGTGCTCGGGCACCAGGCCGGCGTGCTGGATCGGCTGCAGATCGAGCTGCTCGAGGGCATGGCCAACCACCAGGTCCGAGCCTTGGCGGAGGTGGCGGACAACCTGCTGCTCTACGCCCCGGCGACCGGCCGGGAGCAATTCGTCAACGCCATCGGCTACCTGGTGCGGCGGCTCGATGAGAACACCGGACCGGAGAACTTCCTCGCCCACGCCTTCCAGCTGGTGGTCGACGGCCCGGAATGGCAACAGCAGGCCGCGCGCTTCGCCGCGTCGTTCGCGCTGATCGACGGGCTGGCCGAGCAGCCGCGCCGCGGCCAGGACCGCCGCCAGCCGCCGGAGCGACCGGCGGCGGACGACCTGAGCCTGGACGGCTTCCGCAACGCGCCCGACACCGACTGGTCGCTGCCGGCCAATGTCGCCTGGGCGCAGGACATCATCGCCGACTGGCAGCCGCGCCACGGCGAGCAGGCGGCGGACATCCCGCTGGTGATCGCCGGCCGCGAGGTCCGCGCCGAGCGCGCGCTGCGCGACTGTGCCGATCCATCCCGCCCCGACACCATCGTCGGCCGCTACCGCGAGGCGAGCGAGCAGGATCTGACCGATGCCGTCGGCTGCGCCCGCGCCGATCCCACCGGCTGGCGCGACCTGGACCCGGAGCGCCGCGCGGTCATCCTCGGCGCCTGCGCCCGGGTCTTGCGCGCGCGTCGCGCCGACCTGCTCGGCGCCGCCATGGCCGACGGCGGCAAGACCTTCGCCGAGGCCGACCCGGAGGTCTCCGAGGCCATCGACTTCATCGAGCTCTACCGCCGCAGCGCTCTGATCTTCCAGCGCCTGGCGAGCGTCCAGGCCCGGCCCAAGGGCGTCGTTGCCGTCATCCCGCCCTGGAACTTCCCCATCGCCATCCCCGCCGGCGGCATCGCCGCGGCCCTGGCCGCCGGCAACTGCGTGATCCTCAAGCCCGCGTCGGACACCGTGCTGGTGGCCTGGCAGCTGGTCCAGTGCCTGTGGGAAGGTGGCGTGCCGCGGGAGGTGCTGCAGTTCATGCCCTGCGCCGGCAGCGGCGTCGGCGCCCGGCTCGCGGCCCACCCGGAGGTGGACGCCGTCATCCTCACCGGCGGCACCGACACGGCGCAGCGCATGCTCGCCGCCCGCCCGGACATGCATCTGCTCGCCGAGACCGGCGGCAAGGACGCCACCATCGTCACCGCGCTGGCGGACCGCGACCAGGCCATCAAGCACGTCCTGCACTCCGCCTTCAGCCACGGCGGCCAGAAGTGCTCGGCCACGTCGCTGCTGATCCTGGAACGAGAGGTCTATGGGGACCCGCGCTTCCGCAGCGCGCTCTGCGATGCCGTGCGCAGCCTGCCGGTGGGCCCGGCCTGGGACCCGAGCACCCGCATCGGCCCGCTGATCCGCCCGCCGTCGGGGGTGCTGGCGCGCGGCCTGAAGACGCTGGAGCCCGGCGAGGAGTGGGCGGTGAAGCCCGAGCCCGATCCGGACAATCCGCGGATCTGGTCCCCCGGCGTCAAATGGGCGGTGCAGCCCGGCGGCTTCACCCACCAGACCGAGCTGTTCGGCCCGGTGCTCGGCGTCATGCGTGCCGATGACTTGGACCAGGCCATCGACCTGGTCAATCAGACCCGTTATGGCCTCACCTCCGGCATCGAGACCCTCGATGAGCGCGAGCAGCGGCATTGGCAAGCACGCATCCGCGCCGGCAACCTCTACATCAATCGCGTCACCACCGGCGCCGTGGTCCTGCGCCAGCCCTTCGGCGGTATGGGCAAGTCCGCGTTCGGGCCGGGCATCAAGGCCGGCGGCCCCAACTACTGCGCCCAGCTGATGGACTTCACCGACATCGATCCGCCCCCGGCGCTGGCCGCAGAGACCGACGACCCGGCCAGGGCGCCGGGTGCTCCCGGGGCGTTCCAGGCCGCCGACGTCTCCGGCCTGCGCCCGGTGGGCAGCGATGCCATCGGTGCGGACGGCGACGAGCCCGGCGCGTCGGCGGACGCCATCAGCGACCCGTTCATCGCCGGCCTGCTGCGCGTACCGCAGGGCGCACGCGCCGCCGCGCCGAACGATGAGCCCAGGCTCGCGGCGGCCCATGCCAGCTACCGCCAGGCCATGGCAACCGAATTCGCCCGCGAGCACGACCACGTCCGCCTCATCGGCCAGGACAACCTGCGCCGCTACCTGCCGGTCGCCAACCTCTGCATCCGCCTGCACCCCGACGACAGCGTCTTCGACTGCGCCGCCCGCCTGCTCGCCGCCCACCTGCAAGGCTGCGGCAGCACCGTCAGCATCCCCGCGGGTGCCGCCGCCCCCGGCTACAACTGGCTGCACGAGCTGCTGCTGCAGTCCGCCTTCGCCCCGCCGCTAATCGTCGAGGACGACGCGCAGCTCGCCGAGCGTATCGGCACAGGGGAGGTCGAGCGCATCCGCTACGCGGCCCCCGGCCGCGTGCCGCGGGCGATCTACCAGGCCGCGATGCAGCGCCAGACCTTCATCGCCCGCGCCCCGGTCTCGGCCGAAGGCCGCATCGAGCTGCTCTGGTACCTGCGTGAGCAGAGCATCAGCCGTGACTACCACCGCTATGGCAACCTGGGCGAGCGTAGCGGGGAGGTGAGGGCTCCGGTGGGCTGACCGGCACCGGCGACGGTCTCGGACACGGACCTGGCTCGGATTCAAGATTTGCGGGGCAATCGCCTAAGAACCCGGCGCGGAGGCACCGCCGGCGTCGAACAGGGTCCGCAGCTTCGGTGAATCGAACATGGCGGATGGCGAGATGACGGTCTCCCCCACCGGCACCGTGGGTCCGAAACGCTCCTTCAGCGTCGCGCGCACGATCGGGTGCGACAGATCGAAGTCCCCCAGTCGTGCAAGGGCGCCGATCTCGATACCCGCTCCGCGCTGATAGATCTTCCAGACCAGCTCGGAGCAGTAGATACGATCATCCGACCACTCGAAGTAGAGGTCGTAGGCCTTGCCGCGAAAGGACTCGCCGACGGCCTGCATGTTGCGCCAGGTCTCTGCCGTCAGCAGCGATTCGGCATCCTGCAGCCGCTTGGCCACGAAATGCCCAAGCCTGCCCCGCCGGACCCAGGCGTCCAATGGCGTCAGCCTCACCGGCTGCACGGCCTCGTAGACGAAAGGCTCGCCGTCGCGTAGGTAGACGATGCCCATATGGCTGTAACGAGAACCCGTGGCGAGCTGTATCGCCGCGCTCTGAGCGGACTGAGACGTCTGAAACAGGATGTCCCCGTTCATTGGCACATAGGTCTCGCCGCCGGTGCAACCCGACGCGAATAAGAGCAGAGGGAGCCAGAATTTGGGCATGATTTGGAGCGCTCCAAGAACCGCCCAAGTAAGCTGGCGGCGGGCTGGACCTGGCCGCTGGTGCCGATGGACAGGAAAAGATCGCAGTCGCGGGCGATGCGCCAAGCGGTCTCGACGGCATTGAGCGGCAGCGACTCACCGCGAAAGGTGGGTATACCGCTCTCGGCGGAGACGCCGGCGCCGGTCATCACGGCGACCGAGCCTGACGCGGCCAACATTCGGGCACAGGCCAGGATCGCGGCGTCGGTCATGCCGGTTAGGGCTGGGCCACGGGACGGTTGCGCAGATACGCCAGCGCCATCAGCAATCCGCCGAACAGCAGCATCGGCAGCGTCAGCAGCTGGCCCATGGTCAGCCAGTCGAAGGCCAGGTAGCCGATGTGGGCATCGGGTAGGCGGACGAATTCGACGGCGAAGCGGAAGCTGCCGTAGCAGATCAGGAACAGGCCGGAGATGGCCATCATCGGTCGCGGCCGGCTGGAGAATATCCACAGGATCAGGAACAGCGCGGCGCCTTCCAGGGCCATCTCGTAGAGCTGCGACGGATGCAGCGCCGGGCTCCATGGGGCGTCCGGCGCCAGGCCGGCGCAGTACTGCGGGAAGTCCGCACAGGGCAGGCGCATGCCCCAGGGCAGGTCGGTGGGCCCGCCCCAAAGCTCGCCGTTGATGAAGTTGCCCAGACGGCCGGTGAGCAGTCCCGGCGCGACCAGCGGTGCGCTGAAGTCGGCGACCTGGAAGAAGTGCATCCCGCGTTTGCGGGCGTAGAGCCCCATGGCGATGAGCACGCCGATCAGCCCGCCGTGGAACGACATGCCGCCCTCCCAGACGCGCAGGATGGCCAGCGGATCGGCCAGGATCTGATCGTAGCCGTAGAACAGCATGTAGCCGAGCCGCCCGCCGACGACCACACCGACGACATAGTAGAACAGCACGTCGTCGACCATCTCGCCGCTCCAGCCGAAGTCCGGACGGCGCGTGGCGCGCCAGCGCCCGAGCAGCCAGGTGGCAAGGAAGCCGAGGAGGTACATCAGCCCGTACCAGTGGATGGCCAGCGGCCCGATGGCGGCGGCGACGGGATCGATCTCGGGGTAGGTCAACATGGGCGCGGATGGTAGCACGCACAGACGGCCGTACGATGACGGCCGACCTGGCTGGTTCGAGATGGGGCAGTGAGCCGCAGGGGCGGCAGATCGGTGCCGACCGGCCGGGGGCGAGCGCTACTTGGCGAAGCGTCCGAGGAGGTCGGCGGTGCGGTTCATCAGCGGCAGCAGCGGGCCGAGGCGCCCTTCCAGCTCCAGGCTGTCGAGGAAGTTCTTCACATAGAGCCCGAGCTCGGTGCTGCCGCCGAGGCGCAGGCGGCGGTTGAAGAACAGGGTGTCGGGGTCCTCGCGGCGGGTGGCGAGCAGCAGGAACTCGTACACGTTGCCCTCGATGGTCAGGTCCTCGCCGGTCTTGGCGGCGCGGATGCGCCCGTCGACCAGGGTCAGGCGGAAGGTCAGCCGGGCGTCATCGACGGCGATGCGCATGACCTTGCCATCGAGGAAATCCAGCTCGCCGTCCTTCAGCTCGGGGGCGAAGACGCGATTGAGGATCTGCGCCAGCACGCTGCTGTTCAGGCGCGGGGGGATCAACCCCATAGGCAGCGTGAGGAGACGGGGAAGGGTGGGGGAGCGCGGTGCTTCTGCGCCGGGTAACGCCATCGATGGACCTCGGATAGGGATAGGGAGAAGACGTTGCCGCCTCAGGCGGCGGGGACGGCCGGCTGCGGCTGCAGGGCGTTGAGGGTGTCGCGGAATTCGCCGCGCAGGCGCTGCCACTCCATGACGAACCAGGGGGTGACCGGGGCGTCGGGGTCGGCGACCATGCGGTCGACCTCGGCGCAGTCGATCCAGCGCCAGTCGGCGATCTCCTCGGGGTTGACGTTGACGCCGAGGGGCCCTTGGACCTTGCCGACGTAGACCGAGCAGAGCTCCTTTTCGGCACCGACCTCGCCGAACAGGGCCTGGTACTGGAAGCGGTACAGGTAGGTGAGCGGCGCATCGACGGCCAGCTCTTCGCGCAGCCGGCGGCGGGTGGCCTGCTCGTAGCTTTCGCCGCGGCGCGGGTGGCTGCAGCAGCTGTTGGACCAGTACAACGGCCACAGGGGCTTCTCGCCGCTGCGCTGCTGCAGCAGGACCTTGTCATCGTCGGTGAGCAGGAAGATGGAGAAGGCGCGATGCAGCAGGCCGTCGCCTTCGTGGGTCTTGACCTTGCTCTCGTAGCCGGTGATGTTGTCGTGCTCGTCGACCAGGATCAACGGTTCGTTGTCGAAGGAGACGGTCTGATGAATCAATGCATGGTTCTCCCGGGGGCGATCGCGGTGGCCACCCTCTGGTTGGTTCTTAGAGCCGATGCGCCCGGCGCGGGGATCGACAGCACGACAGGTGCCCGTCAGGGCGACAGGCTACGGTAAAGATTGACATTTTTTATGTCAACCCGAATTGACGTTGCGCAGCAAAGTCACCGGGAGCACTAGCGGGACGGATCAGCGTCGGCGCTGCCGTCTTCGGCCAACGCCCGTACCTGCGCCAGCAGCTCCGGATGATCCCAGACGCGCTCGCCCTCGGCCTGGTAGGCGATGCGTCCTTGCGAGTCCAGGATGTAGGTGGTCGGCAGGCCGCGCATGGGCCAGCGCTGGCTGACGCTGGAGTCGGTATCAAGCAGCAGCGGAAAGCTTATGGCCATCTCGTCGCGGAAGGTCCGCACCGTATCCCCCGACTCGCCGACGTTGATGGCGATGACGGCCATCCCCTCCGCCGCCAGCTGGTCGGATGCACGCTGCATGGCCGGCATCTCCGCGCGGCAGGGCGGACACCAGGTCGCCCAGAAGTTCACGATGGCCGGGGCGCCTTGCAGATCAGCGAGGCGCAAGGGCTTACCGTCGGTATCGGCGAGCTGAAATTCCGGGGCCGGCGGGCGCTCGGGCACCGGCGTCAGCTCGGTCTCTTGGGCGGTAGCTGCCGTGGCGAACAGCACGAGCGCCAGCCCGAGCAGGAAAAAGCGGTGGGTACGATGGTTCATCAGTCAAGGCTCAAGCTGAGGGCCGCTGTCACCGCGCGTGGGGTATGGGCGCAAATGACGGCGGCATGGGTTAGGGTCTGCGGGTGCGGTTTTCGGATCGCAAGGGCGGTTCAGTGAACCCCGGACATCGGCACCGGCTCGGCGCCGTCAAGCCGCGAGAGTCGTTTGTCGAAGGTATATAAGGCCAGCTCCGCGTCGCGACAGCCGGCCAGGATCAAACAGTCGGAGAAATCCACCGCGTTGTCCCGAAACTGCGCCAGCGCGGCCTCACAGCGCTTCGGGGCCTCCAGGCGGTAGGCGTCGTTGGCGCTCAGGTGGGTCAAGATGCCGAGTACCTGCGCCCGATCCAGGCCGTAGCAGGTCTCAAGCACCCAAACCGTCTCCACGAGCACGACGAGGGGGACATGCACCGCGCCGGCCTCTCGGGCCAGCGCCCGCGCTGCGACCGGCTGAGCCGGCTCACTCGCATCATCCACGAGCAGCCGCACCAGCACACTGGTGTCGACGGCGATCACCGCCCGACCGCGTTACGCGCGCGTGAGCGGATTGCCTGTTCCATGTCTCCATCTGTCACGCTGCGATCCGATTGGATCAGCCCGAAGGCCGCTTCGATCCGATCTTCGCGCTTGGTTAGGTGGATCACGCCGTCCGCCAGCTCGAAGCCGATCCGATCTCCGGCCTTGAGTCCGAGAAGGCGGCGAAGCTCCGCAGGTATGGTGATTTGGCCTTTGCCGGTCAGTGTCGATGATTGCATGCTGAATACCTTGAGCACTACCCCTAAAAGCACGTACAACGCTCGAAGCAAGTATGGTGCCCCAGCAGGCGTAAGACAACAGAGGATGCGTAATACGCCCGGACCTTGTCCCGAGAACAAAAAAGGCCGCCTGGAGGTACCAGGCGGCCTGAAGACATCGATTGCGATCGTTTGCGGGCGTCGTCCCTGACACCCGTCCTACGTCAGGATGGGCGACCCATCCTGCCGGCTACTGCGAGCCCTTCAGCGCCGCATGGGCGGCGGCGAGGCGGGCCACCGGCACGCGCGGGCCGGAGCAGCTGACATAGTCCAGGCCGGCCTCGTCGCAGAAGGCGATGGAGGCGGGGTGGCCGCCGTGCTCGCCGCAGATGCCAACCTTCAGGTCCGGCTTGACGCTGCGGCCCCATTCGACGGCGAGCTTCATCAGCTTGCCGGCACCCTTCACGTCCAGGACCTCGAACGGGTTGTCGAGCAGGATCTGCGAGCGGTTGTAGAGCGGCAGGAACTTGTTCTCGGCGTCCTCGCGGGAGAACGAGAACACGGCCTGGGTCAGGTCGTTGGTGCCGAAGGAGAAGAACTCCGCCTTCTCGGCCAGGGACTCGGCGCGCATGCAGGCGCGAACGACCTCGATCATGGTGCCGAACTTGAAGCTGATCGGGCCACCATGCTTGGCCTCGACCTCCTGCTGGATCTCGTCGACGAAGGTCTTGACCCGATTCAGCTCCTCGACGGTGCACACCTGCGGGACCTTGATCTGCGGCGACGCATTGATGCCAGCGGCGGCGCACTCGGCGGCGGCCTCCAGGATGGCGCGGATCTGCATGCGGTAGATCTCCGGGTTGGAGATACCAAGACGCACGCCCCGGTGCCCGAGCATCGGGTTGGTCTCGTGCAGGGAACGCACCTTCTTGAGCATGGCCTGCTTCTTGGCCAGGGCCTCTTCGACCATCATCGGGTCGAGCAGCCGGCGGATGCCGTCGAAGTCGTGCCGGGTCTGGTCCGGGGTGTGCAGCAGGCTGAAGGAGCCCGCCAGCGCGGTCATGCCACGGGTGGTCTCGGCCAGGGCCTTGAGGTCGGCGATGTCCTGCTCGAGCTGATGCTCGTCGGGCAGGAACTCGTGGATCGGCGGGTCGAGCAGCCGGATGGTGACCGGGTGTGGCGCCATGACCTCGAACAGCTGGCGGAAGTCCTGGCGCTGCAGCGGCAGCAGTAGATCCAGGGCCTCCTGGCGCTTCTCCAGGGTATCGGCGACGATCATCTCGATGACGATGGGCAGGCGCTCGACGTCGTTGAACATGCGCTCGGTGCGGGCCAGACCGATGCCCACGGCGCCATACTTGCGCGCGTCGCGGGCCTCGTCCGGGGTGTCGGCGTTGGCCATGACCTTCAAGCGCGCCGCCTCGTCGGCCCAGCCGAGCAGCTGGCCCAGCTCAGGGGTGAACTCGGGCTCGACGGTGGGGATGTCACCGATATACACGCGCCCGGAAGAGCCATCGATGGTGATGGTGTCGCCTTCCTTGAAGCTGGTGTCGCCGACGATGGCCTCGCGGCGACCGACATCGACGCTAATGCCCTCGGCACCGGCCACGCAGGGCTTGCCCATGCTGCGGGCGACCACCGCCGCATGCGAGGTCTTGCCGCCGCGCGCCGTGAGGACACCTTCGGAGGCAAAGAAGCCGTGGATATCCTCGGGCTTGGTCTCTTCGCGCACCAGGATGACCCGCTTGCCCATGTCCCGGCCAAGCTGCTCGGCGCGGTCGGCATCGAACACCGCGATGCCAGCGGCGGCACCAGGCGATGCCGGCAGGCCCTCGGCCACGTGGTCGGCCTTGGCGTTCGGGTCCAGGTGCGGGAACAGCATCTGCTCCAGGTCCAGCGGGTTGATCCGCAGCAGGGCCTGGTCCTTGTTGACCAGACCCTCCTTCTCCATCTCCACCGAGGTGCGCACCATCGCCTGGGCATTCATCTTGCCGTTGCGGGTCTGTAGGCAATAGAGCACGCCGCGCTCGATGGTGAACTCGAAGTCCTGCACCTCTTGATAGTGGCCTTCCAGCTTGTCGCGCAGCTCGGCGAGCTCGGCGGCCATCTGCGGCATCTCGAGCTTGAGCCGATCGATGGCCTTGGGCGTGCGGATGCCGGCGACCACGTCCTCGCCCTGGGCGTTGACCAGGTACTCGCCGTAGAGCTTATTCTCGCCGGTCTCGGGGCTGCGGGTGAAGGCAACGCCGGTGGCGGAGTCGTCGCCGCGGTTGCCGAACACCATGGTCTGAACGTTCACCGCGGTACCGTTGGCCATCGCCGGCGTGATCTTGAACTGGCGGCGGTAGTCGACGGCGCGCTTGCCGGACCAGCTGTTGAACACGGCCTTGATGGCGATCTCAAGCTGAGTGTAGGGGTCCTCGGGGAAGGGCTTACCGGTGTGGGCCTCGACGACCTTCAGGAAGCGCTCGCTGATGTCTTTGAGCTCTTCGGGAGACAGGTCGACGTCTGCCTTGACGTGCGCCGCCTCCTTGACCGCCTCGAACTCGGCATCGAAGGCCTCGTCGGGCACGCCGAGCGCCACCTTGCCGAAGAGCTGGATGAAGCGGCGGTAGGCGTCGTAGCTGAAGCGGGCGTCACCGGTGGCCCGGATCTCACCCTGCAGGGTCTCGCGGTTCAGGCCCAGGTTGAGGATGGTGTCCATCATGCCCGGCATGGACATGGCCGAGCCGGAGCGCACGGAGACCAACAGCGGCTTGTCCGGGTCGCCGAAGCCCTTGCCGGTCTTCTGCTCCAGGTCCCTCATTTGCGCATGCACTTCGTCCATGACGCCCGGGGGAAGCCCATGGTCCGCCTGGTCGAGGTAGGCCAGACAGGCCTCGGTGGTGATGACGAACCCCGGCGGTACGTTCAGGCCGATCTGCGTCATCTCGCAGAGGTTGGCACCCTTGCCGCCCAAGAGCTTCTTGTTCTTGCCGTCGCCGTCCTCGAACGCATATACCCACTTTGTGGATTCGGACATTTTCGTCATTACCTCATCGGTTGTTGTAGATGGGCGCTATTTCACCCGACTCCGGCCAGGCTTCCAAGTGGTGTGCATCAATTAGGGCCAGAGTTTTTCCGGTGCGAGGCGAAAACCATCTCCGGCGCGCCGAGACAGGCCGAAAATCAGGGGGTCAGACACCGATTTTCATGTGGAAGCCCCCCCCGGAGTTGTTGGGGGGGTTCTAAGGGGTCGGACTCCTTCGGAAGCGGCGCGCGCGATGCGGCCTCGTGTCGTCGGGTGCAGTCGTGAAGGGAACTCGCGCCGTCGAGAACGGCAGAGATGATCAAGCTGGAGGTGCCGACGCGTGTCGGCCGGGAGGCCGACACAGCGTTGCGCGAACGCTATCGAGATCCCCGCAGGGGGGCGCTAGGCGGCTGGCACAGCGCGCTTCAGGGTCACGCCTTGAAGCCGGTCTGCTTGTGTGTCCCGTCGCAGAACGGCTTGTTCTTCGATGCGCCGCAACGGCACAGCGGTACCCGCGTCCCTTGCCAGGCGATGCGACCGGTTCCGGCCCGCAGGGTCAGATTGCCGGTGACCAAGAGCGGGCCGTCGGGGCGCGGCGAGACGGTCAGCTTGCCGCCCTCGGCCTCCAGCCCCGGCCCCTTTTGGCCAATGGCGCCGGCGTCTTTGAAGCCGGCCTCGCCGTGGCTGTTGTCGCAGAAGGGCTTGTTCTTCGATGCGCCGCAGCGACAGAGGGCGGTGCGAAACTGAAGCCCCGGCATGTCGTCCGGCGCGCCTTCAATCTCCAGATCACCGGTGAAGTAGAGCGGGCCGTCGGCGGCAACGGTGCAGGTGTTGGTGGCCGCTGCCTGCTCCGGTTCGCCGGACTTGTCGACGTAGGTCAGCGCGCCGCTGGGACAGCGCTCGACGATCTCGCGCACATCCGCCGCTGCGACGCCGTCCGGCACGCACCAGGGCTCGCGCCCGCCCTCGAACAGGGCGCCTTCGGATCGGCCGCATTCGCCGACGCTCATGCACAGTCGGCCGTCGAAGCGGACGTCGATGCTGCCGCCTGGATAGTCCACAATCTTCTCGTCACTCATGATATTGCTGCCTCAGCAGGAAATGAAGGATAGCCGGCCGGGGTGAAACCGCCCCCGGCCTGACACCGAACGTAAGGGCGGGCCGGGGATGATTCAGCAGCAGGACTGCGAACAGCGCGCGCCGGGCCGCCGGGCTCAGTCGCCGCCGGCCCCGCCGAAGTCGTAATTCATACTCGACTGCGGCGGCTGGACGAACGCTCCCCGCACCAGATCCGCACCACTGCTCCAGGCCCGGGAGAGGCCTGCCGGATCATTGACCCCGCCGGCAATCACCCTCGCCCGCCTCGCATGTACGAAAGAGACCAGTTCACAGAGGCGATTGATGTTGCCGTCGACCATGGCCTGGGTGGGCATGACCCAGCGGATGGGGTAGTCATCAAGCAGGGAGCGGGCCATGGCGTCGTCGGAATAGTCCTCGATGCAGATGGCGATGCGCATCCCCTTGAGGATGGGAAAGATGGCACCGGCGACGGTCAGGTTGGCCAGCAGGTCATCCTGTCCCAGCACCAGGGTGATCCGTGCCTTGCGCAGCTTCAGCGCATCGCGTCGACTGCCCAGCCACAGCACCCACTCCTTGCTGCGCAGACTGCGCATGCACTGTCGCACCCAGATCCGACAATGACTGCCGCTGCTTCGCCGTTCGGCCTGGGCCTGCATGACGCGATCGAGGGTGCAGCGATCCACCCGGTCGCACAGGTCCCCCACCAAGGCGGCGAGCCCCTGGCCTACGGACGGCTGCGGCACCCCGAGGTCTTCGAAGTCAGGCTCGCAATAATAGCGCTCGATGACCCGGTCGCCATCGTCGAGGGCCAGCAGCGCTTGGTAGCCGACCGGCAGCGTCTGTGTCTGCAACGCCTCGTCGAGACGGCGCGCCCAGACCGAACGGACATCGTCGGCGGTTGCGGCACCGGCGCGGGTGTAGCGGGCCAGGTGTCTGCCGGTGGATTTCAGCGCGGCGCGATACGCGCTCTCGGCCCGAGGGACGAGGGTCAGCGCATCGACCGGCACCTCGTCGAGCGGGGCGATCCCGACCGCGACGGACATCCGCGCGCGCGCGGTCACCAAATCGATCGCGCGTTCTCCGAAGCGGCGATGCAGCTGCTCGGCAAACGCCGTCAAGGCGTCCCCGTCATCGCGCCGCGCCAGCACCATGAAGCTGTAGATGCCAAAGCGCGCCGCCTGATCGCCGGTCTGAAGCAGTTCGCGCAGCAGCGCCCCCGCCTGGCCCATGAGGACATCGCCACCGCCAACGCCGATCGCCTTGGCGATCAGGTCCCCCTGCTCTAAGGCAAAGAAGATCAGCCCGTTGCAGGGTCGGTGGATGGCCGGATCGGCGAGGGCCTGCTTGAGATCCTGGAGGAAGGCATAGCGGTTCGGCAGGCCCGTGACCGGATCGGCGCCTTGATCGACTTGAAGACGCTGCTCAACACTGCGTCGGCGCGCCAGCCGGTGGGCGACGGTTTCGATCAAGGTCTTGGCGGGCACCGGCTTGTTCAGAAACTCGTCCCCGCCTCGCTGGAGGGCGCGACGCTGGGTCTCGACATCCGACTCTCCGGAGAGATAGACGATCGGGGTGAGCAGATGCGGCGCCTGATCGCGAATGATCGCCGCCAGCTCCGCGCCGCTGGCGCGCGGCATGTTGAGATCCAGCAGGATCAGCTCGGGCTTGAAATCGGCCAGCGTCTCGATGATCTCCAGCTCGTCGGTCAGGTACTTGGCCGCGAAACCGGCGCGCTCCAGGATGCCGGCCGTGCGCATGGCATCGACCTGCGAGTCGTCCACCACCAGCACGCGCGCACCGTCGGCCTCGGCGACCTTGGGTAGATCCTCGATCGCGGTCGCGATGACGGCGGCATCGATCGCCCCCGCAAAAAAGCGCAAGCAGCCCGCGCGCAGGGCCTCAAGCCGTAGCTGGATACCGTTGTCGGGGGCCAGACAGATCCAGCGCGGCGGCATGCCGACCTGCCGCTCGATCTCGGCGATCACTGCGGAGATCTCGCCGGGAGACGGCAGTGCGTCCGACCACAGCAACAGCAGCGCGTCGCGCTGCCCCCGCAGGGCCTTTGCCAGGTCGTTGATACGACCGAAGCTGCGCAGCTCCCGGTTGGTCAGCGAGGCTCGAAGTCGCTCACTATGCGCCGGGACGGTGCTGAGACAAAAGACCGGCGCCGGGGGACGCTGGGGGAGCAGCGACGTGCGCTTCATGTGGGCTCCGGGCAGGTAGCAACGGGTAGACAAAAACGACTGTCAACGCGATGAGGCTAGCAGCTTGTCGGAGGCCGTACAAGACAGGGAATCGGCGCCGGGTCATGCCCCGGAGAACAACGCCGTCATCGGGGTGTGCTGCGGCATGCTGCGCAGCGTTCACTCACCGCTCGGGCGTCTTGTCCGGGTACTCGCAGAGATCGGCAATCGGGCAGTTCGGGCAACGCGGTCGCCGGGCCGTGCAGACGTAGCGTCCATGCAGGATCAGCCAGTGATGGGCGTCCATCAAAAACGGCTTGGGCACCAGGCGCAGCAGCCGTTGCTCCACGGCCAGCACGGTCTTGCCGCGGGCGATGCGGGTGCGGTTGGCGACCCGGAAGATGTGGGTGTCGACCGCCACCGTCGGCTCGCCGAAGGCCGTGTTGAGGACCACATTGGCCGTCTTGCGGCCAACGCCGGGCAGGGCCTCCAGGGCCTCGCGGCTGCGCGGCACCTCGCCGCCGTGGCGCTGTATGAGCAGACGACAGGTGGCGATGATGTTCTTCGCCTTGCTGTTGAACAGTCCGATGGTGCGGATCTGCTCGCGCAGTCCCTCCTCGCCCAGGGCCAGCATCGCCTCGGGTGTGCGGGCGATGGGAAACAGCCCTGCGGTGGCGCGATTGACGCCCTTGTCGGTGGCCTGCGCGGACAGGATCACGGCCACCAGCAGCTCGAACGGGCCGTCGTAGCGCAGCTCCGTGGTCGGGCGCGGATTGGCATCGCGCAACCGGGTGAAGATCGCCTCGCGCTTGCTGCGGTTCATGCAGCGGTCGACGCAGGCACAGCGCGGGGCTTCGCGCGGCGATCAGCCACCGGAGGAGGCCTGCTTGTCAGTCCGCCTGCCGACCAGATGCAGCCGCGACTCATTGCGCAGCTCCCGCGACGGATCATGCTCCAGCGCATTCTGAATGTTGCGCAGCGTCGTCATCTGGCGCGCCAGATCAACGTGCATGCGGCGTCCCAGCGCGATCTGCTCGCGCGCCCTCGCGCGCCGGGCCGAGGCCTGCTTGAGCTCGGCAAGCTGCGCCTCGGTCTCGACCTTGAGTTGATCGACGGCGTCCGCCAGCGGGGTAACGGACTCCCTGACCCAACCCGCCCAGTCGTCGAACAGCTGGGAGAACAGGACCCGCGCGCGGGCGATCAGCTGCTGATGGGCGCGCCGCATCAGGGAAGCCTGCTCCAGCAGCAGCCGCTCCGGCTGCCAACAGAAGGCGGCGGCGGCCTCGCAGAGCTGGTCCATCTCGGCCAAATAGCCCTGCAGCCGAAACACATCCGGCGCCGCCGCGCGCAGTCCGAGCTGCTCGTCGTAGGACTGATACAGGGCGGCGATCTGCTCGCGCAGCTCCAGCGCGTCGGCATTGGCATCGAGCATCAGCTCCCGCAGATCCGAGAACAACTCCCGCAGTGCCCGCGCGATGCCGATGGACATCCAGCTTTCGCCCATCTGCCGGTGGGCGCGGCGCACCATCTCGTCCACCACCTCGGTGCGCAGGCGCCGACGCCCGCCGATGGCGGTCTCGACGATCTGCACGCGGATCTGACCGAAACGTCGTGCGGCCTGCAGATAGGATTCCTGTTGCTCGCGGGTCGACCTCAACAGCTCGGCGATGCGCGCCTCGCTGTCGGCAACCACCCGGGTCAGGTCGTCGATCTGCGCGCGGGCGGCGTCGATGCGCGCGCCTAGCTCGCGGCGGTTGGTCTCCAGGATCGGCTCCAGTCGGCCGCGCAACTGCCCGCCGAGGGTTTGATATTTGTGCGCCAACAGCTCGGCGCAGAGCGTGCGCTCCACCTCGGCGAGACCACTTGCCGACCATTGCTGCGGCTGCTTTTCGATCAGGCCCTGCAGGCCCTGACGGGCCGAGACCGGGAGCACGCGGGAAGGATCGATCCCCAGTCGACGCGCGGTCTGCGTGCGCAGCCGTTCGACCGCGGATTCCGAGTCATCGCCGCCGGCGCCGACTTGGTCGATCCGGGTCAACAGCACCAGGATCTGTTTTTTCCGGTTGTCGCGGAATCCCTCCAGGCGCGACTGCCAAAGATCCAGGTCCGACTGCGCCAGGCCGCGATCCGCAGCCAGCAGGAACAAGGTCAACTGTGCTGCCGAGCAGGAAGTTTGGAACAGCTCCATGTCGCCATTCGCGGAACATGTCGCCGTGTGCAGCAGCAGGCCGCGACGCAACAGCGGGTGCGGGAAGCTGACCCGCGCATAGCGCCAACGCTGCACCTCGATCCCGTCGTCCGGCTCCTCGCCGACGCTGAGTAGTCCCAAGCGGCTGGCCCGACCGACGGAGAGACGCTTGGTCTGCTGGATCTCGCCAAAGACCGCATCGAGCTGGTCGGGCTCCTGGGGGCGCAGCGGGAAGGTGGTCCAGCGCTCGGACTGGTGTTTGAGTGCGTCCAGGTCGAGGGATTCGTCGCGGGTCTCGATCGGCAACAAGCGCAGGCTCGGGCCTGCGTCCGGCTCCCAGCCGAGTTCGATCGGACAGTCGCCCGCGGCGTTGCCCGGCAACAGACCCTGCCCGTAGTCGGCAAAGAACAGCGCGTTGACCAGGTCGATCTTCCCGCTGCCGGCGGTGGCGCAGATGGCGATGCGCAGGCGATCGCTGTCGGTGTCGGCCCGGGCGGCCGCAATCGCCGCCGTCGTTGCCTCGCTGGCTCGTCCCTGCTCGCGCAGCCAGTCGCCGAGCTCGCGAATAACGCGGGCACAGCGACCGAGCCAGCGCTCATAGGCGACCAGCTGATCCTTGAGACAGGCCATTGGGGGACTCGCCATCGACACCGGCGGGCAGCCGCGTCGGCGCCCGCACCAGCACCCGCTTGGAGCGGGAATGGTCACCGCTTATCAGGGTCACGTCGCCACGGCGCACGCCGAGCTCGGAGGCCAGAAAGCGCAGCAGGCAGGCGTTCGCCTTGCCGTCGACGGGGGGCGCCTTCAGTGCAATCTTCATCTCGTCGCCCATCGGTCCGACGAAGGCGTCGCGACGGGCCCGCGGCTGCGCCCGCACGCAAAGCACCAAGTCCCGCCCCTGCCAGCGATACCAGGCCATGGTTCGATGGGCCCTCAGAACGGACTCGCCGTGAGCCACTTCAACGGCGGCAACAACAGCATTTCCAGCAGCACCAGGCCGAGCATGACCAGCATCGGCGACAGGTCGATGCCG
Organism: uncultured Gammaproteobacteria bacterium; assembly: GCA_942491465.1. Taxonomy (GTDB): domain Bacteria; phylum Pseudomonadota; class Gammaproteobacteria; order Chromatiales; family Chromatiaceae; genus CALOBA01. The sequence goes on from CALOBA010000045.1 coordinate 71,845, forward strand.
CCGATCGGCGGCAGCGCGCGCTGTGCGGGGAGCAGGATCGGATCGGTGAGCCGGCCGAGCACGGCAATCGCCGGGTTGTAGGGGTCCGGATTGACCCAGCTGAGGATCACCCGGATCAGGATCGCAAACAGGAACACGCTGATGAGCAGGCCGATCAGCTCCGGGATCGCCCAGCCCAAGGCGCCGAGCGGATTACGTCCCAGGCCCAGCAACAGCGCCAGCACTGCCAGTTCGACGGCCTGCAGCAGCCAGGCGAGGGTCAGCGAGGCCAGATCCAGGCCGCCGTAGCCGGGGATCACCCGACGCAGCGGGTTCAGCACCGGCGAGGTGAGCTTGACGACGAACTGGGAGACCGGGTTGTAGAAGTCCACCCGCAGCCACTGCAGCAGGAAGCGGATCAAGACCACCGTGATGTAGAGCCCGAACAGGGTCTTGATCAGGAAGACCAGCGGATTGGTGAAGTAGGCATCGGTCATCCTGTGCTGCTCCCGCCTCGGGACAGCTCCTCGGCGCGGTGCTTGGCCGCGGCCACGGCGCGTCCGATCAGCCCTCGCAGGTCCCCGGCCTCAAGCTCGGCAAGGGCGCGTTCCGTGGTGCCGCCGGGGGAGGTCACACGCGCGCGCAGCCGGCTGGGGGGCTCATCGCTCTCGACCGCCATGCGGGCGGCGCCGAGCGCGGTCTGCATCGACAGCAGCCGCGCGGTCTCGGGCTCCAGGCCCTGCTCGATGGCGGCCTGCTCCAGCGCCTCCATCAGCAGGAAGAAGTAGGCCGGTCCGCTGCCGGAGACCGCGGTGACGGTGTCGATCTGGGCCTCGCTTTCGACCCAGCAGGTGAGCCCGCCCGCGCGGAGGATCTCCTCGGCCAGGTTGCATTGCGCCGCCGTGGTGGTCGGGTTCGCATGCAGACCGATGGCACCCGAACGCAGCATCGCCGGCGTGTTCGGCATCGCGCGCACCAGGGGCACTTCGCGCTCCAGCCAGCGGCAGATGCTCGCCTCGGAGACCCCCGCCATGATGGAGATGAACAGCGGCATCGGTTCCGAGAGGGCGGCGCCGAGCTCGCGGCAGACGGCCTCGGCCTGCTGCGGCTTCACGCAGAGCACCACCAGTTCGGCGCCGGCACAGGCCTCGGCATTGGTATGGGTGGCGGTAATCCCGCAAATCTGCTCGAAGTGTGCGTGCTTGCTCGAATCGGGATCGCTGACGCAGACAGCGGCGGGGTCGTGGCCGTCGGCCAGCAGACCGGTGACCAGACCGCGGGCCATGTTGCCGCCGCCGATGAAGGCTATGCGCGCTTGGGTCGTAGGCATCGTTATGGACTATCTATCGATTGGCTTGGTTGAGCTTCAGGGAACTACAGAGACCTGTCGGGTTTGGCGGCGGGCATCCTCATGGACGGCCCGAGGCCGACTCCGTGCCGGTCGCCGCGAGCAGGTGGCGCACCAGCTGTCGCAGCGCCTGCCCGCGATGGCTGCGGGCGTTCTTGTCATCGGCCCCAAGCTCGGCAGCGCTCTGCCCCAGGTCCGGGACCAGAAATATCGGATCGTAGCCGAATCCGTTCGCGCCGCGGGGCGCCTCCAGGATGCTGCCCTCCCAGGTGCCCTGGCAGATCAGCGGCGTCGGGTCTTGCGCATGGCGCAGGTAGACCATGACGCACTGAAACCGGGCGCCGCGCCGATCGGCCGACACACCGTCGAGCATACGCAGGAGCTTATCGCAGTTTGCCGCATCATCCGCACCGGCCCCGGCGTAGCGCGCCGAGTAGATCCCCGGCGCCCCCCGCAGGGCGTCGACCTCCAGTCCGGAATCATCGGCGATGGCGGCACGGCCGCTTGCATGCGCCGCATGGCGGGCCTTGAGGATGGCGTTCTCGACAAAGGTCAGCCCGGTCTCTTCGGCCTCGCCGATGCCGAGCTCGCCCTGGGGCTGCACGGCAATGGACGCGGGTAACAACAGCTGGGCGATCTCGCGGACCTTGCCCGCGTTGTTGGTCGCCAGGACGATCTCGGTCATGGTGGCTGGATCTCTAATGATCGGTTCAGAAACAAGCGGTGCAGACGCCCGCTCGCTGAGCCTTTGGATTGACCGTTTGGGGGTTGCGTCTGCACCACTTGTTTCTGAACCTTGACTTAAGGCTTGCGATTTGCAGCTCCCGGACTGGAGGCCGAGCGCTCAGTCGGCCCGCGCCGCACGCTGCGCGGCGAGGATCTGCTCGATGCCGGTCTCGGCCAGCTCCAGCATCGTATTGAGCTGGTCACGGGAAAAGGGCGTGGCCTCGGCGGTGCCCTGGACCTCGATCAGCCCGCCGGCAGCGTTCATGACGACGTTCATGTCGGTGTCGGCCGCGCTGTCCTCGGCATAGTCCAGATCGAGCACGGGACACCCCTTGTACACCCCCACCGAGACCGCCGCGATCTGGTGGCAGAGCGGCGAAGCGGCCAGCAGACCGTCCTCTTGGAGCACCTCCAGCGCATCCACCAGCGCCACCCAGCTACCGCTGATGGCCGCCGTCCGCGTGCCGCCGTCGGCCTGCAGCACGTCGCAGTCGAAGGTGATGGTGCGCGCGCCGAGGGCGTCCAGGTCCACGGCGGCGCGCAATGCGCGACCGATCAGGCGCTGAATCTCCAGCGTGCGACCGCCCTGCCGGCCGCGGGCGGCCTCCCGGGGCGTGCGCTCCCCGGTGGAGCGCGGCAGCATCCCGTATTCGGCGGTGATCCAGCCGCATCCGCGATCACGCAGGAATGCGGGCACGCGCTCCTCGACGCTGGCCGTGCACAGCACGCGGGTGCCGCCGCACTCGACCAGGACCGAGCCCTCGGCATGGGTGGTGAAGCGACGCGTGAAGCGCAGCTGGCGCATCTCGTCGGCGCGGCGATGGGAAGGACGCATCATGAGACTCCGGATCGCGAATCGGTGTGCCGGTGCGCCATCGGCGCGCCCGGCGGTGCTTGCGGGCGGGCAGTTTGCGACGCTGCCGGGCTCAGGTCAAATTGCCGCCGTCGTCGAATGTTGGATAGTGGGTGGAGCGCAGCCCCCGGAGTTCGGACGGGGTCAGGACATCCTGCTCCTGCTCGAATCGGTCCAGCAGCTCACCGGCGTTCTGCGGTCGCTTCGCTTCATCCAGCTCCATGCACCAGTCGATCGCCTCCAGCAGGTAGCTCGGATAGCGATCGCGGCAGGTGACGGCGATCGGCTCCAGGGTCTCCTCCTGAACCCGCTCGGGGGCGGGCGCCGGGGTCTTGCCCTCGATACAGCAGCGCATCGAGGCGCCGATGGCGTACACGTCGGTCCAGGGACCGATGCGACCGCGACGCACATACTGCTCGGGCGGAGAATAGCCGGCGGTGATGACCTGGCTGCCGTTGCCGACCTGGCTCATCATGACCACGGCCCCCAAGTCGAGCAGCAGCGGGACGTGACCGTTGCGCAGGTGAATGTTGCCGGGCTTCACGTCGAGATGCAGCATGGAGTGGCGGTGGATCAGCGCCAGCGCATCGAGCAGGGGCACGAAGATCTGCAGCAGCAACGTCGAGCTGATGCCGCCGCCGCGCTGCTGCACGAACTGTGCGAGATTGCGCCCGCGCTCGTGCTGCATGATCAGGTAGGCGGTCTGATTGCGCAGATAGAGGCCGAGTACGCCGACGATGTTCGGATGGCGCAACAGCGCCATGGCCTTGACCTCCTGGTAGAACAGCCGCCGGCTGCGCTCCAGCGATTCCTTATGCTTCTGATCCACGGCAACGACCTGGTCCTCGGCATCGCGCCGCGCCAGACGCTTCGGCATGAACTCCTTGACCACAACCTCGTCGCCGCTCTCCTCGTCCTCGGCCAGGTAGACGACACTGAAGCCACCCTTGCCGATGGTGCGCAGGATGCGGTAACAGTCGATCATGGTGCCTGTCTCCAGGCTCTCGCGTGCTCTTGGCATGGTTGTCTGAGGGTGAAGGCGGTCGGGCTCGGGTATGATAGCCCGATTCTTCATCCGACGGTCTGCGCCCCAGCGGCTCCGTCGGCCGAGACCACCGCCGACAGGTCCCTGCCCATGCCCAGCTCGACAACCAGCGTGCCGGAGCAACGCTCCCCGCACAGCATGACCGCGTTTGCCCGCGAGGTGCGTCAAGACGATGCCGGCGAGCTGACCTGGGAGCTGCGCTCGGTGAATCACCGCTACCTGGAGCCGGTGCTGCGCCTGCCCGAGGAACTCCGGGGTCTGGAGCCGGCGGTGCGCGAGCGGCTGGTGGCGCGGCTCGCCCGCGGCAAGCTGGACTGCACGCTGCGCTTCGCCCCCAGCGCCGGCTCCGGCGGCACCATGGGCGTGGACACCCGACTGTTGGAGCAGGTCCTTGCCGCCGCCGACGTGGTCGCCAAGCGCATCGGCGAGCCGGCCACCCCCCGCCTGGCCGACCTGCTGCGCTGGCCCGGACTGCTGCAGGAGCCGCCGCCGGACCTGGATCTGATCGGTGCCGCCGCCCTCGGGCTGCTCGATCAGGCCCTGACCGCGCTGCTGTCGGTGCGCGCCCGCGAGGGTGAGCGGCTGTGTGCGCTGATCGTCGAGCGCTGCGAGCGCCTGCAGGCGCTGGTCGTCATCGTGCGCGGGCGCATGCCCGAGGTGCTGCAGGGCGTGCGCGCCCGTCTCGTCGATCGGCTGGCGGAGCTGCAGGATCAGCTCGACCCGAACCGCCTGGAGCAGGAGATGGTCCTGCTGGCGCAGCGCCTGGACGTGGACGAGGAGCTGGATCGGCTCGAGGCCCATCTGGCGGAGGTGCGCAAGATCCTGGGGCAGGGCGGGCCGCTGGGCCGACGGCTGGATTTTATGATGCAGGAACTCAACCGCGAGGCGAATACCCTCACGTCCAAATCCGGCGATGTGGAGGTGACGCGGCATGCGGTGGAAATGAAGGTCCTGATCGAGCAGATGCGCGAGCAGATCCAGAATCTCGAATAACCGCCCAAGGCCCGAGCCAGACCATGCCGACCCCCACCGCCCCCCGCACCGACCATGCGCCCGTCGCCCGCGGCACCCTGTTCGTCGTCTCCGCCCCGTCCGGGGCCGGCAAGACCAGCCTGGTGCGCGCGCTCCTGGAGCACGACCGCCAGATCAAGCTGTCGACGTCCTACACCACCCGAGCGCCGCGGCCCGGGGAGGTCGACGGCGAGCACTACCACTTCGTCGATCATGCGCGCTTCGAGCAGATGATCGCCGCTGGCGAGCTGGTGGAGTATGCGCGGGTCTTCGACAACGCCTACGGGACCGCCGAGGCGACCCTGCGCGAGGTCGTCGACGCCGGCAGCGACCTGCTGCTGGAGATCGACTGGCAGGGGGCGCGCCAAGTGCGCCAGCGCCTGCCCGAGGCGGTGAACATCTTCATCCTGCCGCCGTCCCTGGCCGCGCTGGAATCCCGCCTGCGCGGACGCGCTCAGGACAGCGACACGGTGATCGCGCGGCGGATGGCCCAGGCCCGCGACGAGGTCTCCCACTTCGACGAATACGACTACCTGATCGTCAACGACCGCTTCGAGACCGCCCTCGCGCAGCTGGGCGCCGTGGTGCTCGCCGAGCGCCTGCGCCTGGCAACCCAGCGGCAACGCCACCGCGGCATGCTCGCCGAGCTGCTCGCCGAGCGCGGCGACTGAACTGGTCAGGCAAGGTCTGCTCGCGCTATATTTCCTGCCCGATCATCCGCGTCGGTTCGATCCACTCGCGCCCCAACGGTCGCGACCCGGCCCGGCCCCTCCCCAGCATCAAGGCCCAACCACGATGAACGACAACCGCGACAACCTCAACCTCACCGAGCGTGTCACCGTCGCCGGCGGCGAATTGGTGGAGACCGTCAAACGCCTGATCGCCGAGGGCAACGTGCGGCGGCTGATCATCCGCAAGCCCGGCGGCGACCCGATCATGGACATCCCGCTGACCGCGGGTGTCGCCGTCGGCGGCCTCTTCACCTTGCTGGCCCCATTGATCGCCGCGCTCGCCGCCATCGCCGCGCTGGTGGTCAAGGTCGAGATCGACATCGAGCGCGCCGCCCCGCGCCAGATCGAGGACCAGGACGACCTGCGCTGAGCCGCTGCACCCGGCCATGGCGCTGCTGTACTCGATCATCGAATCCCCGGGCCATCCGAATCTGTCCGCCCTCTACCGCCGCCTGCACATCGACGAGCTGCGCCTGCCCTCGCAGCGCAAGGCCATCCAGGCCCTGAAGCGCCGGGCGCCGGACTGGGTGGTGGCCGAGTTCTTCTACGGCTTCGGCAACAACTACGCCGGGGCGAACATCAGCAACCTCGATGTCTTCCTGGCCGCGCTGCAGCGCCACGCCCCCCGCGCACGCGTCATCGTGCTGGTGGACAAGTCCCAGCGCGGCTTTGTGGAGCAGCTGCGCCAGCGTTTTCCCATCCATGCGGTCCTGGTCCAGCCGGTGGAAGAGGCCCCCATGCGACGCGTGCTGACCGGCGAGCCGGGGCCCGATTCCCGGTCGTCGGGCGAGGCCCGGGGGCCGCTGCCGACGCCGGCATCGACCGACGAGCGCGATCGATAACGGATAGACAATCCAATCGCTTGGATGGATTTTCCGATGTGGTGCGTCGTTCGCGACAAACAGGCGCGCCGGGTCGGTTCAGGCCGCGGGCGGGGTGGGCAGGGGCGTTGCTCACCATGGCTTCGGGGGAGGACGGTCGCCGGGGGCGCCACCGCCGGTTCCAAGGCCGTTTCCGGTGCCGATTACGTGTCGGCCTGGAGGCCGACCCTCCCGGGCCGACGCTCGCGGGTCGATACTCCCAGGCTGGACCGCGGTGGCCGGCCTGCCCGGGAGGGTCGACCTCCAGGTCGACACGTCGTTGCCTCCTGGAGCGCACGGCGGCGCCCGGCTCGGCGCAATGCCTCGACGCCTCATCCATGCCGTGGGCGCAGCGCGCCCGCGGATGCGTGAACCTAAGGAACCTGCTCAAGGGCTGCGCTCGTTGTCGTTGTCGTTGTCGTAATCGTCGTCGTCAGTCGGACTCGTGCGGATAGTCGATTGCGACAACGACAACGACAACGACAACGACAACGACAACGACAACGACAACGACAACGACAGCGACGACAGCGACAACGACAACGACAACGACAACGACAACGACCGCACGCGCCGATCTAACCGACGCGATCCGGCGAGACGGGACCAATTCGGGTCGGCGGCGGCTAGAAGCGGATGGTGACGCCCTAGTGCTTTGCCGCGAAAATTCCGAGACCGCCCGCAGCTGTGGGAGCGATTTGCAATCGCGACCGCCGCGACGCGGAAGTCGCGACTGCAAGTCGCTCCCACAGCACCGAGTGGGCATGCCGGCGGTCTTGGGACTTCCGCAGCGGTGCCCTAGCCGCAGCCCCTAGCCGTCGTCGTCCGGGTCGGGGCGCGGGGTTGGGTTGGCGTCCGGGTCCAGCAACCTGCGGGCCGCGTCCATGGCGCGGCGCAGCTCGGCGTGCCGCGGGTCGCCGGCGGCGACCGCCCGCCCGAGCCAGGTCTCGGCCCGTGCGAGCCAATGGGCGGCGCCGGTCGGGTCGTCGTGCTCGGTGGCGTGCTTGGCATAGTCGAGGCAGCGATCGACCAGCCGCGCCGGCTGGTCGGCCTCGCGGGTGCTCCAGATCGCGAAGGCCTCGTCGAACGCGGCCCTGGCCTCGGCCGGGCGGTGGGTCGCCGTCAGCACCCAGCCGATGTTGTCCAGCGATGTCGCGATGTGGGGATGCCCGGCCGGCAGGGCCTTGCGTCGGATCAGCAGGGCCTCCTCGTGCCGGGCCAGCGCCTCGTCGTGGCGGCCGAGGGCATGGAGCACCGAGGCGATGTTGTTCAGCGATAGCGCGATGGCGGGATGCCCGGCCGGCAGGGCCTTGCGTCGGATCAGCAGGGCCTCCTCGTGCCGGGCCAGCGCCTCGTCGTGGCGGCCGAGGGCATGGAGCACCGAGGCGATGTTGTTCAGCGATATCGCGATGTCGGGATGCCCGGCCGGCAGGGCCTTGCGTTGGATCAGCAGGGCCTCCTCGTGCCGGGCCAGCGCCTCGTCGTGGCGGCCGAGGGCATGGAGCACCGTGGCGATGTTGTTCAGCGATGACGCGATGTCGGGATGCCCGGCCGGCAGGGCCTTGCGTTGGATCGGCAGGGCCTCCTCGTGCCGGGCCAGCGCCTCGTCGTGGCGGCCGAGGGCATGGAGCACCGAGGCGATGTTGTTCAGCGATGACGCGATGGCGGGATGCCCGGCCGGCAGGGCCTTGCGTTCGATCAGCAGGGCCTCCTCGTGCCGGGCCAGCGCCTCGTCGTGGCGGCCGAGGTCGTGCAGGATCACGCCTGTGACGCCCAGCGCCGCCGCGACATTGGGGCTCCCGGCCCCCTCCGCCGCCCGCACCAGCGCCAACGCCTCATCGGCCGCGTCCAGCGCCCGCTCCAGCTCGCCGGCATCGTACAGGGCCATGGACAGCCGGTTCAGCCAAAGACGCCGCATCCCCACCGCCACCCCATTCGGCTGCCCGCCATAGGCTTCCAGCCAGCTGATCCGCCGCCAGATCGGCCAGCGCTCGCCGTGCTGTTCGTAGGCGAGCCAGAGGGCCTCCGGGGTGATGCGGCGGGCGGCGAGGTCGGCGATGAGCTGGTGGCGGGCGGTCTCGGCGTGGGCGGCGTCGAGCCAGTAGAAGAGTTCGCCGGACAGGGCCTCGGCGCGGCTGAGGTCGCCGAGCTCGGCGAGCAGGGCGCGGTGCAGGGCGAGGCCGCCGCGGTTGTTCGGGCTCAGGGTCTGGCTGACCTGGGCGAACAGGGCCTCGGCGCGGGCGCAGCGCTGGCGGCGGCTTTGGCGGCGGCGCAGGTGCAGCGCGAGCAGCGGGTTGGCGAATTCGAAGACCTCGTTGGCGGGGAAGTCCGGGTGGCGCCCGCCGTGGTAGATGAGCGTCGGCGCGCCGTCGTCGGGCTCCACCAGCGTGGCGTCGATGAGGTCGAGCAGGGCGTCGGCGTCCGCGGGCGGGTCGATGCAGGCGGCGATGGGCTCGAACGGGGCCGGGCCGGCGCAGAGGCAGGCGAGGTCGAGGAAGGGGCGCAGGGCCGCGGCCGTGGTTGGATCATCGCCGTTGCGCAGGCGCTCCAGGCGGGTGTCCAGCGCGGCGAACAGCTCCGGCCCGAGCAGGGCGTCGATGGCCTCGGCGTCGGGCTCGCGCAGGCGCCAGCAGCCCTCCGCGTCCGGGCCGATGAGGTCGCGGGCGGCCAGATCGGCGAGCTTGAGCGCGGCCAGGCCGGGGGCGCCGCGGGCGTAGGCGCCGACGCTCCGATACAGCCAGTCGGGCAGATCGACGGCGCCCAGGCCCGCGCCCAGCCCGGCGGCCAGGCGCCGGGGCAGGTCGTCGGCGGGCAGCGGCTCCAGGCGCAGGGCCAGGGGCTCCAGGTCGGCATAGGCCGGTCGCGGGCTGTCGTCGCCCTGGGTGAAGGCCAGGCAGAGCCCCGGCAGGCTCGGCAGCCAGCGCAGCAACAGCACCCGCAGGCTGGCGTCGGGCTGGCGTTGCTCGGGGATCTGCAGGAGCAGCCCGGCGCCGGCGTTGTGCTCGCCGACCCAGTCGATGAGCTCGCGCAGGGTCTCCAGGAAGCGCTCGGCGGGGGGGCGCTTGAGCGCCGGCTGCCAGTGGCGGCGGAACAGCCCGAGCAGTCGCCGCGCCGGCAGCTCCAGCTGCACCGACAGCGGCAGCCAGGCGAGCCGGTCCCAGCCGCTGAGCGGCAGGTTGAGATTGAGCTTGGCCTCCTCCACCAGCCCCCGCAGCATCGCGGCCCGCTCGGCGCCGCCGGGGCGCGCGCGCAGCCGGGTGATGAAGTGCTCCAGATAGTCGCCGACGACCACGCCGTCGGGGCTGACCGCATCCAGGTCCATGGACTCGCAGACCCAGGGGTGGCCGCGGGGGGCGGCGGCATGGGCGGCGGCCCGCAGCAGATAGCCCTTGCCGCTGCCGGACGGTCCGCGCAGCTCGATGACGCGCTGGAAGCCCGCGTCCTCGCCGCACAGGGCCGCGCACAGGCGCCGGTGCTGGTCCGGGTCCTGCAGGTTCCAGCGCCGGTATTGGTCGTCGGGGTCGGCGAAGGCGATGCCGTCGGGGGTCGGGGGTGGTGGTGGTCATCGGGGGTGGGGCGTCGGGCCGGGGTTGGCCGTCGGGAGGGTTGGCCTTGGGCCTGTGCGGGGTTCTACGTCGTTTCGGCCGGAGTGCATCGACCGGCTCGCGCGGGCAGTAGAATCTTCGCCCTGGGGCGCCAGGCTGAAGGATCGACAGGGTATCCTTGGCTCGACCGAAACGCCAGCGTGAGGGCAAGGGGCTTGCGCCCCGGCCCGAGCAAGACCGAACAACGGAGTTCAGATGTCCGAAGACAAGAGAGCAACCCCTGCTGCGCCTTCCGTCGGCGCGCGCGACGGGCAGGGTCCCGCAACGATTCAACCCGCCTCACCGCACCCGCGCCGCATCCTGATGGCGGGCGGTACCGGCACCATCGGTCGGGCCGTGGTGGCCGACCTCGTGGCGCGAGGGCATGAGGTCGTTTGCATCGTGCGGCCACGCGCGGGCAAGCGTGCCAAGTCCACAAGCAAGCAGGGTTCGGCCTTCGGTCCGGCCCGCGGCATCGAGGACCTGGCAGGCGCCGAGGTGCGCCCTTGCCAGGTGACCGATCCGGCTTCCCTGAGGGAACAGGGTCTGCGCGACGAAGGCTTCGATGCGATCGTCTCGTGCCTGGCTTCGCGCACCGGAGAGCCGCGGGACGCCTGGGCGATCGACCACCAGGCAAACCTGAACCTGCTGCACCAGGGCCGGGCGGCCGGGGCGACGCAGATGGTGCTGTTGTCGGCGATCTGCGTACAACGGCCCAGGCTTGCGTTCCAACAGGCGAAGCTCGCGTTCGAGGCGGCGTTGGCGGAATCTGGATTGACCTACTCCATCGTCCGTGCAACCGCCTTCTTCAAGTCGCTCGCGGGACAGATCGAACGGGTGCGCCAAGGCAAACCCTATCTGCTGTTCGGCGACGGTCGGCTCACCGCCTGCAAGCCCATCAGCGATCGAGACCTGGCCGCCTACATGGCCGATTGCCTGGACGACGCATCGCTTCAGGACAGGATCCTGCCGATCGGCGGCCCGGGGCCAGCGATCACGCCGCTGGAGCAAGGCGAGCGCCTGTTCGAGCTGCTCGGTCGCGAGCCGCGCTACAAGCAAGTGCCGGTTGCCCTGATCAAGAACATCGCAGCCGCCTTGGGTGCGGCGGGCAAGCTCATCCCGCCCCTGGCCGTCAAGGCCGAGCTCGCGCGCATCGGCCACTACTACGCGACCGAATCGATGCTCGTGCTCGATCCCGCCACCGGCCTATACGACGCCGACGCAACCCCGGAGGCCGGTCGGGATACGCTGTTTGACTACTATCGGGACGTCATCGCCGGCGCCGAGACGGTGGAGCGCGGCGAGCATGCCGTCTTTTGAGCGCGCAAGCGGAAGGCGCGGGGGAATTCCTTGGGCTTGTTCCTGCCGGGTAAAGGCATCGGCGCCCAGCAAAGTAATGAAAATCGACGTAGTGTGTTCGATTTCCATCGTTGTGAACTCGGTATCGGAAGCTTCCGTCGGCGGGACAGACAAAAAAAGGGCGCCGCTCTCGCGAGCGGCGCCCTTTATCGGCTAAGCGCGGGCGCTGCCCGCGCGGGGCCTAGGCCTCGGCGGCAAAGGACCCGAGCTGCTCGCGCCAGCCCGGGAAGAGCTGGTCGGCGTCGTGCTCGAACGACGTGAAGGCGCGGGCGAATTCCTTGTGCTCCTTGGCGAACGCGATGGGGTCGGCGCCGGACTTCCAGCACTCGTAGGCCTGGAGCAGCGACTTGGCGCCGGCGGCCGGGGAGTCGATGTGGCCGTAGGAGCCGCCGCCGGCGGTGTTGATGATGTTGGCGTGGCCCAGGTTCTTGAAGAAGCCGGGCAGGCGCAGCGCATTCATGCCACCGGAGATGATCGGCGTGGTGGGCTTCATGCCGTCCCACTCCTGGTAGTAGATCGGGCCTTCGGCGGCATCGCGCTCGACCATGTAGGCGATGTTGCGATCATCGGCCTCACCTTCCATCTTGCCGTAGCCCATGGTGCCGACGTGGATGCCCGAGGCGCCCTGCAGACGCGACATCTTGGCCAGCACGAAGGCGGTGTAGCCGCGCTTGGCGCTGGGGGAGGTGATGGCGCCGTGGCCGGCGCGATGGTAATGCAGATACTGCTCCGGGTACTGGCGACGGGCGGTGGTGACCATGCCGGGGCCGCCGACGTAGCCGTCCACCAGGAAGGCCAGCTTGTCGGCGTCGGGGCCGAAGGTCTCCAGCGCGAAGTCGGCGCGGGCGCACATCTCGAAGTGGTCGTCGGCGGTGATGTTCATCGAGAACAGCTTGGCCTCGCCGGTCTCGTCCATGGCGCGCTTCATCGCGTCGTAGACCAGCGGCATGACCTGCTTGATCGGGGCGAAGACCTGGTTGCCCTGGGGCTCGTCGTTCTTGATGAAGTCGCCCCCGAGCCAGAACTGGTAGGCGGCCTCGGCGAAGGGCTCGGGGCGCAGGCCGAGCTTGGGCTTGATGATGGTGCCGGCGATGTAGCCGCCGTCCACAACCGGACGGCCGAGCATGCGCCAGAGGTCGGCAATGCCCTTGGACGGGCCGTCGAACAGCTGGATGGCCCGCGGCGGCACCCAGAAGTCGATCATCTTGGCGTGCTCGATGTCGCCCATGCCCTGGTTGTTGCCGATGGTCAGCGTCAGGAACGAGACCAGCATCATGCGCCCGTCGATGACGTTGCGGTCGAACAGATCGAGCGGGTAGGCGATGCGCATGTCCTCGGTCTGCTCATCGATGTGATAGACCAGCGCATCAAGGCCCTTGGTGAAGTCGTCGGTGGTGCAGACCTCAACGTTGGTGCCGGTGGACGACTCGGCGGCAAAGTGCGCGGCGGCCTCCAGGTAGCCGTAGCCGGTCTTGGGCTTCATCTTGTATGCACACAGGATGTGCTTGCCCCCTGCGATCAGGTCGGCTTCCGTCAGGGACAGGTCGGCGTAGCGCTTGGTTTGGTCAAGAAGTGCCATGGTGTTGTCTCTCTTTGGTGTCTTGCGGCCGGGCAGGCCGTGGATTGTGGCTGGGGGAGCGGGCGGCTTGCGCCTGTGGGCTGCACCCCGTTCAATTCCCCACCAGATTACAGGCTTTAAGGTTATAAGTATATTTTGACTTTCTTATGTGAGGGATAAGCATCGCCCTATACACCGATTGACAATTCTTCATCCGGAGCCGAAGTCACTGCCGGCTACCCAGGCGGCATGATGCGTTGGATGCTGGAACCAGCCTGAGCCGCCGTCGGCGCTCCACGGCGCTACTCATCCGAAATACCCAAACGGCTCCACCAGTCTTGGGCCGCGTTCAGTACGCGGACCACCGAGATTCCGTTGGGTCGGGGCAGATAGAAGACGAGGAACGTTTCAAAGCCCCGTATCCGCCACTTTCGCAGTCCGGCGAGGCGTGGATTGCTTGGGGTCAGTGCCACGCCGATGAGCGGCTGTTCGGCGAGCGCTTCGAAGGTGGCGCGGGCGTTGGCGAAGAAGCGCTCCGCGGTGTCGAGATCGGCGGACTCGGCCAGGTAGACGAAGTGCTGGACGAGGTCTCTGCGTGCAGCGGCACGCTGTGCGACCTTGGCCATCAGCGCTGCTGCCGGCGCTTGCTTAGCAAATCTGCTGCTTCGTTGCTCATCTCGGTCCAGGCATCCGCGTCGAGTGCCGTCTCGGGGCCGTCGAGACCGTCGAGCAGGGCAGCCTCCAACGGGGCTTCGGTCTGGCGCTCCTCGTCGGCGCGAATCAGGGCGCCGACATACTCGCTCGCATCGCGGTAGGGGCCTTGGGCGACGCGTCCATCGACGAATCGCTTTACCGCATCTGGTAGTGAAATATTTAGCTGGTGCATGTCTTAGCTCAAATCTGGATAACGGATAGGAAATCCAACCGCCTCTCGGCGTCTAGCGCCGCGTGAATATCGCGCCTAGGAGCCTGTCCGGCTTAGGCGGCCGTAGCGAGGGACAGCGGGCTGGGGATCAGTCCAGGAAGGGGATGCTGAGCGGGTAGGGCCAGCGCTCGCCATTGCTGGCCTTGATGGCGCCGATGATGGGGAAGACCACACCGAGGATCAGCACGATGATCAGTAGGGGCAGGCCGATGACGATCAGCGTCAGCAGGCCGGCGACGATGGTGTAGATCAGCGCCGACAGGACCCAGTTCATGACCAGCTTGCCGTGGGCGTCGAGGCCCGGGACTGCGTCTTTCTTGAGCTGCCAGATGAGCAGCGGCGCGATCAGCCCGCCGAACGGGATGAGGAAGCCGGAGAGTTGGGACAGGTGCAGGAACAGCGCCCAGTCTTTGGCCTGTTGCTCGGTGTCGATCGGCTTCGGCTTCGGCTTCGGCTCGCCCGGCGGCAAGGCGTCGGACAGCACGCGCTGTTTGGCCTGGATGAACTCTTCTTCGGTGATGGCGCCGCGGGCCTTGAGCTGGCTCAGGCGCTCGATCTCGTCGCTGATGGTCATGGTTCAAGTCTCGTGCGTCAGGCCCTTGCCAGGGTTCAGCATGCCGTTCGGGTCGAGCTGGCGCCCTATAGTAGCGCTAAACCAGATGTTGTTGGTCTGTGTTCAGCCGCAGCCGGCGGCGCTGCGGATCAATCACAAAACGGCAATTGAGCCCAATTCCACCCGCCGAAGGATTACCTTCACCGTCTCGACCGCTTGGTCGCCGCATCGCCGTCATTGAGCTACCCTAGGGTTTCAGCGAGCAAAGCACAGGGCGAAGGCCGCATGAGTCGCGCCCGCCCACGGGACCATGACACCAGCCCAGCACCATAATATTCACCTCAGCGGCCGACTGCTGCCAGGCGCGGATGTCCAGCACGCCGCCGCGGTGCTGGCAAGGTTCCTCCGTATCACCCCCGAGCGTGCGGCGGGCCTGCTCGACGGTGTCGGACGCTCGTTGCGCGGGCGCTTGAGCGCGACCCAGGCCGGGCGCATCCGCGATCGGCTGCGGGACGCGGGCATCGACTGCAAAGTCCACTCGGCACCGGTGCCGGACAACGCCTCACCGGCGGCGGCACAGGCACCCGCCCGAGCAGGCGCAACCGCCGATGTCGCGCCAAACGCCGCCGCGCTGATCCCCGTCACCACCCGCTGCCCCGCTTGCGGCGCCGAGCAGACCGACCGGCACATCTGCGCCGTCTGCGGCATTGTGTTCGAGAAATACCATGCGCGGGGGCGGGCAGCCGTGGCACCGCGCCGGGTGGCGTCCGTCGGCAGCCTCACCGATGACGCGCGCGCCGCCGAGCAGTGGCGCGTCGCCGGCCAGCTGCTATTGCTGGTGCTGCTGCTGAGCGTCGCGCTGGCGTTCTACAGCCACTGGCGCCGCGACCAACTCCCGGAGCCCGGCTTCTACGACCTGCACCGCCTGACCGAGCCGCGGCAGACCCCCACGGGCCGGCGGCCTTTCCAGGTGGAGCAAGAGGGCATCGTCTACAGCATTCGCCCGGTGGCCGACTACGTGCTCGATGGCGTTGTCGTCAGCCTGCACGACGCCCGGGCCTTCACCGACATCTGGCACCACGGCGACTGGCAGGACTTCATCAACATCCGCGACCTCTGCGTCGTCTGGGGCGGCAACGTCGCCCGCGGCGTGGTCCGCGACATGTACTTCCACAACGGCAACTGGACCTGCTGGGCCGAGGGCGTCGGCAACCGCATCCGGGGACGCTTCAACGGTCACCAACTGTCCAACAACCACGTGCTTTCGGACGACCCGGCGGTACGCCGCGCCATCCGCCAGGTGCGGGTCGGCGACCAGATCCGTTTCCGCGGCGTACTCGCCCACTACGCCCACGACGGCGGCTTCTCGCGCGGCACCAGCACCACGCGCACCGACTCCGGCAACGGCGCCTGCGAGACGGTCTACATCGACAACTTCGAGATTCTGCGCCAGCCCAACCGAGGCTGGCGCCTCGCCTACCGCGTCAGCCTCGTCACCGGCATCGCCGCCTTGCTTGGCAGCATCGCCGTGCTCGCGCTGGGGCCGGTGGGGCGGCGGGATTGACGGCGCAACGCGACTGCGAGGGCACACTCAGGAAGAATTCAGAAACAAAGTGAACATGTCAGCTCGTTGTCGTTGTCGTTGTCGTAATCGTCGTCGGATGCTGATGCGACATCGACCTGACGCCGACAACGACAACGACAACGACAACGACAACGACAACGACAACGACAACGACAACGACAACGACAACGACAACGAATCCTAGTTGTGCTATGGAGTCGTTTAACTTGTTAGTGAACCGTTACTAGAAGCGCTCCGGGCGCCCACCGCGGCTCAGGGCAACGGCGCCCGCAACCCCTGGATCAAGTCCGCATAATCCGGGTCATCCTGACTGATCAAGCCGTGGCGGATCAGGAAATCGATGATCACCAGGTTGCAGTTGAGCTTGAAGGTGTCGCTGTCGCGGACGGTCTCGATGACCTGCTCGATGGGCCAACGATGGAAGGCCGCGACCTCGTCATCGTTGCAGCGCGGCACAAACGTCGCCGGCAGCTCCAAGTCGTAGCAGTACATCAGATCGGGCTTGAGGCCGCGGTCGGAGTCGCGGCAGTAGCTGACGGCGCCGACGGCGACCGCCCGGTCGGCCAGCTCGGCGGGGATGCTCGCCTCCTCCCAGCATTCCTTGCGCAGGTTTGCCGCCAGGGAGATCCCCCAGGGCAGCCCGCCGGCCACCGTGTTGTCCCAGTGGTTCGGGAACACGCGACGGTTGGCGGAGCGGCGCGGCACCCACATGGCGAGCCCGTCGGCGGTGCGCACATAGCCGTTCATGTGCTGGCCGAAGGCGCGCACGCCGAAGTAGGGGGCGCAGGCGCGGTCGATCAGGAAGCGCGCAGCGGCCCGGTTGCCCGGGGTGACCGGGTAGCGCTCGCCGTGCAGGTGGCTGACCAGGCCGCGGCGCTCCAGATCGGCGCAGATGGCGTGGAAGGCGTCGGTCCGCGCGTCGAAGCCGTTCGGCGCCTCGGCCCAGTGCAGCCCATCCGGGGCCAGCCGGAAATCGCCGCCGAGCCGCGCCAGGTCATCGGCAAACGGGCGACGCACCAGCCCGAGACGCTCGTCGCCGACGCGAAAGTCGATGAAATCCGACGGCTGCCAGCGATTGCAGTTGCGGATATGGTCGATGAAGGCCATCGATCAGCCCGCCATCACCGCTCTTCCCCCTTCACCACCTCCCACAGCCGCTCCATGTCGTCGTGGTGCTCGCGCCCCGGGATCTTGCCCGCCGCGCGCAGGATCACCTCGACGCGCTGGAAGCGGCGCTCGAAGCGATGGTTGGCGGCGCGCAGGGCCTGCTCGGCGTCGACGCCCATGTGCCGGGCCAGGTTGACGCAGGTGAACAGCAGGTCGCCGATCTCGTGCACGCGCTCGGTGGGATCGGCATGGGCGGCGAAGGTCTCGGCGCATTCGTCGAGCTCCTCGCGGACCTTGTCGGCGACGCCTTCGAGGTCATCCGGGTCCCAGTCGAAGCCCACATTGGCGGCGCGCTTTTGCAGCTTATCGGCCCGCACCAGTGCCGGCAGGGCCTGGGCGACGCCGTCGACGACGCTGACGTGGGGGCGCTGGCCCTTGGCCTCGCGTTCGGCCTGCTTCTCGCGCTCCCAGTTGTTGCGTACCTCCTCCTCGCTGGCCACGGCGACGCCGCTGAAGACGTGCGGGTGGCGGCGGATCATCTTCTCGGTAATGGCCTGGCAGACGTCGCCGAAGTCGAACCGCCCCTTGGCCGACGGCAGCTCGCTGCCGATCTGGCTGTGGATGGCGACCTGGAACAGCAGATCGCCCAGCTCCTCGCGGAGCTCGGCCATGTCGTCGTTCTCGATCGCCTCGGCGACCTCGTAGGCCTCCTCGAGGGTGTACGGCAGGATGCTGCGGAAGCTCTGCTTGAGATCCCAGGGACAGCCGTGCTCGGGATCGCGCAGCCGGCCGACGACGGCCAGCAGGGCGTCGATCCGGCGCGCATCGGACAAGGCGGCGCGCAGGGCATCAGGCAGATCGGTGGAGATTGCCGGCGTGTCGGCGCCGGCTTCAACCGATCGCGACGGTGCCGGGCCGCCGAGGGGCTTCTGGTCGCGATAACCGCTCATGGTTGCTGTAAAGGCTCCAAAGTTGGGTAGTCGTAAGGTGCTAGGGGCGCAGCAGGAAGTCGCCGAGCAGGCCGATCAGGACGGCGCCCAGGCCGCCCCACTTCCAATAGCCGATGGGGATGCCGATGGGCTCGTCGGCGCGGCTGCGCCCCGGGGCCTTGAGGATGGACCACAGATGCGGGCCGGACAGGAACCAGGGCACGAAGCCGAAGGTCACCGGCACCGCCAGCCATAGGGGCACCGGCTGATTGATGATCAGCACCAGCGCGGCCATGGGCCAGAGGCCGAAGTAGGCGGCCGTGAGCTTGGCATCCAGGCTCTTGTCCCGGGTCACGACGAAGGCGGCGACGGCGCCGACGCCCCAGAGCGCGGAGACGATGATGAAGATCAGCCGCATCGGGTCGTTCTCGTTGCCCTAGGCCCCGGCTGCGCGGGCAACCTCAGCGGCCCTTGCGCATGTCCATCAACGGGCTCTGGGGCACGTCGATGAACTTCGCGCAGTCGCCGGGGGCGGCGGTGAAGCGATTCATCTCGCCGATGGCGCAGCGGCCGGGATCGGTGACCGTGATGTAGTCGATCTGCTCACAGCGGATCCTGGTGAAGGTCAGCTCGCGATACTGACTCTCCGTCGGCCGCAGGTTGGTGAAGTTGCGGGCGATGGCATCGTAGAGCACGTCGCCGCTGAGGTAGGCCGACAGGCGCACCGAGATGTTGATGATGCGCTCGTCTAGTCTGTTCGTGACCGTGATGCCGAGCGTACAGGCGTTTGGAAATGCCTTGCGCATGTGCACGCTCATCACCAGGGCCTTGCGGCCGGTGTCGGTGACCGCCTTGGCGCGGGTCACCTTCGGGGCGTTCGGGTTGTAGGCGGGCTTCTTGTCCCACCAGGGATTGGCACAGCCGGCCAAGAACACCGCGAGGACGGCACCGATGCCGGCGGTCAATAGGGCTTTCTTGCACATGGTCGAGCTCATCAGGTCCAACGGTTGCGTGCAAGGATACATGAACGCCGCCCGCACGTGCCGGTCGCCGGCGCGCAACGGTGCACCTGTCGGGCCTGCCGGCGTCGGCTATGCTTAGTCATGCCCGACGTTGCGTCGGTGGGGCCTGCGCAAGCAGGTAGTCCGAATAGTCAAACGCCGCACGGCGGCGAACTGGAGCTGAACCGTGGACATCAACCTATCGGATGTTGTCATCCATATCGACGAGAACCTCGGCGCGGAGCGCCGCCAGGAGATCGAGGCCACGCTGCGAGGTATCGACGGCGTGGTCAGCGTCCATAACCCCGATGAGCGCCCGCACCTGACGATGGTGGAGTACAACCCGCAGCGGACCAACAGTCAGGTCCTGCTCGCGGCCGTCACCTCCGCCGGGGTCCACGCCGAGTTGGTGGGCCTCTGATCGACCGCCACCTGCCCGGCGGTCCGCGCACCGCGGCCTTGCCGGGCAGGCCTTCGGGCGGCTCGACGGCCGCCCAAACCTCCTCCATCGATCCGGCCTCAAATCCCTTTCCCGCCGCGGCGCGGAGCGTTTCGGACAGCTGTTCGATGCCGACGCGGAATCATTCGCCTCGGTGACCAGGGCGGTGGTGATCGCCCCGCCGCGCTCGGGAAACGGGCACGACTGCGCTTTCGCCACGCGCTCGGCCTAAGGATCGGTTCAGAAACAAGTGGCGCAGACGCCCGCTCGCTGAACCTTTTGATTGGCCATTTCGTGGTTGCGTCTGCACCACTTGTTTCTGAACATTGACTAAGGGTGGCATGGTCAAGGAAAGGCCCAATCGGCATTGAGGTCTCGGCCCAGGCCGATGTGCGCCTAGAGGACCTGGCCGGGACCGAGCTGCAGGTCGGCAGCCTAAGTCGGACAGGCTCCTACAGCCGGCTGTCCTCCACCAACGCCTTGATCGGCCCGGCGGCCGCGACCCCGTGGTGGCGGTGCAGGTCGAGCATCTGCCGGCCGATCCGCTCCCAGTGCGCGCGCCCACGCTCGGCGATCGTCGCCAGCTGCGCGGCGTCGCCGACCTGGTGCCAGCGATCGTAGGCCAGGGCCAGGCCCGGGAAGAGGTCGCGGCGCAGGTGGGTCAGGTTGCCGAGGTAGAAGTGCAGCGCCGGGGCGTCGGCGCCGTCGGCCAGGCGGGGTAGGGTGACCAGACAGTCGGCCAGGTGGTCGCGCACGGCCCGCGCCATCAGCTCCGCCGGGGTCTGGGCCAGGTCGAGCAGCATCCGCCCCCAGTGCTCGCCGAGCAGGTTGCCGGCGGCGACCTCGCCCTGCTCGTGCAGCAGGGCGTTGGCGATCTCGCGGTCGGCCATGGCGTCCAGCGAGCCGTCCAGGTCGCGGTCGAAGTCGTAGCAGGCAAAGGCGCGGCCCATTAGCTCCAGCGCCAGCTCTCCAGCTTCTAGATGCGGCGCACACTCGCGACGCAGGGAGTAGTCGGCACCGTGGTGCGCATCGGAGATGTGGCAGTTGTGCTGTACGGTCTCCGCCAAGACATTCAGTGCGTGTGGATTCATCGGTCCGCCCTTTTTCCGACCAAAATACTAGGTCTACAACAGTAGCGCCTGTTCCCGCCGCTGCCAACCCGCGGCGGGCGAACGGGCCCGACGAGGAGCAACAATGGCTTTGCGTATCAAGTCTCACTGGTGGAACGACGAGGGCGAGCGCTCGCTGCCGGAGATCGCCACCGCACTGGCGTTCATCGCCTGGCGCATCAGCGTGGACAAGGCGGTCACGCTGCACTGTCAGCGGTTTGTCTATCGCGACGACGCCCAGCGCCTGGATGTGATCCAGGAGTATCTGATCTTTCTCATCCAGGTCGCCGACCGCCTGTCCCACGGCATGTTCGACGACGATGCCCGGCGCACCCTGATCACCGCCTTCGCGCGCAAGTGCGTGGAGCATCTGCAGGACAACAGCCAGGACCTGCTCGGCGTCGGCGACTACGGCAGCCCGTTCCTGGAGCGGCTGAATCAGCGCTCGGGGGAATACGCGGACTTCAAGCTCGACGACGAGGGGCCGAGCTACCCGTTCCTGCGCCACCTGGGCTTCGAGATCCAGCAGCTGATGGGGCGCGAGGACGAGAACCGCTGGGTCATCGATCAGGTCATGGACAAGGACGGCTGGGACGCCTACAAACGCTTCACCAAGGCCTTCCGCGACCTGTTCGACTGACTGGCCCACCGCAAAGGCCCGCGATTTGGCATGATACGACCCTCGCTCCATCAGCCGAGAGGACCACCCGATGCGCATCCCGTCCGTTGCTAAGGCGAACGCCCTGCTCGCCGCCATGCTGCTGATCCCCGCCCTGGCCTCGGCCTCGGTCTACGGCTTCCTCGACCAAGGGGCCATGCGCTACTTCCGCGGGGAGGACGCGGCCCTGATGTCGGCGGCCATGGACGCCGCCCTCGCAGACACCGCCGATGATCAGCCCCAGACCTGGCGCAACGATGCCACCGGCAGCCACGGCAGCGTGACCGTGCTGCGCAGCTTCACCGACCACGGTCGCGACTGCCGTCGCCTGGAGATCAGCAACCACGCCGGCGGCACCGACGGCCGGGCGGTCGCCGACATGTGCCATGTGGACGGCGTCTGGAAGGTGCTGCGCATGCCCGAATGAGGGCGCGCCGCGCCATGGCCGAGCGATTCGCGGGTGCGCGTGCGGCGTCGTTCACCCGCCTGCGCGCACGCGCGGCCCAGGGCCGATGTCCGACCCGACCCTGATCCTCGGCCTGCTGTTCGCGCTGGCGCTGGTCGCCGGGATGGTGGATGCCATCGCCGGCGGCGGCGGCCTGATCACGGTGCCGGCGCTGCTGTGGGCGGGCCTGCCGCCGGTGCAGGCCCTGGCCACGAACAAGGCCCAGGGGGTGTTCGGCACCTTCGCCGCCACCGCCGGCTTCATCCGCTGCGGCGCCATCGATCTGCGCCGCTCGCTGCCGGCGGTGGTCTGCACCTTTGTGGGTGCCGCCGTCGGCGCGGTGACCGTCCAGGTGCTGAGCACGGATCTGCTCGCGCGCCTGGTGCCGGTGCTGTTGATCGGCTTCGCGGTCTATTTTCTGCTCTCGCCGCGGGTCTCGGATGTGCGCTCGCGTCGGCGCATCGGCCCGATCCCCTTCGCCCTGCTGATCGGGCTCGGCGTGGGCTGGTACGACGGCTTCTTCGGGCCGGGCACGGGCACCTTGTTTGCGTTTGCCTATGTCGCCCTGCTCGGCGAGGGCCTGCGCGGGGCCACGGCCCACGCCAAGCTGTTGAACTTCACCAGCAACCTGGCGGCGCTGCTGCTGTTCAGCACCGGCGCCCATATCGCCTGGGACCTGGCCCTGGTCATGGCCGCCGGCCAGCTCATGGGCGGCTGGATCGGCGCCCATCTGGTGCTGCGCCATGGCGCGCGACTGATCCGGCCGGTGCTGGTGGTCGTCTCGCTGGCGGTGTCGGCGAAGCTGCTGTGGGAGCAGCTCGGGGCCTAGCGAGCCGCCGTCGCCACAGGCGGGCGGGGGCAGGGTGGGGCTGGCGGAACAGGCGACGGCCGCTCAGGCCGCGTCCTCAAACACCATCAGCACCCCGGTATATCCGTACAGCCGGTTCTGGGAGATCTCGCCGTTGGCGTAGAACCCCACCAACGGAAAATCGCCGAGCCGGTCCTGGATCAGGCGCAGCTCCGCGGAGTCGTCGCCGAACAGGTTGACGCCGCGGCCGAGGCAGGAGATGTAGACCCCGCCCCGCGGCGGGCCGGAGAGACGGCCGGCGAGTCCGTCGAGCATCCGCTGCAGGTCGTCGCGCGCGCTGTCGGCGTCGCGCCGGCAGAACATGATCTGCTGCCCCTGCTCGACCAGGTCCCCCACCGCCAGCAGCTTCTGCTCCAGGTCGACGCCGAGCAGGTTGCGCACCAGATAGTCGCCGGTGTCGGAGCCGGCGATGGGTAGGCCGGCGAAGATGTAGCCGCCGATGCGGGACATGTCCCGCGCGAGGACCTCGCCGATGTCCTCGCGGAAGACGTCGAGCGCCGGCCGGCCGTCGATCTTGACCAGCACGTTGCGCTGGACCTCGGTCATGACCCGGTGCGGGCCGATGGGCGAGCAGCCCTGGGTCAAGGTGGTCTGGATCGGGACCTGGTCAGTGAACATCACCCCGGCGACCCCGCCCTGGGTCGGGGCATCGGCCACGACCCGGGCATTGCTCTCGGAGCTGGCGAGTCCGCCGACCAAGAAACCGGCCGCCGTGCGCTCGGCGAGCTGGGTGATCAGGCCCTCGGTCAGCGGATTCGACGGATCGCCGTGGACCAGGCCGAGAAACGGCTGCGGTTGGCCGAGCCAGGCCTGTTGCGCGGCATCGAAGGCGGCCAGATCCTTGACCACGGGCGGGAACACGCGAAAGGCATCGGCGGGCAGATCGGCGAGCATGACGGCCAGCGCCGGCTGCTCGTAGTACTCGACGCCGGTGGCGCAGATGCCGATGCCGACGGCGCCGACCCAATGCGGCACGCCGGTGGCGGCCTGCAACATCGCCAGGACCTGGTCGACATGGGCGTTGACGGCGTCGGTGAGGTAGACAAAGCCCAGCGCGGGTGCCGGGCCGTTCAGCTGCGGGGCCAGCTCGGCAATGACCTGGTCGACGGCGACACGCCAATCGGTGGCGCTGGCGTGGGCATAGGGGAATGGAGCCATGGGCGGGGCCTTTGATGATCGGTTGATGTCGCGCTCAGCACCGCCGGCGCCCGAAGAGGACACATGCCGCGTGAACATGGGCGATCGCGCATTGCGGCATAGCATAGAGCATCAGCCCCGCCCGGGCGAACACGCGGGCATGACCCCTGCCATCGCGCTTTCGGCCGCATGCCGCCCAACCGGCGGAACCGCTGTCGGCTTCCGCCCGTCGGGCTGCAAGGCCCCTACAGACCGTGGGCGTACAACACCTCGACGCTGTCGATATACGCGATGCCGGAGAAGTTGCCGAAGACTCGGCGACCCGATCGGCGATCCCCTGGCCAGGGTGTCGCTGGTGGGATGACCTCCAGGGTTGGGGGGGGGCGGCCGGGGCCGGTGAGCGGGCGCCCGCCGGCGGCGGGGGCGGCGCGCGGGGGGGGCCGGCGGGCGCGGACGGCGCGCGGGGAGGAGAGGAGCGAGCCGGCGAGACCACGAGCAGACCACCCCGGGGCGGGGGGGGGGCAGGGGGGGCGGCGGGCCACCGACCGGCCGGGGGCGGGCGCCGCCGAATCAGCACCGAGAGCAGGCCGCGGAACAGCGGGTCGTAGAAGCCCTCGAACACCGATGCGGGATTGGTCAGCAGGCCCAGGGCGATGCCCAGCAGCAGTGCGCTGAGCGCCGAGCCCTGCAGGCTCTCCTTGACGATGGGCCAAACCGCGACCTTGTCGCCGGAGCCGTGCTTGCGCTTCAGGTACGCTTCAGGTACAGGTTGGCGAGCACAATGGCCAGAACCAGCGCCGGGATGTCCATGAACGGGTACAGGGCCGGTGCCCAATGTTCGTAGTCGATGGCCTCGCTCTCCAGCACCACGATGGCCGCAGCCAGGGTCGAGCCGCTGACGGCGCCGAACAGCCCGGCGGTGGCGATGCCGTCTTCGGTGCGGACGCTGGGCAGCAGCGCGAGCGTGTAGCGGCCGATCAGGACGGCGGCACAGCCGATCACGACCGCGAAGAACGCCGGCAGCAGCATGTCCGCGAGATTGGCCTCGCGAATGGACATGCCGCCTTCAAGTCCCACGCGCATCAGCAGCATGAAGACGACGAACTTATAGATCGACTCGGGGATCTCCAGGCGTGAGCCCATGGCGGCTATGACGATGCCGCCGATCAGGAACGCGAGGGTCGGGGATTGAAACTGCGTCAGCAGACGCGTCAGAAACTCCAGCAATGGTTCCACGTACTTGCTCCTCTCTGCTCGGCCAAGACAGGTTCAACAGGTCGCCGCGGCGAGGCCGGCGGCTGCCTCGGTTGATGGGATGCCGTCCGCATGCAACCTTGCGAATAAATTGTGGGGCCGGCTCGACCGAGGGAGTCATCGAAATTCCGGGCGGTCAGCAATAGACGATGCGCAATCGACCATGACAAGCCCCCGGTATTGTGCGCCGGCCGTTGAAAGCCGCAACCGTCGATGCAACAACTGCAACCAGGGCGACGGTCGACGGGACCCCGCCGCAACCATTGGAGAGACTGCCATGGCGAAAATTCGATGGTGCAAGCCGCCCACATGGGCGAGGGCCGCGGCGGCGGCCATGCTGCTGATCGCGACCGCGGACGCAGCAGCTTGGTCGGCCAAGTCCGAGTATGCTACCGCCGTGCCCCCGGCGACAGAGGTCCGAGCGCTGGTCCAGCCGCGGCTGGGGCCGCTCGGCGCCGCGCACCGGCAGGCCAACGCCGGGAGATATCCCCCCGCGTCGTCGATGACGACGGGGGTAGGGAGACCGACCCCAATGCCATTGAGTTAGCGAGCGATGGGAGCGCTTTGTGGGAGCGGCTTCAAGCCGCGACTCGGCTCGCGCGGCGACCGTCGCGGCTGGAAGCCGATCCCACCGCCTAACTTTACGGCATTGAGACCGGCCCGGGGCAGGCGTCTCGACGCTAGCCCGGGTACGGCGGAACACCACGGCGGTTCCTCCGACTGCCGCCGAACGACGATCGCAACCCAACCCTGAGGGAATCCGCCATGAGTTCCGAGCAACCGCAGCCCCATGCCGAGCTTCCCGCCGACGCCGAAGACCCGGTGCTGCGCTCCCTGCATTGGATTTTGCGCATCGCCGCCTATGCGCTGGCGATCGCCATGGTCCTGGTGATCATCGAAGGCGTGGTGAGCGTGCTGCGCACGGTCTATCTGAACCTCGCGCAGGCGCCGTACTTCATCATCCCCGACATCATCCAGACCTTCGGCGCCTTCTTGGCCGTGCTGATCGCCTATGAGATCTTCAGCAACATCACGCTCTACATCAGAACCGACGTGTTTCCGGTCAAGCTCGTGCTGGCGACGGCGCTGATGGCCATCGCACGAAAGGTCATCGTACTGGATATGGAAAAATACACGGCGGGGGATCTGGTCGGCATCGCCGCCATCGTCTTGGCACTCGGCATCTCGTATTGGCTCATCTCGCGGGCCGACGCCGGGATGCTGTGGGTGCAATCAAAGGCGTCCGAGAAACTGCCAACGACGAGCGCCGACGAGTCCTGAAGCGACGGGCCGGCTTGGCCCCGACTCTGCCGCTGAGTCAAGGTTCAGAAACAAGTGGTGCAGACGAAACCACGAAACGGCCAATCCAAAGGCTCAGCGAGCGGGCGTCTGCACCACTTGTTTTTGAACCGATCCTTAGGTTGTCCTTCAATCCGCTGGAGCCAAGACCGATGAAAACCCTCCCCGCGCCTCGGCAAGCGCTGCCGCTGGTGATCTCGACGCTGTTTTTCGCGCCGACGGCCTGGGCCTCCGGCGCCTCCGTGGATCTGGACTTGACCACCACCTGGGCCGGCTTCTCGGCCATTGCGATCTTTGTGGTGGCCTATCTGCTGGTGATGGCCGAGGAGCTTACCGGTCTCAAGAAATCCAAGCCGGTGGTGCTGGCGGCGGGTGTGATCTGGATCTTGATCGCCGTCTACTACAGCGACCATGGGGGCGTCTCCCATGCGGTGGGCGATGCGGTGCGGCACAACATCCTGGAATTTTCCGAGCTGTTTCTGTTCCTGCTCGTGGCCATGACCTACATCAACACGATGGAGGAACGCCGGGTCTTCGATGCGCTGCGGGCCTGGCTGGTGCGCAGCGGCTTCAGCTATCGCAAGCTGTTCTGGCTGACCGGCTTTTTGGCATTCTTCATCTCGCCGGTGGCGGACAACCTGACCACCGCGCTGTTGATGTGTGCCGTCATCATGGCGGTCGGGGCCGACAACCGGCGCTTCGTCGTGCTGAGCTCCGTCAACATCGTCGTCGCCGCCAATGCCGGGGGCGCCTTCAGTCCATTCGGGGACATCACCACGCTGATGGTCTGGCAGAAGGGCATCATCGGTTTTTACAGCTTCTTCCTGCTGTTTATCCCGTCGCTGGTCAGCTTCTTGGTGCCGGCCTACTTCATGCAGCGCGCCGTCCCCGATCTCGCGCCGCCGCCGTCGGACGAACGGGTGCAGATGAAGCGGGGCGCCAAGCGCGTCATGCTGCTGTTTCTGCTGACCATCGCCACCGCGGTCAGCGTGCACAATTTCTATGAGCTGCCGCCGGTGCTCGGGATGATGACCGGCCTTGCCTACCTGAAACTGTTCGGCTTCTATCTGCAAAAGACCGGCGAGTCTTCAACGGTGAGGTGCGGTACCGTCGAGGACACCATGCCCTTCGACATCTTCAACAAGGTCGCCCGCGCGGAATGGGACACGCTGCTGTTCTTCTACGGCGTGGTCCTGTGCGTCGGCGCCCTCGGCTTTATCGGCTATTTGGAGCTGCTATCCCAGTTCGCCTACGCCGACCTGGGGCCCACCGTTGCCAATACCCTGGTCGGCATCCTCTCCGCCGTGGTGGACAACATCCCGGTAATGTTCGCCGTATTGACCATGAGCCCGGAGATGTCCGAGGGCCAATGGCTGCTCGTTACCCTGACCGCCGGCATCGGCGGCAGCCTGCTCTCCATCGGCTCCGCGGCCGGTGTCGCGCTGATGGGGCAGACGCGGGGCATCTATACCTTCTTCGAGCACCTGCGGTTTACCAAGTACATCGTGCTGGGCTACTTCGCCGGGATCTTGACGCACTTTGTGGTGAACTTCTGGACGTTCTCGATCCCGACGGGGGGCTGATCAACCATGGGCGAGGGGCATCCGCGCGCCCATCCCGGCGTCGCCGAGACGCCCCGCCGCGCCCATCGCGTCGCGGGGGCCTAGTTAGCCGTGGGTAAGGGCCGACATGCAGCGGCTGACTGCGGCATCAGTGCCCTCGGTCTGATGGACCTGGCCCTGGTGCTGGTGGTGCTCGGCTACGCCGTGGTGGCGGCGGTGGGGCTGCCGCTGTTCGGCGACGGCGCCCACTATTTCGTTGCCATGCTGCTCGAAGACGGGCCGCTGATCCCGAACGGCCGCTATGCCGCGGCACTGCCGCAGCTGCCGGCGCTGCTGGGCCTGGGGTTGAGCGATGATCCGGTGCTGCTGCGGGCGCTGTTCAGCGTCGGCTATGCGCTGGTGCCGGTGCTCGCGCTGCTCGGCTGCTGGCTGCTCCTGCGTCGGCGCGCGCCGGCGCTGATGCTGCTGGTGCTGTTGTCGTTTCTGGCCCTGCAGATCAATTTCTCCAGCGTCTCGGAGCTGATGCTGGCGCTGATCCTGAGCTGGCCGGCGCTGCTGGCGCTGATGCTGCGCCCGCACGGGCCGGGGACCCGGATCTACACCCTGCTGCTCGCCCCGACGCTGGCGCTGCTGCATCCGCTGGCGTTCGCGCCGGCCCTGCTGCTGGCGGCTGCGGCCCTTGCCGGGGGCTGGCGCGAGGGTTCCTGGCCGATAGGGACGCGGCTGACCGCCGGGCTGATGGCGGGCTCGGCGCTGTTGCGGCTTGGCTGGACGGCGGTGGGCCTGAACGACTACGAGCGCGCCCGCACCCAAGGCGAGAGCGCCCTGGGCTATCTGTTGCCGCCGACGGCACTGCTCACGGTGCTGCTGGGCCTGGTGCTGGTGCTGGGCCTGCTGATCGGCTGGCGGCTGCTGCGCTCGGGGAGGGGGGCGGGTTGGCTGATGGGCGGGCTGATCGGCGGGCTGCTCGGCATCCTGTCCATGCTCGTCCTGATGACCGCGCTCGGGTTCGTCCTGGGCACGGGCATCGAGCTGAAGGCCGCGCTGACCTATCCCATCGGCCTGGCGCTGATGGCCATTGCCGCGCTGGTGATCCGCTGCCGGCCGGCGCCGCTCCCGCTCGCCACCGCGGCGCGCCCGGCGCTGTTGCTGGCGGCCCTGATCCTGCTGCTGGCGCTCGGTCGATCGGTGGCCTGGTGGACGGCGACCCACGCGCTGGCGGACCTGCTGGCGAGCACCGATGCCGCTTGTATCCCGGTCGGGCCGCAGCAGCCGTTCTCGCTGCAATGGCCCTGGATGGCCGTGATCGACGACTGGACCGCGCCGATGCAGGCCCTGGCCTTCCGCGATCCGCACTGGCCTTCGGCGCTGCTGCTGCCCCACGACGGCTGCGCGCGGCTGGCCGACGACGGCATTGCCCGCCTGACCGACTGGCTGGTGGTGCCGGCCGATCGGCTGGAGGCCAACTTCGGTCCGCTGCGCCGCTGACCATCGTCTCGCCGCGCCCCGTGTGAGACCATGGCGCAGGACCACCAGCCCCGCCGCCCCCGCCGCCCCGAGGCCCGAGCATGACCAAAGCCCACCCCCGAGCCAGCGCCGCGTTTCTCCTCCTGCTTCTGCTCGTGCTGCTGCACGGGCGATTCGCCCTCGCCGCCGAGCAGCCGCCGATCCCCGACGCCCTGGCGCCCTGGGTCGACTGGGTGCTCGACGACCAAGACCGACGTGCCTGTCCCCTCGGTGACGATGGCGAGCGCGTCTGCGCCTGGCCGGGGCCGCTGGTGCTGGACCTGAACGCCGCCGGCGGGCGCTTCGAGCAGACCTGGCGGCTCGACGCCGAGGCCCCGGTGCCGCTGCCCGGCGGCGGTGCCTACTGGCCGGAGCAGGTGACGGCCGATGCCGAGGCGGTCCCGGTGGTGGAGCACGACGGCCGGCCGATGCTGCGGCTGCCGGCCGGCGTGCACAAGCTCAGCGGCCGTTTCAGCTGGCCGCGCCGGCCGCGGGTGCTGCCGGTGCCGGCGCAGATCGGCCTGCTGACGCTGGTGCTCGACGGGCAGCCGATGACGGCCCCGCGCCGTGACGACCAAGGGCTCTGGCTCGGCGAGGCAGACCGCGACCGGGCCGCCGCCGAGCCCGATGCGCTGATGTTGGAGGTGATGCGCCGGATCGACGACGACATCCCGCTGCGGGTGCAGACCCGGCTGGCCCTGGACGTGGCCGGCCAGGCGCGGGAGATCCAGCTCGGGCCGGTGCTGCTGCCGGGGGGCATCCCGCTGGCCATCGACAGCCCGCTGCCGGCCCGGCTGCTGGACGGCGATGCGGCCGGCAGCCTGCAGCTGCAGGTGCGCCCCGGGCGCTGGGTGCTGAGCATCGACAGCCACCACCCGGGGCCGGTGGATGCCCTGGGTTGGAACGCCGCGCCGGCGCCCTGGCCGGATCACGAGGTCTGGGTGTTCGCCGCCCATCCGCAGCTGCGCCAGGTCGAGATCACCGGCGTCGACCCGGTGGACCCGCGCCAGACCCGGCTGCCCGACGACTGGCGGGCGCTGCCCGCCTACCTGCTGCGCCCCGGCGAGACCATGGGCCTGACCCAGCTGCGCCGGGGCGCCCTCGGCGTGGACCGGCTGCGCCTGGCGCGCGACCTCTGGCTCGACTACAGCGCCGATGCCTTCAGCGTGCGCGACCGCATCTCGGGCCAGCTCGAGCAGCGCTGGCGGCTGGACGCGGAGCCGGTGCTGGCCCTGGGCCAGGTGCGCGTCGGCGGCCAGCCGCGCTTCATCACCACGCTCGGCGAGGGCAACCGGCCGGCCGGGGTCGAGGTGCGCCAGGGCCGGCTCGACCTGCTGGCCGATGCCCGTATCGACAGCGGGCCGGTGGGCCTGGTCGCCGCGCTGCCCGCGTCGGGCTGGGCGCTGCCCTTCGACGGCATCCGCACCCGGCTGCACCTGCCGCCGGGCTGGGACCTGCTGGCGGTGGCCGGGGTCGACAACCTGCCCGACAGCTGGCTCGGGCGCTGGTCGCTGCTGGACATCTTCCTGGTGCTGATCGCGGCCTTGGGCATAGGCCGGCTCTGGGGCTGGCCCTGGGGGCTGGTGGCCCTGGCGACGCTGGTGCTGATCTGGCCCGAGCCCGGCGCCCCGCGCTGGGTCTGGCTGCACATCCTGGTGGCGGCGGCCCTGCTGCGGGTGCTGCCCACGGACGCCGCAAGGCCGGCGTTCCGCCGCCTGCGCGGGCTGTTGCGGTTCTACTATCGCGCCGCGTTGATCGTGCTGGCGGTGATCGCGCTGCCGTTTCTGGTCACCGAGGTCCGCGACGGGCTGTTCCCGCAGCTCGACCAGCGCGGCGGAGGCGGGCATGTCCAGGTGGCGTCGGGGGAGGGCGCCGCGGCGCCGATGTCGCGCTTCAGCAACGTCGATGATGCGCTGCCGGAGCAGGAGGCCAGCGTGCCCAGCCCCGTCTCGGTGGCCCGACAGCGCCTGAAGGCCGCGTCGCCGGCACCGCCGGCGGGGCGCATCATCGCTCAAAAGGCCCTGCCGACCCTGGACCCGAACGCCCGGGTCCAGACCGGTGCCGGCGTGCCCACCTGGAGCTGGCGCAGCTTCACGCTGAGCTGGAGCGGGCCGGTGGCCACGGACCACCAGGTCCGGCTCTGGCTGCTGCCGCCCGCGGCGGCGCTGGGTCTGGCCCTGGTGCGGCTGGTGCTGGTGGTGCTGCTCGGGCTGCGGCTGGCCGGGGTGCTCCGGCTCGGCAAGCCCCCGGCGACGGCCTCCACCGCCGCGGCGGTGCTGGGGATGGCGCTGCTGGTGCCGGCGGGGGACGGCCTGGCCCAGCCGGCCGCGGCCTTCCCGCCGGAGACCTTGCTCGAGGAGCTGCGCCAACGGCTGCTGGCGCCGCCGGACTGCCTGCCGCGCTGCGCCGAGATCGCCCGCGCCGACCTGACGCTGGACGCCGACAGCCTGCGGCTGGCGCTGGTGGTGGATGCACAAGCGGCGGTGGCGCTGCCGCTGCCCGGCACCGCCGAGGGTTGGTCGCCCACCGCCCTGACCCTGGACGGCGAGCCGCTGGCGGCCATGCGTCGCGGCAGCGGCGGCACCTTGGGGGCCCCGGTCCCGGCGGGTCGCCACCTGCTGGTGCTCACCGGGCCGCTGCCGGCCGCCGGCCAGATCGACATCCCGCTGCCGCTGCGACCGCGCCAGCTGCAGGCGCGGCTGCCCTCGCCCTGGCAGCTGGAGGGGGTCGGCGCCGATGGCCGGCCGGGCGAGCAGCTACGGCTGCTGCGCCCGCGCGTCGCCGCCGGCCCGGATCAGCCGGCGGACAGCGACCGCGCCCTGCCGCCGCTGCTGCGCCTCAGCCGCGCGCTGCGCTTCGGCCTGGACTGGACCGTCGAGACCCGGGTCGAGCGGCTGTCGCCGGCCGCGGCGCCGGTGACGCTGCGGGTCCCGCTGCTGCCGGGGGAGGCGGTGAACACGCCGGGGCTTCAGGTCGACGACGCGCGGCTGCTGGTCTCGCTGCCGCCCGGGCGGGAGGGCATGGGCTGGTCGTCGACGCTGACCCCGGTGGACCGCCTCACCCTGACCGCCGGCGACGACCCGCGGCTGACCGAGGTCTGGCGCCTGGAGGTCAGTCCGCTCTGGCACCTGCGCACCGACGGCATCGCGCCGGTGCAGAACCTCAGCGCCGCCCACCGCTGGCTGCCCACCTGGCGGCCCTGGCCCGGCGAGACGCTGTCGCTGTCGCTGTCGCGCCCGGTGGGCGTGCCGGGTCCGACGCTGACGCTGGACCGCAGCAGCCTGACCCTGACCCCGGGGCGCCGCGCCACCGACGCCGAGCTCGAGCTCGGTCTGCGCAGCAGCCAGGGCGGTCGCCACCGCATCCTGCTGCCCGAGGGTGCCGAACTCACCCGCTTCAGCGTCGATGATCAGCCGCGCCCGCTGGCGTTGCAGGGACAAGCGCTGGACCTGCCCCTGGTGCCCGGCAGTCAGCGCGTGCGCCTGGATTGGCGCGAGCCCGGCGGCCTCGCCGGCGTCTACCGACCCGCCGCCCTGGACCTGGGCACCACCGGCGTCAATGCCGAGACCCGGGTGCAGTTGCCGCAGGACCGCTGGCTGCTCTGGGTCGCCGGCCCCGGCGTCGGGCCCGCCGTGCTGTTCTGGGGGCTGTTGCTGGTGCTGGCGGTGTTCGCCGTCATCCTTGCGCGCTCGCGGCTGACGCCGCTGGGGGGCATCGACTGGCTGCTGCTGGGGATCGGCCTGAGCCAGGTCGAGCCCTGGCTCGCGATCCTGGTGGTGCTCTGGCTGTTCGCCCTCGGGCTGCGCCGACGGCTCGGCGCCGAGGCGTCGCGTTGGGGCTTCAACCTGGCCCAGATCGGCCTGGTGCTGCTCAGCATCACCGCGCTGCTGGCCCTGCTCGCCGCCGTCCAGCAAGGTCTGCTCGGCAGCCCCGAGATGCAGGTCGCCGGCAACGGCTCCAACGCCGGCAGCCTGCGCTGGTACCTGGACCGGCAAGCCGCCGAGCCCGCGTCCATCACGGTGATCTCGGCGCCCATCTGGGTCTATCGCGCGCTGATGCTGGCCTGGGCGCTGTGGCTGGCCTGGCGCCTGCTCGGCTGGCTGCGCTGGGGCTGGCAGGGCTTCGCCGAGCCCGAGCTGTGGCGGCAGCGCCCGCCGCGACCGCCCAAGGACGCTGCGGCACCGCTGAGCGTCGACCTATGAGGCGATTTCCGGCAATCGCCTAAGTCAAGGTTCAGAAACAAGTGGTGCAGGCGCAACCGCGAAACGGCCAATCAAAAGGTTCAGCGAGCGGGCGTCTGCGCCACTTGTTTCTGAACCGATCCTAGGTTCGGCTACTCCAGGACCAGCTTGGTGCCGAAGGGGTGCCGGGCGTGCTGGCAGGCGACGGGCACGGCCCAGATGACGGGCCAGCGCGGGCGATGGTGGGCGGGGCCGTCGAGGTCGGTGAGAAAGACGCCGATGTCCGGGCGGTGGGGCTCGGCGGCCTTCAGCAGCGGGGTGAAATCGGTGCCGCCGCCGCCTTGGAATTGGATGCCGCGCAGGTTGGAGCTGCCGGGGCTGAAGGTCTGCTGCTCGCGCACCCGGTCATCGCCGATGATGACGGTGACGGACGCCTCCATGCGCCGGCTGATGGCCTCGATCTCGCGGGCGAAGCGCTCCAGCAGCGGGTTTTCGATGGAGCCGGAGACGTCGACCATGACGATCAGTCGGGAGACGGCGGTGGCGTAGGCGCGACCGGGCTCCCAGGGCATGCGCCGGCCGTCGGCGGTGCGACCACCATTGGCCAGATAGGAGCGCGACGGGCGCGACCAGGACAGCCCCGGGCGCTGGGAGAGACCGCGGCAGAGCTGGGTGCGCAGCAGCTGCTCCCAGGGGGTGCGGACCTTGGGCAGATCGGCGAGCAGGGCGCGGAGGATGGAGTGCTCGCCGTCGCCGGCGTGGGCGCGGGTGATGCGCTCGCGCCATTCGCGCGCCTGCTCGGCCTCGCGCTCGGGTTTGCTGTCGTCGGCGCTGGGCAACAGGTCGCGGGGGCTGTTGGCGCCGAGCATGCGGGTGCGGGCGGCGTGGGGGCCGTCGGCGCGCGGGGCGGTCTGCTCGCCGCTGTCGGCCGCGTGCTCGCTGCGTTGGCCCGGGCTCGGTTTGCCTTGGCCGCCGGCGGCGCTGCGGCGCTTGCTCCAGCGGCGGTTGGCGCGGCGGTTGGGGTCTTCGGTACCGCGATCGTCAACGGCGCGGTAGAGCCGCTCCAGGTCCCATTCCAACAGCGCCGCCTCGGTGCTCTGGCGGCAGTCGAGCACGGTGCGCAGCAGGTCTTCGAGGTTGACTGATGCGCTGGGCACCTCCAGCCAGCCCAGGTGACTCAGGGCGGCGTTGACGATGGCGTCGGCGCAGATGTTGTAGAGGTCGGCGTCGACGTCGCCGATGAGCCGGCCGAGCTCCAGCTGGCGCTGGGGGTGGCGCAGGGCGACGTGCAGGACCTGATGGGCGACCTGGCCGATCTGCTCGGGCAGGCCCAGGCGCTCGAACCCGGGGCCGTAGTAGATGGTGGTGCCGTCGTTGGCGGCGGTGAGGATGTCGGCCTCGTCGTCGTCGAGGTCGACGTGGCGAATCCACAGCGCCAGGCCGCCGGTGGACGGGGCCAGCTCGAC
The DNA here is from genome assembly GCA_942491465.1 of uncultured Gammaproteobacteria bacterium. Classification (GTDB taxonomy): domain Bacteria; phylum Pseudomonadota; class Gammaproteobacteria; order Chromatiales; family Chromatiaceae; genus CALOBA01. The sequence continues at coordinate 106,923 of CALOBA010000045.1, forward strand.
CATCTTCTGGATGGCGCGGGTGCCGCGGTGCTCGTGGAGCGCGTGGGCGTCAGCCATTGAGGTCGGCGCGCTCGCGCTCGGCCATATAGCGGGCGTAGGCGGGGCTGGCGAGCACGGCGCCCTCCAGGCCCTGATCGAGGGCCTTCTGGAACATCAGCTCCATGGCCAGGGTCTGGGCCTCGCGGATCGGCAGCGGGGTGCTGCCGCGGGTGTCGGGGAGCTGCTCGATGATGGCCAGCGCGCGGGCCATGCTGTCCTCGTCGGTGGCGGCGCCGAGCAGGGCGTAGACCATGCCGTAGAGGCCATCGAGCGTGGTCGGCAGCAGCGCGGCGGTGGCCTCGCCGGGCTCGGCGGCGAGCAGCGCCAGCACGTCGACCCCGGCCTGGATCTCCTTCAGCACGCCGAAGAACTCCGCCGCGTTGCCGGCGCCGATGCGGCCCTGGACGAAGACGCGCTTGGCGCTGTCGGAGATGTTCGAGCGCAGGACGTTGGAGATGTCCTCCCAGCCGCGGGGGCTGGCGCCGACCAGGTGGTCGTTGGCGAGCTGGGACTGGGTGTCGTCGAGGCGGTCGGGGCGGACCTTGAGATAGGCCATGACCTCGGGGGCAAAGGCGTGGGCGATGGCGTAGTCCAGGAAGGCATCGATGACGGTCTGGACGTTGAAGTGGAACATCCGGTCCGCCAGCGCCGTACCCATGTCGTGGCTGACGGCGCCGTGGAAGGCGGCGTTGCCGGCGGCGACCACCTGCCAGCCGTCGGGCAGCTGGTAGTGGCCGACGCGGCGGTCGAGGATCAGCGAGTAGGCGGAGATCTGCAGGCGCTGGTCGGCCGCCGTCAGCTCATCGAGGAACAGGATGCCTTCGCTTTGATCTGCGCCGGGCAGGAACTCGGGCGGGAACCAGACCGTCTTGCCCTGGCCCTCGTCGGCGAAGATGGCGCCGCGGATGTCGACGGGCTCGATGGTGGTGAGGCGCAGGTCGATCAGCGGGACCTTGAAGTGCTCCGCCACCTGGCGCACGACGGAGGACTTGCCGACGCCGCGGGTGCCCCAGAGCATCGAGGCGCGCTGACGCAGGATCGGGTCGGCGTATTGCTCCTGCAGTGCGCTCTTGGCCGCGGCGATGGAGACGGCGGGGATGTTCATCGGGTTGCCTTGCATATGCGGGTCCTCAGGGCGCGACGGCCTCTGCCGCCAGCGTCTGCAGCGCCGCGCTGAGCTGGTCGGCAACCGGGCAGTCGGCGGCGGCGTGGCGCTCGGCAATGAAGCGCGGGTCGTTGTAGCCGATCCAGACCTGGCCGGCGGCGTCCTCCCAGATCAGGGCCTTGAGCGGCAAGTCGATGCCGATGGTTTGAGCACACTGCATGAACGGCGTTCCGCCCTTGGGATTGCCGAAGATCAGCAGCTGGGTCGGCCGCAGGGTCTGATCGATCTTTGCCGCGCCGGCGGCGTGGTCGATGCGCGCAAACAGCGTCAAGCCGCGCGCCTGCACCAGCGCTTCGAGCCGGTCGGCGGTTTGCGCGACGCCCCTGGGGCTTTGGATCTCGATCAGGCCGTCGGCGGCGAAGGCGGCGGTCCCGGCGGCCAGCAGTGCCGCCAGCGTCAGGGCTCGGTAAAGGTTCATGGTGCGTCCTCTGATGGGCAGGTTTGGGCTCTGAGTAGGGGTCAAGCGGTCTCGGTCTCAACCGCGGGCTTTGCCGTGGCTTTGCGGCGGCGCCCGCCCCGGGCCTTGACGGGCTCCGGGCCGATCCAGGCCGCTTGGGTCAGCGGCCGGGGCCGCCGCGGGATCTCGATGCGCGGCAGCTCGCGGAAGGAGAAGAAGGCCAGCAGCAGGATCGGGGGCATGTGGAAGATGAACATCTTGACCAGCGAGTCGTCGGCCAGCTCGACGAACTGGAGCAGCGGCGTGGCGGCGAGTAGCCCCAGGCCGATGGACAGCGGGATGGCGCGCTGCACCGCGACCCGCCAGCGCCGCAGCCGAAAGCGCGGGTCATAGGCCGCCGGCGCCGCCTCCAGGGTCCGCGTCAGGTGGCCGACGGCCTGGTCGACGGCCTCCTCCAGCTCGGCGGTGCGCGCCGGATCGCGGCGCTTGACCTTGAGCGTGCCGCGCCAGCGCGGGCCGAAGCGGCGCAGCGGGCGCCAGCGCCAGCCGAGGACGGCGAGCAGGTCCTCCGGGGCGAACAGGAGCAGGCCGGGTCCGGCGGTGAGTTCGATCTGTGCCGGCAGGCCGTAACCGCGGCGGGCGTCGAGCTGGAACAGGACGTCGGCGGGGCGGCCTTCGGCGGCGATCAGCGACGGATGGGCCGGCTGCTCCGGGTCGGGGCTGTCGACGCGGTAGCTGCGGGCGATGGGCACCCCGTGGCGGACGATGAACAGGCGCTCGGCGGAGAGCCGGCCCACGCGCTCGATCAGTGCCGCCGGGTCGCTGCCGGCGGCCTCGATGGTGGCGCTGGTGTCGTCGGCGGCGGTGAAGCGGCGCAGCAGCTTGAAGCGGCCCGGGCGCGGGCAGTCCAGCTCTAAGACCTCGCGCAGGGCGGGCAGGTCGGCATCGGGTCGGGCCGGGTGGTGCGTGCCTTGAAAGCGCAGCCGGCGGGCGGCGCGGTCGCTGTTGGGCAGGTCGACCTTCAGGCCCCGGGCGCTGAACGGGGCGACGAAGGTCAGGATCTCGTGATGGGTCAATGGCCGCGTCGCCATGGGTCGGGGCTCCCCTATGATGGTGTTGGTGGGCGATCGATGTCTGTGCTCGGCGTCATCCGACCTTGCGCGACCTCCGGGCCATGAGCAGGCGCACCGGCGCCAGGGTCAGCAGGCTCAACAGGAGGCCGCCGGCAACCCCGAACAGGATACTGGTGGGCTCCAGCGGTACACCCGGCTCGAATCGCGATGGCCGATCAGCCCTTGCGCGTAGTCCCTGTCGACGAACTTGGGGATCTGGAGGAAGACGATCAGGCCCGGGCCGAAAATCAATCGGTCGACAACGGTGAAGGCGATGTTAATGGGTCGGCGCACTGTTCGGCTTGGGCCGTGGATTCGGTGTCCGGCGATGCGTCGGAGATCGACGGCCGGCGTGCGACAGTAGCCTTCGGCGGCTTCTCGGTCAATCGCCGCAAGCGGCTTGCCCGCTGCGGTCAGTCATCAAGCAGCGCCTCGGCGAGGGCGATCAGCGTCAGCGGCGCGCTGCCCTCGCGGGCTGTGCTCGGCCGTTCAGCGGCGGCTGAGCTGAAGCACCTGGCCGTCGCGTAGGAGCTGCAGGCTGTAGAGCCCGCCGGCCTGGGACGACGCCCGTTTCAGCGCCCGCAGGCTGTCGACGGCCACGCGGTTGACCCCGAGGATCAGGTCGCCCTCGCGCAGCCCGGACAGCCAGGCCGGGCTCTCCGGGCGCAGCGGGCCGATGGCGACGTAGCGCGTGGCGCGGTGGCGGGCGCGACGTCGGACCTCGCCCATGAGGGCGCCTTCGAGGGCCGGGTCGATGCGCTCGCCGGGGATGAAGTGTCGGAAGAACGGGTCGCGCAGCAGCGGGTGGTGGGCGGCGGCGATCTGCGTCACGGTGGAGATGTTGACCACCGCGGGCAGGACCCGCTCCAGCATCGGGGCCAGACTGGGCAGCGGCTTGCCGTCGACCTAGGACGGCAGTGCCGCTTGGGTGCCGGCGCTCCAGAGGGCCGGCAGCAAGGTCAGCAGCAGCGAGGCGACGCGGAGTCGGGTCAGGGTCGTGATCATCGGGGCTGGTCGGGGCTGGTCGGGCCTTGTGGGGCGGAAGCTGGTTGCTCCGTGGACGACGCTAAGGATCGGTTCAGAAACAAGTGGCGCAGACCCCCGCTCGCTGAACCTTTTGATTGGCCGTTTCGTGGTTGCGTCTGCACCACTTGTTTCTGAACCTTGACTAATGGGATCTGTATCGCCCGATCGGTCCGGGTCAAGTCCGTCGCGGATGCCGATCAGTCGGTGACGGGTGGCCCAATCGGGTCGGTCAGCACGTCGATCCCGGCCTCGGCCAGCAACGCGATCAAACGGATCAACGGCAGGCCGATCAGCGCGTTCGGGTCATCGCCCTCAAGCCCCTCGAACAGCGCGATGCCGAGCCCTTCGGACTTGAAGCTGCCGGCGCAGTCATAGGGCTGCTCGCGATCCACATAGGCGGCGATCTGTGCGTCGGTCAGTGGGCGAAACCGGACCTGGAACGGCTCGCAGAGCACCCGCGCCTTGCCGGTCGGGGCATGCAGCAGACAGAGCCCGGTCAGGAACAGGACCGAGCGACCGCTGGCGGCGCGCAGCTGGGCGACGGCGCGGGGACGCTCGCCGGGCTTGCCCAGGACCTGATCGTCCAGGCAGGCCACCTGGTCGGAGCCGATGATCAGCGCGTCGGGGTGGGCGTCGGCAACGGCGCGGGCCTTGGCCTCGGCCAGGCGCTGCACCAAGGCCTCGGGCGGCTCGTTCGGCCGGCGGGTCTCGTCGATGTCGGGGGACGCGGCGGCGAAGCGCAGCCCGAGTTGCTCGAGCAGGGCGCGGCGGTAGCGCGACGTGGAGGCGAGGACCAATGGGGACTGTGACATGCGCTCGGTCTTAGTCGTTGTCGTTGTCGTTGTCGTTGTCGTAATCGTAATCGTAATCGTAATCGTAATCGTAATCGTGATCGTAATCGCGGTCGATATCGGCTACGGCGCTCAGCGAATCCAATCGATCAGCCGCATCAACGGATCACCCGCGCGCGTCTCGCAGGTGACCCGCCCGCGCACGCTGTGCCCTGCGCGCGGGACGGACTCGGGATCACCGCTCAGCAGTGGATGCCAGTCCGGCAGCGGGTTGCCCTGGGCCACCAGGCGGTAGGCGCAGGTCTCGGGCAGCCAGGTGGGGTCGGCAAGCACGGCCGGGGTCAGGGTCACGCAGTCGGAGACGAGCCGGGAGCGGTTGGGGTAGTCGGTACAGCCGCAGGTGTCTTGATCCAGCAGCCGACAGGCGACGTCGGTGTAGTGCAGCCGGCCGTTCTCATCATCTACAAATTTGTGCACGCAGCACTTGGCGCAGCCGTCGCAGAGTGCTTCCCATTGGGTGCGGTCCATCTCGGCCAGCGGGATCTGCTCCCAGTAGCGGTCGGGGTCGTTGTCGGTCACTGTCGGTATCGGAATCTTGCCGGTGGCGGAGTATGCCGCGACTATAACGCAACCCGCCGGGCGGCGACGGATGCGGGTGCGCGGGCGGGCGCCGCTCGGCGGTGTGACACCGCTCCGCCTTTGCGAGCTGGCGGCCTTTGCGGGTACAGTCGCGTCTCGACGGTCGCCGCATGGGCGTCGGCCCAGCAGATGAGGGATGTCCCGTGAGCTACTCCGCGCTGATCCCAACCCCGTTCGGACCCGTCGCCGTGTCCTGGACCGGCGACTCTTTGACGCGGGTCGACCTGATTCCGGCCTTGGCGTCCACCGACGCCTGCGCGCCGGCCTGGGTCAGCGACGAGCTGACCGCCTACCTTCGCGATGGTGCCCATCGCCCGCGGATTCCGCTGCGCCTGCAGGGCACCGCCTTCCAGCGCCGGGTCTGGGACCTGATCGCCCACATCCCGGCCGGGCTGACCCGGACCTACGGCGCCCTGGCCGCCGAGATGGGCAGCGGCGCCCGCGCCGTCGGCAATGCCTGCCGGGCAAACCCCTGTCCGTTGGTCATCCCCTGTCATCGGGTGGTGGCCGCGCAGGGGCTCGGCGGCTTTGCCGGCGACCGCGACGGCCGGCTGCTGGGGATCAAGCGCTGGCTGCTCGACCACGAGGGGGCCGATCCGCGATGCGCCTGAACGACACCCAGCGCGCCCTGATCGAGGCCTTTGCCGACGCGCTCTGGCTGGAGCGGGGCCTGAGCCGCAACACCCTGTCCGCCTACCAGTCCGATCTGCGCGCCTTCGCCGGCTGGCTGGCGGCGGACCGGCGGCGTGAGCTGCCGCAGGCCGCGCGCGCGGACCTGCTGGACTACCTGGCGGTGCTGGCGCGCGCGGGCCGGCGCCCCCGGTCCACGGCCAGATCCCTGTCCTGCCTGCGCCAGTTCTACGGCCACCTGGCTCGCCAGGGCCAAATCCCGGAGGACCCGACGGCGCGGATCGATGCGCCGAAGCTGGGCCGACCGCTGCCCGGCAGCTTGACCGAGGTCGAGGTCGAGGCGCTGTTGGCGGCCCCGGACACCAGCGACCCCCGCGGCCATCGTGATCGCACCATGTTGGAGCTGCTCTATGCCTGCGGGCTGCGCGTCACCGAGCTGGTGGAGCTGACCCCATCGGCGATCAGCCTGACCCAGGGCGTGGTGCGCGTCACCGGCAAGGGCGACAAGGAACGGCTGGTGCCGCTGGGGGAGGAGGCTGCGGCTTGGCTCGCCGCGTACCTGCGCGGCGCACGCGGGGCGCTGCTCGGGGCACGCACCAGTGACTACCTGTTCCCGACCAATCGCAGCCCCTGCCTGACGCGGCAGGCGTTCTGGCAGCTGATCAAGCGCTACGCCCAGCAGGCCGGCATCGTCAAGCCCCTGTCCCCGCATACCGTGCGCCACGCCTTCGCGACCCATCTGCTCAACCATGGCGCCGACCTGCGCGTGGTTCAGATGCTGCTTGGTCACAGCGACCTTTCGACCACCCAGATCTACACCCATGTTGCCAAGGAGCGGCTGCGGCAGCTGCACGCGACCCATCACCCACGCGCCTGACCACAAAGGTGGAACTTCAGCGCCCGTTGCTCTATCGTACAACCGACGCCAGCAACCATCGATATAGCCCATGCCAACGTTTGATACCGTCTCCGAGCTGGACCTGCAAGAGGTCCGCAACGCGGTCGACCAATCCAACCGCGAGATCGGCACCCGCTTCGACTTCAAAGGGGTCGACGCCGAGTTCACCCTCGGCGACGCCGAGGTCCAGTTGCGCGGCGAGCAGGAATTCCAGCTCCAGCAGATGCTGGACATCCTCCGCCAGAAGCTGGCCAAGCGGAAGATCGACCTCGGCGTGCTCGACCCGGACGAGCCCGAGACCACGCTCAACGCCGCGCGCCAGCGCGTCGGCCTCAAGCAGGGGGTCGACAGCGACACCGCCAAGCGCATGGTCAAGGCGCTCAAGGCCAGCAAGCTCAAGGTGCAGGCGCAGATTCAAGGCGATCAGGTGCGCGTCACCGGCAAGAAGCGCGATGATCTTCAGCAGGCCATCGCCCTGCTGCGGGAGACCGACTGGGGACGTCCGCTCCAATTTATCAATTTCAGAGACTGATCATGACCCACTCAAGGACCATTTGCCGTTCGATCACCGCCGCCTTGGCGGGCGCGTTGCTGCTTGCCGGCACGGCGAGCTTTGCCCAGGAGGCCGCGGCCATCCGCGCCGCGTTGGCCAAGGTGCTCCCCGACCACAAGGTCACCAGCGTGCGCCCGACCCCCATTGACGGGCTCTATCAGGTGGACGTGGGCCCGCAGGTCATGTTCGTCACCGGCGACGGCCGCTACCTGATCGACGGCGCCGTCATCGACCTCGAGACGCGGGAGAATCTCAGCGCCAAGGCCGAGGCGGACGCCCGGCGGCGCGTGATAGCGGGCGTCAGCGAGGACGACATGATCGTCTTCGCCCAGGGTTCGCCTAAGCACCAAGTGACGGTCTTCACCGACATCGACTGCGGCTACTGCCGCAAGCTGCACAGCCAGATCGCCGACTACGAGGCCGAGGGCATCAGCGTGCGCTATCTGTTCTATCCCCGCAGCGGTGTCGGCTCGCCGTCTTACAAGAAAGCAGTGGCGGTCTGGTGTGCCGATGATCAGCGTGCCGCCATGACCGACGCGAAAAACGGCAAGTCGGTGCCGCCCAGCGACTGCAGCAATCCCGTCGAGGAGCATATGGCGCTCGGCGAGATGATGGGCATCCGCGGCACCCCGGCGATTGTGCTCGAGAGCGGTGAGATGGTCCCCGGCTATGTGGAGCCGAAGCGTCTCGCCGCCATGTTGGAGCGCGGCTCGGACTAAAGCCGTTGCCGAAGCTGCACGACGCGGCGGGCTCAAGCGGAGTCCAGGATCGCCCCGCCGTCGAATATGCCTGGCGGACCCATACGGGGTTGATACGCGCCCGCAACGAGGACTCGGTGGAGGTGCTGCCCGAGCAGGGGATCATGGTCGTCGCCGACGGCATCGGCGGTGCCAGTGCCGGGGAGGTGGCCAGCTCCATGGCTGCGGACATCATCAGCAAGCGGCTGGCGGCGCAGGGCAGCCTGCACGACAACCCGAAGAAGGCGCTGATGCTGGCGGAGGCGGCGGTGGGCGAGGCCAATGCCGCGATCCTCGCGCGCGCCCGCAGCGAGGATCGTTGCGCCGGCATGGGCACCACGGTGGTGGTCGGCTACGTCGGCGACGGCTGGATGGCCTACGCCCACGTCGGCGACTCGCGCCTGTACCAGCTGCGTGACAACACGCTGCATCAGCTCACGGTGGATCACTCCTTTATCCAAGACGTGGTCAACCAGGGCTTCTTCCCGAGTTTGGAGGAGGCGCGCGAGTACGGCATCAACGAGAACGTGCTCACCCGCGCGGTGGGCTCCACGGCGCGCTTGGCCGTTGCCGTCAGCATCACCGAGCTGCGTGCCGGTGACATCTACCTGCTCTGCACCGACGGCCTCAGCAACATGGTCAGCGACGACGAGCTCTGCTATCTGCTCTCCGCGGCCAAGGGCAAGCTCGATACGGCGGCCAACGCCCTGATCCACCTCGCCTGCGAGGCCGGCGGCGTCGACAACATCACCCTGTCGCTGATGCGTGTGAATCGGGTCGAGGTCGGCTGATCCACCATCCCCAAAGCCGACCGGGGCCGCCCCGGCCGGATCGCTGAGAACCACGAGGAAACCCCCGATGTTGCTGATCCCCGCGATCGACCTGAAAGATGGCCGTTGTGTGCGCCTGCGCCAAGGCCGTATGGATGACGAGACGGTGTTCTCGGATGATCCGGTGCAGATGGCCGCACGCTGGGTGCAGGCCGGTGCCCGCAGGCTGCACCTGGTGGACCTGAACGGGGCCTTCGCCGGCGAGCCCGTGAACGGGGACGCCGTACGCGCCATCAGCGCCGCCTTTCCCGACCTGCCGATCCAGGTCGGCGGCGGCATCCGCGACGAGCGCACCATCGCCGCCTACCTCGACGCCGGCGTCACCTGGTGCATCATCGGCACCCAGGCGGTCAAGGAGCCGGAATTCGTCGGGCGCGCCTGCCGGGCCTTCCCCGACAACGTCATCGTCGGCCTCGACGCCAAAGACGGCATGGTCGCCATCAACGGCTGGGCGGTGGTCACCGACCACCGGGTCGCGGACCTGGCCAAGCGCTTCGAAGGCGATGGCGTGGCCGCCATCGTCTACACCGACATCGGCCGCGACGGGATGCTCACCGGTCCCAACGTCCAGGCGACCCAAGCCTTGGCCACGGCCATCGCCACCCCGGTCATCGCCTCCGGCGGCATCACCAGCATCGACGACATCCGCGCCCTGGCCGAGGTCGCCCCCAGCGGCATCACCGCCGCCATCACCGGCCGCGCCATCTACGAAGGCACGCTGGACTTCAGCGACGGGCAGCGGTTGGCGGACGAGCTGGCCGCGGCTTGACGCGCATCAACCGAGCGATGGAGGTCACTGATCGGTGGCTACTGTATACGTACTGAATGACGACGGGAACACCCAGGCCATGGCAAGGAGAGAAAGAGGGGGTTGGGAATGGGGAGAATGGGCTGGGCGCTGAGGACCGAGGTGGGCTAAAGATTCGGGCGATCAGTGGGTGGGAAGGTCGATGAGTCGTGGAAATTCAGAATTACGGTGACACGTTATCATTTGCACCATTTCCCTTTTGGCTTATGGTTGGCGAATGTATCGGCTCCCACGAATCATCGTACCCGGCATTGCCCATCATGTGACGCAACGATGGTAAGATTTTAAGGAGAGTAATATATTATGGTTTTTGGATCGTTGGTGAATTGTTGTAAGGCTGGAGGTGGTTGGTGTTGGGAGTCTGGGTAGGTGAGTTGAGATGTTTGGGTGTTTGGGTAGTGGTTACGGATGGAGAGATGCAAGAGATCCGGATGACCGAAACGCCCGAGGGAGACGCGCGGAGTGGCGGGGCGGTGACGCGATCACCGACGCAATCGATGTGTGTGCAAGAGTTGACGCGCACGTGGAGGTGATAGCGCGTGCGTGGACAGATCTCAAGCTTGCAGCGGCTGCTTGAGCACGGCATAGGTCAGTCGCAATACCGCCGCCGACTTGCTCGTCGGGCCGGCTTTCGTCCGGGCGTGGAAGAGTTGATCACTGGGCAGGTCGACCGCACGAGCGTGACCGACAGTTTCGTCACTTGCCGCCTTGCGCCGCTTGGCATGCCGCGCGGTATCCCCGTGCTGTCCATCGACACGAAGAAGGAACCGTTCGGCTGCCCGACCCGACACTACAGTACCGCCCGCAGGCGGTGTACGACCACGATTTCAGCCACCTCGCCGAAGGCCGCTGGTGCCTCACGGCGTCTACGATGTGATGCGAACGTGGGTTCATCACCCTGCACCTCGGAACAGGCCTTCGTTTGCGACGCCATCGCTTGTCTTGGGAGGTTCTCGTGCGTACCCGGCCACGAGGCGATCTCTGTGCGACGGGCGGAGACGGGCTCTGCGTTTCGAGGACATGATCGAGCTCACCCGCATCTCGGATTGCGTGGCGTATCGCGCACTATCGCATCTCGAAGGATCCGATCGAACACGTTCTTCAGCCAGGTCGAGTCATGGAGCGGCGTGATGCTCGATTCTCCCAGACCTGGAACGGTTGAGAATGTCCGCACGAACCGGTTACGTTCACGCATTGATAGACATATGAGATCGTCGCCGACACTTCGCGATATCAAGATTTCGGCGATTGCGGGTAACTGGCCACTTGTTTCAAAGGCGGTTCGGCTGCGTGGCAATGGATGAATCTCACTTGATGGCAGCTTTCCGTTACGTGGCTTTGAATCCCGTCAAGGCGAAGCTGGCTACGACGGCTGCCGATTGGCCTTGGTCCAGCACGCCAGCACATCTCCGGCGCCAAGACGATGGCTTGGTTACCGTTCGCCCCCTGCTAGATCGTGTCGATAGTTTCGCGGACTTCTTGGAGGTACCAGCGGATGCTGAACGGGTTGCCGCCCTCACGAATGGTCAAACGATCGGGCGACCGTTGATGGGCGACCAAGAGCTCGGCGAGCTCGAGAAACGACTTGGCCGAACGCTACGTCCAGGCAAGCGTGGCCGGCCCCCTTCGCAGAAGGATGACCCGAGACAACTAAAATTAGTGTAATTGGTAAGGTGTCACCGTAATTCACCGTAATTCTGTGCAAGTGCCTGTCTTGTGTTCAAGGTTTGTCGGGCGGGGTCAGTGTCTCGTCGGTCGGCACCTGCACGGGTGGTGCACAGCGGAGCCGCCGGGCGCGGCGGGCGAAGCGCCGGTCGTCGAAGGTGTAGAGGGCCTCGCAGTGGTGACTGCCCGCCAGGTGCAGGGCGTCGGCGAAGTCCATGCCCTCTTTGGTCAAGGGCAGGGCGGCGAGGATGCGATCGGACTCCTCGATGTTGACGTGACCGAGGCCGAGCAGGTGCTCGAAGACGCGGACGATCTGCGCGGCCTCGAAGCGGTAGAAGGCACGCAGGACCCATTCCAGCTCAAGCACCACGGTCAGGGGCACGAACAGGCTGGGGCTGTTCGTCATGATCGCTCGGGCGACGGGGCGCTGCCTGGCGGCCTCTTTGTCGCCCGGGTCGTCAACGTAGAAGCGGGCGAGGATGTTGGTGTCAAGGGCGATCATCTGCCTCGGCCCGCATCGCCTCGGCCACTTCGAATTCCGCCAGGCTGCGCTTGCCCGGGAGGTCGCAACGAAGCATGCCGTAGCCGTCCTCGGCATGGGACGGCGCTATTGACTTCAGCGGGCGTACCCGGATGCTGCAGCCTTCCAGCTCGAAATCCAGCTTGCTGCCAGGTACAAGACCGAGCCGCCGGCGGATCACAGCAGGGATGACGACTTGGCCCTTGTCGGAAACAGTGACGGTAGGCATGGCAATCTCGATGTCTTACCCGGTAAGATAAATTGCGAAAATAACACGCATGCCAGCCGTCTACAACATCATCGGGCCAGAAACTCACCCGCCGCCCCGGGCGTTTCGTCGCCCTTGCCCTGTCTGACCACCCTTCACAAAGGCGCTCGGTCAAGCGCCCGGGCCTTGCGCGCGCGCGTTTCACGCCGTCGGCGCGCCTGTCCTTGTGGTGGTGCGCGGAAACCTCTGCGCTGCGGCGGGAGCCGTGCGTGCGGAGTCGACAGGGCGCTGGGCCGGATGGTGTAACACTCCAAGTCCGGTTCTGCGAGGAGCCGGGAACGAACCGTCGGATGGTAGAGATGTTGCGGCACCGCCGGGAAACCAGGCGGCAAACAGATGTAGACGAGACCGGCGGATGATCCTCGATCACCTCGACCAAGTACGGAGCCCCTCATGCTTGTTCCCCCCAAAGTCCACGTCAGCGTGGATGTCGGTTGCCGACGTCACAGCGTCGCCATCGGCTTGTCGAGCGGCGAGCTGCGGTTCAGGGCTCCGGTTGCAGACCGAGCGCCAGCGCCTGCTGGACCATCTCGGCGGTGTTCTTGAATTACGGTGACACGTTACCATTTGCACCATTTCCCTTTTGGCTTATGGTGGGCGAATGTCTCGGCTCCCACGAATCATCGTACCCAGCATTACCCATCATGTGACGCAACGTGGGAACAGGCCCAACGAATATTTATGGGGGATGACGACTATGCGCTTTACAGAGATTGGCTAGCGCAGGCGTGTCGATCAAAAGGCGTGGAAGTCTGGTCCTACTGCTTGATGCCAAACCATGTTCACTTGATTCTCGCACCCGCTGACGAAACCGGGCTGTCCCGCGCCGTCGGCGAAACGCATCGTCGATATATCGGTTACATCAACGCACGATTGCGGGTAACTGGCCACTTGTTTCAAGGGCGATTCGGCTGCGTGGCAATGGATGAATCTCACTTGATGGCAGCTTTCCGTTACGTGGCTTTGAATCCCGTCAAGGCGAAGCTGGCTACGACGGCTGCCGATTGGCCTTGGTCCAGCACGCCAGCACACCTCCGGCGCCAAGACGATGGCTTGGTTACCGTTCGCCCCCTGCTAGATCGTGTCGATAGTTTCGCGGACTTCTTGGAGGTACCAGCGGATGCTGAACGGGTTGCCGCCCTCACGAATGGTCAAACTATCGGGCGACCGTTGATGGGCGACCAAGAGCTCGGCGAGCTCGAGAGACGACTTGGCCGAACGCTACGTCCAGGCAAGCGTGGCCGGCCCCCTTCGCAGAAGGATGACCCGAGACAACTAAAATTAGTGTAATTGGTAAGGTGTCACCGTAATTCCGAATCCTGCCGCGGCTGTGCCGGCTTGGGCTGAGCGGTCGTGGCGGCGCGGTGCGTGCCCCCAGCGTTCCACGCGCATTCGCTTCGGCGGTGATGCTTCATTGCTCCACGGAGCCCTTTGCTCCGGCTTTGGCGATGCGGCTTCGACTTGCTGCGGCCAACGTCAACCGCAGCCCGCGCCAGACTGCGGCCACGCGCGAAGCGCCGGCCGCAGTTTGGCGTCGGGCTGGCGGGTTTTATAGTAGCTCTAAACCAGTTGTTGTTGGTTTGTATTCAGCAGCAGCCGGCGCTGTGGACAACTCGGTTGCCGCAGCGCCGGGCAAAGGGTTCCGCCCTGTGCTACAGAGTACAGGGTGGGCACGCCCTCGGGCTACGAATAGCTGGCGCGATGCGTTCGACGCTTACCAACTTACCTTCGAGCCCGGAGGTGTCCATCGTTCCATAACGAATCCTCAGGGGTCGATGTCACAACGACTCTCTATATTGCCTTCGAGGAACGCATTTGACATCCGCAGTTTGGGGCGTTGCCGTTTTCGTGAGTCTAACACGGGCGAGGTGATGATCATGAGCGCAGAGGTACTCGACGGATTTGCGGCCGCTGTCGGCATCGACTGGGCGGACCGCAAGCACGACATCTGTCTTCAGGTGGCGGGCTCGACCAAGCGGGAGTTCTGCGTCCTGGAGCACAAGCCCGAGGCGATCGACGACTGGGCCAACGCCTTGCGGCGGCGCTTCGACAACCGCCCGGTGGCGGTGTGTTTGGAGACGCGTCGCGGACCCTTGATCAATGCGTTGTCGAAGTACGAGCACTTGGTGCTGTATCCGGTCAATCCGAACCTGCTCGCGGGGGTGCGCAAGGCGTTCTCGAGCAGCGGCGCCAAGGACGATCCGAGCGATGCCGCGCTGGCGCTCGACATCCTGCTCCAGCATCCGGAGAAGCTGCCCGCGTGGGTGCCGGAGGATGCGCGTACGCGCCATCTCCAGGCGCTGGTCGAGGGTCGTCGGCGCTTGATCGGGGCGCGTGTGCGCATCACCAATCGGCTGCTGGCGAACCTCAAGGGCTACTACCCGCAGGCGATTGAATGCTTTGAGGATATCGGCACGCGGATGGCCTGTGCGTTCCTGAGCGAATGGCCTTCGCTCGCGGATGCGCGCCGCGCCCGCAAGGCGACCCTGGTGGCGTTCTTCCATCATCACGGGGTGCGCGATGATGAGTTGATCGCCAAGCGCATCGCCCTGCTGAAGCACGGCATGGCACTGACCACCGATGCGGGTGTCGTGCTGCCGTCGGTGCTGACGACCAAGGCGCTGGTGGCGGAGCTGCGCGCACTGCTGGTCGGGATCGGCGACTTCGACGATGCCATCGCGCGGGTGTTCAAGACCCACCCGGATGCGTTCATCTTCCAGAGCCTGCCCGGTGCGGGGCCGACCTTTGCCCCGCGACTGCTGTGCGCCCTCGGCACGCAACGCGAACGCTTCGCCTCGGCCGCGGCGTTACAGATGTATCTGGGCATCGCGCCGGTGACCGAACGCAGCGGCAAGTCGACCTGGGTGCATTGGCGCTGGGCCTGTCCGAAGTTCCTGCGCCAGAGCATCGTCGAGTGGGCCGGCATGTCGCGCCGCTATTCGCTGTGGGCGGCGGCCTTCTATGCCGAGCAGCGCGAGCGAGGCAAGGCGCACAACGCCGCCATCCGGGCACTGGCGTTCAAGTGGCTGCGCATCCTCTATCGCTGCTGGCAGGAGCGCAAGCCCTACGATGAGGTGGCCTACCTGAGGGCGCTTCAGGAGCGCGGCTCACCGCTGCTCCAGCGTATCGCCCAGGTGCCGCCGAAGGCTGCCTGAACAACTTCGCTAGGGACGGGACAACCGCCTCCGATTCGGGCGGTGGGTAACGCGGAGACCGGAGGGGGGGGCAGGGGGGGGCGGGGGGCCCGATGGAGTCTTTGATGCAACTTTCGTAAAGGTAACCAAAGGGATACTCGGCAGCAGCCAAGACGGCATACAATGCTGGTGAAGAGCCATCATTGCCGTAATCGACCCAGCGGTGGATCGAAGACGGTATGATTCTCACCTGCAACCAACCATTCACTGAATCGCTCTCGAAGTGACGGTAAACGGTGTACCAACTTACAGGCGGATCGCCCGCATCTTCGACGATCTTCCGAACGTCTTGCCACTCCAGTTCCGCTCCAAGGCCATTAGCGCCATTCAGGTCAGTGTGCGAAACCCGGTTCACAACGGGCTGTGTATCGAGAAGCGCGACGGGAGTATTGGAAAAATCTATTCTATTCGACTTGATGGTAAGAACGGCTTCGCATCCGGGATATCGACCTCACGTTCGTCGAAGTATTCGATTGGTGCGTTGGTAAGCGCCAGTTGAGCTAGCTTTGGAGGCCACGATTGCACCGCGCCTTCAAGTATTGGCTCCTTCTTTGATTTAAGTCTGCGTGGAGCGCTATCGCGATCCGTCTGTAGAGTAATGACCATTCTCCCGCCAAGCTTGAGCCTACCGGGGGTCGGCGATGAGTTGAGGACAGTCCGACTGACCGCACCAGTAAGAGGAAAACCATCCTCCATAGATACCAACCAAGTCGCACCTATTGGGTCGTTCGGTCGGTTGGTAACATTAGCTCGAATTCGCCGCATAAAGTTTGCCATCTGAATGCCCAACCCTTTCAGACCTCGAGGCTTGAAGACGGCGCGACCGTGCTTTGCGAATCTCAGAATCTCCACTTCGGCATCACCGTCTGCTCCGGCGAGTAGCGAAGGCGCAACCAAAGCCCGACACCCTGATCCACAGGTACCAGGGGCAACTCCCATCTCAATCTCCTCACCATCGAAATCAGCGGTAATGTTGATCCCCAAGTGAAGCGACGATGTCTGATACTGCCCCGCTTGAGGTCCTGGGGCGGCCAGTGCGGCAGGGAAGGTGCCATCAGGGGACGCTTCATTTACCGCGTCCGGAGTAATATTGATGCCGCTTGATTGGAACAATGCCATGCTGGACTTCCTCAGTTCTGGGCCTACGCGGGTTGACCGCCCAACGTCAAGCACAGCCCGGCGCATGCTGCCGAGCCGCCCGCGTCAGCGGCGGCTCGGCAGCATGCGCTCGGGCTGGTGCTCTAGTTGGGCGTCTTTTCATCGGTTGAGAGTGTCGGTTATTGAGCCTGGCCCCTTTTCCTCTTTTCCTATGCCTTACCGTCGGCATTCGCAGGGAGTGCTTCCGTGCCACGAAAATCCTTGCCGTAACCCCAGCGGTACGATGTCGCAAAATAGGGTAAGCCGCCGATGGAAACGGCAATCTGCATTGCCGAACCGAGCAAGTTCGCCAAGGTGTCGTCGTCGAGCATGTTGGCGACGCATTGCTTCAAGGCTTCGTCGGCAGCCTGTTTCTCTTCACGGGTGCCACCGTAGTAATAGGCACGGTCATGAACGACGCAGCACTCCCTCCAAGGCAGAGTTTCGCCGAGACGATCGCGAACTGCTAGCGGCAACTTGGCATAGCTAGCGGACATACCGCCACTACAGCCGTCTGAGTGTTTTTCTGGATCGAATTCAGGAATATCGGTGATTCTCTCCCAAAGATCCGGCTTAGTGCGCCCTTTGATGGCCGCGAGTATTTCGTGTGTAGATTTATACGTCATCGCATTTTCTCCAGAGTTACTTGCCTATACTATCCGCCGTGAAACCGATTACGGTCGTCGCTAGTCCATTCAATCCGGGACGTTAGATTGCGTGGGCCCAACGTTAAGCACAGCGCGCGCATTGGAGCAGCCTGAGCGATAGCGAAGGCTGCTCCAAGGCGTCGCAGCTTGTGCTCTTGTTGGGCATCTTTATCATTCATCGACTAGAGAAAAGGGCTCCGACCCTGAGGTATCCCCACAAAATTCCGTTTCGGATCAACGTTCAACAAACACCAGCGACGCCGCGGGGGCGGGCTCAAAGTTCAGGGCATCTGTAACCCACTGATCAGCCGACCTATTTCATAGGCATACCTCAGGCTCCGACCCCTTTATCCGCCTTTTTCCGCTTGGTGGCAGCACAGCTCTTGGCTGGGTAGGAGACTCACATGCGGGACATGGGTTAGTCGATCGGGGAAATATTGATTCTGTCATCGGGGAAATGCGCAGGGTCACGTTCGCGCACCCGCATTCGTCGGCGCCCCGTGCGCCCCGGGCGCGCCATGTGTGGTCCGTTCGGCCCGTTCGGGTCCCGTTCGGCGGGTCCCGTTCGGGTCGGACCACGCTACGGCGGGTCCCGTTCGCGGGTCCCGTTCGGGTCGGACCACGCTAACATCCTGATGTAAGAGATTATGCGCCCGACAATCCGGCTGTTTTCCGGCTTAGAGTGCCCATTTTCGGGCCAAATAGGACACTCTAAGACTGGAAAATGAAATAGAAGCACGGCAGCAGCACGGGGCCAAGTCTTGGGGTCGGATCGGGGGTCTTGTATTTTGGGGACAATAGGGGGGCAATAGGGGACAGGGACAATAGGGGACAGTGCGGCCTGGCAAGGTCGCATGTTCTAGCGGGTGAGAATCCCGCCTGGGTAGTCGTGCGCCGCGAGCCCAGTATCGAGCCTTGCGGTGTAGCTGGTAACAGATGCATCGATGCGTAGGCTTGATAAGCAGGCGAGGTGCAAAGGTAACGGTTGGAGCCGACCTTGAAGGTGTTGAGCCCCGAAAATTCTGTGGGTGAGTGCCGACGGCTTTGGCGCGGTCAGCATTGCCGGTGGCGGCCTGAGATAATGCGCAAGTGATACACGGCCCTACACCGAGAGGATTCTGCCCGTGTCAACGAAGCTCGCGCGTTTCACACAGTCGGCGTGCCCCGCCTTGGGGCGGTGCGCGGCGGCGGCTGTCGTCTGTGCGGAGTCGATGGGGCGCCGGATCGCTCCCCTGTTCCACTGTGAATGCCTCGGGCTGGGAGCCGGATGGTGTAACACACCAAGTCCTACTGCTCCGAGCCGGGAACGAGCCGATGCAGGGTGGAGATATTGCGGCACCGCCGGGAAACCAGGCGGACACCTGATAAGGCAAACTTCTGTCTGACCGTCGGCAAAAACCCGGCTTACTTCCAATGCCATTAAGTTAGCGAGCGATGGGGGCGCTTTGTGGGAGCGGCTTCAAGCCGCGACTCGGCTCGCGCGGCGACCGTCGCGGCTGGAAGCCGCTCCCACGGCTTGACTTAACGGCATTGGAGCCCTTTCAAGTCCGTCGTCCGACCATGGCGGCCACCTGCCGTTCGGACCTTGGGCTGCCGAGCACGAACCCGCCGTTGGTGCAATCGCGCAGGCGCCGCAGCAGCTCTGCACTGAGCGCGTCGTCGAACAACCGACGATACGCGGCGAGACGCGTCTTGTCGGAGCCCGCCAGCTCTCGGTAGAGTGCGTGTGGCGTCAGCACAGGATCCGTTTCGTCCTTTGGCCTGCTTAGCCGACCCGACCCCGTTAGCCTTTTCCCCGACGGAAGCGACCGCCCACGAAGAGCATGGCAGCGGCACCGAACAGCGTGAAGGTCGCCGGTTCCGGGATCGCTTTCGGGATCCACGCCAGCACATCTCCGGCGCCAAGACGATGGCTTGGTTACCGTTCGCCCCCTGCTAGATCGTGTCGATAGTTTCGCGGACTTCTTGGAGGTACCAGCGGATGCTGAACGGGTTGCCGCCCTCACGAATGGTCAAACGATCGGGCGACCGTTGATGGGCGACCAAGAGCTCGGCGAGCTCGAGAAACGACTTGGCCGAACGCTACGTCCAGGCAAGCGTGGCCGGCCCCCTTCGCAGAAGGATGACCCGAGACAACTAAAATTAGTGTAGTTGGTAAGGTGTCACCGTAATTGCGAGACCCGCCCGTTGCCGGGCTGCGGACGGTGGACGCTGCGCTGGGCCGAGCGCCGGCTGCGCGCCGATCCGGGGGAGGTCGGCGCGACGCCGTGCAAACCGAGGCGATGCAAAAGCGCCTCGAGGAGTGCGAGTACATCCGCCATGGAACCTTGGACGTTCTGGCGTTTCTCCACCATGGCGACGGCGACGTGTTCATGCAGTGCTGCGCCGACCACAAGACCGAGACATTCCTGGCGGTCTTCCGGAGCCATGTCGCGCGATGCCCGCAGGACGAACCGCTGCACTACGTGATGGACAACCTCTCGTCTCATCGCGGCTATCCCTTCTGCCGGCTGGTGGCCGAACTCAGCGCGGTGGCCTGCCCGACGCAGCAGCAGTTGCCGTTGCGGACCCTGAACCGACGTCATCGGAACCAAAGACTCTGTCCGAAGGCTGTGGTCGTTGTCGTAATCGTCAGTCGGGCTCGTGCGGATACTCGATTACGACAACGACAACGACAACGACACACGACAACGACAACGACAACGACAAGGACAACAACAACGACAACGACAACGAGGGGCGAGCGCGCCCTCGGTCGTGCGGCCTTCAGCGCCCCTTGACGAAGCGCTTGAGCCGCTCGCGCTTGCGCTCTTGGCGCGGGGTGAGTTTGTTGCGCCGGCCCTGGTAGGGGTTCTCACCGGTCTTGAATTCAAGCCGCATGGGGGTGCCGAAGAGCTTGAGGGCCTTGCGGAAGCGGTTGATCAGAAAGCGCCGGTAGGCATCCGGGACGTCGGCGGTCTGGTTGCCGTGGATGACGACGATCGGGGGGTTGCGGCCGCCCTGGTGGGCGTAGCGTAGCTTGATGCGGTGGCCGCGGACCAGCGGGGGCTGGTGCTCGGTGACGGCGTCTTCGAGCAGCCGCGTGAGCACCGGGGTGGGGAGGTCGCGCACGGCGTTGTTGTAGGCCGCGTCCACGGCCTCCAGCAATAGGCCGACGCCGCTGCCGTGCAGGGCCGAGATGAAGTGGTGGTCGGCGAAGTCGAGGAAGCCCAGGCGGCGGGCCATGGCGTCCTTGACGGTGCGGCGCTGGTCGGCGTCGAGTCCGTCCCACTTGTTCACGGCCACCACCAGCGCGCGCCCGCGCTCGACGATGTGGGCGGCCAGGTTGGCGTCCTGGTCGCCGATACCCTGTTGCGCGTCGAGCACCAGGATGCAGCAGTTGGCCGCGTCGATGGCCTGCAGGGTCTTGATGATGCTGAACTTCTCGATGGCCTCATGGACCCGCGCCCGGCGCCGTACGCCGGCGGTGTCGATCAGGGTGTAGCGCTGCTCGTCCCGCTCGAAGGGGATGAAGACGCTGTCGCGGGTGGTGCCGGGGGCGTCGAAGGCGACCACGCGCTCCTCGCCGAGGAGACGGTTGATCAGCGTGGACTTGCCGGCATTGGGGCGGCCGACGATGGCGATCTGGGTGCCCTTGTCGGCCGTGTCCGGCGGGCCCGTGGCTTCGGGCGGCGCGAGCTGTGCGAAGACCCGGTCGAGCAGGGCGCTGACGCCACGGCCTTGGCTGGCGGCGATGGGCTGGGGCTCGCCCAGGCCCAGGGCGTGCAGCTCGACGCTGGCGAGGTTCCAGTCCAGGTGGTCGACCTTGTTCGCGACCAGCGTCAGCGGCTTGCCGGTGCGGCGCAGCGCGGTGGCGATGTCGTGGTCGCTGGCGCTGAGCCCGTCACGGGCGTCCACCATGAACAGCAGATGGTCGGCCTCGTCGATGGCGATTTGGACCTGACGCTCCATCAGCACCTCGACGCCGTCGCCGCCGCTGATGCCGCCGGTGTCGACCACCAGGTAGGGCCCGGGGCCAAGTAGACCCTGGCCGTATTGGCGGTCCCGGGTCAGGCCGGGATAGTCGGCCACCAGGGCGTCACGGGTCCGCGTCAGCCGGTTGAACAGGGTCGACTTGCCGACATTGGGTCGGCCGAGCAGGGTAATGACAGGCAGCATGGGGTGTGCTCAGCGCAGCGCGGCGAGGGTGCCGTCGGCGGCATAGACGTAGACCATGCCGTTGGCGACCACCGGGGTGTGGTTGATCGGTGCCTTGGCCGCGCGCACCCGCCCGAGCAGGCGGCCGTCGTTGCGGTCGATCAGGTGCAGCCAGCCTTCCAGGTCGCCGACGACCAGGCGGTTGCCGAGTACGGCGGGGGCCGTGAGCCGCCGGTAGAGCAGGGCGTCCTGCTTCCAGCGTCCGACGCCGTCGGCCGGCTCGGCGGCCCACAGGTTGTCGTCGGAGTCGGTGATGTAGAGCGCCTCCGGCGTGGCCGCGATGCCGGCGTGGGCGGACAGTTCCCGGCGCCAGAGGATGGTGCCGGTGAGCAGGTCGACGGCGGCCAGATCGCCGTTGAAGCTGGCCACATAGACGATCTCGCCCACCACCACGGGGTCGGCATCGATGTCGGCGATGCGGTCGAGTTCGGTGCGTCCGCTGGGGCGCGAGACCACGATCTCCCAGAAGGGCGCGCCCTGCTCGGTGTCGAGATAGACCATGCGACCGCCGGAGATGCCGACGATGACGCCGTCGCCGGCGGGCACCGGGCTGCTGCTGCCGTGCAGGGTCAGGATCGGTGCCGGGTTGATGTAACGCCAGCGCTCGCTGCCGTCGTTGAGGTTGATGCCGTAGATGTTGTCATCGATGGTATGCACGACGATCAGGTCATCGATCACCCGCGGCACCGACAGCATCTCGCTGCCGAGTGTGGTTCGCCAGCGCTGTGCCCCGTCGCGGGCGGAGAGGAGGACCAAGTCGCCGTTGGTGGAGCCGATGACCAGGCCCTCGCCGGCGAGTTCCGGGCCGCCGCTGAACGGGAGCCTGGTGTCCCGCCGCCAGACCTGGCGGCCGTCGACGGCGGACAGGGCGAGCACCCGCCCGCGTGCATCGGCGGCATAGACGCGCCCGGGGCCGACCGCCGGCACCAGTGCCAGCGCCCGCTTGTCGCTGCCCTTGCCGATCTTGGTCTTCCAGACCACGCGCAGCCCCGATTGCGGGACGGACTTCTTGTCGAGCTTGGTCGGTGGCCGCGGGTCCTTGTCGCCTCCGAGCCAGGAGAACATGCCGCAGCCGTTGAGCAGCAGCGTGGCGGTGAGGATCAGGATCAGGCCAAGGGGGCGGGAAACTCGCGCGGTGGGTGTCATCTCGGCCTCATTGGGTCTGGGCGTCGGCATCGTCCGCGCCCTCGGCGGGCGCGTCGTCGCCGGCCGGCTGCGCCGGCTGATCGTCGGCGCGCTCGGCCGGGGCGGCGGGCAATGTTTCGGTCTGTTCGACCGCAATCTCCATCTCGGGTCCGTCGCCGACGGCCGCAGCGTCCGAGTCATCATTGCTATCGCTGTCGCCCTCCTCATCGCCCTCAACGACCACCGTCGCCTCCGACTCCAAAGCAGTCTCCGGCCCTGGAATGGTCTCCGGTTCCATCTCCGCCAGCAACAGCGCGATGATGCGGCTGTTGGCCGCACCGGCGTCTAGAGCCTCCCGATACAGCTCGACGGCGGACTCGGTCTCCCCGCGAGCGGCGGCGATGTCGCCGCGCAGCGCGGTGAAGTCGCCGTGGAACGGGCCGCCGTCGTCATGGCTGTCGATGGTTTGGTCGGCGGCATCCAGCGCGTCTTGGTCGATTTGCAGTCGGGCCAGCCGCAGCGCCGTCAGTCGGGCCAGCCCGGGGTCCGGTGCCTGCTCGACGGCCGCGGCCAGCGCGGTCATCGCGGCCTGGGGCTCGCCGGCGTCGAGCCGGGTCTTGGCCAGTGCCAGCTGGGCGAGCATGGCGTAGGTGGTGCCGCCGAAGTCGTTGGTGAGCTTTTCCGCCTGGCGCATCGCCGATTCGGTCTCTTCGCCGGCGGTGGCCACCAGGACCTGCTCCAAGGCGAGGGAGGCGCGCTGGCCGATGCCGTCGCGATAGTCCGACCAGGCCCGCCAGCCGAAGATGGCGCCGAGGCCGATGACCACGCCGGCAACGATGGCGGTGCCATTCTCCTTCCACCATTTCTTGATGTCTTCAACGGTTTCTTCGTCGGTCTTCAGCTCGGCCATCGGGGCTCCTGTCTGGGCTGCTTCTCGAATACCGGGCCGTTCGCGGCCCGTTGATGCGATGGATGTTGTTCGGGGTTGCCGCGTCCGGCGCGGCTAGGCGGGCGCGGTGCCCTGGAGGGCAACGCTCAGCCGCTCGGCCAGCTCGGCGACGGGCACCTGGGATTGCTCGCCGTCGCCGCGCAGGGGCTTGATTGCGATCTGTCCCTGATCCAGCTCGGAATCGCCGAGCACCAGCGCGACCCGCGCGCCGCTGCGGTCGGCCTTCTTGAACTGGCTCTTGAAGCTGCCGCCGCCGCAGTGCATGACCAGGCGCAGCGCCGGCATGGCCTCGCGCAGGTCCTCGGCGATGGCGGCGGCCTCGGCTTGGGCGCGCTCGCCGACGGCGACCAGGTAGGCGTCCGGCGTGGCCAGGTCTTGGCCCGCGTCTTCGGGGAGCAGCTCGATCAGGCGTTCCAGGCCCATGGCGAAGCCCACCGCCGGTGTGCTCCGGCCGCCGAGCTGGGTCACCAGCCCGTCGTAGCGTCCTCCGGCGCAGACGGTGCCCTGGGCGCCGAGGGCGTCGGTGATCCATTCGAACACGGTGCGATTGTAGTAGTCCAGGCCGCGGACCAGTCGGGGATTGATTTGGTAGTCGATGCCGATGCGCCGCAGCCCGGTGCAGAGGGTGTCGAAGTGGGCGCGGGAGGCGTCGCCGAGAAAGTCCAGCAGGCTCGGCGCGGCGGCGATGATCGGCGCCATCTCCGGGTTCTTCGAGTCCAGCACCCGCAGTGGGTTGCTGGTCAGGCGATTGCGGCTGTCTTGGTCGAGCTGGTCATGATGGGCCTGGAGGTGGGTGACCAGGGCCTCGCGATAGCGGCGCCGCTCGTCGGGATCACCGAGGCTGTTGATCTCCAGGCGCAGACCGTCGAGCCCGAGCACCCGCCAGAAGCGGCGGGTCATGGCGATGACCTCGAGGTCGATGTCGGGGCCGGCGGGACCGAAGGCCTCGACGCCGATCTGGTGGAACTGGCGATAGCGACCGCGCTGCGGACGTTCGCGGCGGAACATCGGGCCGCGATACCAGATGCGCTGCGTCTGGCTCAGCAGGCCGTGCTCGATGGCGGCGCGCACGCAACTGGCGGTGCCTTCCGGGCGCAGGCTGAGCTGATCGCCACCGCGGTCGGTGAAGCTGTACATCTCCTTCTCGACGATGTCGGTGACCTCGCCGATGGAGCGGCTGAACAGCTCGCTGACTTCCACCAGCGGGGTGCGAAGCTCGTGATACCCGTAGCCTTCGAGCACGCTGCGCACGCGATCCTCAAGCCAGTGCCAGCGCGGGCTCTGGGTCGGCAGGACGTCGTGCATGCCGCGGATCGCCTGGATGGTCTTGGCCATTCCGGTGGGGGCTCCTGTCTCTGGTCTCGGTCGA
The DNA here is from genome assembly GCA_942491465.1 of uncultured Gammaproteobacteria bacterium. Taxonomy (GTDB): domain Bacteria; phylum Pseudomonadota; class Gammaproteobacteria; order Chromatiales; family Chromatiaceae; genus CALOBA01. The sequence continues at coordinate 131,619 of CALOBA010000045.1, forward strand.
TTGGGAAATAGGGTTGCGATAGCGCCGGCCGGGTCAGTCGGAGGGGTCGGCGTCCGCCGCGGGCGCGGCGTCGTCGGCCGCCGGCAGCTCGGCGGGATCGAGGTCGAAGCGGGCGACGTTGCCCTGGGCGATGGCGGTGATGTCGAACACGCGGCCGCCGACTTGGACCTCGGCGGCGGCGGCGTTGCCGAGGATCAGCGAGAACGGCGCTCGCCCGGCGAGGACACGGCGGTCGCCGTCGGCCATCTCGCCGAACAACTCCACGTTGCCGTCGGCGTCGCGCACATCCACCCAGCAGGGCCCGGAGAAGGCCAATACGATGTCTTCCTCGGGGGAGGGGGGCGCGGACGCGTCGTCGACGGTGGCCGCGCTCGACGGCTCCGGCTCCGGCTCCGCGGCGCGGCTCGCGTCGTCGGCGTCCTCCGCTTCGGTGTCGGCGACTGTCGTCATCGACTCCGGGTCGACGCCGGCGCTCGGCCCCGGCGTGGTCGCGACTTGCGTGTCTGTGGATGTTGCCGGCGGCTGCGGCAGGATCGGCGCATCGGTCGCCGTCGCGGGATCGGTCGCATCCGCCGGGCTGTCTTGCGCCGGCGCCGTGGTCACGGGCGCCGGTTGTGCCGGCGGCGTCGAAGCCGCGGCTGCCGCGGCGCTCTGTTGGGGCTCCAGCAGCGGGCCGGTGGCCGAGGCATCCGAGGCCGTCGGCGCCTGCGCTTGCTCCATCCGCGACCAGTCGGTCATCGAGGCCCAGTAGCCCAAGCCGGCGATGGCCCCGAGGGCCAGGCCCAGCACCAGCAGGCGTGCCAGCAGGTGCCCGCCGCTGGAACTGCGGATCTGGTCGGCCGTGACCCGCGGCGGCGGTGGCTCGGCGTTCGGGTGCAGCCGATGAAAGCGCTCGATCAGGGGCTGCGGGTCGATCTCCAGGAGGCGTGCGTAGGCGCGGATGTAGCCGGAGACGAAGACCGCGCTCGGCAGCCGATCGTAAGCGTCCTCTTCGACGGCCGCGAGCGTTGCAGGCTTCAGGTGCAGTTCGATGGCGACGCGCTCCACCGACAGCCCTCGGCCCTGGCGGGCTTGGGCGAGGTACTGGCCGGGGCTGTCCCCAATGGCCGCGGGGGCGTTGTCTTCGTGGGCTTCGGTCATTGGTTACAGCTGCATCAGCTCGGGGGCATCGGGATAGCGTTTACGCAGGGCGGCCTCGATCTTCTCGGCGTTGGTCTTGTTGCCGAGCTTGCGCTCGATCCGGGCGGCGAGCAGGAACGCGTCCGGGCTGGGTCGGCCGACCTGGCCGTATCGGTTCAGGTAGCCGCGCGCCGTCGGATAGTTGCCACGATCGTATTCGGACCGGGCCATCGCCAGCAGTGCGGGGGGGTAGGTCGGATTGCGTTTGAGGGCGCGGCTCAGATAGGCCTGCGCCTTTGCGCTTTGGCCGCCGCGTCGGGCGCAGTCGGCGGCATTGGTCAACGCCAGCTCGGGGGTGACGTAGAGCGGGTCGTCGAGGGCGCGCTCGAAATGCGCCAGGGCCTCGGTGTACTTGCCGCGCGTGCACAGCACGGTGCCCCAAGCGTTCAGGTAGACCGGCTCGTTCGGGGCCAGCCGCATGGCGGTCTGGAATGCCTCGTTTGCGCTCTGGGTCTCGCCGAGGCGCTGGTAGACCAACGCCATCATATAGTGGGCGCGGGCGTTGCCCTTGTCCTGGGCGATGGCTTGGCGGGCGCGCTCGAAGGCGGATTGGACGTTGTCGAGGCGCAGGTACTCCGCCGCCATCTCGATATAGAGGTTGGCCGGGCTGTCGTCTGGCGAGGTTGCCGACGGCTCCCTTGTGGTCGCGCCGCCACCGCAAGCCGCCAGCACTGCCGCCGCCAGAAGCGCCGCGATCAGCCTGATTGCCGGGATGCGGGGGCCGAAGCGACAGGCGCTCATCGCGTCCCTGCCGCCACGGGGATGCGAATGTTGCGGCTGGTCCGGTCCTGGACTTGGCCGACGAGTTGGCCGCAGGCGGCGGCGATCTCCTCGCCGCGGGTCTTGCGGGTGGTGGTGACCAGGCCGGAGCGCAGCAGGCGCAGGCGGAAGGCGTCCACCCGCTCCGGCGGGCTGGTGGCGAAGCCGCTGCCGGGGAAGGGATTGAACGGGATGAGATTGACCTTGGAAGGTACGCCCTCCAGCAGCCGAATCAGGGCCTTGGCATGGCGGTCGCTGTCGTTGACACCGTCGAGCATCACGTACTCCCAGGTGACACGACGGCGCTTCTCACCGCGCAGATAGGCCTTGCAGGCCGGGATCAGCTCGGCCAGCGGGTACTTTTCGTTGATCGGCACCAGGCGGCTGCGCAGGTCGTCGTCGGGGGCATGCAGCGAGACGGCGAGCGCGATGTCGCTGACCTCGGCGAGGCGGTAGATGTTGGGCACGATACCCGATGTGGACAGGGTCAGCCGCTGCTTGGCGAGCATGTAGCCGAGGTCGTCCTGCATGACGTCGGTGGCGCGCACCACATTGTCGAAATTGGCCAGCGGCTCGCCCATGCCCATGAGCACCACGTTGGTGGGTGGTCGGCCCAGGGTCCTTGCCGCGTGCCTGACCTGGGCGACGATCTCCGCCGTGGACAGATTGCGATTGAAGCCCTGACGGGCGGTGGCGCAGAAGCGGCACTCCAGGGCGCAGCCGACCTGCGAGGAGACGCACAGCGTGCTGCGGTCGGGCTCGGGGATGTGCACGGCCTCCACGCGCTGGCCGTCGCCGAGCTCGAGCACCCACTTGGTTGTTCCGTCGGCCGACGGCCGCTCCGCGGCCACGGTCGGGCACAGCAGCGTGCAATGCTCGCGCAGGCGCAGGCGCAGGTCCTTGGACAGATCGGTCATGGCGTCGAAGTCGTCGACGCCGTGTTTATGCACCCACTTGAACAGGCTGCGGCCGTGGAACGGCTTGCCGCCGAGGTCGACGGCGAGCTGCTCGCAGCCGGACCGGTCCAGGTCCAAGAGCTCGATGGGGGTGGGGAGGGCCATGGCCGAGGGGCTGGAGGTCGTGCTCAGCGGGTGCGCGGGCAGACGCCTTCGGGAAAGAAGAAGGCGATCTCCACCTCGGCGGTGTCCGGGGCATCGGAGCCGTGCACGGCGTTTTCGGTGAAGGAGTCGGCGAAATCCGCGCGGATCGTGCCCGGCCCGGCCTTCGCCGGATTCGTGGCGCCCATCAGTTCGCGATTCTTGGCGATGGCGTCTTCGCCCTCGAGGGCCATGGCCAGCACCGGGCCCGAGGTCATGAACGAGACCAGCTCCTCGAAGAACGGCTTGCCCTCGTGCACGGCATAGAAGGCCACCGCTTGCTCCCGGCTGAGGTGCAGCATCCGGGCGGCGACGATGCGCAGCCCCGCGTCTTCGAAGCGGGCGCAGATGGCGCCGATGGCGTTCTTGGCGACGGCATTGGGCTTGATGATGGATAAGGTCTTTTCTGTGGACATGGGGCAACTCCGGGGAATCAGGTCAACAAGCGGTGGGGCACGGGGTCGAGGGCGACCGTCCGCGCCGAAGGATAAGGTTCGAGGCAATCCACAATCTTACCTGTGATTGCAGGCTGAAATCCATCGGTTCCGGGGCTCGCGTTTTCAGCCGGGGCCGGCTAACCTTTTGCGGTCTGCGCGAAGAGACGCCCCGCACCGCAGCCAGCCCAACCCGATGGAGAGCCTCCCTTGACCCTGTTCGACTGTTTCAACGGTGATGCCGACGGCATCTGTGCACTGCTTCAGCTGCGGCTCGCAGACCCGCAGCCCTCCACGCTTGTGACCGGCGTCAAGCGCGATATCGCGCTGCTCGATCGCGTCGCCGCCGAGCCCGGCGATCTGATCACCGCCCTGGACATCTCCTTGGACAAGAATCGCGCGGCCTTGCAGCGGGCGTTGGATCGCGGAACGCGGGTCTGCTGGTTCGATCATCACTACCCGGGTGAGATCCCGTCCCATGCGCTGTTGCAGACGCATATCGAGACCCTGCCCGACAAGGGTACCAGTCTGTTGGTCGATGAGCATGTCGGCGGACGCTTTCGGGCCTGGGCCGTGGTCGGGACCTTTGGCGACAACTTCGATCGGTCCGCCGAACGCGCTGCCGCGCCCCTCGGGCTCGAGGCCGAGGCGCTGGCGACCCTGCGCGAGCTCGGCATCTTGATCAACTACAACGGCTACGGGGCGAGCGTCGACGACCTGCACATTGCCCCCGACGCCCTGTACCGAAGGTTGTCCGCCTTCGACGATCCCCTGGACTTCGTGGCCTCCGATCCGACGTTGCGGGACCTGCGCGAGGGCTACCGGGCCGATATGGCGGCCGCCGAGTCGCTGGAGGCCCGGCTGCAGACCGATGGCCATGCACTGCTCGTGCTGCCGGCGGAATCCTGGGCACGCCGAGTCGGTGGTGTCTATGCCAACGCGCTGGCGCAGGCGGCCCCCGCGAGGGCCCACGCGTTGCTGACCCGGTTGCCCGATGGCGGCTTCGTGGTCAGTGTGCGTGCGCCCATCGACCGCCCGGACGGCGCCGATGCCCTTTGCCGGGAGTTCGAGACCGGAGGCGGGCGCAAGGCCGCCGCCGGGATCAACCACCTGCCCGAGGTCGACTACGACCGTTTTGTCGATGCCTTCCTGCGGGCATTCTGACCGTCGGTAGCCCTTTGCCGACTGGACGGACCTTCGTTTCACGGGCAAAATGCTGGGCCATGTCCGCTGGTTGTTCCGCCGGTCCCTCCGGCCTCATCGGCGATCCAGAACAGGCGCCTCGATGAAATGCCTCCTCGTTGCCAATATCTTTCCGCCGATCAACGGCGGCTCCGCCGTCGTCTACGAGAGCATCTGTCAGTTCTCACCGGCCGGAAGCATGCATGTCCTCGCCCCTTGGAGGCACTATCTGACCGGTGAGGAGATCGCCGGCTGGCGCGACTACGACCGCAACGCCGGCTTTCCCATCGAGCGCATGGAGCTGCTGCGTCCGCTGGCGCTGGAATCGTCGTCGCTGCTGCGCTCGGTCTGGCTGCAGCTCGCCGTCGACCTGCCGCTGAAGGCCCGCGTGCTCTGGCGCACCATCCGGCTGGTGCGGCGCGAAGGCATCGACGTGATCTGCGTGTGCGAGCTGAACGCGGGCTCTTGGCTGGGGCTGGTCCTGAAGCGGCTGCTCGGCATCCCCTATATCAACTACATCCATGGCGAGGAGGTCACCGCGACCTCGGGCTACCGGTTCTACGGTCGGCGCCGGCGCCAGTACCTCAAGCGTGCCGATGCCGTTGTGGCCGTGAGCGAGTTCACCCGCGGCGCGCTCAGGGATCTGATGGGCGTGCCGCCGGAGCGGATCGCACTGATCGTCAACGGGGTCGATGCCGAGCGTTTTCGGCCGGGACCGAAGCCGGCCACGCTGCTGGAGCGCTACCGGCTGCAGGGGCGGCGGGTGCTGCTCACGGTCGGGCGGCTGGTGGAGCGCAAGGGCATCGACACCATGCTGCGGGCGCTGCCGCGCATCATCGCGGACTGTCCGGATGTGTGTTACGTGATCGTCGGCACCGGCGAATATCGCCCGACCCTCGACGCCCTCGTGGCCGAGCTCGGTCTCGCCGAGCATGTGATCTTTGCCGGTCGCGTGCCCCAGACAGAGCTGGTGGCCCACTATCAGCTCTGCGACCTGTTCGTGATGCCGAACCGCGAACTCGGCAACCACGACACCGAGGGCTTCGGCCTGGTCTTCCTGGAGGCCAATGCCTGCGCCAAGGCGGTGATCAGCGGCCGTGCCGGCGGCGTCGTCGAGGCCGTCCGTGATGGCGAGACCGGCTTGAACGTCGACGGCGACGACGTCGACGCCGTCGCCGATGCCGTGGTCGGCCTGTTGTGCGACCACCAGCGCCGCGAGGCCCTGGCCGCCCGCGGACTCGCCTTCGCGCGCGCGTCCAGCTCGGCCGAGCGGGCGCGGGCCTTCCATGCGCTGTGCGAGCGCGTGACCGCGACCCGCTGACGCGAGCCCAGGCCGCCGCCGTGGGCCGAATGCCCGCGCCGGCCGGCGCCGCGAGCGCCTGCGGCCCGACGGGCTGATCGCACTGATCCCGGCTTGGGTCTGCGAGATCGTCTCCCCCTCCCACGAGAAGAAAGACAGCTTGACCATCCCGCTGCTGCGGCGCCGGCAGCGCGTGCCTACGCGTGGATCATCAGGCCGGAGGACCGCGCCCTGGACGACGGCGGCAAGCACGGCAAGAAGAACCGACACCAAACCGTCATCCAATCGTCGTGCGCCGTGGCTATCCTGCCGCCGACCGCATGCCCAGCCGGGGCGTGACGCACTTGCGACCAGGAGACCTCGGGATGTTCCAAGATCGGTTGAGTCTGTTCTTTATCGTGATCCTGTTGGCGACGTTCGGTTCCTTTATGGTCTGGGGCCTGGACTACACCAACCAGAGCCATGTGATCCTGTTCACATTGGCGACACTGTTCGGCCTGTTCATGGCCTTCAACATCGGCGGCAACGACGTCGCCAACTCCTTCGGCACCTCGGTGGGGGCCGGCACCCTGACCATCCGCCAGGCCCTGTTGGTGGCGGCCATCTTCGAGGTCTCGGGGGCGATGATCGCCGGCGGGGCGGTCACCGATACCATCCGCAAGGGCATCGTCGACCTGGGCACGCTGACCGGCGAGCCCGGGTTCGACCCCATGGACTTCGTCTACATCATGATGTCGGCGCTGTTCGCTGCGGCCATGTGGCTGTTGATCGCCACCAAGCGCGGCTGGCCGGTGTCCACCACGCATTCCATCATCGGCGGCATCGTCGGCGCCTCGCTGACGCTGGGCTTCGTGGCCCTGGACGGCAGCCGGTCGCTGGAGATGGTGCGCTGGGGACAGATCGGCACCATCGCCCTGTCCTGGGTAGTCTCCCCGGTGCTCGGCGGGCTGGTGGCCTACGTCCTGTTCTGCAACATCAAGAAGTACATCCTCAACTACAACGACCAGGCCCAGTCCAGGCTCGACGAGATCAAGGCCGAGAAGAAGCGCCACAAGCAGGCGCACAAGAGCGCCTTCGAGCGTATGGGCGAGCTGCAGCAGATCGCCTACACCCAGGCCATGGTGCGCGACGCGGCCAGCGTGGAGTTGGAGGACCGGGTGAACGAGGACGAGTTCGAGTCCGACTACTACAAGGGCCTGTCCCGCATCGAATCCCGGCGCGACGACATCGCCGCCTTCCAGGCCCTGCAGACCTACGTGCCGCTGCTTGCCGCCCTGGGTGCGATGATCATCACTGCGATGCTGCTGTTTAAGGGGTTGAAGCACATGCATCTCGGCCTGTCGAGCATCGACAGCTATCTGATCATCGCCATGGTCGGCGCCGCGGTCTGGATGGCCATCTACATCCTGGCGCGGACCCTGCGCGGCAGCAGCCTGGACCGCTCCACCTTCCTGCTGTTCAGCTGGATGCAGGTATTCACGGCCGCGGGCTTTGCGTTCAGCCACGGCTCCAACGACATCGCCAACGCCATCGGCCCCTTCGCGGCCGTGCTCGACGTGCTGCGCAGCAACGACATCAACGCCCAGGCACCGGTGCCACCCATCGCCATGCTCTCGTTCGGCATCGCGTTGGTCGCGGGGCTCTGGTTCATCGGCAAGCACGTCATCGCCACCGTCGGCACCCACCTGACCAAGATGCACCCGTCCTCGGGTTTCGCCGCCGAGCTGTCCGCCGCCGCCGTGGTCATGGGCGCCTCGTCGCTGGGCATCCCGGTGTCGTCGACGCACATCCTGGTGGGCGCCGTGCTCGGCATCGGCATCTGCAACAGCTCGGCGAACTGGGACCTGATGAAGCCCATCGCCCTGGCCTGGGTCATCACGCTGCCCGCCGCCGCGCTCATCGCGGCCCTGTCGTTTGTTGTGCTGCGGGGGGTGTTCTGAGCGGGGGACCTGAGGCTTTGCCTCAAGAACACCGCAACATGGCTCTGGTCACTTGGCGTCGCCCTCGGCGCGCAGGCGCGCGATGGCGGCGCGGAGCTTGGCCTCCCAGGGGAAGGGCGGGTCGGTGGCGGGGTCGTAGGGGGGCAGGTCCGGGGGCGGCTCGCCGAGGGTGCGCAGCAGTCGGGCGGCCTGGTCGAGGTCGTAGCGGAACACCCAGGGGGCGCCCTGGCCCCAGGCCTCGCGGTAGGCGGCCAGGGCGTGGTGGCGGGCCTGGGCCTGGTCGCCGATGGCCATCCAGAGCTCGGCGAGGGTGCGGTGGTGGGGGTCGCGCTGGGCGGCCAGGTGCTCCGCCTCCTGGCGGGCGGCGGCGGGGCTCGGGAAGCGGCCGAGCCGCAGCTTGGCCAGGGCCAGGCCGGCCTCGGCGGTGGGGTCCGGCAGCCGGCGCTCGCGGGCCATGCGCAGGGCCTCGGCGAAGGCGGTCGCGGCGCCGGTCCAGTGGGCCTGCTCCAGGCGCCATTGGCCGCGTAGACGGTGGATGTCGCGCAGGGTCTGGCGGTTGTTGTCGCGGGTCGCCCGCGCCGCCGCGTCGGTGAGGTGGTGCTCGGCGAGGGTGCCTTGCCAGCGCTGGGTGCTGGCGAACAGCAGCTCCGCATCGCCTTGGCGGTAGAGATGCCGGGGCCAGTCGCGGCCCATCGGGTCCAGCAGGCGCCAGGTCTCGGCGGCGTCGGCCCAGCGGCCCAGTATCGATTGCTGCCACCAGAGATGGAGCCGGCTTAGGAATAGCTGCGGCTTTTCACCAAGGGTCTCGGCGAGTTCGAGCGCCAACAGCGAGACGCGATGGGCGCTGGCCAGCCGCATGCCCCCCCGAAGCGATCGCGCGACTGATTGAACGGCCGTGTTTGCGTTGCTCCAATGGGCTTGCGCCAAATGGGCCTCGAGCGCGGCGCCGAACGCCGTCGCCGCATCGTCGGCCTGACCGCAGCCAAGCAGAGCGCATCCGGCCTCGTTAGCCAAATAGCTCGCGGACCCTGGCGCCAACCCTTCCGGCAGTTCGCCCCAACCGCCGGGAAAAACGGGGCGCAGCAGGGCCAAGACCTCCGTGTGGGCCTCGATATTAATGAGCAGAGAGCCCGCGCTAGGTCGCCCCTATACGCCGACGCTGCCTCCTCATGCCGCCCGAGCCGCAGCAGCGTCCGCACCAGCTGCAGACCCGGCGCCAGGTCCTCCAGCGTGGTCGCCTGCTCCCAGGGGTCGTGGGCCATGGTCGAGAAGTGGTCGACGACGCGCTGGCCGAACCGCGCCTGGTCGGCGGGCGCCAGCGCATTGGCGGCGACGGCGCGCACCACCGGGTGCAGGTCGTGGCGGCGGGTCTGCAGGTCGTATTGCAGCAGGCCGCGGCGCTCCAGGTCGCGGACCGTCTCGGCGAGCCGGGCCGGGGCCTGGCGGACCGCATCGGAGGCCCGCCAGTCGGCCAGGGCCTGCTCGTAGGCGGCGCGGCGGGTGAGGGCGGCTTTGTGGTCCTGTCTGCGCTTGACCTTCTCGTCGTCGCGCATGCGTCGCCAGCGCCAATGGTCCTCCGGTGCCTCGGGCACCTGAACCTCCGCCGGCTCCGCCGGCAGATGCGGATTCAACGCCGCCAGCGTCGGATAGTCCACCGCCTCGGAGATCAGCGCCAGGGTGCCCAGCAGCCGGCGAGCGTCGTCTTGCAGGGCGTCGATGGCGCTGTGCAGGATGTGGTTGCGGCGCTGGATCAGGTCGAGCCGGCCCAGGTCCAGGCGGGCGCCGCCGAGGGGGCCGGGGTCCGTGGCCCAGGCGTCGAAGTTGCCGCGGTCCGGGAGGTAGTCGAGGACCAGGCCGGCGAGGACGCCGATGACCAGCGGGTGGTTGTCGCAGTGGGCGGTGAGGTAGTCGCGGATGGTTGCCGCCTCGCCGCAGATGCCGCAGGCGCGGAACAGGGCCTCGCCGTCCTCGGGGCGCAGGCCGGGCAGCGGCAGCCGGCGCACGCCGGGGATGGCAAGGCCCGCGGGGTTCAGCAGCACCCGCGGCATCAGCCGGGAGCTGGCCAGCACCTTGGACGGGCGGGCCCCGGCCAGGGCGCGCAGCAGCTCGCCGTCTTCGTCGCGGATGGTGTTGCAGGGGTTGCGGTTGAGGATCCGATCTGTCGGGGCGTTGGCCTCCTCGTCCGGCACCTCGGCGGCGTCGATGCGGTGGTAGGCGACCAGCACCCGCTCCAGGCCGTCGAGCACCAGCAGCCAGGGGCGCGCGTGCAGCTCGGCGAGCAGGTCGCGGGCCAGGTCCGGGGTGGGCAGCTTACGCAGCTCGGCCAGGGGTCGGCCGGTCATGTAGGCCAGGGCGCGGCGGCAGAAGTCGGCCATGACGGCGCCGCGCTCGTAGAAGGAGTACCAGAAACGCCCGGCCCAGTCGGCGCGCAGGGCCGGGGCGTGTTGGTTGATCCAGTGCCAGGTGAGCATGCTCTTGCCACTGCCGCCGATGGCGTCGAACAGCAGCAGGTTGTAGGGGTCGGCGGGCGCGGCCCAGTCGTCGAGGGCCGCCAGCTCGGCGCGGCGGCCGATGAAACCGTCGCGGCCGATATAGGCGGGCTCGGCGTAGAGGGCCGGCGGCGCGGGGATGGTGGGCTCGCGGCTGCCCTGCTCGGCGGTGGCCGGGGCGGGCGCGGGCGGGGCGGTGATGAGCCGCTCGCGCAGTTGGGCCACCGGGGCGGCGATGGCGTCTTTGAACGCCTCCAGGCTGTTGAAGCTGGCGTAGACGCGATGGACGGCGGAGTCGGGGGCGGAGCGCTTGGCGCGGGCGCGGAAGGCGTCGAGCTTGGCTGATTTCTCCGGGTCCTGCTCGACGTCGCGCTTGTGCACGGGATGGTCGTCGCCCATGACAAACAGCAGGATGGGCCGGCCGAGCCGGACCGCCTCGTCGAACTCCAGCTCGGTGATGGAGCGCCCGTGCGGATTGCGCTGCGGGCACGGTGGTGTCTGGCCGTATTTGTGGCCGATGATCAGGCAATAGGCGGCGCTATCGCGGACCATGTCGAGGGACGAGTCGAGCACATCGACCAGGCCGGCGGATGCGTATTCCATGACCCGCGGGTGCAGGCCTTGTCTGTTGATGACGGAAATCAGCGCGTCGCGGTGGGCGGTCAGGTCGGTATAGGTGCTGGAGACCATGACCTGGGGCACGGCGCGGGGCGGGGTTGGCGGCTGCTCGGGCTGGGGCATCTGCTGGTTCCTCATGCTGCACCGACGGCCGAGCGCGCGCGGGGGCGGGCCGTGGTCGGGGCAGTATACCTGGGGCCTCGGGGGCCTCGGGGGCCTTGCCGAGCCGAATGTCTCGAACGCGGGGCGCAGGCTCGCGTTCGTGCCTAGCGCACCGCTGAGGAAGTCCCAAGACCGCCGGCAGCCGTGGGAGCGACTTGCAGTCGCGACTTCCGCGTCGCGGCGGTCGCGATTGAAAATCGCTCCCCCAGCTGCGGGCGGTCTCGGAATTTTCGCGGCAAGGCACTAGGGTGCCGATCGGGCAATCAGGCCGTCGCGGATCATCCTGCCGCCCGGCCAGGTCGGGATCAAGCCGGTCGCGGATTCAGCGCCGGCAGGCGCTGGCGGCGTACGCGGCTGGCCAGCAGGCCCCGGAGCCAGCCGGTGCCGGGGCGCAGGGCTCGGCGGAAGTCGTGCTTCCAACGTGGGAAGTCGAGCGTTTCGCGGCCGTAGAGGGCACGGTCGAGCTGCTGCATCAGGCCGATGACCTGGTCTTGGTCGGCGCCGGGGCGCAGGCGCACGATGCGGTCGGCGACCCGGGGCAGGGGCTCGCGCAGCTCGGCCTGGAGGTGGCGGCAGGCTTGGCTTTCGAAGGCCATGCACCAGGCGGCGGGGGTCTCGGCCTGGTCGGCATAGCGAGCGCAGCGATAGATACGGCTGCCGGCGGGCATGGCGCGGTCGATGCGGGCCTTGGTCCAGCGCAGCAGTGGGGCCGGGTTGAGCCGGCGGGCGGTGGCGCGCAGGCCCGCGGCGGTGCTGGTGGTGGTCCCGGCAAGCAGTCGGCCCAGCCGCCGGGGGAGGGGGCCGGCACCCTTGGGTAGGCGATCGCGAAGCCAGACGCCGCCCCAGTAGCCGAGCAGCAGCAGCCCGAGTCCGGCCACCGGCAGCCAGTAGCCGCTGAGGCCGCGGTCGCCGGCGCGGTCGGCGGAGCGGCTGAGGCCGAAGAGGCCCGACTGGCCCTCGACCTGGAAGGTCTGGATCGGCAGCGATGAGGCCTTGCGGCTGTTGGTCTCGGTGCTCCACCAGTCGAGGCGAACCTCGGGGAGCTGCAGGCGACCGCCGGAGTGGGGCACCAGGGTGTAGTACTCGGTGCGCCGGCCCTGCAGATGGCGTCCGTCGCGGGACAGCTCGGTGTCGGTGAGGGTCTGCTCGCGGTAGAGGCGGAAGTCCTCGGAGCGCAGCATGCTCTCCAGCGTCGGCAGGCGGTCGCCGGTGGCGCCGTCGGCCTTCAGCTCCACCATCAGCGTGATCGGCCGGCCTTCGGCGACGACCCCTTCGCTGTCCAGGGTGGCGTTGAGGGTCAGCGACTCCAGGGGCAGCCAGGGCCGGACGGTGGCCATGGTCGGGCGGACCTGGATGGTGCGCGGTTCGGCGACGGCCTCGTAGCGGCGGCCATCGGCGCGCTTGCCGTCGACCTTGAACGGGCCGATGCTCAGGCTGCCTTCGCGCAGCGGGGTCATGGCGAGGATGAACTCGTTGATGATCTCGCGCTCGGCGCCGCTGCCGCGGGTGCGCAGGGTGGGGCCGGAGAGCTGCTGGAACAGGACGTCTTCGATGGCGGAGAGCTGCGGGGTCGCGGTGGCGAGGTTGTCGCTGCTGACCACGCGCAGCCGTACCAGCACGTCCTGCTGGACGTAGGGCTGGTCCTCGTTGATGGCGACCTCGAGGCGCGGCTGGCCGGCGCCGCGGGCGGGCTGCCGGCCGTAGCCGCCGTAGTGGCCGCCGGGGTACTGGCCAGGGCCCTGCTGCGGTTGGCCGTACTGGCCGGGGCTGGGATATTGCGGGGTGCCGTAGGGGAATTGACCCTGCGGTGTCGGCTGCGGCTGCCAGCCCGGGCGCGGCATCGGCTGCGCCGGCTGTGGCGGGGCGGGGGGCACGCCGCGGGCGTTGCTCGGTTCCATGGGGCGGAACTGCCAGGGGTTGTAGCCCTGCTGCTGGCCCGGCGGGGGCTGGTAGGGGAAGCCCTGGGCGGCGAGCTGGGTGATCGGGGCCAGGATCAGGAGCGCGAGCAGGCCGAGGACGGCCTTGGGGTGGTAAAGCATCATCGTTCGTTCAGGATCTGGTAGATCGTTCCGTCAGCTGCACGTCGTGGGTGTTGCGCCGGCACGATGATCACGCGCGGGTGATCACCACGGCCGGCTCTCCTGAAGCGGGCCGCCGGATTCGCGCATGACGCGCATCTCTTCCAGGCGGAATTGGTTGCGCATCAGCATCGACGGGTCACCTTCCACCTGGTCGAGGCGTTGTTCCATGATGGCCATGCCGGGGCCGAGCATGGGCTCGCCGCCGAGGGAGGGTGTGCCGGCGTCCTGCTGGTCGTCGCCGGGCCGCGGCTGGCCGAGCTGGTCGAAGCGGTCGACGGCGTCGGTCTGCGCCGGGTCGGTGGAGAAGTCCGGCGGCGGCTGGTGGGCGTCGGCCTGGCCACGCCCGCTGCCGGTGCCTTGGGTATCGTCCTCCTCGCCTTCGCCGCCGGCGTTGTCGCGCTGCTCGTCGGGTCCGCTGCCGTCCTCGTCGCGCCGGTCCTGGTCGCCGCCGGCGCGATCGGCGTCGGTCTCGTCATCGCCGCCGGCTTGCTCCGGGTCGGGGCCCTGATCGCCGGCACCGTCGGTGTCTTCTTCGCCGGGCTGCTTGCCGCGGCTGTCCTCGCGCTCCTGGTCGCCCCCGTCGGCGTCCTCGTCCGTCTCCTGCTCGCCCGCGTCGGCGTTCTCGTCCGTCTGCTGCTCGTCGGGCTTGGAGCCGCTCTCCTGCTGTTCGGTCTGGTCGCCGTCGGTGCCGTGCTCGGAGCGGTCTGCATCGGCCTGATCGCCGTCGTCTTCCGACTCCGACTCGTCACCGGACTTGCCGGTCTCGGTGTCGTCGCTGTCGCCGCCACCCTGCTCTTGGTCGGTGGTCTGGTCGCCGGACTGCTGTTCCTGCTGCTCGTCGCCACCGTCGCCTTCCGAGTCTTCGGATGCCTCGCCGCCCGATTGCTGCTGCTCCTGCTCCTGTTGCTGGTCGCCGGATTGTTGCTGGTCTTGCTGCTGCTCTGCTGGTCCTGCTGCTGCTGGTCCTGCTGCTGCTGGTCCTGCTGCTGCTCGTCCTGCTGCTGCTGGTCCTGCTGCTGCTGGTCCTGCTGCTGCTGCTGGTCCTGTTGCTCCTGTTGCTGCTGGTCCTGCTGCTGCTCGTCCTGTTGCTGCTGCTGCTGCTGCTCGTCCTGCTGCTGCTGGTCCTGCTGCTGCTGGTCCTGCTGCTGTTCGTCCTGCTGCTGCTGGTCTTGCTCCTGGTCTTCTTCCGAGCGGGCCTCGTCCGGGGTCTCTTCTTCGGCCTGCTCCTCGAAGGCTTCCTGCTCCAGACGCGCCAGCAGGCCGCGGGCGACGGCCAGGTTGTGGTGGGCGTCGTCGTGGTCGGGCTCGATCAGCAGGGCCGCCTCGAAGGCATCGACGGCGCCGGCGTAGTCGCCCTGCATGAAGCGGGCGTTGCCGAGGTTGTAGCTGGCATCGGCTTGGTCGCCGGCGTCGTCGGCGCGCTCGAACGCGGCTGCGGCCTCTTGGAAGCGCCCGGAGCGGTAGAGGGCGACGCCGCGACGGTAGGGGTCGGAGAAGCCCTCGGCGGCGGCACCGTAGTCGCCGTCCTGAAATCGCTCCATGGCCGCTTGCTCGCCGTTTTGGAACAGGCCGGCGGATACGGGCAGCGCTGCCAGCGCAACCCCGATGGCGAGCACGCCGGACACGGCGAGCCGGACCCGGGTATCCCCACTGTCGATCGTCTTCATCCTGGTGTCGGCGGACCTCTCGGGAGGTATCAGCGAAGCCCATCCACCGGAAACCCTGTGTTGGCGCCGATGCCCTGTCTTCTCAGCGTTCACTCTGCGTCTCCGAGTCGTTGCGGTGCGCCGAGGCAGGCCGCGTGGTGGGGTGCGCTGCGCTCAGCCACGCTATGACCGGCGTCGCCGCAGCCGGAAGTGATCCCGGAACTGCGGCAGCAGCAGGGCGGCGATCAGCAGCAGCGGCAGGTAGTAGCGCTCGTTCCAGATCCGTGTGCGCTCGTCGCCGGCCTCCGGCGGCAGTTGGCTGATGGCGGCGGCGGCGAGCACCTCGCGGGTGTCGGCGTCGCGGTAGTCGGCGCGGCGGTAGAGCCCGCCGCCGGCATCGGCCAGGGCCTGGAGCTGGGCCTCGTTGAGCGGCGAGCGGATCGGTTGGCCGGCGGCGTCGCGCATCGGCCCGCCGCGGGGGCCGGGGACCGTGCCGCCCTCCGGGGTGCCGATGCCGAGCACATGCAGCCGTACGCCGGCGGCGGCCAGCTCGGCGATGCGCTCGGGGAGCCCGGACTCGGCGAAATCGCCGTCGGTGATCAGCAGCAGCGAGCGGGAGCTGTCCTCGGGCAGGGCGTCGAGCAGGACCCGGGCGCGGTCGAGGGCCAAGTGAAGGCGGCTGCCCTGGAGCCGGGACAGGTCGGTGGATAGGGCCGGCAGCGCGAGCATGATGGTGCGGCTGTCTTCGGTAACCGGCGAGATGACATGGGGGACCGATGCGAAGGCGATCAGCCCGAGCCGCAGCCGCCGGTTCTGGACGATGATGTCCTGGATCTCCTGGCGTGCCCGGCCGAGCCGGCTGGGGCGCACGTCGTCGGCCTCCATGGAGCGGGAGATGTCGAGCAGGATCAGCAGGTTGTCGCCCGGGTGGAACAGCCGGACGTCCTCGTAGTCCCAGCGCGGGCCGGCCATGGCCGTGAGCAGCAGGAGCCAGAGCAAGGTCCAGGCGAAGTATCGGCCCCAGCGTTCGCTGCCGCGCAGCTCCCGGGTGCCGCTCAGATGCGGCAGCAGATGGGCGTCGGCATAGCGGTGGATCGGCCCCTTGGCGGCGCGGGCGGCACTGCGCCAGAGCCACCAGGCCACCGGCAGCAGGGCGATGAGGCCGAGGAACCAGAGCGGCTGCTCGAAGTGGAATCCGGTATCAGGCACTGGCCTCTCTCCTGACGAAGCGCCGGCGACCTTCCGGGAACAGCCCGAGCGCCAGCAGCGCCAGCAGCGCCAGGCCCAGGGGCCAGCGGTACAGGGGCTCGGGCAGGTAGGCGGTGCGGGTCTCGGTCTCGGTCTTCTCCAGCTCGCTGATGCGCATGGAGATCTCCTCCAGGGCGCGGGTGTCGGTGGCGCGGAAGTAGGCGCCGCCGGTGATGCCGGCGATCTCCTTCAGGGTGTCCTCGTCCATGGTCAGGTCGTCCCAGTATTCGATCTTGCCCTCGTGCAGGATCGGGATCTGCTTCTCCTTGCTGCCGACGCCGATGACGTAGATGCGGATCTGCGCCATGCGCGCCAGGGCCGCGGCCTCCAGCGGCTGGAAGCCACCGGCGGTATTGTCACCGTCGGCGATCAGGATCATGACCCGCGAGCCCGGTGGGCGCATGCGAAGCTTCTTGACGCCGAGCGCGATGGCGTCGCCGAGGGCCGTGCTGCCACCGGCAATACTGGGCTCGACCCCCGCCAGCAGCTGGTGCACGGCGTTGCGGTCGATGGTCAACGGCGAGAGCACGTAGGCGCCGCTGCCGAAGATGATGAGTCCCACACGGTCGCCGGCACGCTTGTCGATGAAGCGGCCCATGACCCCCTTGACCACGCCCATGCGGCTGACCTGCCGGCCGCGGTCGGAAAAGTCCAACGCATCCATGGAGTGGGAGGCGTCCACGGCCAGCATCAAGTCATAACCGGGGCTGCTGACCTCGGTGTGGGGCACCAGCCACTGCGGGCGCATCAGCGCCAGCACCAGCGAGATCCAGAGCAGGTAGAGCAGGGCCTTGTACAGCCAGCCGGCCAGCACGCGCCCCGGGCGGCGGGCCTGGTAGGCGTTCTTCAGCTGCTCCAGATGCGGGTGTAGCAGGGTGACGCGCTGGCCCTCCAGCGGCGCTTCGCGGGTGGCGCGCCGATCCGGCCATAGCCAGGGGATGAGGAAAGGGACCGGCAGCAGCAGCGCAAACCAGGGCCAGGCAAACTCGAACTGCATCAGCGTGACGCCTCGGCGGTGTGGAGGGACCGGTTGCGGCGGAATCGTTCCAGCAGACCCCCTCGGCGGGGGGGTGCGGTCCGCGGCAGCTTGGCGGTGATCCAGTCCTGCACCGCGTCCATCAGCCGTTCCAGCTCGGCGCGGCGGGCGTCGCTGCGCCGGGGCGGGGCATAGGGGGCCTGGATCAGCAGCCGGCCGTCACGGCGCCAGTCGCGTTCGCTCGGGTCGTGCTCGGTCAACCAGTCCAGCCAAGCGTCGCCGTGCAGCCCGGCGCAGGCGGCGCGGCCGTGCCGGGCCATGGCGACCCGTCGCAGCAGCTCGGACAGCTCGGCCAGGGTCTCCTTCTCGGTGCGCTCGGCGGCATTGGCGCGCAGCCCCCGCAGCTCACGCCCGGCGTCCCAGCGCCAGGTGCCGAGGGTGACCATCGGGATCGGGATGCGCAGGCGCCAGCGCGCGCGATAGCGCCAGGCGAGGATGCCGACCACCACCAGCGCCAGCAGCACCAGCCACCAGCCCGGGGCCGGCGGCCACCAGGGGACGCTGTGGATGCCGTGGATATCGCGAATCTGTGTAGGGTCGGGGAACATGGTGCCTCAGATGGCCCGCGAGCGGGCGCGCTGCTCCAGGCTGTGGATCAGGCTCAGGTGGATCTCTCGGTCGGTACGTACCGGCAGCAGGATGATGTTCAGGCGATGGGCCATGGTCTTCAGTGTTTCGCGGCGGCGTTCCCAGGCCGCCAAGTAGTCGCGGGCGGCGGCGCCGTCGTCGGTGTCGATCTCCACCAGGGCGCCGTCGCTGCCGGAGAAGGTGACCGTGCCCATGGCCGGGATCTCCCAGTCCGCCGGGTCGTCCACCGGCAGCAGCACGACGGCGTTGCGCTGCACCAGGTTGCCGAGGACCCGCTCCAAGTCGCGCACCTCGCGGTTGAGATCGGCGATGACGAACACCAGCGAGCCCGTGGGCAGCCCGCGGGTGGCCCGTTGCAGGGCGCCGGCGAGGCAGTCGATGGACGGCTGTTGGGTGCTGCCCGGCAAGGTCAGCGTGCGCAGCAACTGCCAGAGGGCGCGTCGGCCGCGGGCGGGCCGGAAGTGCTTGAGCCCCTCCCCCGGGTCGCCGAAGGCCATGCCGCCAACCCGATCATTGAGCCGGCTCGCGGCCCAGCCGATCAGCGCCGCCGCCCGCGCCGCCTGGACCGATTTGAAGGTGTTGCGGGTGCCGAAGAGCATATGCGGGCCGCGGTCGATGCAGAGCACCACGCTGCGCTCGCGCTCCTCGCGGAACACCTTCAGGTGCGGCTCGTTGGTGCGGGCGGTGACCTTCCAATCCATGTAGCGGATGTCGTCGCCCTCGCGGTATTCGCGCACCTCCTCGAAGTTGACGCCGGCGCCGCGAAACACCGAGGCATAGAGCCCGGCGAAGGTCGAGTTGACCAAATGGTGCGACGGCACGCCTAGCGTATGCGCCTGATGCCGCAGCTCCAGCAGGTCGTCGAGACGGGGGTAGAGACTCATACCGTACTTCTATCGCTGATTAGCCGCAGAGCCGCGGGGGGCCAACTTGGGGACTTGAGCATGTTGAGGGGCGGTGAGCAATCTTGACCGTCCCCGACATCTGCTCTGCGCAGGCACCGAGCCCCGCGTCTCTGCGGTTTGGCCAGGCCACCGCTAGGGGATTGCAACCAGATTCAGCAGTCGGTTGACGAATTCGTCGGTGGTGATGCCCTCGGCCTCGGCCTCGAAGGTCAGCAGCAGGCGGTGGCGCAGGATCTCCGGGGCGACCAGCTGGATGTGGTGTGGGGCGACAAACTCGTCGCCGTCGAGCCAGGCCCGGGCTCGGGCGCAGCGGGCCAAGGCAATACTGGCGCGGGGGGAGGCGCCAAAGCGGCACCAGCGCGCCAAGTCGGCGTCGTAGAGCTTGGGCTGACGGGTCGCCTGCACCAGGTCGACGATGTAGCTGTGCAGCTTCGGGTCGAGATACAGGCCGGCAACGGCCCGGCGCATGGCGAACAACTCGGCCTGGGACAGGGGCTTGACCGGCGGCTCGTAGGATTGCTGCTGGGTTCGACCGTCCAACTCCAGGATCTTCAGCTCCTCGTCGCGGGTCGGGTAGGTCACCACCGCCTGCATCAGAAAGCGGTCGAGCTGCGCCTCCGGCAGATGGTAGGTCCCCTCCTGCTCCACCGGGTTCTGGGTCGCCAGCACCATGAAGAGCTGCGGCAGCGGGTAGGTGCGCTGGCCCACGGTGATCTGCTGCTCGCCCATGGCCTCCAGCAGCGCCGATTGGACCTTGGCCGGTGCCCGGTTGACCTCATCGGCGAGCAGGATGTTGTGAAACAGCGGCCCCTGGCGGAACTCGAAATCGCCCTTCTCGTGGCGGTAGATGTCGGTACCGATCAGGTCCGACGGCAGCAGGTCGGGCGTAAACTGGATGCGGTGGAAGTCGCCCTCGATGGCATCGGCGAGGGCCTTGACCGCCGTGGTCTTGGCCAGTCCCGGCATGCCCTCGACCAGCAGGTGGCCGTCGCTCAGCAGGCACACCAGCATGCTGTCGATGAAGCGCTGCTGGCCGATGATGCGCGTGGCGATGAAGTCGCGAACGGGTTTCAGGTCTGCGGGGGTCATCTTGGATGTACTGCTCGAACGTCCCTGCGACGGGGCGTGGTGGGCGGTGACGGCTCGTCGGCCGACCGAAATGGTCTGGTTTTGATAGACCGCAATCCTGGGGGTTTTTTGATCAGGTTGCAAGTCACCCGGCGCGCTTTAGATGTTGTTTTATTAGAATATTCGGATGTTTTGAGTGTCGCTCTACCGCCGAGTCGGGCGACAGGTGCCCTGCGGATCGGGCTGCGGGTATGTCGCGTGAAAGCAAGCCTGTGCTCTGACGCAGGTCAGGCGTCAGCAGACCTGGCGCCCGCGACAACGTCTTGCAAAAGCCGCAGAAATCGCTCTGACAGCCGCCGGCGCTCGAACTGCGACAGGTAGTCCCAATCGGCTTCCAAGGTCTCGGGGACCTCACGCTTCAGCCATAGCGCCAGCGCGTCCTTGCACTGCTCCACCGACTCGGCCGGTACGACGCTGCCAAGCTTGCCACGCTCAATGATCGCCTGCGTCGCGCCGGGGTCGGTCAATGCAAAGATCGGTCTGCGCGCCGCCACGTACTCAAACAGCTTACCCGGGATGACGCCGGCGGAGGTCGTACCGGTATCCACGATCAGCAATAGGTAATCGCACTGCACTTGAGCCCGCATCGCCTCGTGATAAGGGACATCGCCGCGGAAGATGAAAACGTCATGCAGACGGTACTGTTCGATGATCTCCTCATAACGACCCAATATTTCCGCTGACACCCCCCCCAGCATGTGCACCCGAACCCTCCGGCGAAGAGACGGATCATCCTCCGCGAGCCGGCCCAGGGCCTCGGCGAATGCATACCCGCGTCGGTTCTTAAACAGCCGCCCGGTAAACACGAAGTCGATGGTCTCATCCGGCACCCTGGGCTCCCCAAGAAAGGGCTCGTAGATCTCCGGATCATAGCCGTTGGTGATGGTCTCGAAGCGCGCCGGTGATCTGGGGTGAAGCTCGCGCAGGAACTCGGTCTTCTCCGCCGAGACGCCGACGATGGCGTCACAGGTGCGGGCATAGCGCCGCTCGCTGCGAAGCTCCAAGCGGCGTCGTACCGGGCCGATCCACTCACGCAGCACATCGCCATACCAGAGGTCCCGATAGTCCATCACCCAGGGGATGTTGTAGTCCTTCTTCAGCCGGTAACCGATCCGTGCGCCGCTGAATGGTGGGAGCGTGGTGACCACGACATCGAACCGTTCCTTCTCCAATCGTTCCGCCACCAGCTTCAGTGCGCTCCGTGACCAAAGCACGAAGCTGTCCGGTATTTCGATCCAGTTGCGCACCAACCACTTAAACAGGTTGATCGCGGCTTGTCGCAACGGCGGGCTGTCCTGTTTTTGCTCTTGGGAAGCGTTGGTATGATGGGGCGGCGGCGATGTTGGCGAGGGACCGCCGCGTGCGCCGGGGAGCCGCAGCAGCGCCTTCAACCGAGCGGCCAGAACGTCTTCAACTTGTGGAGCCTCCGCCCGCAATACACGAATCCCTGGCGCTATTTCAGAGGAGAGATCCGGCTGAAATCCCGCCACCGAAGGGTCCGCTTGAATCGTTAAGACCGTTACCTCGGCTCCAGCCTCACTGAGATGCCAGGCCAACTTCGACGCCCGTATCCGCCCGATCGTCTTGATGGGCGGAAATTCACCAGCAACAAGCAGCACTTTCATGGTCATGTCTGGAAGATAACCCCTAGTAACGGTTCACTAACAAATTAAACAACTCCATAGCGCGACTAGGATGTCGTTGTCGTTGTCGTTGTCGTTGTCGTTGTCGTTGTCGTTGTCGTAATCGCCATAGAAGGCAGAAGTCTCTCGCATCTCGTGATTTCGCCGCCCGAGTTTTGTGAGCATGGAGACTATCCGAATCAACATCGTCTTGCCTTGCGTGTCTTGAGCAGCGCTCAGCAATTCACAGGCTTCCAGGCAGTCCTGAATCGATGCCCGTTCCAGCGCCGAACCACGCGCAATCTCGAAGTAGCGACGCCGATCAGCGTTGGTTCCCTTACCGTTGCCTTCGGCGATATTCAGAGGAATCGACTGCGAGGCGCGTAGCAACTGGTCCCTCGCATGGCGATCAAATCCGGGAAGCGCGCCGAGCCCGGCATGACTTGAATCGGCGACCGGCGACGGAGCAGTGTCGCTAACCCGGGAACGGCTGTATCCGGGCTGGGTCACTGGTCAGATCCTCCTCCATCATGAGGGCATCCGCCAGGAACTTTGCGGCCCAGTTCGGGTACTGCGAGGGATGGTAGCCGCCATCGATCGGGAAAGACCCTTGCACGGCGCCCCGGTGTGGTAGCGGGCCGTCGATGTGTTGGGTTCTTCTAGTGAAACGATTCAGCGTCTCAAGGGCCTCCCGATAACTTGTCCGACCTGTTAGTTGAAACAAGCGTCCATAGTTGAGAGCGAGCTGCGCGTTGCCCGTCAGGCAAGACCAACGCACGGTGGGACGCCAATGGGCGTCAAAACGTCCCGGCATGAACCCGGAGGCTGGTATCCTCGGTAGTAAGGCATCACCGATTTGGACGGCAATGTCTACCATGTCTTGCTGTTCCGCATAGGCGCCTACTTCCAGTAGGCCACGCATGGCGTAGGCGATGGTGTGCAGGTAGGGTTGGCTTGGGTCCAGCAAGCAGTTGTCGGCAAGCCAGCCGGCTGCATTCGCGCGGGTAAGTGCCCATTGGCAATTTTGCACGGCTGCGTCGAGAAATCGTTCCTCGCCCAACAGGGCATGAGCACGTGCCAAGGCCCAAGCGGTGCGGGTATTGTAGGTATTTACTGAAACCGAAGTCATCGGCGAGCCGAACCGTCGCCAGCAGCCATCGTCATCTTGGGCACGACATAGCCAGTCAGCAGCTCTTTTCGCCGATGTGAAATACCGTTCTGTGCCAAAGACTTCGGCGGCGCGGACCCAGCCGAATAAGACCTGCCCGGTATTGAAGACCGTAGGTTTCTGCGAATCTCCGATCGCGCCGGCGACCACACCACCGTCGGCGAGCTGTATGTCGCACTCCCAATCGCTCATGCGACGGGCGCGATCATAGGCTTCCGAGTTGTCGCTGGCCTCTGCGTAACGGAGAATGGTCGGAATGATATAACCGGTCGTTTCTGGATAGGAATTGGTCCAGCGGCGTTTGCGGACAAAGTAGGCCTGCGCGACGCCACCGTCCGAGGTCGCATCCTGGGCGGCGTACAGCCAGGCTATCGTCGCCTGAAGGTGTGCGGCTGGGCCGTTGTCAGCCTTCAGTCCGAGGCCGGCGCGGGCAGCAAGAAGGCGTGCGCGGGCGGGAATGCGGGAGGCAAGTTCTTCCAGTGTATACATGGCTATCAGACTTGGGTGATGTGTCGCCGAGAGCGACAGTTGATATGGAGTATCAGGTATGGGACATCATGCGGGCTGCGATTCGGGAGGCCGACTGCGATGGGCGCACAACTTCGGCGGAGTCCGCGCAAGGATAATCCGATCGAAAACAGGTTGCAAAGGAGATTGTTTGCCCTAGGGAGCGGCGTTTGCGTCCGCCCGTTGGTGTAGTCAGCCGAGCAGCGATGGGATGGGCGCAGTGCGTGGGCGGCCGAACGTTGGTGTTGCGGGGTATGCGTTATCGAGTCATTAACCCGCGGCCTCGGCGAGAATCTCAGCAAGCCGCTCGGCTTGGGCTTGACGGGAGAACTGCTCAACATACCCGTCAACGAAGGACGGTTTCAGTTCACCGGCGCGATGGCGTGTCAGGAGTCCCCGAAGTGCCTGCACGGTGCCGGTTAGATCGTCCGGATCTACAATCTCAGCACAATCACCGGCCCCTTCAATAATCCGCGCCACTTCGGAACCGACCGGAACGGACGCCAAGATCCAACGTTTTGCTGCCAAATATTCGTAAGTCTTGCCCGCAACGACGCTGATTTCTTCTGGATGCTGGTAAAGCCAGAGAACCTGACAGTCGCTGACACGGTGGTAGCAACGCTGTGCCGGCAGCACGCCGGTAAAGTGGCAAAATTCCGTAAGGCCGCGTCCGATAAATTCCTGCTCCGTGCCGCCCATGTCGCCCGTGAAGGTGAGTTGAAGCTCAGTTGGGGAGGTCCCTTCTCGCCGGAGCGCGTCGATGGCCTGTGCAAAGACTGCCGGTGATGATCGGCGTCGATAAAAGGCGCCGACGAAGCCGATTTTGAGCGGCCCGCCCGGAGAAGAGGTATTTGCGGCCAAGTAGGACGGCTCATATCCGTTCCTGACTAACCGAAAATGCCCAGCGGGAAGCTCGGGGTAGCGGTCGCGAAACATTTTGCGAGTTGCTTCTGCGGTGCTCACGACAAAAGTTGCTCGACTAACCAACATCTTTTCCATGGCCTTTTCCTTCATCCGCATTGCAGGATCGGCAGATTCGTCGCCAACGGCCTCGGGGTTGCCGATCCATGGGTCGCGGAAGTCGGCAATCCAAGGCATGCCAGTCTCAGTGGATAGGGCATTTCCGATTAAGTGGTCACTGTAGGGCCAGGACGTAGTGAAAACCGCATCAAACGAACCATCCCGGGCCAAACGTTTGGCCGCGGATGTTGCTTTGTGCGCCCATCTCACGTGGGGGTCAGGAAAGCGCCAATTCGTGAGCAGACGATTCATCCGCCATTTCACCGCGTCGCCAAGCCGATCTTCCAAACGGGCTAACCGCAGCAGATGTTGGACAGCTGCAACGACGTGCGGAGCCTCAATGGCCGTGACACGATGTATCCGTGTTTGTCGCCCCAGCCCCGCCTCGGATTGCGGATCCCTGTTCCGATAAACGCTGTTCCCGGTTGTAATTACCGTGGGCTGCCATCCAAGACTGGGTAAGTTGCGGCAAAACTCCGTAACTCGATGCACGCCGGTGGACGCCGTTGGCGGGAAGATGTACGCGATGATCAGCACCTTTTTCATGGGCTAGATAACTTCTCTTTTTTTTGCACGGAGGGAAACTCAAGCCGCGGATTCTGTTCGGGGCCGAGATGCAGGCTGATATTCGACCGCCGGATGATGTCGCGGATACGGAGGCTGGGTTTTAGGGTCATGCAAAACCTTGCGTTCTCTCTCTACGCACGACGTCGCTTTGGAGCCGAAGAAAGGAGTTCTCCGCGCAAGTCCTGGCGTCAGCGGGACAATTTTCGTGATAGCTTGATAATCAGAAGCCTAGCTTCTCCCGCTATTGGGTGCCTCACAATAAGAGCTCCAGCAAAAAATGAAACCCCGCTGAGGGGCGCGGCGAGTAGCATCGACGAGATCCCGGTATCGGTGGGAGATGAAAAATTAAATATCAAAAACATTGTCGGCACAAGCGTGGTAACGGCGATAATCACGGCGGACCGCACGGGTGCAAGCAGGCTGCTTAAGGAAATATTGATGTGGCGATAGAAGATCCGGTATACGACGACGAATACCAACAGATAAAAAAGGACCTGTACCCAGGCGATGGCCAGGATGCCAAAATGCGCTGCAAAAAAGATGGCGACCAGGCGCGCAGGCTGCGTGATGACCTGGAGCATAAGGTGTTTATCGACGGCTCCCATTGACAGCATCGCGTGGCCGGAGAACACGGTCAGGGATTGAAAGGCGAATGCCAGGCAGAGCACACGCAGGACGGGAGCGCTCTGCAGCCACTGGTCGCCGAATAACAGCAGAATCAACGGCTCTGCCATGACCGCCGCGAAGCCGTAGAAGCTAAACGCCAGGGGCAGCGCAAACGTGAGCGTGCGGAGGTATCCTGACTCGATCCCATCGCCGCGACGATTTGCTTGGGCAAGGTTCGATTGCATCACTGGAGTGATTGCGGTGGTCATGAATTGATTAAAAAGGGAGGCTATGCCCCAGGCTTTGCTATATAGACCGACGGCTGAGAAGCCGATCAGTTTTCCGGCGATGAGGTCGCTGCCACCGCGGCCCGCTTGGCTGAGTATGCCGGCCAAGGTGGCTTTGCCGCCGAATTTGATCGGTGCGCGCATGTTCGCGAACCTGGGCCATATGGGCGTAGCGGTCGAGTCGAGGAGGCGGGCTAGCAAGAGGGTGGTCAGCGCCTGGGCGAGTGCGCCCCACGCCAAGCTCATGAAGCCTGCGCCGGAAAAGGCCAGGCTGATCCCGACCACCGCGTTCGCGGCAGCGGACAGGACATTGATCATAGAGACCTTATCGAATTGCATCTGGCGCCGGAGGCAGGCGATAGCGGGGGAGCTGAAAGGTATGAAAATGAACGTAATAGCCAATACCCGAATTACGTGCCCGATGCCGGGTTCGCCATAGAACTTGGCGACCTGGTCGCTAAGGAGGAACATGGCAAAGGCGAGGGGCCAAGCTAGCAGGAGAGAGACGCCGGCGGCGGAGCGCACCTTTTCCGGCGTCAGGTCCTTCTCCTGTATCAGATAGTTGGTGACCCCGAAATCTCGAAATACGTGGGCGAAAGAGAAAATAACAACGGCGACGGAGTAAACTCCGATCTCGGCAGGTGAAAGTAGTCGGGCCAGGACGAGAGAAGAGCCAAACTGGATAAAAACGGTAAGATACTGACCGAAAAACGAAGCGGCGAGCGACCGTCTTACACCGTTGACCATGGGCTGTTCCCTCGACGAGTTTGCCAAAAGTAGTGGGTGGTGAGGAGTGGTGGCGCACGCCGGTAGGATGGAGGGCAGCGCGCAATGCCGTTAAGTTAAGCCGTGGGAGCGGCTTCCAGCCGCGACGGTCGCCGCGCGAGCCGAGTCGCGGCTTGAAGCCGCTCCCACAAAGCGCTCCCATCGCTCGCTAACTTAATGGCATTGGGGCAGTGCGTCGGGCAGCGAAGAGGATCGGACCGATAGTATACAGGGAAACAAACGTCAGAAGATCGAGATCGTCGCTTGTGGTGGTGAGATCATCGACGATGGATTAAGCTGGGGGGCGACGGATGCGATGGGGATGGTTGAAGATGTCGGGGTTGGCGTTGCGCGCGGGAGATTTTCGAGGCTGTGTATTGACGAGCAGTCTGGGCTTGGGTACTAAAGTCTTCTGGAGCGGTAGCATTGTGTTTCTGTGCCGGGATACAGTAGGCGTTCAGTCGGTGATCTTTAGTCCTCGGGCCCCGCAGCGTATCGAAAACGCCTGATTGGCAGCGGGCCTTCGGTAGGTGTCGTTGGCGTCCTGAGTAGGGAAGAGCTCGGTTGAAGACGCTTGTTGTTTTTTTCTCAGTACCTGGAGTCCAACTCATGTCGACGAGGCAAGCCCTCTCTATTCTGCAAGTAGCGATCGAACCCTACCCCGTGGTGGAAGGTGGCGTCGATCTGGTGGTTAAGGAATTGACCGAGGGACTGGTGAGCAGGGGGCATCGGGTCAGCGTTCTGTCGCGAGCCAGATGGAAGGGCGGCGGTTCAACTGTTGACGCAGGACGCCTTGAGGGTGGGCTTGTCCAGAACTACCGTCTTTGGCTGCCCACTCCTTGTTCGCGACGCAACACACTCCGAAACGTTGTTAAGTGGCTGCTAATGCAGCCGCAATTGATTAGGGAATTGTTGTCAATCGTTCGCAAAGAGACTGTGGATGTAGTTCATGTACACACCGCGACAAGTATGTACTATTATTTCCGGGTGCTTTCTTGGTTTGGGGGGCCCAGGTATCTCCTTACATTCCACCGAGGCGAGGTTGTAGAGTTTCATGAGCGAGGTAATTGGTGCGATCGGTTTTTGACGCGGCGCGTCGTTCGAGGCGCCGCGCGTATCAATGCGGTTTCCAGGTGGTTGGCCGATAGGGGGTCGGAGTTATTCGCTTTGTCCGACGGTCCGCGCGTCATTTACAACGGGCTGCGGTTGGATGACCCGTTCATTGTCCAGCCTGTAGAGATTGCTTTGCCCGCTCGCTTCATGGTGATGGTTGGGACTTTTGATCCGTATAAGGGTCACGAAGTGGCCTTTAAAGCTTGGAGCAAGGTGCGCGAAGAAGACGAAGACCTGCATTTGGTTGTGATTGGTCAAGGTGATTTAAAGGAACGATACGAGGCCGTTATTCGCGAGGTCGCCTGTTCACAACAAATCCACTTAGTGGGTCAGTTGAGTCACGATCAGGTGTTCTCGGTCATATCGCGTTCGATCGCGATGGTCTTTCCGTCGCTCAATGAAGGCCTGGGATATGTGCTCTTGGAGGCTGGCGCTTTAGGTAAGCCTGTGGTCTGCAGCGACATCGCGCCGCTGAATGAGGTTGTGGAGGATGAGAAGGGTGGGCTGCTGTTTCCTGTGGGTCAAGAAGACGCCCTTGCACGCCAGGTACTTCGGTTTTCCGAAAACCCGAAATTGGCGGAGCGGTTGGGGGAGGAGTTGTGTCGTACGGTAAAGCAGGGGTTCAGTCGGGAGGCTATGACGGACGGCTACGAAGCGTTGTATTATGAGATTCGGGGGTTGGGGAGTTAGTGGAGTCTCTGGGTCTCTCGGGGGGGCTGGAATGGTCGTTGGAGAGGCTGGTGTCGCGTCCTGGTTACGGGCGCCGTAATTCTGGCTGTTGTTGGATTCGTTGTGACGGGTGAGGTTCAAATGTCTGTTTCCGTGTTACTGGGTGCTGTGCTGGTCGTTGGTGTTGTTACGCTTCTCGTGGCGGCAGCGATCTTTCATAAGATCAGGCGCGTTCACGTGCGCCTCTTTGAGCTTGAGACGCGGCTTCGGGAAGGGGCGAATCAGTCGCTGATGGACCTTTTCCATCAGATCGAGGCGGGGGCGGATTTGAGAGTTATCCTTGATTGGGATAAATGTCTACCGGCAACCCGGGGTTGGGCTGCTTCGCCGGATTTTCTGAGGATTGTAGCGGAGAGGGTTTTGCGGGATCGTCCGCTAACGATTGTCGAATGTGGCAGCGGTGTTTCAACCCTGGTTTCCGCGAGATGCTGTCAGATTCTCGGGCAAGGGCACGTCTATTCTCTCGACCATCAGTCCGAGTACGCGCAAGGGACTCGGGATCGGTTGCGTCAGCTCGGTTTGGATGATATGGCGACCGTCTTGGACGCCCCGCTTAAGAAGCAGATGATTGGGGGGCGTGAGTACAGTTGGTATGCATTGGAGGGTCTTCCGGAGGCGGGGATCGATCTCCTCGTCGTTGACGGTCCACCGGCGCATAATGATCCGCAGGCCCGGTATCCGGCTGGCCCTCTACTTATTAGCCGCCTGAAACAAGGGGGGGCGGTGTTGGTGGACGATGCGGATCGGGTCGGTGAGAAGGAGATCGTGCGACGATGGATGTTGGAATTTCCTTGGCTTGAGCGTCAACAGATCCCGGTTTGCGAGAAGGGGTGTGTCGCGTTGATTGCGGCTACGACCCGCTAGTCGCGGTCGTTGTCCGTCGATCAGGCGGGAAGCCGCGATGGGCCGGCGACGGATGTAGGCAGGGGCCGCCCAATTAGACGGCCACGGCTTAGACACCGGCGGCGTTGTTACGGTCGTATTCGGTCGATGGTCACCGCAACACTGCCGGCTTGGGCGGTGCCGATCGGTCCGGTCTCCCCCTCCATATCGCCGCCTTGGGGCATGGCCTGGCCGGACTTGGAGATGCGGGCGCCGACGATGATCTCGGGGAAGGCGGAGAGGCGCATCTGCGGCATCATGGCCATGCTGTCGTCGAGGCGCACGGTCAGCGGCAGGTCGGCGACGGTGGCGCGTTGGACGGCCAGCGGCATCGGCGGGCCGGCGGCGGCCTTGGCGTAGACGAACAGGGTGTCGTTGGGGGCGGCTTGCTCGGCGAGGGCCGGGTCGAGCTGGACACTGACCTGGATGCCGGCAGCCGTCGCGGCGTCCGGGGACGTGGCCTCGGCGGGTGCGGCGGCCTGTGGCGCGGGTTGGACCTCGGGGGCGCTGGTCCCGTCAGCGTCGGTGGCCGCTGGTGCGGCGGGTCGGTCGTTGGCCGCGAGCTGCGCCGCGCCGGGCTGGGGCGGGACGCCGGCGCGTTGGCGGGCCTGGTCGATCATGGCACGCAGGTCTTCGGCCTGGTCGTCGGCGGGGTCGAGCTGGGTGAGGACCTTTTGCCAGTTGACGATGGCGGCGTTGAACTGGCCGCGCTGGAAGGCGATCATGCCGCCGAGCCAGCGGGCGGACGGGTTGTCCGGCTCCTGTTTCAGCACTTGGGCGATCAGCTCGGCGGGGCGGCCTTCCAGACTGTTGTCTTGGGTGGCGGCGGTGGCCTCGGCGAGATGCAGCATGACCTCGACGTTGTCCGGTGCCAGGTCGTGGGCGCGCTCGATGGCGGCGAGGGCGGCATCGGTCTGGCCGAGGGTGAAGCGGGTGCGGGCGAGGAGGATCCAGCCCTCGACGTCGGCGGGGTTTTGCTCCATGCGCTCGGTGAGGCGCTCGACCAGGACGTCGAGCGGCGGCATGCCGTCGGCGCCGCCGGCATGGGCGTCGGACATTGCGGTGCCGGCGCCGGGTTGCATCTGGGCGATGATCTCCTGGTAGCCGATGAGCTGGTAGAGACCGACGGCGAGCAGCGGAACGGCAACGGCGAGGGCCGGCATGGCCCAGCGCCCGCCGGTGCGGGGGCGCTTGGGGGTCGCGGCGGTGCCGCCGATGTCGTAGAGCAGTTCGCGTTCGATGTCGCGGCGGGCGTCATCGTATTGGTGTTGCTCCAGCTTGCCGGCGGCGAGGTCGTTGTCGAGTTCGGCGATCTGTTGCTTGAAGAGATCCAGGTTGATTTGGTCCTGGTCTACATCGGCCTCGGTGGTGGTGCCCTTGAGCAGCGGGGCGACGACGAAGGCGATCGCCAGCAGGGCCAGGCCGCCGGCGAGTATCCAGAAGATGGTCATGGGCTTGGGTCGGGCTTGGTGTCGGCGGCAGGGGTGTCGGCGAGCAGGGCGTCGAGGCGGGCGCGCTCGGCGGCGTCGAGTTCATGCTCGGGCTCGCGGCGCTGGCGCAGGATGGCGCGGACCATGAAGAAGCCGGCGATGCCGATGAGCACGAACGGGCCGAACCAGAGGATATAGTTCGACGGCTTGAGCGGCGGGTCGTAGAGGACGAAGTCGCCGTAGCGGGCGACCAGGAAGTCGAGGATCTGGTCCTGGTCCTGGCCCTCCTGCATCATCCGGTAGACCTCTTTGCGCAGGTCCTGGGCCAGATCGGCTTGGGAGGCGGCCAGGGACTCGTTCTGGCAGACCAGGCAGCGGAGCTTGCCGATCAGTTCGCGGAATTCGGCCTCTTGGGCCGGGGAGTCGAACTGGAATTCCTCCAGTGTGAAGGCGGTGGCGGTTCCGGCGGTGATGCCGATGACCAGCAGGGCCGACATTAGGAACTGTCTCGTCATTAGATGCATTGCTTTGGATGTTTGGCGAATAAACGTGTCCGATCTCAGCCCTCGGCCGCGAGCTGGGCCACCAGCGGTTTGAGCGTCTCTTCCCAGACCTGGCGATCGATGGGGCCGATGTGCTTGTAGCGGATGATGCCCTCGCGGTCGACGACAAAGGTCTCCGGGGCGCCATAGACGCCGAAGTTCAGGCCGACCCGGTTGTCCGGGTCGTAGCCGATGAGGTCGTAGGGGTTGCCGGTGGCCATGAGCACGGTCAGCGCCTTGGCCTTGTCGTCCTTCCAGTTCAGGCCGACGATGGTCAGGTCCGGCTCCTTGGCCAGTTCCATCAGCATGCCGTGCTCGGCCCGGCAGGAGGAGCACCAGGAGGCCCAGACGTTGACCAGCGAGACCCGACCCTTCAGGTCGGTGTCGCTGATCTGGAGGTCCGGGTCATCGAGGGAGGCCAGCGTGAAGGCCGGGATCGGCTTGCCCACCAGCGGCGACGGGACCTTGCGCGGGTCTTGCCCCAGCCCCCAGAAGAGCAGGCCGACGAGGATGCCGAAGATGATCAGTGGGGCCAGGAAGATCCAGGTGCGGCGTTCCGCCTTGGCCTCGGTCGACATGGACTCGCTCACGCTTGGGCCCCCGCGGCGGCGGCCTGCCCGGCGGTTGCAGGGGAGGTCTCGCGACGCTTGGCGGTGCGGTAGCGCGGGTCGCTGACGGCCAGGCCGCCACCGATGGCCATGAAGATGGCCGCGAGCCAGATCCAGCGCACGTAGGGCTTGTAGTAGAGCCGCAGGGCCCAGTCGCCGTCGGTGCCGATGGGCTCGCTCAGCGAGACGTAGATGTCGCGCAGGAAGCCGGCGTCGATGGCCGCCTCGGTCATCGGCATGCCACCGCCGAGGTAGCTGCGCTTCTCGGGATAGAGATCGGCAATCTGCTTGTCGCCGTCGTAGACCTGGAAGTGGCCGCGCTGGGCGCGGTAGTTGGGTCCGTCCTTCGGTGCGGCGCCAAGGAACGCGAATCGGTAGCCGGCGATCTCGTGGGAGTCGCCCGGGGACATGCGGATGTCGACCTCCTGCTGGAACGACTGCACCATGGTCACGCCGACGATGAACAGCACGACGCCGACGTGGGCGATCCACATGCCGTAGAAGCTGCGGCCGTGCCCGCGCAGATCCGCGGCCAGGCCGCCCAAGCCCTTGTGCCTGAGCCGGTCGCGCAGCAGGATCAGGTGCGAGGCCAGCAGCCAGGCGGCCAGGGCCAGGCCGATGGCGACCCAGGTGTTGCCGCCGTCGATCTCGGTGTTCAGCCCCAAGACCAGCACGCCGATGGCGACGGCCATGGCCAGCCAGAGCATCCGGATCAGCCGCAGGGGCTCGTCGCGCTTCCAGCGCGTGGCGGCGCCGATGCCCATCACCAGGGCCAGGAACGGGGCCAGGGCCAGGAACATCTTGTTGAAGTAGGGGAAGCCGACGGAGATCTTGCCCAGATTCAGGGCCTCGTAGATCAGCGGGGCCAGGGTGCCGAACAGCACCAGGATGGTGAAGGCGGCGAACAGCAGATTGTTGGCGAGCAGGGCGCTCTCGCGGGAGAGCAGGTCGAAGCGCCCGCCCTCGGAGACCGTAGGCGCCCGCCAGGCGTAGAGGGCCAGCGAGCCGCCGATGACGATGCACAGGAACAGCAGGATGAAGGAACCGCGGGTGGGGTCGGTGGCGAAGGCGTGTACCGAGGTCAGCACGCCGGAGCGCACCAGGAAGGTGCCGAGCAGGCTGAGCGAGAAGGCGGAGATGGCCAGCAGCACGGTCCAGCTCTTGAACGCGGCGCGCTTTTCGGTGACCGCCAGCGAATGGATCAGGGCGGTGCCCACCAGCCAGGGCATCAGCGAGGCGTTCTCCACCGGGTCCCAGAACCACCAGCCGCCCCAGCCCAGCTCGTAGTAGGCCCACCAGGAGCCCAGCGCGATGCCGATGGTCAGGAATACCCAGGCCACCGTGGTCCAGGGCCGCGACCAGCGCGCCCAGGCGCTGTCGAGCTTGCCGCCGATCAGCGCGGCGATGGCGAAGGCAAAGGCCACCGAGAAGCCCACGTAGCCCATGTAGAGCATGGGCGGGTGGATGGCCAGGCCCGGGTCCTGCAGCAGCGGGTTCAGGTCGCGGCCCTCCGGCGGGATGGGGAACAGCCGATCAAACGGGTTGGAGGTCAGCAGCATGAACAGTAGGAAGCCGATGGCGATCATCCCCTGCACGGCGATGACGCGGGCGACCACGGCCAGCGGCAGGCCGCGGCTGAAGGCGGCGACGGCGGCGCCCCAGGCGGCCATGAACAGGGCCCAGAGCAGCAGCGACCCCTCATGGGCGCCCCAGACGGCGGAGATCTTGTAGATGTCCGGCAGCAGGGAGTTGGAGTTGGTGGCGACGTAGCGCACCGAGAAGTCGCTGGTCAGGAATGCCTCCACCAGACAGAGAAACGCGATGGCGATGAAGACCAGTTGGCCGTAG
Organism: uncultured Gammaproteobacteria bacterium; assembly: GCA_942491465.1. Taxonomy (GTDB): domain Bacteria; phylum Pseudomonadota; class Gammaproteobacteria; order Chromatiales; family Chromatiaceae; genus CALOBA01. The sequence goes on from CALOBA010000045.1 coordinate 165,105, forward strand.
GCCAGCGGACGCGCCATGGCCATCCACGATCGGGTGCCGTTGAGCGAGCCGATCAGCGGGAAGCTGGCCTGGACCAGGGCCAGGCAGAGCGCCAGGATCAGCGCGAAATGTCCGAGCTCGGGGATCATTCGGCTCGTGCCTCCACGGTGGTGGTGGTGATGACGCCGGGCAGGGTGCCCTGCCGGGCGGCCTCGACGACGCCGTCGACGTGGGCGGTCTTCAGCGTGTCGGCGACCTCCGGCGGGACATAGGATTCGTCATGCTTGGCCAACACATCGTCGGCGACAAAGATGCCATCCGCCCCCATCCGGCCCTTGGCGACCACGCCCTGGCCCTCGCCGAACAGGTCCGGCAGCGCCTTGTGGTAGACCACCGGCACCGTGGCGGCGTTATCGGTGACGTCGAAGCGCACGGTCAGGCCGTCGGTCTGACGCTCGAGGCTGCCGTCCACCACCAGGCCGCCGACGCGGAACACCGCGTCCATCGGGTGCTCGTTGGCCTGCACCTGGCTGGGGCTGAAGAAGTAGGCGATATTGCTCTGCAAGGCCGTCAACGCCAGGCTTGCGGCGAGACCGACGCCGACGATGGCGAGACCGACGAAGACCAGGCGCTTTTGTCGTGCTTTCATAGGGGATCGGTTGAACAGTTAGGTTGCCGTTGGCTGCGATCGGGCTATCGCGCCGTGGTTGATGATCGGTGGTCGCAGAGGGCTCAGCCGTCGCGCCCCGATACCGGCGGTGGTCCGCCGCGCACCCGCAGCAATCGACCAAGCCGCGCCAAAATAGTTCGCCGACTGCGCCCCAAGACGATGATCTCGGCGATCATCAGCGCCGCGACCATGCCGTAGGCGCCCCATACGAAGCCGGCGTAGCCGCCTTGAGAGAAGAACTCTGCCATGCTCAAACCTCCCGCGCGACCACATCGCGCACCCAGGCGCTCTCCGACTCGCGCATCAGGATGATGCTGCGCAGCCGACTGAACGCGGTGGCAAAGGAATAGGCCCAGAAGCCCAGGGTCATGGTCAGCATCGGGATCAGGATGCTGACATGGATGCTGCCCGGGGCCGAGCGCTGGTGCAGGGCGGCGCACTGATTCGGGTCCGGGCAGTTGATCGACCAGTAGATGATCGGCAGCATCACCAGCCCGACGATGGAGAGCAGGGCCGCGGCCCGGTCGGCGCGGCGGGTGTCGTCGATGGCCGAGTGCAGCGCGATATAGCCGATGTAGAGAAAAAACAGGATCAGCTCCGAGGTCAGTCGCGGGTCCCAGTCCCAGTAGGTGCCCCAGCTGGGCCGGCCCCAGAAGGCCCCGGTCCATAGGGCCAGGAAGGTGAAGATCGCGCCGGTGGGTGCCACCGCATTGGCCATCATGAAGCTGAGGCGGGTGTTGAAGATCAGCCCCACGGCGGCCCAGCCCGCCAATACCAGGTACAGCCACATGGACATCCAGGCCGCGGGTACATGGATGAAGATGATCCGATAGTACTCCTTCTGCGGGTTGCTGCCGCCGAGCTGGTCGGCGGTCTCGAAGAAGCCGACGTAGAGCCCGATGAGGATCAGCACGACCGCGAGGCCGTACAGCCACGGGATGGCGCGCCCGGCAAACGGGTAGAAGGCGGCGGGGGAGGCGAGCTTGAACGGGTTTGGCATCATCTACTCAACGGAGATTCGCAGCGCCGCGGCGGCGGCCAGCGGCGCGAAGATCAGCGCGATCATCAGGAACGCACTCAGCAGGTACAGATAGGGCTGGGTATCGCCGATTTCGATCATACTGACCGTCACCGCCCCGGCGCCATAGACCAGCACCGGGATATACAGCGGCAAGATCAGCAGCGACAGCAGGATACCGCCGCCGCGCAGCCCCAGCGTCAGCGCGGCGCCGATGGCGCCGATCAGGCTCAGCACCGGCGTGCCCAGCAGCAGCGACAACATCATGAACCGGATGGCCACGTCCGGCAGCTGATACTGCATCGCCACCAGCGGCGCGATGATCACCAGCGGCAGTCCGGTCAGCAGCCAGTGCGCGACCACCTTGGCCAGCACCAGCAGCGACAGCGGCTGGCCGGTGAGCAGCATCTGCTCCAGCGTGCCGTCGTCGTAGTCGGCGGCAAACAGCCGCTCCAGGGCGAGCATCGAGGCCAACAGCGCCGCCACCCAGACCACGCCGGGACCGAGTTCGCGCAGGATACGCTCCTCGGTGCCGACGCCCAGCGGGAACAGGCTGACGACGATGATGAAGAAGAACAGCGTGGTCAGCGCATCGGTGCGCCGACGCATGGCCAGCAGCAGGTCGCGGCCGAGGACGGCGAAGAAGACCTTCAACATCAGGCGGCCTCCGGGTCCGGATGGGCGCCGGGGATGCCGTCGCCCAGGTCCAGGTGGCGCGCGTTGCCGCGGGTCAGCGCGACCTCCTGGTGGGTGGTCAGGATCAGCATGCCGCCGCCGGCCACATGCTCGGCGAGCAACCCCTGGAGCAGGTCCACCGCGTCCAGGTCCAGACCGACGAAGGGCTCGTCGAGGATCCACAACGGCGTCCGGCTCAGGATCAGGCGCGCCAGGGCCACGCGCTTTTTCTGTCCTTGGGAGAGCATCCGCGTCGGCAGGTCTTCGAAGCCGGCCAGGCCGATCCGCTCCAGGGCATCGATGATGGCGTCGTCGCCGGTCGGGTCCTGGTCCAGCACCGCGGCGATGCGCAGGTTTTCAAGGCCGGTCAGGTCGCCCTTGATGCCGTTCAGGTGCCCCAGATAGAGCAGGTCGCGGTTGTAGTCCTCGGCCAGGTGACGGATCGGCTCGCCGCGCCAACGGATCTCGCCGGCCTCCGCGTGCAGCAGCCCGCACAGCGCCCGCAGCAGCGTGGTCTTGCCGCTGCCGTTGCGCCCGCGCACATGCAGCAGCGTGTGCTCCGGGACTTGAAAGCTCAGGTCGGCAAACAGGCGGCGGTCGCCGCGACGGCAGGCCAGGGCGGCAACGTCGAGCATTGGGGGATCTTAGAGGGCGGCGTCTTGGCGGTGGGAAGGTCGCCGCTGTTGTTGCGGCGGACAGGCAGGGCCGGGACGATACCGCTTGTCCGTCGCCGCGACAACCGGTACATGCGAAACGCCGCAATGCCTCGGCACCGGCGGACAGCAACGGATCGATCGCTTCGTCGGCCTGCCGGTTGTTGAAAGCCGGGTCCTGCCCGGGCTCGACTTGGCGTTGCTGCAAGGATTCCTCCATCACCCCACCGCCTACGACGCCATCCTGGCCTATCGGCAGGCGCTGCGAGCCGCCGTCGACTGATCCCGCGCGGGGTGCCGAGCTGCGCCGGCCTCCTGAAGCCTGGAGAACATGTAACCTTAAGGTTTGCGCGGATTAACGCAGATTGCGTGCTTCGGCGTCAGCGCATCAGTCCACCGGCTCCGACACCTCCCGCAGCCGCAGTGCGTAGCCCGCGGCGACCATGGACGCGATCGCCAGTACCAGGATCACCAGCGCCGCGTCGCCGAGCAGTCCGATCAGGCCGCCGGCGAGCATGACCACGCCGATGACGCTGTTGCTGACGGCGACCATGGCCGCACGGGTCTCGCTCGCGGCCATGTCCACCAGGTAGACCTTGCGCCCGAGGCGGACGCCGGCATGGGCGATGCCAAGCAGCAGAAAGAGCAGCGGGAAGGCCAGTGCGCTGTCGAGCAGGGTCGCATCGGTCGCGGCCAGACCCCAGGCGAGCAGGCCGATCAGACCGGCCAGCGCGGCGGCGATGGCCATGACCCGCCGCGCCGAGCGATCGGACAGTCGGCCCCAGACCGGCGCGCTGATGGTGCCGGCCAGGCCGCTGGCGATGATCAGGAGCCCCAGCCCGCCGAGCCCGGTGCTGTGCTGCTGCGCCAGCAGGACGTAGAACGGTGGGGCCAGCGCGACGCTGAGCAGGCTGATGCGCACCAGCACGAATCGGCGGAAGCCGGGGTCGGTGCGCAGCAGGCCGATGCTCGCAAGCGCCGTCTCCAGCGCGTTGCCGCCGCCCTCGGTGGCCCCCGGCTGCTCGCGGATCAGCTGGAAGACCAGCGCGCCGGCGGCGAACAGCAGCGCACCGCCGCCGAGCAGCGCGGCGAAGACCAGCGGGCCGGTGTCCGTCGAGGCGAACAGCTCCAGATAGAGACCCAGCGCCAGCGTCAACGCCCCGGCGATGCCGGCGGAGAGCCCCATCAGGTTGCCGCGTCGAGCCTTGGAGACGGTCTTGCCGAGCACGTCCTTGGCCGAGACCGAGCACAGCCCGCGCGCCAGGCTGAATACCACCAGCAAGGCGACGATGATCCAGCCCGCGGCGGCGCCGCTCAGCGTCGCCGCCGCCAGCGCCATCAGCGCCAGTGCCGCGGCGGAGAGCAGCGCGCCGATGATCCAGACCCCCTTGCGCCGCGGTCGCCGACGGATGACGGCGGCGACGGCCAGCTGCGGCAGCAGCACCCCGGCCTCGCGGATCGGCACCAACAGCCCGATCAACAGCGTCGGAGCGCCCAAGGAGCCCAGCAGCCAGGGCAGGATCAGCTTGGCGCTCGCCAACTCGTCGGCGACCTTGGTCAGCAGGTTGGCGACCAGATAGGCGAAGAAATTGCGCGGCTGGTGGTCGCAGGCGCTCTCCGGGATGTCCTTGCAGACGCGGGCGTCCTCGTCGCCGGTGACCAGATCGTAGAGGTTGTCGATGGGGGAGGCGGGGTTGCTCGGCATCGTTGCTCCGGAAGAATAAAGCCAAGACTGCCAGCGAACTTCAGCGGCACGCGCCGGCAATCGGTATCGATACGGGTAGAAGCGGCCGTTTTATGACCCTATTATCTAGCTTCGAGCCCAAGCCGCCGAGCCATCCGGGCGCGTCGGCATAAGCACCACGACCTTGGGGGTGACGACGTGGTCAAGGCAGAAGCCAGTATCACCATCGCATGCGACATCGACGCGGTCTACGCCTTCGTTGCCGGCGACTTCGTGCGCAATTATCCGCGCTGGTCCCCGGAGGTGAAGCGACTCAACCTACTATCCAAGGGGCCGCTCGCGGTCGGCAGTCTGGCGCGGCAGGTGCGCGTCGACCAGGGCCGGCGCACCGAGTCGACGTTCAAGATCGTCCACATGCAGCCGGGCCGCCGGCTGGCGTTCCAGGGCATCGACGTGGCCTACTTTGTCGACTACCGCTTTGACCAGACCGGCAAGCCCGGCCAGACGCGGCTCACCTTCAGCTTCGAGCTGCGCCGGCTGGAGCTGATGATGCGCCCGTTCGAGAAGCTGATCCGCCTGACCGTGCAGGACGGTGCCCGGCGCACCGTGCGCAACCTGAAGCGGCTGATCGAGCTGGAGCCGACGCCGGAGCGCCGGGCCGCCTGAGCCGCCGGCGGTCCTCCGCGACAACGACAACTCCACAAGGTAAAACCATGGATTTCGTGCCCGAGAAAGACCCGCAAATGATCCCGGCGGTGCTCGCCCAGATCCTCGACAGCTGCGTCAACGGCATCACCATCTCCGACCCCGACCTGCCGGACAACCCGATCGTCTACGCCAACGAGGTCTTCGAGCAGATGACCGGCTACAGCCAGGAAGAGATCGTCGGGCGAAACTGCCGCTTCCTGCAGGCCGACGAGCAGGACCAGGACGCCCTGACCGCGCTGCGCGAGGCCATGGACAATAGGGCGCCGGTGGAGGTGACGCTGCGCAACTACCGCAAGGATGGCAGCCTGTTCTACAACCGCCTGTCGATCCGCCCGCTGTTCGACCCGGACGGCGAGGTCATCTACTACCTGGGCGTTCAGTATGACGTGACCGAGCAGGTGGAGGCGCGCCAGGAGATCGAGCGGCTGACCAAGCTGCTCGGGCAGTAGGGCGATTTCTGTCAACTTTCCTACCATCTGACCTGTCTTGACGCCCGCCTTCGGCGTCGGGCCGGCGGTCACGTAGTCAAGGTTCAGAAACAAGTGGTGCAGACGCAACCACGAAACGGCCAATCCAAAGCCTCAGCGAGCGGGCGTCTGTACCACTTGTTTTTGAACCGATCCATCGCTAGTCAAGGTTCAGAAACAAGTGGTGCAGACGCAACCACGAAACGGCCAATCCAAAGCCTCAGCGAGCGGGCGTCTGTACCACTTGTTTTTGAACCGATCCATAGCTAGTGCAGCGCTGCGGAAGTCCCGAGGCCACCGGCGCTGTGGGAGCGACTTGCAGTCGCGATCTTCCGCGTCGCGGCAGTCGCGATTGCAAATCGCTCCCACAGGTGCCGCCGGTCTCGTCAGTTTCGCGGCAAAGCACTAGCCATGCGACGCCCCCTGGGGCGGTAGGGCTGAACGGTGTAGAATCGCGGCTTTTCGCCAGGGGGTCGTATTCGTGCTGCAGCTCCTCGCCATCGCCGGCGGCGGCGCCCTCGGGGCGCTATCGCGATTCTGGGTCTCCACCGGTGTCTACGGGCTGCTCGGGCGGGAGTTTCCGTGGGGGACCTTGGCGGTCAACGTGCTCGGATCGTTCCTGATGGGGCTGCTGGCCGTGCTGCTGCTGGAGCGCAGTATCGCGCCGCCGGAGCTGCGCTCGGCGTTGCTGATCGGATTTCTGGGCGCGTTCACGACCTTTTCGACCTTCTCGCTGGAGACCCTGACCCTGATCGAGCAGGGCGAGGCGCTGCGGGCGCTGCTCAACGTCGGCGTCAGCGTGCTGGTCTGCGTCGCCGCCTGCTGGGGCGGCATCGTCGCCGCGAGGGCCATCTGATGCACCGCAAATCCAATCCCAAGCGCCCGGCGCCCGCCGCCCGGCAGGGCGACCCCGGTGAATACGAGGGCACGCTGATCTGGGCGACCATGGTCCGGGTCTATCTGTCCGAGTCCGACCATGGCCTGAAGCCCCTGCTCAAGTGTCTGCACGACGAGCTCGGCGTCTGCGGTGCCACCGTCACCCGCGGCGTCGCCGGCTTCGGTGCCTCCGGCGTAGTCCACGGCAGCTCGCTGGTGGATCTGGCCACCGACCTGCCGCTGATCCTGGAATTCTTCGATCGGCCCGACCGCGCACGCATCGCCATCGAGCGCATCAAGGACTTCGTCGAGCCCGGCCATGTCGTCTCCTGGAGCGTCAGCGTCGAGGCGAATTGACCCCAAAACGCACATCACAGAAGGTAGTCAACCATGCTCGATCCCCGCCTGCTGCGGACCAACCTGGCGCTCGTCGCCGAGCAGCTCGCCCGCCGTGGCATGCAGCTCGACAGCGGGCGCATCGAGGCCCTGGAGGCCCGGCGCAAGCAGCTGCAGACCGAGGTGCAGGAGCTTCAGAACCTGCGCAACACCAAGTCCAAGGCCATCGGCAAGGCCAAGGCCGCCGGTGCGGACATCGAGCCGCTGAAGGCCGAGGTCGCCACCTTCGGCGACCGGTTGCGGGCCTTGGACCATGAGCTGGACCAGCTCCAGGCCGAGCTGCGCGAGATCAGCCTCGGCCTGCCGAACCTGCCCCACGAGAGCGTGCCCGACGGTGCCGACGAGGACGCCAACCGCGAGGAGCGCCGCTGGGGTGAGCCGATCCGTTTCGATTTTGCGCCCAAGGATCACGTCGACCTGGGCGTCGCCGCGGGCTGGCTCGACCTGGACGCCGCCGCCAAGCTCGCCGGCGCCCGTTTCAGCGTGCTCACCGGCCCGCTGGCGCGCCTGCACCGGGCGTTGATCCAACTGATGCTCGACGTCCACGGCGGCGAGCACGGCTACAGCGAGGTCTATGTCCCCTACCTGGTCAATGCCGACAGCCTCACCGGCACCGGCCAGCTCCCCAAGTTCGAGGCCGACCTGTTCAAGGTCCCCGGCGAGCAGCGCGACTTCTATCTGATCCCCACCGCCGAGGTCCCGGTCACCAATCTGGTCCGCGACGAGATCGTCGATGCCGATCGGCTGCCGCTGCGCTTCTGCGCCCACACGCCGTGCTTTCGCAGCGAGGCCGGCTCCCACGGCAAGGACACCCGGGGCATGATCCGCCAGCACCAGTTCGAGAAGGTCGAGTTGGTGCAGATCTGCCATCCTTCCGAGTCCCTGGCCGCGCTGGAGCAGCTCACCGGCCACGCCGAGGCCATCCTGCAGCGGCTCGGGCTGCCGTACCGGGTCGTGACCCTGTGCACCGGCGACCTCGGCTTCTCCGCCATCAAGACCTACGACCTGGAGGTCTGGCTGCCGGGTCAGGGGCGCTACCGCGAGATATCGTCCTGCAGCTGCTTCGGCGACTTTCAGGCCCGGCGCATGCAGGCGCGCTTCCGCAACCCGGAGACCGGCAAGCCCGAACTGGTGCACACGCTGAACGGCTCCGGCCTGGCCGTTGGTCGGGCGCTGGTTGCGGTCATGGAGAACTACCAGCAGGCCGACGGCAGCATCGTCGTACCCGAGGCCCTGCGGCCCTACCTGGGGGGGGTGGAGCGGATCGCGGCCTGAGCCGGGGTCGACGCCACCGCCCGGCGGCGTCGGTCGCAGCCGAAACCGAAACCGAAATCAGAAAAGCGCAGCCGCGGGAGGTCCGCATGCTGCGCTCGATAAAGAGGCCGGGGCTCCCCCCGGCCTCTTGCGTCTCCGGCGCAACCGCCGGATTGCGGACTACAGCGGCGCCAGATCGTCTGCCAAGGTGCGCTGGAACAGCTGGCTGGGGACGCTGTACTGGTACAGATACCAGTCCGCGTATTCGGTGCCGCCGCTCTCCGCCCAAGGCACGAAGTTGGGGTAGGCCAAGTGGATAGAGACCCATTCCCGCGGGTGGTGCCAATCGATGGGTATGTTCAGGGCCCAGGGGAGGTTGTCCGCGCTCAAGAACCAGCGGTCCGTGTCCGGGTCGGAATCGTCATCGGCGAACTGGATCATCCAGTTCGGCACCATGTCGGTGGGCGCGTGGTTCGGCAGATGCACCTCGTAGCGACGGTCATCCGTGCGGTAGATGAACGGGTTGTACGGCGCATCGCCCAGCCTTGAGGCGTCCACGGGCTCTGCGAACACCAGCTCGAAGGTGACCGGGGGCGCGTCCACCTCGGCGCAGTTCTGGGTGTTGAAGAACCAGCACCAGTGGCTGTGGTGGCCGAGGTCTTTGGCGTTCTCGAACAGGATCAGGGTCAGGGCGTTCTGGCCCTCCTCGCTGATCAGGTCCACGGGCTCGCCGTCGCCGATGGTGACCCAAGCACTGTCGAGTTCGTCCGCGTAGAGCCCCGGGAAGTGGAAGCCGAAGCCCGACGCGTAGCCGGCGCCGCGGGCCACCATATCGACTTCGCCGCGGATCGCGGCGACCTCGCCGGTGGCCGTGCGGATCTCCTGGAGCTGGTAGCGCAGCACCAGATCGTTCATGTCGTAGTCGCCCTTGCGTGGCCAGTTGTCCTCGAAGGCCAGCGTCGCCTTGCCGTCCGCGGACGGGTAGCTCACGGCATAGGCACCCAGGGGATCATCCGGCAGATCGTCTTCAGAATCCGGCACGCCGTCACCGTCACGGTCGGCGACCTCGACGATGTCCAGCAGTTCTTCGGTCTCGATGGCGGTGGGCGGGTTGGATTCGATGGCGAACAGCACGTCGTTGAAGTCATGGTCGCACCAGCCATGGGTGCGCCGGATGTCCTCCAGGCCGAGGATGATCTTGCCCTCCTCGGGGTCGTTCAGCAGCACGGTATGGGCGCGCAGATCCTCGTCCGCTTCCGGGTTGAGGCCCTGCAGGCTGTAGAAGACCCAGTCGGAGGGATCGATGGACGCGGCGAGATCCTGAACCCAGCCGTCGCGCGGATTGCCGAAGGGGGCCACGCCGTCGCCGGTCCAGCCCTGGGCGACGACAAAGAAGGTGATGCGGGTGCCGGCCGGGAACATCCCGAGATTGACCTGCTGGCCCGGGAACAGGCCGCGGTCGCCGCCGCCGGCGCCGTTCCTGGACGCGTTCGGGAAGACGACGACGTGCTCGACCTCGTCGATCGTGGTGGGCGGGTTGTCGGCGTCGTAGGCGATGTAGCCGAAGCTGTTGGTGAAGCCGGCACCCTCGTGGATGAAGGTGATGAACACCTCGCCGGCCTCGCCCATCGTGATGTTGGCGGCGTCGTCGGCGGTGATGAGGTTGACCTCGGCGTCGCGCACGTCGCGTCCCTCGGGTAGGGCGTTGGCAATGCGATCCATCAGCTCCGTCGACAAGCTGACGCGCTCGTCGCTGAGGTCGAGGGGGATGCCGGTGTTGTCGTGGTTGGCGTGGTAGACCGAGTCGCCGGAGCGGCTATCGAAGTGGAACTGCGTAAAACGCGGGTCGCTGGCGGTGACGTCGGCGACCGCGGAGGTGCTGACGAGGGCGAGGGCGACGGCACTGGCGAGGATGTGGTTGGTCTTCATCGGCGGTTTACCCGGAATTCTGGTCGGCGTCTGGGGATTGCGGTCGCGAGCGCGGCGGCGACTACTGGAAGGCATGCTCGATGAGGCCGTCGGCGACCTGCACTCGCGCCTCGTTGACGATGCCGATCACGTTGGTGCGCACGACCACGGTGCTCATGTGGCCGGGCAACTTCACAAACCCCTCGTAGACACCGTAGTCGTCGGTCATGGCGCGCTCCATCACGCCTCCGGAACCGTCGGCGCTCAGCACCTCGATCATCCGGTTGCCGGCCGGCTGTCCCTCATGGTCGAGGACCTGCAGGTGGACGAAGACCTTGTGCTGGTTGGCATAGTCGAAGCCGTGGCTGACGACCATGTCGTGAATGCCGGTGCTGGCGTGGGCGACGCTGTCGTACAGGAACGCGGTGGTGAGCAACGTGATCGAGAAGATGGTTTTGAGCATCGTGTTCTTACCCTTGGCGGTGTGGCGACGGGCGCCCATGACTAACTTGCTTCCGCCATAACATAGATCATGTGTAGAAGATGCGCAAGTAATGCGCTCAATTTTGTGGTATGCCGCCCGTGGTCCCGACGAATGGTCATCGATCGGGCGCAAACCCCCATCGCGGCGGCCGGGCGCCGGCCGGCCTTTGCTGTCGGGGGCCGCCCGCTGCGGTGATGGCGGGGGGCCTGGCCGGGATCGGGTCTTCGGGAGGGCCGCTGGACGTCGATCGGGGTTGACACCGAGCTGGCGATCCCTATTATTAGCACTCGCTCGACATGAGTGCTAACACCCGAGCAGTCGCCTCGGGTTTTCGCAGTCCCAGTCTTTAGAATTCCACTTGAGGGGAAGCAGCAATGAAGATCCGTCCCTTACATGACCGTGTCGTCGTTCGTCGTATGGAAGAGGAGCGCACCTCCGCCGGCGGCATCGTGATCCCGGACTCCGCCGCCGAAAAGCCGATCCAGGGCGAGATTGTCGCCGTCGGCAACGGCAAGGTCACCGACAGCGGTGACACCCGCGCCCTCGACGTCAAGGTCGGCGACCGCGTGCTGTTCGGTAAGTACTCCGGCACCGAGGTCAAGCTCGACGGCGAGGAACTCCTCGTGATGCGCGAGGAAGACATCATGGGTGTCATCGAGGGCTGATCGGCCCTCCCGGTCCGGCGGCTCAAGGCCCCGGCCAACCCACCGAATTCATCCGCAACCAGATTTAAATAGGTAACTGACTCATGGCAGCCAAAGAAGTCAAGTTCGGCACCGAAGCCCGCGCCCGCATGATGGACGGCGTCAACGTCCTGGCCAACGCGGTCAAGGTCACCCTCGGCCCTAAGGGTCGCAACGTGGTCCTCGAGAAGTCCTTCGGCGCCCCGACCGTCACCAAGGACGGCGTCAGCGTCGCCAAGGAGATCGAACTCTCCGACAAGTTCGAGAACATGGGTGCGCAGATGGTCAAGGAGGTCGCCTCCCAGACCAGCGATGTCGCCGGCGACGGCACCACCACCGCCACCGTGCTGGCCCAGGCCATGGTCCGTGAGGGCCTGAAGGCGGTCGCCGCCGGCATGAATCCGATGGACCTGAAGCGCGGCATGGACAAGGCGGTCGAAGGCGCCATCGGCGGCCTGCGCGAGCTGTCGCGCCCCTGCTCCGACAACCGGGAGATCGCCCAGGTCGGCACCATCTCGGCCAACTCCGACACCTCCATCGGCGAGATCATCGCCGAGGCCATGGAGAAGGTCGGCAAAGAGGGCGTCATCACCGTCGAAGAGGGCAAGTCGCTGCACAACGAGCTCGACGTCGTCGAGGGCATGCAGTTCGACCGCGGCTACCTGTCGCCCTACTTCGTCAACAACCAGCAGAGTCAGACCGCCGAGCTGGAAGAGCCCTTCATCCTGCTGCACGACAAGAAGATCAGCAACATCCGCGACCTGCTGCCGGTGCTCGAGGGCGTCGCCAAGGCCGGCAAGCCGCTGATGATCGTCGCCGAGGACATCGAGGGTGAGGCCCTGGCCACCCTGGTGGTCAACTCCATCCGCGGCATCATCAAGGTCTGCGCCGTCAAGGCCCCGGGCTTCGGTGACCGCCGCAAGGCCATGTTGCAGGACATCGCTATCCTCACCGGCGCCACCGTCATCTCGGAAGAGGTCGGTCTGTCGCTGGAGAAGGCCACGCTGAACGAGCTGGGCCAGGCGAAGAAGATCCAGGTCAACAAAGAAGAGACCACCATCATCGACGGCGTCGGCACCGAAAGCGACATCAAGGGCCGTTGCGATCAGATCCGCGCCCAGGTTGAGGAGACCACCTCCGACTACGATCGCGAGAAGCTCCAAGAGCGCCTGGCCAAGCTGGCCGGCGGTGTGGCCGTGATCAAGGTCGGTGCCGCCACCGAAGTCGAGATGAAGGAGAAGAAGGCCCGCGTCGAAGACGCGTTGCACGCCACCCGCGCTGCCGTCGAAGAGGGCATCGTCCCCGGCGGCGGTGTTGCGCTGGTCCGTGCCCTCGACGGCATGGGCGGCCTCGCCGGCGACAACCACGACCAGGACGTCGGCATCAGCATCGCCCGCCGCGCCATGGAAGAGCCGCTGCGCCAGATCGTCAACAACGCCGGCGACGAGGCCTCCGTGGTCATGCACAAGGTCGCCGACGGTGAGGGCAACTACGGCTACAACGCCGCCACCGGCGAGTACGGTGACCTGGTCGCCATGGGCATCCTCGACCCGACCAAGGTGACCCGCACCGCGCTGCAGAACGCCGCCTCCGTGGCCGGCCTGATGATCACCACCGAGGCCATGGTCGCCGAGGAGCCCAAGGACGAGCCCCCGATGCCTGCCGGCGGCGGCATGGGCGACATGGGCGGCATGGGCATGATGTAACAGCGCCTTTTCCGCCCTCGGGGCGGAAAACCCGCTAGGTCTATGGATAGACCGGAAAAGGCCCCGCTTCGGCGGGGCTTTTTGCGTTGTGGGGGGCGCGCGGGGCTAGAATGCGATGGCGCATCATGATGCTGCGTGCCTCGTCTTAACCCAGAAAAACCCGCCAACGCCGAGCAGAGCAATGCAAATTCGTAGTATTCACACCCTGGACGCAGGGCCGCTGGGGACACGGAATCTCGATCTCCAGGATGGGTGGACCGAACAGCCGGCGCAACGGGTGCTGTTCAGCGGCCCCAACGGCAGCGGCAAGTCTTGGACGCTGCGGGCGGTCGCAGGGTTGTGGGAGGCGTTTGGACGCTGGCTGCACACGCGCAAGCCCATAGCTAGAGGATCTGCTGTTGGTCTGCCGAAGGGATGGGGCGGCTTTGCAGTCAGACTCGACGATGTCCCGTTCGGCTCATCGTCGCTGGTGTTGTTTCAGGGGTCGGACATTTTCGCCGAACAGCTCAGGCAGTCCCATTCGGATGCCGTCCTTGTCGGCACGGAATTCTCAGAATTGATTTGGCCATGGAATGCGTCGTGGCTCGACGAATGGGCCGAGGCGAGAAATCGGATGCTCGTCAGCGCAGAGGGTGTCGGATTGCCGAACATCGTGTATCTGGACGCCGAACGGCGTTGGATCGCACCCCGGCGCGGGATCGGCGAGATCAGACCCGAGGACTTGTCGCGTCGGTGGCTCCCGACCTATCGAGTTTCGTCCAACTGGGAAGGGCAGCTGGAGGCGTCGCTGCTGGCGCTGAAGGCAGCCGAATCCTACCGTTTTGCCGACCTGGTCGAGGACATGAACGGGTTTCTTGTCGGCAAGGCGATCTCTCAAGACGTCAAACTCGGCGAGAATCGTTTGCGGGTCTTGTTGCGGGATTCGGGAAATGCGACGCACTGGCTGGACGAGCTCAGCTCCGGCGAGCATCAGGTTCTGATCCAGCTCTACATGGTGGGTCGCTGGCTGGAGCCCGGCGGCATTGTGCTGATCGACGAGCCTGACCTCCACATCCATCCGTCGCTGATCCCAGCCTTTCTGTCGCGACTGGAAGCAATGGTCCGTGATCGCGATGGACAACTCCTGATCACGTCGCACTCGCCGGACATTTGGGACCGCTACGAAGCCCTTGGCCATCGAATCGGCCTAGGGGCTGGACGGTGAGCATCAGGGATCGCCGCGACCGCATTCGAGAGCGGTGCATCGGTGCTCAGGAAAAGCGGGTCTTTTTGGTGGAAGGGACGGATGACCAAGCCGCTTGGCGGATCATGTTGGACCGCTTCTGCCCTGGGTGGGAGAGGCAATGGTGTTTAGGAGTCGCCGGAAACAAGCGCCAGCTCACGGAGATGCTGGAGCGGGAGCAGGACTGGTTGGGTCTGGTCGATCGCGACGAGTGGGACGAGGCGACCGTTCGCCAAAGACTGGACGCGCAACCGAACCTGCGGGTACTGCCCCGCTTCTGCCTGGAAAACTATCTCTGCGATCCGTCGGAACTTTGGCAGAGCCTGCCGCCCGCGAAGCAAAGCCGGGTCGAGGGAGGTCGCGACGGGCTTGCCGAACTGCTCAAACGGGATTTGGATCCCTATGTCCGGCACGGCGTCCTCTGGAAGACGATCACACCGCTCTGGACGGGGCTGCGTGCGCGGGGCTTCAAAGAGGTCTTGGCCTCGGAGGATAGCTTGGAGGCGTCGCAGGATGACGATCTGATCCGGCGCAAGCTGGATGAATGGCATCAGTTGCTCGACCCATGCCAGATATTCGCTGAATTCCAGCGGACGCTGAAACAGGCTGCATCCCAGCCTGAGCACGTCAAGTTTACACGTTTGGTCCACGGCAAGTTGTTCTGGAGAACGCGCGTACACCCGATGCTGAACGACCTGCTTGGCCAAGCCTCGGCAGCGGAGCGCAAGAACGATCTCTTCTCCACGTTGCCGCGAGCGACCGACCTTGAGCCGATCCTGCGGGAGCTGTGCTAGGGCGGACCCGCCTGAATCGCCGGCTTCCAGCCCGCAACTGGGCTTGGCGGCTTCCAGCCGCCGGAGCGGGACGGCGAAGGCATTTCAGACGGTTATCGGACAGCGTCGCCTGGGCGGGTCGCGCTATGCTCTAGCCATCGATCTAGCCACCGCCACGGAGACCCGCCATGATGCTGTTTTCGCTGCTGCTCCTGCTTGCGATCAAGGGCCTGAAGCTGGTGTCCTACACCGGCCTCGTCATCGCCCACTGGGGCAGCCTGCGCTGGAGATGCCACGGCGAGCATGATCGCCACCGCTTGGCCCGCTTCTGCTACGTCGGGCTGCTTTTGGCGCTGGTGTTGGAGAGCTGTTCGTCCTGATCCGACTCAGATCCCCGGCGACTCGGCACGCCCGGATCGCCATCGGCATCCAACCGGAGCACCACAATGTCCGAACCCCGTTACCTCTCCCCGGCGGATGTCCGCAACCAACTCGATGCGCTGGACCTCCCCGTCGGCCCCCGTGCCTCGCTGGAGCAGATCCTGGCGTTGGACTGGGAGATGCCCCGACCGCGCATCCTCGTTGCCAGCATCCACGCGGCGCTGTTTGCCGGCAAGTCGACCGAGACGGCCAACCGCAGCCTCAGCCGCATCGTCAACGAAACCAACGAACGTGCTCGGGAGACCAACGTCGGGCTCAAGGCGCAGCGCACCCAGACCAAGCGCGGCGGCGCCGCTGCGCGCTACCTCTGGTTCGAGCGCTGGGATTGGGCCCCGTCCGGGGTCCAGCGCACGCGCGCCGACATGCCCGAGACCAGCGCGATGCCCACGGGCAGCCGGATCCCCGATCAGCGCGGCCTCCCCGCCGGCGCCGAAGACGAGGCCGAGCGGCAGAGCGCGCCGCCGCCGCAGCCCCGCCGGCAGCAGCTCACCGACCTGGCCAAGATGGCGCGCGAGCGCCGCCCCCGCGTCGCCGACCAGCTCGGCGCCTGCGCCGACCTGGGCAAGGTCGACGACTGGCTGGAGCCCGCCGCCCCGGCGCCGGGGCCAGAGCCCGTGGTCGCCCTCGACTACCTGATCCAATGGCTCGACGACCCCGAGGCGCCGGCGCTGTTCGCCCTGCTTGGAGAGTACGGCATGGGCAAGACCATCACCTGCCAGGCCCTGAAGGAGCGCCTTGACCGCCGCGACCCCGATGCCGACGGCCCCTTCGCGCTCTACTTTGATCTGCGCCTGATCACCGGCCTGGAGCGGCGCACGCCGACGCTGCGCGAGGTCTGCGAGGAGTGCATGGAGCGAGGCTGGCAGGGCGAGGCCGCCGCCGGCGCCTACCGGCTCGACGACGTGCTGTGCTGGGCCGGCGCCGGCGCGTTGGTCATCTTCGACGGCCTCGACGAGGTGCTGGTCAAGCTCACCGCCGCAGACGGCCAGACCTTTACCCGCTCCCTGCTCGGCCTGCCGGGCCTGGTCAACGCCGCCCATGCCGACTCGCCCCCGCGGCCCCGGCTGCTCATCTCCTGCCGCACCCATTTCTTTCGCTCCCTGCGCGACCAGCAGAACTACTTCACCTGCCAGGAGCGCTCCGGTCCCCGCCCCGACGCCTTCCGCGCCCTGATCCTGCTGCCGTTCACCGATGCGCAGGTGCGCCGCTACCTGAGCGCCGCCCTGGCCGAGGAGGCGCCCGGCGTCGAGCGTCTGCTGGAGACCATCCGCTCCGTGCACAACCTCAACGAGCTCAGCCAGCGCCCCTACACCCTGAGCCTGCTGACCGACCAACTCCCCGGCATCGAGCGGCTGCGTCTGGCCGGTCGCCCGGTCCACGGCGCCACCCTCTACCGCGGCATGGTAGATCGCTGGCTGGAGCGCGACAGCGACAGCGGCAAGCACCACGTCCAGCCCGAGCACAAACGACGCCTCGCCGCCCACCTCGCCGCCCACCTCTGGCGCGACGGTAGCGGCCTGCTCCCCGCCAACCGCATCGAGCCCTGGCTGCATGCCTGGCTCGACGCCGAGCCGGATCTGCGACTGCGTTACCAAAGGCTGCACCCCGACCAGCTCGAAGAAGACTTACGCACCGCCACCTTCCTGGTCCGCGACGACAACGCCGGCGGCAGCTTCCGCTTCGCCCACACATCGCTGCTGGAGTACTTTCTCGCCGAGTACCTGCTCGACGCCATCCGCGCCGACGCCCCCGAGCGCTGGGTTATGCCCGCCCCGAGCCCGGAGACGCTGGACTTCCTGGGCCAGCTCCTGGCCGAGGCCGCCGGCCTGATCCAGACCCTGGCGCGTTGGCGCACCCCCTATCGGTCGCGCACCAGCGAGCTGCTGCTCGACTACGCCCTGCGGGCGCTTGAGCGCGGCTGGCCGGCGCCGAGCCTGCGCGGGATTGCGCTGACCGGAGCCGATCTATCCGACCGCGTATTTCGCGCCCAGCCCGGTCGACCGGCGTTGGATCTCAGCGAGGCCGACTTCAGTGGGGCCGTGCTGCGACGAGTCATCTTCGACGGCGTTTGCTTGCGCGGTGCTAGGTTTCGCGAGGCCGTGCTGACGCAGGCCAGTGTGCTCAACGGCGATGCGGTTGGCAGCGATTGGTCCGGCTCGCGCTGCGACGGCACCGTCTGGCGGCGCGTCGACCTCGCCGGTGCGCGCTGGGCCGGCGTTCGGGGGCTGGGGGCCGAGCTTATTCAGGCTGGTGGTGACGGCGCTGAGCTTCACGAAATCGGCTTCCGGTGTTCGCCCGCCTCCGGTCTAGTCGCCGACGGCGAGCGCCCGACGTTGCGCCTGTTCGCGGGTCATGTTGGTGAGATCTGTGCCTGCGCCTTCTGTTCAGACGGCGAGCGACTCCTCACCGGCGGTGCAGACGGCACCCTTCGCCTTTGGGATGGGGCAAGCGGAGTCGAGCTATTGGTTTTAGAGGGCCATCAGGGCGGCGTATCAGCCTGTGCCTGCAGCCCGGACGGCTTGCGCCTTCTCTCCGGCGGTTCCGATGGTACGCTGCGCCTCTGGGATGCGGCCAGCGGTGTGGTGCTACTCTGCTGTAACGGTCATGACGACGAGGTATTGGCCTGTGCGTTCAGCCAGGACGGTACGCGGATGCTCTCGGGCGGTCTGGACGGAACGCTGCGAATGTGGGATTCATCTAGCGGAGCGGCACTCTTGCGATGCACGGGCCATAGAAGCAAGATCAGTAGCTGTGCCTTCGGCCCCGATGGCACCCAACTTCTATCCGGTGGCTATGACGGAACGCTCCAACTGTGGGACGCCACGAGTGGGGAACTGCTCCGCCGCTACCGGGATCCCGGCTCATTCCGCCTCCATGCCTGCGCCTACAGCTCTGACGGTACGCGACTACTCTCCGCAAACGGCGACTGCTGGGGCCAAGGGAGTTTGCGCCTTTGGGACGTGGTCAGCGGAGCGGTATTGCTGCGCTGCGACAGCGATCAGGGCGGGTTCCTAGCCTGCGCGTTCAGCCCGGACGGCAGGCGGCTTCTCTCCGGCGGTTACGACGGAACCCTTCGCCTCTGGGATACCCTAACCGGTGCGGAGCTGCTGCGCTGCGAGACCCATGGGCTATGGGTCCCTGCGTGCGGCTTCAGCCCGGACGGAAGGCGACTCATGGCCGGCAGTTTCGACGGCACGCTAGGCATCTGGGACGCTCACACGGGCAGTGCGCTGCTGCATTGTCAGGCCGCACATGGTGAGTTATTAACAAGCATCGTTAGCCTGCACGGCGAGCCGCATCTCCTTTCGATCCAACGCGATAGCACGTTGCGCGTCTGGGACGCCAGGGGCGGGGCAGCACTGCTGAGCTGCGCAATCAATATGAGACAGGTTGTTGCGTGCGCCATTAGCCCGGACGGGACAACGGCTCTTGCCGGTGGTCGCAACGGCATGCTTCGGTTAGTGGACGTAGCCAGCGGGGTGGAGATACTGACGTGGGAGGGCCATCGCGGTGGGGTGTCTACTTGCGCCTTTAGCCCCGACGGCAAACAGCTACTTTCAGGTGGCATCTATGATCATTTGCGTTTGTGGGACGCGGCGAGTGGAACTGAACTGCTTAGCTGCAACGGCCAGAGGCACTGGTTTACCTCTTGCGCCTTTAGCCCGGACGGGGCGCGGCTTCTTGCCGTCGGTCATGATGGCGTTGTGCGGCTTTGGGATGGAACGAGCGGGGCCCTAATAGTCCGTTGCGAGGGTCATCGGAGTCTGGTCGAAGCCTGTGCCTTCAGCCCGGACGAAGAGCGGCTTCTCTCCGGGGGTAATGACGGTACCCTTCGCGTCTGGGATACGCAGGATGGAGCGGAACTGCTTCGGTGCAAGAGTCATAGAGGCAGGGTTCTGGACTGTGCCTTCAACGCGGACGGTACGCGATTACTCTCTGGCGGTGACGACGGCAGGCTGCGCCTTTGGGACGCAGCGAACGGCGCCGAACTACTGTGCTGCCATGGCCACGTAGGCGCCATAAACAACTGCGCCTTCAGCCCCGACGGCACCCAGCTGCTGTCCGGCGGCGCCGACGGCACGCTCCGCCTCTGGGACGCCGCCACCGGCGAGCTGCTGCGCGTCCTCGCCATCCAGACCGCCCCCTGGCCCGGCCACGCCGTCTGGGAGCCGCCCAGCAACCGCGTCATCGCCTGGTCCGGCAACGCCTGGCGCTGGCTGCGCTGGGCTGCCACCGACAACCACGGCCAGCCGGACCCGCTGCCGCTGGAGACCTACCCCGACATCCTCGCGCCGGACGATGACTAGTGCAGCGCAGCGTCAGGGAAATCTCGATCCCATTCGCCATCCGACGCGAAGACGTGTCGGCCTCGATGCCGACACTCCCGACTGAAGCGGCCTCCGCCCGGGAGTGTCGGCCAGGCCGGCACGGATCGGCATGGGAAATTGATCGCGACGACGCTCCTGCGTCGTCGCGCATCCGCGGGCGCTCCAGCGCCCCGTCTTCGGCGGCGCTGCGCATAGCCTTGGCGGCCAAGATACCGCAGCCGCGAAAGACGGGCCGCTGGAGCGGCATGAGACGCGTTGCGCCGCTGGAGAGACCGTAGAAGTACTATTTCGCGCCGGAAACGCCCGGCAGAGTTGCCTCAGGAAGCCGCAGGCGCGCCGCTGAGTGGTTCGCTGGACAGCGGGTTGTTGGCCGGGGTCAGGGAGGCGAAGGCGCAAACGGCGGCCCAGAGCGTCTGCACAGGGCGGATTCGCGCCGAAAAAACACGCAAAGAATCCGCCCCCTGTTTGGCTGTCGCTTGGCGGCGGCGTTCGGCGCAGCATTCCCTGAAACCGTCCACGCCGAGGATGTTGAGCACCCGGCGGAAGTTGTACATCTGCACGATCAGGCTCAGCTCGCCGCCGGCCTTGTGCAGGCCGCGCAGCAGGAAGTGGTCCCAGCCCAGGGAGCGCTTGATGGTGCGTGAGGGGGTGCTCGCACAGCCCGGCGCGTCTTCGTGTGCGCGCCTTGGCATCGGGGGTGGCCATGCGTTGGCGATGGCGCTCGGTGCTGTCGGCGTATTCGCTGCGGTGGATTTGGCGTATCGGGGTCTTCTTGGGCAGGCATTGCCCGCGCAGGCGACAGCCGTCGCAGTGCGCACGACGGCTTTGATAGCGCTGGCGCTGCACGCCGTCCTTGATTCAACTGCTTGAGCGTCTGCACGCTGCGCGCGCTCGCATCCGCGTTGAAGAAGCTGCCGTCAATGCCGACCTCGCGACCGCCGATGCGCTTGAGCTCCTCGCATACCAGCAGGAATTCGCGCTGCATGCGCTTGATGGCGTCGATGTTGTCTTTGCGGAAGTCGGCGATGGCGCGCACCGGGCTGTTGTGGGCAACGAAGTCGTCGCAGCTCCGCGGCAACAGCAGCATCTGGCTCGGATCAAAGCCGCGCTTGTAGCGCCGACCGCGGGCAACGTCGCGGCAGGCGGCCGCCAACGGCTTCGGCGCCGACGCCGCGGCGTCGTCCGGGGGCGGCTCCAGCAGGGTCAGTTGCTCGGCTTTGCGGGGTGCTTGGCGGGCTGTGGCAGGCATGGCTCTCGGCGGCGGCAGCGCCCGAGCGGGCGCGTCAACGGTGTCCCGCCATTGTATCACTCGTGCCCCATTGGTTCGCGGGCGCGGTTGGATACTTGCACAGTCTCTGGAGCGCCGTGACGATCAATGCAGGCGGAAGGCTACGCGATGCCGCGCTCGACGCGATCCGGCTCGTTTCCGGTCGATCCGGGCGGTTGAAGGCATGAGCTATCTGGTCGATACCAACGTCATCAGCGAACATCAGGTCGACATGCGGATCGCGGCAACGGCGCAGGTTCACCAGCTCACCCTGGTGACCCGCAACAGCAAAGACTTCGAAGGTTGCGGCGTCGGGCTGTTGAATCCCTTCAGCGACGGACCTTGATTCGGGAACCGCTCGGCCACGGTTGACGCCTGTCCTTGAGCCGACCGCTTCGGCAGGTGCATGCTGGCCCGCCCTCGGTTCGGGCCTGCCTCAGGCTCGCCGATCCTTCCCCATCGGGTCTGGCATCAATCTTCGATCCCCTCGGCGCCAGACCCACTGCCGAGCCTATGCCAGTGACCGATCATCTGCTCCGACCATTAAGGCTCGCCGCGCTCGCGGTCGGCCTCTGCGTCCTCATCCTCGTCGTCCGCGGCGGGAGTCCCTGGACCCTGATCCAGTACTTCGACGACATCAACGCGATGCATGTCGGCATCGCCGCGGTGAAGGACCCGCACTCAGCGGCTCTCAAGGTCCATGCCACCACCGGCGACAGCAAGGTCTGGGTGACCTTTCTGCCGCCCGCCGGGATGGTCGATACCGACCGGGGACTCGCCTGGCAGGTCTTGGGCGCGTCGGGGCATGGCAGCATCGCGGTCACCGATGCCATCGCCCGCGCGACCGCAAAGCCCATCCACGAGCTGCGCCACGCGGGTCCCACCTACAGCTCGTTCGTCATCTACGATGCGGCGGCACCGGGCAGCGCGATCGGGCTCCTCGATGAACTCATCGCCGGTGGGACCCTGATCCTGCGCTGGCCGCAGGCGGGTGGCGGCGACGGCATCGCCCGTTTTGACCTCCGAGGTTCCGCAGCGGCCATAGCACAGGTTTGGGCGCTGGCCAAGACGGCGGCGAGCAACGCGCCCTAAGTCAAGGTTCAGAAACAAGTGGTGCAGACGCAACCACGAAACGGCCAATCAAAAGGCTCCGCGAGCGGGGGTCTGCGCCACTTGTTTTTGAACCGATGCTAAGCGGGGTCGGGGGTTGGCGAAGCTCGCCATCATGTACCCAAGCCCGGGGCGCCTGAGGCTTGATGCGTTATCCGGTCTGGTTGCTATGCTTGGCATCAGCAAGGTTGACCATCGGTGCGCATCATGATCCGGTTTCTCCATGTCCCACATGTCCCAAGCCTGCCTCGGTCTGTTGCCTGCGCCGCCGCTGCGGTGGTGGCGCTCCTGGCCTGTCTGTTCGTGAGCGCCGGGCCCGTCGCCGCCGAGCGCTGGCACGGGGCGCTGCAAGGCGGCGGTTCGCTGCAGGTCGATCCGCGCACCCACCGGGCCGTTCGAGATTACGACGGCGTGGAGCGGCCGGCCTGGGACGGGGTGCATCGGCTGCAAGACGGCTCGACGGTGATCATCCGCGACGGCATCGCGGTGCCGACCGAGCAGATGTATCGGGCCTGGGAGGGCGGCGGCGGGGCGCAGGCGACCTTCGCCGAGCGTTACTGCGATCAGCTCGCGCGTAAGACCTGCGGCTTCGACAACGCCTGCCGCACGGCGGCGGCCTGTCTGCAAGCCCGCAGCCTGCGTGCCGATGAGGTCCGCGAGCAGGCGGGGCGCTCGGCGCGGGTGGGTGGGCCGGCGCAAGCGCCAACCGGCGAGCGCTGCCGTGTCGCGCTGACCGACCCGGGCTTCCCGCCTTGCCGCAGCCTCGAGGCCGCAGCCGGCGACAGCCGTTGCCGCGCGCTGGTCGATCAGGCCTGCGGCGTCGACGGGGGTTGTTCCGGCAGCCAGGCCTGTGATGCTGCCCGCCAGCTATTGAATATGGAAACCGAGGAGCGGCTGGTCAACGACAATCCCGCGGTGATGTCGGCGACCGGGCAGCAGTGCCTGGAGGCCCTTGGTAATCCCTTCTTTGTTCGTTGCGGGGCGGGGTCGGGGCAATGATTGGGCGGATCATCCTACTGCCTACTGAGCCGACGGCTTAGGAAGAATTCAGAAACAAAGTGAACATGTCAGCTCACGTTGGTCGTTGTCGTTGTCGTAATCGTCGTCGGATGCTTGATTGCAACATCGTTGGAATGAGAATGACCATTCCGCCTCATTGCGCCTCGCCCGGACCCACGCGGGACGCACCCTCGAGGCCGTTCAACTGCTCTTTCTAGGATGATGGGGCGGATCGTTTAACTTGTTAGTGAACCGTTACTTAGGCTGGGTCTGCGCTCAGGCCCGGTCCTGGGCAGGCAGCAGCCGTTGCCATCCGCTACGCTTGACGCGCTTGGGGCGCGCGCGCAGGGCCTCGCGCAGTTCGATCAGGGCGTCCTGCAGGGCCTCTTCGATGACCGGATGGTAGAACGGCATGTCGAGGGCCTGGTCGACGGTCATGCCGGTCTCGATGGCCCAACTGAGCAGGTGGGCGAGGTGCTCGCAGCGGGGGCCGACCATGGCGGCGCCGAGTATGCGACCGCTGCGGCGCTCGGCATAGACGCGCATCAGGCCGCGGTTTTGGCCCATGATCAGCGCCCGACCGACGGGGCCGAAGCGTTGCTGGGCGACCGCGGTGCGTGGCTCGTCGAGCTCCTGCCACTGCCGCCCGACGATGGCGATGTTCGGCTCGGAGAAGATGATGGCCATCGGCGTGCGGCCGCGGTAGCGGCGCTTGCGCCGGTGCACGGCATTGAAGCCGGCGATGCGGCCCTGCTCGGCGGCGCGCTGCAGGTTGGCGATGCCGCCGGTGGCGTCGCCGGCCAGGTAGATGGGCAGCTTCGGCAGCTTTAGCGTGGTCGGATCGAATAGCGGCACACCCGCGGCGTTGCGGGGGATGCCGAGCCGGTCGAGGTGTAGTGAGTCCAGGTTGGCATGGCGGCCGACGGCGAAGAAGACCTTCTCGACCGCGGCCTCGTGCTCGCCGCTGCGCACCAGAAAGCCGCCGTCGCGGCGGGTGATCTCGGGCTCATGGCCGAAGAACAGCGGGAACTCGCGCCGGAAGATGTCGATGGCGGCGCGGTTGACGGCCGGGTCGCTGATCCGCGCCAAGCGCTCGTGGTGGTCGAAGCCGGTGACCTGGATGCCGAGCCGATGCAGGGCCTGGCCGATCTCCAGCCCGATCGGCCCGAGGCCGATGACGGCGACGGATTCGGGTAGCTGCTCCTGGTCGAACAGGGTGTCGACGGCGAGCACGCCATCGACCCCATCCCACTGGGGCGGTACCACGGAGCGGGCACCGGTGGCGATGATGACGGCCTTGGGCTCGATGATGCGCTCACCGACCCGGAGCCGGCTGGTGTCGAGAAACTCGGCGTAGCCTTCGATGAGATGGTCGGTGTCCATCTCGTCGGTGGTGTTGGCCAGCACCAGGTCGACGAAGGTATCGCGCAGGTCGCGGACATGCTCCAGGGCCGCCTGCTGATCGATCTGCAGGTGCTCGCCGCCCTCGACGCCGTAGCGTTCGAGCCGCTCGCGCGCCTGGTAGGTGTCGGCCAGGTGGATCGCGACCTTGGACGGCATACAACCGATCCGCGCGCAGGTGGTGCCCAGCGGGCCGCCGTTGATCAGGACCCAGCGGTCGGTGACCTTGCGGACCTCTTTGACGGCGTTCAGCCCGGCGTGGCCGGCACCGATGATGGCGACATCGACTTGAGTGGTCATAGGTTGGTCCTCGCGGAGAAAAACTGGCCGGTCGCGGTGGGCGACCTCGGGGCGGAAAGATCCTCGGTGCGCATCCGCGCATGACGGCGACTCTTCGACAGCCTGGATGTTTGCGCGAGAGCAACGATATTTGTCGTCGCTTTGGCGTTGGCCGTCCACCGATAGTCTCGCTTAGGCGAAATTGTCCCTGGTTTGGCGGGCCTTGAGGATTGGAATCGGCCCCGATGTCCGTCGGAAATAACCTAATGTCTTACTCGGAGATGTCCGCCCCCGCGTCGGCGACCCGCACCGCGTAGGTCGCCGGGAAGCAGCAGCTGAAGACGCTGCCGTGGTCGGGCTCGCTGCTGATGGTCAGCCGGGCCTGGTACCGGTTCAGCACATGCTTGACGATGGCCAGGCCGAGGCCGGTGCCGCCGGAGGCCCGCGAGCGGGCCTTGTCGACGCGGTAGAAGCGCTCGGTCAGCCGCGGCATATGCTGCGGGTCGATGCCGGGGCCGTCGTCGCGGACCGAGAAGCAGGGGCCGGTGAGGTCCGCGCGCCATTCGAGCTGGATATGGGTGCCGTCCGGGGTGTGCTTGACGGCGTTGAAGACCAGGTTGGAGAAGGCGCTGTGCAGCTCGGCGGGGTTGCCGCGCAGCTGCAGGGTCTCATCGATGTGGTAGCTGAAGCGATGGGCGCCGCGGCTGAGGGCGCGGGCATCGGCCAAGATCAGATGAATTTCATCGGCGACGTTGATGGTCTCCGTGGGGGGGGGCGTGCTCGTCCATCTCCAGCCGCGACAGGGTCAGCAGGTCCTCGATGATCGAGCGCATGCGCTCGGCCTGGTTGCGCATCAGCGTCAGCGGGCGGCGGTGGGCGTCCGCCGTCTGCGCCGACTCCATCAGGTTCTCGACGAAGCCGGCGATCACCGTCAGCGGTGTGCGCAGCTCGTGGGAGACGTTGGCGACGAAGTCGCGCCGGATCATGTTCAAGTGGTAGATCTTGGTGATGTCGCGACCGACCACCAGGCGCTGGCGCTTGCGCTCGCCGAACGGGGCGACGCGGATCGACAACATCCGCGTGCGGTCGTGCTCCGGGGCCAACTCCAGCGGACGGACGTAGTCCGCGGCGCTGATGTAGTCTGCCAACTCCGGGTGGGCGATGACATCGGTCAGCCGCCGGCCCAGGTCCCGCGGTCGGACGATGTTCAGCAACGGCTCGGCGGCCGGATTGACCCATTCGATGCGCTTGGCCTTGTCAAGCACCATGAGCGCATCGGGCACCGAGTCCGCCGCCTCGCGGAAACGGCGGGTGAAACGTACCTGGCGCTTGCGCCCGCGCCGGGCGCGTTGCTGATACTGGGCGATGCTGCGGTAGACGTCGCCCCAGACGCCGTGGGGAAACGGCGGCACCAGCCGGTGGTGGCGGGAGATCAGGTGCACCAGCTGGCCGAGCAGGAACAGATGGCGGACCAGATAGAGCAGGATCGGGATCAGCAGCGCCGTGGCCGGCTCCAGGCCGAGCAGCCCGAGGCCGATCGCGGCGGCGGGGACGGCGGCGGCGAGCGCGAGCTCGGTGATCAGGGATAGGCGCATCTCAGCCGTGGCGCTGCGCAGGCTATTGCTTGTCCGAGAACCGGTAGCCGACGCCGCGCACGGTCTGCAGCAGCTGCTCGTGGCCGGTCTTCTCCAGCGCCTTGCGCAGCCGGCGCACATGGACATCGACGGTGCGCTCTTCCACATAGACCTGATCGCCCCAGACCTGGTCGAGCAGCTGGGAGCGGCTGAAGGCGCGGTCGCTGTGGGTCATGAAGAAGTGCAGCAGTCGGTATTCGGTGGGGGCCACATCGATCTGGGTGCCGTTGGCGCTGACGCGGTGGCTTACGTTGTCGATCTTCAGACCGCCGATCTCGATCTCGTCCTGCGGCTCCTCGGGCTTGGTGCGGCGCAGCACGGCGTTGACGCGGGCGACCATTTCGCGCGGCGAGAAGGGCTTGGAGATGTAGTCGTCGACGCCGGTGTCGAGGCCCTTGACGCGGTCCTCTTCCTCGCCGCGGGCGCTGATCATGATGATCGGCATCAGTCGGGTCTTGGGGCTCTGCTTGAGCTGGGCGGCCAGCTCCAGGCCGGAGCGGCCGGGCAGCATCCAGTCGAGCAGCATCAGGTCCGGGGCGTCGCCGAGGAGCTTGCGCGCCTCGTCGGCATGGCCGGCCTCGAGCACCTCGAAGCCGTGCTCTTCGAGGGCGAAGCGCGTCACCTCGCGGATGTCGGGCTCGTCGTCAACAATCAGTACCTTGGGCATGGTGGGCGGGTTCTTGGGTGGATAATCGGGTGGCGCAATGATATGTCCGCGGGGTTACCGTGGGATGACGAGGTGGCCGTGGATTGCCTTGCATCCGCGGTTGGAGGGGCATTTCGGCTGGTGGCGGGCGCGGGTCGGGCGCGACCAGGTCTTGTCGTCGTGCGCCCCTGGGTCAAGGTTCAGAAACAAGTGGTGCAGACGCAACCCCCAAACGGGCAATCCAAAGGCTCAGCGAACGGGCGTATGCACCGCTTGTTTCTGAACCGATCCTGAGTATAGGCCCGAGCAATGGGCACGCATGCTGCTGTAACATTGCGATTTGCGATTTCGATCCGCACCGGGTCGTTTCCGAGCACGAGGTCGATGATGACAAAAAAGAAGCACGAGGGTGCGCAGCATGGCCGGCAACGGCTCTATCAGGGCCGGGTCATCGACCTGAATCTGGAGCATGTGCACCTGCCCGGCGGCCAGGAGGTGGACCTGGAGATCGTCCGCCACCCGGGCGGCGCGGCGGTGGTCGCCGTCGATGCCGAGCAGCGGGTCTGTCTGTTGCGCCAGTACCGCCATGCCGCCGACGGCTGGCTGTGGGAGCTGCCCGCCGGCAAGCTCGATCCGGGGGAGGCCCCCGAGGTCACGGCGCTGCGCGAACTGGCCGAGGAGGCCGGGGTCGAGGCCGATCGGCTGACCGGGCTCGGGCTGATGCACAGCTCCCCCGGGGTCTGCACCGAGATCATCCACCTGTATATGGCCCGGGATCTGAGCCCGACACCGATCGCCCACGAACACGGCGAGATCATCGAGATCCACTGGGAGCCCCTGTCGGAGGTGCTGATCTGGTGCGATGAGGGCAAGATCACCGACGCCAAGACGCTGATCGGCCTGTACCGGGCCGCCGCGCTGCTGCGGGAGTGATCGGCCATCGCCGGCACCGAACCCAGCGCGATTCAGACCGAACCGCTGCTCGAGGTCGAGGCGGTGGAGCGTCGCTACGGGCATCGCTTGGCCCTCGGCGGGCTGGACCTGCGGCTTGACCGCGGCGAGGTCCTGGGTCTGCTCGGCCCCAACGGCGCCGGTAAGAGCACCTGTCTGCGCATCCTCTCCGGCAATCTCGCGCCGAGTGCCGGGCGGGTGGCCATCGCCGGCGTGGATCTGGCGCGGGAGCCCCTGCGCGCCAAGCGGCGGCTCGGCTACCTGCCCGAGCGCGCGCCGATCTACCCGGAGTTGACCGTGGACGAGTACCTGCGCTTCTGCGCCCGGCTGCGGCGGCTGCCGCGGCGCGCAGTCACCGAGGCGGTGGATCGAACCAAGGCCCGCACCGGGCTGGCGCGGGCCGGCTCGCGGTTGCTCGGGCGCCTGTCCAAGGGCTGGCGCCAGCGTGTGGGCCTGGCCCAGGCCCTGGTCCATGACCCGGATCTGATCATCCTCGACGAGCCCACCGACGGTCTCGACCCGGTGCAGACCCGCGAGGTCCGCTCCCTGATCGCCGAGCTGGCCGAGCATGCGGCGGTGATCCTGGCCAGCCATGTGCTGCCGGAGGTGCAGGCGGTCTGCAGCCGGGTGCTGATCCTGCTCGACGGCCAGGTCCGGCACCAGGCCGACCTGCGCGCCGAGGCCGCCGGGCCGCGCTGGATGCGGGTGCGGCTGGAGCGGCCCGCAACCGTCGAGGGGCTGGCGATGCTGGCGCCGGTGGCCGCGGCGGAGCCGGCCGGGCGCCGTTGCTTTCGCATTGCGCTGGCGCAGGACGCCACCGCAGCCCGGTTGGCGCGGGAGCTGGTGGCGCAGCGGCTGGGGCTTGCGGAGCTGACCGCGGAGCGCACCGACCTGGAGCGCGTCTTCTTTCAGAGTGTCGGCGTCGAGGCCGGCCCATGATCCTGCTGTTGGCACGTCGGGAGTGGGGGCTCGCGTTCAAGACCCCGCTGGGCTGGTCGCTGCTGGCCCTCAGCAGCACGATCCTGGGCTGGGTCTTCCTGCGCGTGCTGGAGCCCTTGACCGGCCCGGCGGTGGCCGACAGCGCCCTCGAGACCGGTGCCGGACTGAACCTGGAGCTGACCCATAATCTTTGCGGCACCGCGGCGGTGCTGATGCTGCTCACGGCCCCGCTGCTGGCCGCCCGCAGCCTCAGCGGCGAGTGGCGCGAGGGCACCTTCGAGCTGATCGGCGCGTCGCCGGTGGCCGCGCTCCAGCTGATCCTCGGCAAGCAGCTCGGGCTGGCGGGCCTGCTGTTGCTGGTGGCGCTGTTGCCGCTGGGACTGGCCGCGACGCTGATCGGCGCAGCCCCGGTGGACCTGGGCATGATGGTCTCGGCGGTGCTCGGGCTCTGGCTGACCTGCCTGCTGTTCGCCGCCGCCGGACTGTTCGCCGCGGCCCTGACCAGCCAGCCCGCGCTGGCGGCGCTTATGGCCTATGCCCTGTTGGTGGGGCTGGCGCTGCTGGGGCGGGCCGATCAGCTAGGTGCCGAGTCGGTGTCCTGGCTGGATTGGCTGTCCTGGAGCGGTCATTTGTTCTGGTTCTTGGCCGGCGTCGTGCGGCTCGGGGATCTGGCCTACTTCGGGCTGATGATCGGCCTGTTCCTGGCCCTGGCCCACCGCTTTGTAGTGAATCGTCGGCTATGAGGTTTGCTGCGCGCCTGCGAATCGCCGTCGCCGGGCTCGGCCGCCGCTTCGCCGATCTGGTCTTCGTCTTGTTGCTGCTGGTGGTGGTGCTGGAGGCCGGCTGGCTTGCCGCCCGCTACGATCGCTGGTGGGACTGGACCGACAGCGCGCGCAACAGCCTCAGCGCCGAGACGCTTGCCGTGCTCGACGAACTGGGGGAGGGGCTGCACATCGCCGTCTATGCCCCGCGGGATCACCGCATCAGTCGGGCGGTGGAACAGCTGGTCATGCGTTATCGTCGCCGGCGAGGGGACATAGCGGTCGACTATGTGGACCCGCAGCTTGCGCCGGAGGCCGCCCGCGCCGCCGAGGTGCGTCTCTTGGGTCAGCTCGTGCTCAGCTACCGAGGCCGTCGTGAGACCCTCGACCGACTCAGCGAGCGCACGCTGACCAACGCCATTGCGCGGCTGATGCTGGAGCGCCGGCCCTGGGTCGGTGTCCTGGAAGGTCATGGCGAGCGCGCGATCACCGGCGCCGCCGGCGCGGACCTGGGCCGGTTCGGTCAGCTCCTGGTCCAGCGCGGCTATCGGCTGCTGCCGCTGGACCTGGCCCGGCAGCCGGCGATCCCGGAGAACCTGGATCTGCTGTTGCTCGGCACGCCAACCATCGCGCTGTTCCCCGGCGAGGCCCAGGCCCTGGTGCGCTATCTGGACACCGGCGGCAACCTGCTCTGGCTGCTGGACCCGGGGCCGATGAACGGGCTGGAGCCGGTGGCCGCGGCCCTCGGGATCGAGGCCCTGCCCGGGCAGATCGTCGATGCCGCGGCCAGCCGGCTGGGTATGGACTCGCCGACCGTCGCCCTGATCGAGGACTGGCCGGACCACAGCCTCGGCGAGGACATGGACGGGCCGGCCCTGTTCCCCGGCAGCCTGGCCTTCGCCGGGCACGCCGGCCCTGGCTGGATGCTCGATGCGACGCTGACCACCGGCGCCCAGAGCTGGAACGAGACCGGCCCGGTGCGCGGTAAGATCGACCAAGATCCCGACCTCGGCGAGCAGCGCGGGTCGCTGCCCCTGGCCCTGGTGCTGACCCGGCCGCGACCGGCCCCTGAAGGGCCGGCGTTGTCCGCGGCCGGCGAGCAGCGGGTCATCGTGGTGGGCGATGGCGACTTCGTCAGCAATCTGCACCTGCGCCAGGGCAACAACCGGGTCCTCGGGCTGCGCATGGTGCAATGGCTCAGCGGCCGGGCAGGGCTGGTGCCGGTGCCGCAGCGCAGCCTCGACACCGACCCGTTCACCCTGTCGGCGCTGCGCGGCACGCTGATCTTTGCCGGGGCCGTCATCGCCATGCCCGTGCTGCTGCTGGGCACGGGTCTGCTGATCCGCTGGCGGCGGGGCAGGGAGCCCGAGGAGACAGCGGCATGACGCGAGCACGTTGGCTGACCAATCTGGCCCTGCTGCTGCTCGCCCTCGGGCTTGCGCTGGTGATTCGGATGACCGAGCGCGACGCTGAGCGGATCGGCCGGCTGACGCCGTTCGATCCCGAGGCGATCGAGCAGATCCGGCTCGAGCGCGGGGACGCCGAGGCGCTGCTGCTGCGCCGATCCGAGACGGGCTGGCGCATGACCAGCCCGTATCAGGTCGCCGCGGACCCCGCCCAGCTCAGCCGTCTGCTCGCCATCGCCGCCGCCGAGGACCTGCGCGCCCTGCCGGTGGCCGCTGTCGACTTGGCCGAGCTCGGCCTCGACCCGCCGCTGGTGCAGCTGCGGCTGGACGATCTGCTGCTCGCCATCGGCGCGACCGAGCCCATCGCCGAGCACCGCTACGTGCGCATCGGCGACCTGATCCATCTCATCGACGATCGCTTCATCGGCCGGTTGCTGGCCCCGCCGGAGGACTATATCGGCAAGACCCTGCTGCCGCCGGGCTTCAGCCCCGGCATCGGCAGCCTGAACCGCGCGCCGCTCTCCGCCGATGAGCTGGCGGTGCTGGCCGAGACCCGCGCCGAGCGGGTCGAGCCCCTGGGTCAGGCCCTGTCCGGCACCCCGCTGGAGGTCCAGTCCGCCGACGGCGCCGATCCGCTGCGCTTTCTGGTCGCCGACAACGGACGCCGCTGGAGCCGCCTCGACCTGCGCTTGAGCTGGGTGTTCGGCACCTCGCCGCTGCCGAGGCTGGAGGCGCCGCCGGTCGCCGAGCCGGAGATGCCGGTGGCTCCCGATACCGACGCTCAGCCCTGAGCCGACCGCCCGCCACCGAGACGTCCAACCATGCCCGAGCTTCCCGAGGTCGAGACCAGCCTGCGCGGCATCGCGCCGCACCTTAAGGGCCGCCGGATCATTCGGCTTAAGGTCCGCGAGCGTCGACTGCGCTGGCCCGTGCCCGAGAGCGTCGATCAGGCCGTTGCCGGACAGGACATCCGTGCGCTTCGGCGGCGGGCCAAATATCTGCTGGTGGAACTGGAGACGGGGACGCTGCTGCTGCATCTGGGTATGTCCGGCAGTCTGCGCGTGGTGCCGGCCGCGACACCGCCGCTGGCCCACGACCACATCGATCTGGTGCTCGGCGACGGCAACTGTCTGCGCCTGCGTGATCCGCGCCGCTTCGGCAGCCTGCATTGGGTGCAGGGACCGGCCGAGGCCCATCCGCTGCTCGCCCGGCTCGGCCCCGAGCCCCTGGGCGACGCCTTCAGCGGCGCCTACCTGCATCAACGGGCGCGGGGTCGGCGGGCACCCATCAAGGCCTTCATCATGGACAGCCATGTCGTTGTCGGCGTCGGCAACATCTACGCCAACGAGGCCCTGCACCTCGCCGGCATCCATCCGGCCCGCGCCGCCGGGCGCATCAGCGCGCTGCGGCTCGACGCCCTCGCCCGGGCCATCGCCCGGGTGCTGGTCGCCGCCATCGCCGAAGGCGGCACCAGCCTGCGCGACTTCGTGCGCGAGGACGGCAATCCCGGCTACTTCGCCCAGTCCCTGCGCGTCTACGGACGCACCGGCGAGCCCTGTCCCGGCTGCGGCGCCCCCATCCGCCAGCGCCGCATCGCGCAGCGGTCCAGCTTCTATTGCCCCCGCTGCCAGCGTTGAACCTAGGAGCCTGTCCGACTTAGGATCGGTTCAGATCGTTCCGAAGCAAGCGGTGCAGACGCCCGTTCGCTGAGCCTTTGGTTCGTGCTCGCCCTGCTTGGCACCGAGCGGGTGGCCTTTCCCGCCGAGCAATGCCTGGCGCTCGCCAAGGCCGGTGCCCGGCAGCCCGCCCCATGTGATCGGCTTCGCCGCCCTGCGCGGCGAGGTGTTGGTGCTGGTGGACGTGCGCGGCCCGCTGGGCCTGTCCGTGCGCGGGCTCTGGGAGCCGCGGCAGATGGTGGTGGTTAGCTTCGACGGCGAGCGCACCGGCATTGCCGTGGACCAGGTGCTGGAGCTGGCCCGCGCCCCCGTGATGCCGGTGGATGCGTTGCCGCTGCCGCTGCGCCAGGCCGGGGCGCATGGGCTGCGCGGGGCGCTGAGGCGCGGGACGGCTGGTGCCGATCGTCGACGCGACGGCACGGCTGCAATGGGGTGGCCTGGTGGTCGACCTGGAGGTCTTGCGGCTACAATGTCGACCAACTAGGCAGTCGAGCCAACGTCGCGAGAAGAGCAAGGTCCCCAATGAGTAAGCGAATCCTGGTAATCGATGATGACGAAGGCGTCCGCGACGCCTTCGATCTGGCCCTGGACACCTCCGATCTGCGGATCGACCTTGCCGCGAGCGGAGAAGACGGCCTGCTGCTGGCCGAGGCCAATCGCCCGGACCTGGTGTTCCTCGATCTACGCATGCCCGGCATCGACGGCGTCGAGACCCTGCGCCGCCTGCTCGCCCTGTACCCGGACCTCCTCGTGCACATCATGACGGCATTCCATGAGGAGTTCTTCCCGGCCCTGCGCCTGGCCGCCGCCGAGGGCCTCTCCTTCGAACTCTCGCGCAAGCCGTTGGAGATGGGCCAGATCCGCCAGCTCGCCACCCTCGCCGACGGCCCGGGCGCCGTCATCGTCGATTAGCGCCGCGGTTCTTGACGTCTTAGGCGCGCTCGGAACTCCATCCAACCGCAGGGACACCGCCTCCGAAGATCGAAATCGTACGCATACTCGATCACGGCAACAGACCGTCCGGCGGCAGGCGCGCCGGACCATAGGGATGCCGCGCTGCATGTTGAATGCATTACAATCGTCCGCAGCCCGAGTCGGCTCGCACTACGATGATCTCGGCAGCATCTCACTTGGAGTCCCTGCATGCCCAACGCACGCCCCGCGGCAACCGGCGCCGACGCGACCGGTGCCCACGATCCTTCCAACGCCAACGACGGCCGCACCAGCGGTTATGTGGTTGCCATTGGCGCGTCCGCGGGCGGCCTGGATGCCCTGGAGCGCTTCTTCCAGAGCCTGCCGGAGCATACCGGTGCGGCCTATGTGGTGATCCAGCACCTCTCGCCCGACCACAAGAGCATGATGGCCAACCTGCTCGCCCGGCACACCCACATGCCGGTGGTCACGGTGGAGGACGGCATGGCCATCGAGCCGGATCGGGTGCATCTGATCCCCCCCGCCAGCGTCATGTCTGTCTCCGGCAATGCGCTCCGGCTCAGCCCGAAGAACCCGCGGGGGCTGACGCTGCCCATCGACCTGTTCTTCACCGCGCTGGCGCGCGAGTACGGCAAGTACGCCATCGGCGTGGTGCTCTCCGGTACCGGCTCCGACGGCACCCGCGGCGCCGTGGCCATCAACGACGCCGGCGGCTTCCTGCTCGCCCAGGAGCCGGAGTCGGCCAAGTTCGACGGCATGCCGCGCAGCGTGATTGCCACCAGCCTGGTGGACGCCATCCTCATCCCGGAGGAGCTGGGGCCGCGGGTGCTCGACCACATGAGCCAGGCACCGCGCGCGCGCATCCGCGGTGCGGGCTCGGCGGCCGGGGTCGACAAGGAGAGTGCGCTGGAAGAGACCATGCACCTGCTGCACCACCAGGGCGGCATCAACTTCCGCGACTACAAGCCGGCCACGGTGATGCGGCGCATCGAGCGGCGCATGCAGGTGCGCCATGTACCTGACCTGGAAAACTACGTTCGCCTGCTCGACGGCGATCGCATCGAGCTCAGCGCCCTGCGCCGGGAGCTGCTGATCCCGGTCACCAACTTCTTCCGCGACCCGGAATCCTTCGAAATCCTCGGCCAGACCGCGATCAAGTCCATCGTCGAGGAGCGCGGCGACAACCAGCCCATCCGCGTCTGGGTGCCCGGCACCTCCACCGGCGAGGAGGCCTACACCATCGCCATCCTGTTCGCCGAGGCCTTCGAGCGGGCGCGGCGCTGGCCCAACTTCAAGCTGTTCGCCACCGATGTGGAGCAGCACAACGTGGACTTCGGCAGCGCCGGCGTGTTCTCCGAGGCGATCACCGCCGAGGTCTCGCCGGAGCGCCTGGAGCGCTGGTTCTACAAGCGCGGCAACCATCTGGTGATCAAGAGCGAGATCCGCCAGAACATCGTCTTTGCCCGCCACAACGTGCTCGAAGACCCGCCGTTCACGCGCATGGACCTGGTCTCCTGCCGCAACCTGCTGATCTACTTCCGCAGCGACGCCCAGGAGCGGGCGCTGCGCCGGCTGCAATACGCGCTGGCCCCCGGAGGCTACCTGTACCTCGGCTCCAGCGAGACCCTGGCCGGGTTGCAGACCGACTTCACCTCGGTCAGCTCCAAGCACAAGGTCTTCCGCATCCTGCGCCATGTGGCGCTACCGCTGGACGCCGGCGCCTCGGCCCTGGCGCGGGTCAACTCCTCCCATGTGCGGGCACGCCCGGCGGGCCGCGGCGGTCGGGCCATGACCGATGCCGCCGCCATCGACGCCGGCCAGGGCGTGCTGCTGCGCTCCTACGCCCCCACCAGCCTGTTGCTCAACGCCAACCAGGAGCTGCTGCACGTCTTCGGCGACGTGAGCCCGTATCTGCGCATCGGCGAGGGCGCGGTCACGCTGGACCTGAGCAAGCTGCTGCCGGCCAACCTGGCCCCGGTGGCCCAGGCCCTGCTGCACAGGATCACCCGCGGCGGCGGGCCGTTGCGCTCCGACCGCCTCAGCCTGGACCGCCCCAACGGCGAGAAGGAGCGGCTGCGGCTGGTGGTGCGCAATGTGGAGCTCGACCAGAGCGAGCCGCACCTGCTGCTGTCGTTCGAGCCCGAGCCCGAGCAGGTCAGCGTGGCATCGGCGGAGCCGCGCATGGAGACGCTGAACATGGACCACGAGGCGGTGGAGCGGGTGCAGAACCTGGAGCGCGAGCTGGCCGCCACCCGCGAGAGTCTGCAGGCCACCATCGAGGAGCTGGAGACCGCCAACGAGGAGCTGCAGGCCACCAACGAGGAGCTGATGGCCTCCAACGAGGAGCTGCAGTCCTCCAACGAGGAGCTGCAGTCGGTCAACGAGGAGCTGTATACCGTCAACGCCGAGAACCAGGAGAAGATCGAGATCCTGAACCGGCTCAATGCCGATCTGGACGGCATGGCCAAGGCCGCCGCCATCGCCACCGTGTTCGTGGACTCGGATCTTCGCCTGACCCGCTTCACCCCCGAGGCGACCATGCTGTTCAAGATCCGCGACGGCGACCTGGGCCGGCCCATCGACGACTTCACCAACCTGCTGGAGTTCCCCGGTTTTATCGAAGAGCTTAAGCGCACCACCGCCGAGGGCGAGATGCTCCAACGCGAGATCAGCGCCGCCAACGGCCGGCTGTACCTGACCCGGGTGCTGCCCTACGCCGTGCGCGAGAACGCGCCGCGCGGGGCGGTGGCGACCTTCGTCGATATCACCACACTGCGCGATGCCGAGCGGCTGCAGGCGGTCCTGGACTCGCTGCCGGAGCGCATTGTGATGCTAGACGCGAACGGACGCATCACCATGATGAACAAGGCCTGGCGCACGCATGAGACAGATCGGCGCGCCGGCGGCGACCTCGGCATCGGCAGCGACTATCTGGACGCCTGTGGGCTCGACGGTCTCGGCGATG
The DNA here is from genome assembly GCA_942491465.1 of uncultured Gammaproteobacteria bacterium. GTDB lineage: Bacteria > Pseudomonadota > Gammaproteobacteria > Chromatiales > Chromatiaceae > CALOBA01. The sequence continues at coordinate 201,997 of CALOBA010000045.1, forward strand.
TGGAGATCATCGAGCGTGCCCGCATCGGCCTGAAGAAGCTGTTGGGGGATGCACTGAAGAGCTTCACGCTGGAGTATCCCTGCGCCCCGGATCAGGGCGGGCATCGCTGTGTGCTCCACGCCGCACCCATCGGCCAGGCCCCGGGCGGGATCGTCGTCAGTCATATCGACCTGGATGACCCGCCGGCCTGGGCGGCGCGTGAGGACGTATGAGCGCTAACCGGGCCGTGGGGCTGAGCCACCGGCGATGAGTATGCGCAGCAAGCTGGCGCAGCGCATCGACCGGGTTGCCGATGTCGATGACCTGCGCCGTCGCGCCCTCGACGCCCTGCGCGAGGGGCGCTTCGACCTGGCCGAGGAGCTGCTCGAGGGCGGCGACGTCGATCTGGCGACGCTGGTGGAGAGCCTGCGCGTCTATCAGGCCGAGCTGGAGATCCAGAACGAGGAGCTGATCGCTGCGCAGCAGGCCAGCGCCCAGTCCTTGGAGCGGTTTACCGGCTTCTTCCAAAGCCTGCCGGTGGCGGAGCTGGTGGTGGACCCGCGCGGGCTGGTGATCGAGGCCAATCCCGAGGCCCGGGATCTGCTCGGGCTCGGCGACATCCGCGCGCACCAGTATTTCTTCATCCGCTTCATCGACCCGGAGGATCGCCCCGGCGTGATCTCCGTCTGGGGACAGCTCGATCAGCACGAGTCCCTGGTACTGCCCGAGCAGCGCTTCTACACCCGCGGCGGCGACGGCATCATCGCCGACCTGCATATCGCCCGGCTGCCGGCGATGGCCCATGAGGACCATCAGTTCGTCTGCGCCCTGATCGACCGCACCGAAGCGGTGGCGCAGCGGGTCGCGCTGGAGGACGCCAAGGGCCGGCTGCAGCAAAGCGAAGAGCGCTACCGGGTGCTGGCCCAGTTCAGTCCGGATTGGGAGTACTGGGTCGGCCCGCAGGGGCAGTTCAATTACGTCTCCCCGGCCTGCCTGAGCATCACCGGCTATGCTGCCGAGGCCTTTATGGCCGATTCGCAGCTGCTGGAGCGGCTGATCCATCCCGACGACCACCACCGCTGCATGGCCCACTTCCATGCCAGTGCCGAGAGCGAACACGACGACGACCGGGTGCTGTATTTCCGCATCCGCACCCGCGACGGTAGCGAGCGCTGGCTGGAGCACATCTGCCAGGCGGTGCATGGCGCCGACGGCACCTACCTGGGCCGGCGCGGCGTCAATCGGGACGTGACCGTGCGCACGCTCGCCGAGCAGGCGCTGCGCCGCAGCGAGTCGTTCCTGGCCGAGACCGGACGCATCGCCCGTGTCGGCGGCTGGGAGCTGGACCTGCCGAGCAAGGCCCTGCGCTGGACCGCCGTGACCCGCGAGCTGCATGAGGTGCCGCCCGACTATCAGCCGCGTCTGGATTCGGCGCTTGACTTCTACCCCCCCGAGGATCGGCAGCGGATCGAGCAGGCGGTGCAGCGGGCCGTCGACGAGGCCCGCGACTACTCGCTGGAGCTTGGCCTGATCACCGCCAAGGGGCGCAAGATCCAGGTTCGGGCCACCGGCCGGGCGGTGGTGGAGGATGGCCAGGTGGTCGCCCTGCGCGGGGCCTTCCAGGACATCACCAGCCGCGTTCAGGCCGATCGCGCCCTGCGCGAGAGCGAGACCCGCTACCGTGCCCTGTTCGAGTCCGCCGGCGAGGGCCTGGCGCTGCTCCAGGACGGGCGCTTCATCTCCTGCAATGGAGCCGCATTGCACATGCTCGGCCACCAGGATGCGGCGGCGGTGATCGGCAAGCGACCGCGGGACCTCTCGCCGCAGACCCTACCGGACGGGCGCGATACCGCCGCCATCGAGGAGGCCCTGTTGGCGCGGGTGATGGATGAGGGCAGCCAGCGCTTCGAGTGGACCCACCTGCGCGCGGACGGCACGCCGGTGGATCTGGAGGTCACGCTGATCCGCGTTGCCCTGGCCAACGGTCCGGCCCTGTTTGCCGCTTGGCACGACCTGACCGGAGAGCGCGCCGCCCGCGAGCGCGAGCGCCGTGCCCAGGCGGTGTTCGACAACACCTCCGAGGGCATCGTCGTCACCGACCGCGAGCAGCGCATCCTCGCCGTCAACCCGGCCTTCAGCGAGATCACCGGCTACCGCGAGGACGAGGTCCTGGGCGAGACCCCGCGCGTGCTCAAGTCCGGGCGCCACGACGAGGCCTTCTATCAGGGCATGTGGGCCGAGCTGAGCGCCACCGGCGAATGGCGCGGCGAGATCTGGAACCGGCGCAAGAACGGCGAGATCTATCCGCAGCTGGCGACCATCAGCGCCGTGCCCGACGCCGCCGGCGAGGTGGCGAGCTGGGTCGGCGTGTTCAGCGACATCAGCCAGATCAAACGCTCCGAGGATGCCCTCTATCACCTGGCCCACCACGACGCCCTCACCGGGTTGCCGAACCGGGTGCTGCTGCGCGGCAGTGTCGAGCAGTCCATCCGCCGCGCCCGCCGCTCCGGTTCGCTGCTGGCGATGCTGTTTCTGGACCTGGACCTGTTCAAGCACGTCAACGACACCTTGGGCCACCCGGTGGGCGACGCCCTGCTCAAGGCGGTGGCGGACGCCATGTCGCGGCGGCTGCGGGCCGCCGACAGTATCGCGCGCATCGGCGGCGACGAGTTCGTCGTGCTCATGGAGGACATCGGCGGACCGCATACCGCCGCCAAGCTGGCCCGGCGTCTGCTCGATGTCTTCGCCACGCCGTTCAAGGCCATGGACCGCGACCTCTACATCACCGCCAGCATCGGCATCAGCATGTATCCGTTCGACGGCCAGGATATGGACACCCTGCTCAGCCGGGCGGACGTGGCCATGTATCAGGCCAAGGATCACGGCCGCAACAACTACCGTTTCTTCGAGCCGGAGATGACCGCCGGCGCCGCCGAGCGGCTGCGCCTGGAGACGGCGTTGCGCGGCGCCCTCGACCGCGGCGAGCTGCGGCTGGCCTATCAGCCCCAGATCACCCTCGTCGACGGTGTCATGCACGGCGCCGAGGCCCTGCTGCGCTGGCACCATCCGCAGCTCGGCGACGTCTCCCCGGGGCGCTTCATCCCGTTGGCCGAGGAGATCGGTCTGATCGTCGAGCTCGGCGGCTGGGTGCTGCGCACCGCCTGCCGCCAGATCGCGGCCTGGGACGCCAACGGCTTTCTGGTGCCGCGCATCGCCGTCAACCTCTCGGTGCAGCAGATCGAGCGTCGGGACCTGGTGGACATCGTCTGCGGCATCCTCGCCGACACCGGCGTCGAGGCCGACCGGCTGGAGCTGGAGGTGACCGAATCCATGCTCATGCGCCACGCCGATCAGGTCATCGCCAACCTCACCGCGCTGCGCGACCTGGGGATCACGCTGGCGGTGGACGATTTCGGCTCGGGCTTCTCGTCGCTGGCCTACCTCAAGCGCCTGCCGGTGCACCGGCTGAAGATCGACAAGGCATTCATCGACCACATCGGCAGCAATCCCAACGACGACGCCATCCTCCGCGCCATCGTCGCCGTCGGCAAGGGGCTCGGCCTGACCGTGCTTGCCGAGGGCGTGGAGACCGAGGCCCAGGCCGAGATCCTGCGCCACGAAGGCTGCCATGAGGCCCAGGGCTACCTGTTCGGCCGCCCGGTGGGGCCGGCGGAGCTGGTGGAGCGGGGCAGCAAGCTGTTTTGAGGATGATCAGCCGAGCGGTCGTGATGCCTGTCGGCGCCGGGTCGGGGGGCTGAAGCGATGCGCGCCTGTCCCGCCCTGTTGCTCGGGGCCTGTGCCTCCGGGCAGGGCAAGACCACGGTGTCGGCGGCGCTGGCCCGGTTTCACCGCGGCCAGGGGCGGCGGGTGCGGGTGTTCAAGACCGGGCCGGATTTTCTCGACCCGATGGTGCTGGCGCGGGCGGCGGGGAGCGAGGCGGAGCCACTGGATCTGTGGATGGTCGGCCCGGCGCTCTGTGCCGCGAAGCTCTACGCCGCCGCGGGCGAGGCCGAGCTGATCCTGATCGAAGGCGCGATGGGGCTGTTCGATGGCCAACCGTCGGCGGCGGACCTGGCCGAGCGGTTCGCGATCCCCGCGGCGGCGCTGATCGATGCGCGCGGGATGGGGCAGACCTTCGGTGCCTTGGCGCAGGGCCTGGCGACCTATCGCCCGGGGCTGCGGCTGGCGGGCGTGGCGGCGAATCGGGTCGCGAGCGATCGCCATGCCGAGATGATCCGTGCCGGCATGCCGGCGGCGGTGCCCTTCCTGGGCTGCATCCGCCGCCTGGCCGACGCGGCATTGCCCAGCCGTCACCTGGGGCTGGTGCAGGCCGATGAGGTGACGGACCTGGAGCGGCGTCTGGACGCGGCGGCGGCGCTGATCGCCCCCACCGAGCTGGCCGCGCCCCCGCAGGTGGTTCGCTTCCGGCCCCCGCCGGCGCTGCCGGCCCCGCCAACCCTGCTCGCGGGCAAGCGCATCGCCGTGGCGCGGGATACCGCCTTTGCGTTCGTCTATCCGGACAATCTGCGGCTGCTGGCGGCCATGGGTGCGGAATTGGCGGAGTTTTCACCGCTGAAGGATGCCGTGGTCGAGGCCGATGCCGTCTATCTGCCCGGCGGTTACCCGGAGCTGCACCTGCAGGCCCTGGCCGAGAACCGGCCGCTGATGGATGCGCTGCGGGCCCACGCCGCCGCCGGACGGCCGATCTACGGCGAGTGCGGCGGGATGCTCTATCTGCTCGAACGCCTCATCGACAAGACCGGCCATGGCGCCGACCTGCTCGGCCTGCTGCCGGGCCAGGCGCGAATGCAGCCGCGCCTGGCCGGACTGGGGATGCAGGCGCTGGCCTTGCCCGCGGGGGAGCTGCGCGGCCACAGCTTCCACCATTCCACCATGCAGACCCCCTTGGTCCCTTGCGCCCACGGCGAGCGTCAGGCCGACGGCCGTCCCGGCGAGCCGTTCTATGGGCATGGGCCGGTGCGGGCGAGCTATCTGCATCTCTATTTTCCATCGGCGCCGGAGGCGGCGGCGGCGTTGTTTCTCCCGTGAGGCTGCGGCTCCTCCTCCACCCGCCGGCCTTAGGGCCGCAGCAGGCTCAGCGGCACCATCAGCTCATCCGGGCTGAGCCCGCCGTGGACGCCGATGGAGCGGTACGGCCGTTCGAACGGCAGGCGCTGGCCGATGGCGTGGCGGCCGTTGGCGAGCAGGCAGTAGTCGCCGATGCGCTCGGTCAGCCGGGGGTTGATGGGGCCGGGGCCGAATAGGCCGCGCTCGATCAGGTCTGCACTCGGGTGCAGGCTGAAGGCGTCACCCAGGTGCTTGGCGCAGCCTGCCTCGAAGCGTTCGGCCTGGTGCGCGCGGACGTAACAGTAGGCGGCCCGCGGCTCGCCGCACAGCGGCAGCGTCAGGCAATCGCTCAGCTCCGGGAGGTCGGCCAGGTCGATCTGCTGTTGCGCGGGGCAGTCCACTTGGCCGTGATCGGCACAGATCAGGACCACGGCGTTGCGACCGGCGATGCGGTCCAGGAAGCGCTCGAGCTGGCGCTCGATCTCCGCGAAGTGCGCTGCCGCCTCGGGGCTGTCGATACCGTAGCGATGGCCGATGCTGTCGAGGCCCGGCCAATAGACGTAGTGGTAGGCCGGTGTCTGTGTGCGGCGGATGGCGCGGGCGGTCTCGCGAAACAGCCCCTTCAGGTCCCGGAACCCCCGCGGTCGCGCTCCGCCGAGGTGGGCGCGGTTGAAGTCGGAGGCGATGATGTGCGCCGGAGCGATGACGCTGGATGCGCTGGCGATGCGGGCGAATACCGGTTGGTGCCCGAACAGGGCGGCCACATCGATACCCGCCGCGGCGTAGCCGCTGCCGCCGTACCTGGGCCGTCCCGGCAGCACGGTCATGATGGTACCGAGCTCGCGCAGCCAGACGAACCAGCCGGTGAGTCCGTGCTGGGTCGGCGCATCACCGGTGAGGTAGGTGGTGATCGCCGCGGCGGTGGTGGGGGGGAAGACGCTGGTCAGCGCGCCGATGCGGTGGCGGGCCATGGGGCCCGCGGGTGAGCGGCGTTGCAGCCAGGCGTCGCCGAGCCCATCGATGACCAGCAGCACCAGGTGGGCGGTCTCGGCCAGGTCCGAGGTTGGCAGGATCGATGCCGGCGGATAGGGCGAGGAGCCGCCGCGGGCCTGAATGATCGATGCCATCAGGTTGACCAGGCCGCCGCCGTTGTAATCAGGTTGCAGCATGCGCAAAGCTTAGCGCCGCGGCCCCCGGGCTGTCATGTCGGGGATGTTTCTCTGCGATCCGTGTAGGAATTTTCCGTAACCCTTCGGAAATTCCTGACAGGATCGGTTGTATAATCGGATGTATTCGATCTGAACTGACTGTCCGCCCGATGATCAAGCTACTCCTCGTCGACGATCACCAATTGGTGCGCACCGGTCTGCGCGCCATCCTCGAGAGCGCCGGAGATATGCAGGTCGTCGGCGAGGCATCCGATGGGACGGAGGCGCTGCGCTGCTGTCGTGATCAGTCCCCGGACGTGGTGCTGATGGACATCCGCATGCCCGAGGGCATGGGCGGCATCGAGGCGACCAGGCGCCTGCTGCGCCAGGAGCCGGCACCCAAGGTGATCGCGCTGACCTCCCTGTCCGATGATCCGCTGCCGAGCCAGCTGCACGAGGCCGGCGCGCTGGGCTACATGACCAAGGGCTGCCCGGCACCGGAGCTGCTCGACGCCATCCGCACCGTCTATCGCGGCCGGCCCTACATCGACGCCAAACTCGCCCAGCGCCTGGCCTTCGGTCGGCGGGACGGGCCGGAGAGTCCGTTTCAGACCCTCTCGCCCATGGAGATGCAGGTGTTGATGATGATCCTCGACGGCCGACGCAACGTCGATATCGCCAACGAACTCAACAAGAGCCAGAAGACCATCAGCACCCATCGCCAGCGCATCTACGCCAAGCTGAAGGTGGACACCGATGTGGAGCTTACGCGGCTGGCGCTGCGCTTCGGCCTGATCGTCGATGGGGAATGAGCGGCAGCCCGCGGTGGACGCTGCGGCCGGCGCCTTCGCTGCCGACTGTCGCGCCTGCCCGCGGCTCGCCGCCCACCTCGCCGCAGTGCGTGTCTCTCACCCCCACTATCACGCCGCCCCGGTGCCGCCGTTCGGTGATCCGGCCGCGCGCCTGCTGATCGTCGGGCTCGGCCCCGGGATGCACGGGGCCAATCGGACCGGGCGGCCGTTCACCGGCGACTACGCCGGCATCCTGCTCTATGCCACGCTGCACCGCTTCGGCTTTGCCAGTGCGGCGGAGTCGGTGGACGCCGACGACGGCTTGCAGCTGCACGACTGCCGGATCACCAATGCCGTGAAGTGTCTGCCCCCGCAGAACAAGCCCGCCACCGACGAGGTGCGCCGCTGCAACCCGTACCTGGCCGCGGAGATCGCCGGGCTGCCGGACGGCGCGCTGATCCTGGCCCTGGGTCGCATCGCCCACAACGCCGTGCTGCGGGCGCTGGGCCTGAAGCAGGCCGCCTGGCCCTTCGCCCACGGCGCCGAGCATGCGTTGCCCGGCGGCGTCGGCCTCATCGACTCCTACCACTGCAGCCGCTACAACACCCAGACCAGGCGGCTGACCACCGCGATGTTCGAGGGCGTGGTCGGGCGTTGCCGGGCGTTGCTTGGCAGTCATTGCGCCTAAGGAAGAAAAGACACCTGCGCGCTGGCTCACCCGCCGCGCCTCGATTCAGCAACGATGACGGAATACGACCACCGCGCCGCGCTCAAGCAGATCCCGCCCCAGCCCGGCGTCTACCGCATGCTCGATGCCGAGGGCACGGTCCTCTACGTCGGCAAGGCCAAGGAGCTCAAGCGCCGGGTCGCGAGCTACTTCAGCCGCGCGCTGAACCGAAGGCTCGCGGTCATGGTCGCGCAGATCGCCGATATCCAGGTCACGCTGACCCGCACCGAGGGCGAGGCCCTGCTGCTGGAGAACGACCTGATCAAGGCCCACCGGCCGCGGTTCAATGTCCTCCTGCGCGACGACAAGTCCTACCCCTTCATCTATCTGACCAGCCACGAGCGCTATCCCAGACTGGCCTTCTATCGCGGCCCGCGGCGGGGGCGGGGGCGCTACTTCGGGCCTTATCCGAGCGCCTGGGCCGTGCGTGAGACCCTGCAACTGTTGCAGAAGCTCTTCCCGGTGCGTCAGTGCGAGGACGGCTTCTACCGCAATCGCTCGCGGCCCTGTCTGCAATACCAGATCAAGCGCTGTACCGCCCCCTGCGTCGGCTTCGTCGACCCGCAGACCTATGCCGAGGATGTTGCGCACAGCATCAAGTTCCTCGACGGGCGCACCGATGAGGTCATCGACGCGCTCGGCGCGCGCATGCAGCAGGCCGCCGAGGAGCTGGAGTTCGAGCGTGCCGCGACCCTGCGCGATCAGATCGCCACGCTGCGCCGCATCCAGGAGCGTCAGTACGTCACCGCCGCCGCCGGCAGCGATCTGGACATCGTTGCCTGCGCCCAGGAGGGTGGGCAGAGCTGCGTGCAGGTATTCTTCATCCGCGCCGGTCGCAATCTGGGCAACAAGGCCTTCTTCCCGAAGACCCCGGACGCGACCACCCCCGAGGCCCTGCTCGGCGCCTTCCTGGCCCAGTTCTACGCCGATAAGCAGGTCCCGCCGGAGATCCTGACCAGCGTCGAGCCCGACGATCACGCCTTCCTGCAGGAGGCCTTGGGCGAGCGCGCCGGTCGACGCATCGCCATCCGTCACCGGCTACGCAGCGAACGCGCGCAGTGGGTGGCGCTGGCGGTGCGCAACGCCGAGGCGGCGCTGCAATCCCGCCTCGGCAGCCGCGCCGGCTATGCCCGTCGGCTGGAGGCCCTGCGCGACCTACTCGATCTGGACGAGCTGCCGACGCGGATGGAGTGCTTCGACATCAGCCACACCCAGGGCGAGCGCACCGTGGCCTCCTGCGTGGTCTTCGACAGCGACGGCCCGCGCAAGTCCGACTACCGCCGCTTCAACATCGACGGCATCACCCCCGGCGACGACTATGCCGCCATGGACCAGGCCCTGACCCGGCGCTACCGCCGCGTCCAGCAGGGGGAGGTGCCGCTGCCGGACATCCTGTTCATCGACGGCGGACGCGGCCAGATCGGTGCCGTCGCCGATGTGCTGCAGGAGCAGGGCGTCACCGCTCTGCTGCTGGTCGGCGTCGCCAAGGGTCCCGACCGCAAGGCCGGTGCCGAGCAGCTCTGGGTGCAGGGGCGCAAGCACGCCATCGTCCCCGCCGCCGACTCCCCGGCCTCCCACCTGATCCAGCAGATCCGCGACGAGGCCCACCGCTTTGCCATCACCGGCCACCGTCAGCGCCGCGACAAGGCCCGGGTCACATCTACACTGGAGCAGATCGCCGGCGTCGGCCCCAAGCGCCGCCAAGCGCTGCTGAAGGCCTTCGGCGGGCTGCGCGGCCTGGGCCGCGCCCCGGTCGACGACATCGCCCGCGTCGACGGCATCGGGCCGGCGCTGGCGCAACAGATTCATGATCATCTGCATCCGGGCGGCGGGTAAGCGCCTCAACCGGTAGTCGACCCGGCAATCCGCCGCTGCCAACTCGCGGCCGTCGTACAGATGGCCTCGGCGTCGAGGGTCTGCGTCAGGCCGTTGTGCAGGACCTGCTGGCCGTTGATCCAGACGTGACGGACCTGGTGGCTGCTGGCGGCGTAGACCATCTGCGAGCAGGGGTGGTAGACCGGGGTGGTGTGGGCGTCGCGCAGATCGACGGCGACGATGTCGGCGGCCTTGCCGACCTCCAGCGAGCCGATTTCCCGGTCCAGGCCGAAGGCGCGGGCAGCGTTGATGGTGGCCATACGCAGGGCCTGCTCGGCGGGCAGGGCGGCGGCGTCGCCGGCGACGCCCTTGGCGAGCAGGGCGGCGGTGCGCAGCTCCCCCAGCATATTCAGATCGTTGTTGCTGGCGGCGCCGTCGGTGCCCAGTGCCACATTGACGCCGGCCTGACGCAGCCGGGCGACCGGACAGAAGCCGCTGGCGAGCTTGAGGTTGGACTCGGGGCAGTGGACGACATGGGCGCCGGTGGCGGCGAGGCCCTCGATCTCGTCGGCCTCGAGCTGGGTCATATGCACGGCCACCAGCCGCGGGCCCACCAGGCCGAGGCGCTCTAGGCGGGCGAGGGGGCGCTCGCCGTGCTCGCGCAGCGATTGCTCGACCTCGCCGGCGGTCTCCTGCAGGTGGATGTGTACCGGCACGTCCAACTCCTCGGCCAGCTCGCGCACGCGCCGGAGCGGACCCTCGGAGACGGTGTAGGTGGCGTGGGGGGCGAAGGCGGCGCGGATCAGCGGGTTGCCCTTGAACTGATCGTAAAACTCGCGACCGCGGGCGAGATACGCCTCGGGCGCGTCGGCGAAGCGGGTCGGGAAGTCGACGACGATCATGCCGACGATGGCGCGCATGCCGGCCTCGGCGGCGACCCGCGCCGTCACCTCGGCATATTGGTACATGTCGTTGAAGCAGGTGACGCCGCCGCGGATCATCTCCAGCACGGCCAGACGGGTACCGTCGGCGACAAACTGCTCATCCACCCAGCGCGCCTCGGCGGGCCAGATGTGCTCGGTAAGCCAGGTCATCATCGGCAGGTCGTCGGCGAGCCCGCGCAGCAGCGTCATCGGCGAGTGGGTGTGGGCGTTGATCAGCCCCGGGATCAGCGCATGGCCGCGCAGATCCAGCTCCTGCATGGCCGTGATCTGGTCGTTGGCCTCCTGCTGCGGCACCAGCGCGACGATGCGCCCGTGATCGACGACCAGGCTGTGGTGCTCAAGGCACTGATCTTGGGCGTCGACGGGCAGGATCCAGTCCGCGTGGAGGACGAGCTCGGCATGCATTTGGTGTTTCCCCTTGAGCCTGATGGCGGAAAGGCTAAGAATGTCGGCCCTGACCGCCGTATGAATACTGACCTACTTTGCCATAGGGGCCACAACATGGAAACGCATGCCGCGCTCGTCGCGCATCCCGACAACGCCGTCGTCTGGCATGACGACCGGCTGTATCTGCTCGATCAGCGCATCCTGCCCGCCGAGACCGGCTTCATCGTCTGCGAGACCGCCGCCGACACCGCCCATGCCATCCGCGACATGGTGGTGCGCGGGGCGCCGGCCATCGGCGTGACGGCGGCCTACGGGGTGGTGGTGGCGGCGCGCACACGCTTTGCCGCCGATCCGGTCGGCTGGCGTGACGCCTTGGGCGCGGACATCGCGCTGCTGGCCGAGGCGCGGCCCACGGCCGTGAACCTGTTCTGGGCGCTGGAACGGATGCGCGCCTTCCTCGATGGGCTCGATCAGCTCGACCCGGTGCCGGCGCTGCTGGCCGAGGCCCAGCGCATCCATGTGGAAGATGTCGCCGCCAACCGCGCCATCGGCGCGCTGGGGGCGGCCCTGATCCGCGAGCCCACCGCGATCATCACCCACTGCAACGCCGGCGCCCTGGCCACCGGCGGCTATGGCACGGCGCTGGGCGTGGTGCGCAGCGGCCATGCGGCGGGCAACATCCTGCGCGTCTATGCCGATGAGACCCGGCCCTGGCTGCAGGGCTCGCGGCTGACCGCCTGGGAGCTGCAGCAATCGGGCATCCCGGTAACGGTGCAGGCGGACAACGTGGCCGCCAGCCTGATGGCCCGCGGCGAGGTGGGTTGGGTCATCGTCGGCGCCGATCGCATCGCCGCCAACGGCGACGTCTGCAACAAGATCGGCACCTACAGCCTGGCCGTGCTCGCCCGCCATCACGGCGTCGGCTTCATGGTCGCGGCGCCGACCTCGACCATTGATCTGAAGGTCGCCACCGGCGCCGAGATCCCCATCGAGGAGCGCGCCGCCGAGGAGGTCTTGGCCTGCGGCGGGCAGCGGGTCGGGCCGGAGGGCGTCGACGCCCACAACCCGGTCTTCGACGTGACCCCGGCGGCGCTGGTGGACTGCATTGTCACCGAGCGCGGCGTCATCGAGCGACCCGATGCGGACAAGGTGCGGGCGCTGATGACCGCTGCCGCAGCGTAGGGTTGATAAGCGCAGCGCATCCACCGACGGCGCCTTCCGCATGAGTGCAGTCGTGGCGCTGTCGCAGACATCCTGAGGCGGCGTGTTGTCGTTGTCGTTGTCGTTGTCGTTGTCGTTGTCGTTGTCGTTGTCGTTGTCGTTGTCGTCGTGGTCGTGGTCGTGGTCGTGGTCGTGGTCGTGGCCGTGGTCGTGGTCGTGGTCGAGGATGTCTACGACCGCGATCTTGATGACGACGACGACCACGACCACGATCCGAGAAGCGTTCTCGCCCTCGGGCGACGCCGTTCCAACGCCTGGCCCTTTTCTGCTGGAGAACACCGCCCACCGATGTACATCGCCATGGTCAGCGCCGAGTGCGCACCCCTCGCCAAGGTCGGCGGCCTCGGAGACTTCGTCCAGGGCCTTGCGCGCGAGCTGGGGCGGCGCGGGCTTCGGGTCGAGGTATTTCTGCCGTACTACGACTGCCTGCGCCTGGAGGGTCTCGGCGAGCCCCGGCCCATCGCCCGCGGGCTGACGGTCCAGTTCGACGGCGAGACCCTCGATCTCGATCTGTTCGCGCTGGATGCGGACGGTCTTCAGCTACGGCTGCTGGCACCGCGGGCCGGCTGGCAGCCCTTCGAGCGGGGTTGCGTCTACGGCGAGGCCGACGATGCCGAGCGCTTCGCGCTGTTCTGCCGCGCCGTGCTTGAGGTCTTCCGTCAGCGTGATGATCCGCCCGATATCCTGCACTGCAACGACTGGCAGACGGGCCTGCTGCCGGTGCTGCTGTTCGAGCAGTACGTCGCCCGCGGTCTGGCGCAGACGCGGGTCTGCTATTCGCTGCACAACCTCGGCCACCAGGGCTGGACCCATGCCGGGCTGCTCGCCAAGGTCGGGCTCGATCGGCAGCGGCTGTGCACCGCCGACCGGCTTGCCGACGCCGGCAATGCCGACGGCATCAACCTGATGCAGGGCGGCATCGTCTTCGCCAACTTCGTCACCACCGTCTCGCCGCGCTATGCCTGGGAGGTGCGCCATACCGACCAGGGCATGGGCCTGCAGGGCCTGTTGCAGCACCATCAGGACAAATTCCTCGGGGTGCTCAACGGCATTGATGAGGAGGTCTGGAACCCGGCCACCGACCCGTTGATCCCCGTCCCCTTCGATGCCGATGACCTGCCGAGCAAGGCCGGCAACCAGGCCGCGCTGCGCCGCCGGCTCGGCTTGGCCGACGAGCATCGGCCCATGGTCGCCGTCATCAGCCGCCTCGATGCCCAAAAGGGCGTCGAGCTGATCCTGCACGGCGTCCGCCATGCCCTGGACCTGGGCTGTCAGGTGGTGCTGCTCGGCAGCGCTGCCGACCCGGCGCTGGACGCCCGCTTCCGCGCCCTGGCCGCCGAGCTGGCGGACGATCCCAACGCCCACCTGGAGCTGGGCTTCGACGAGGCCCTGGCCCACCAGATCTACGCCGCCGCCGATGTCATGCTGGTGCCCAGCGTCTACGAGCCCTGCGGCCTGACCCAGCTCATCGCCATGCGCTACGGCGGCGTGCCGGTGGTGCGCCGGGTCGGCGGGCTCGCCGACACCGTGTTCGACGCCAACCACAGCGACCGCGCCTTCGATGCGCGCAACGGCCTGGTGTTCGACGACTTGTCCGCGCACGGGCTCGAATCGGCGTTGGACCGGGCCGTCGGCCTCTGGCGCGACTACCCCGACTACTTCCGCCAGCTGCGGCTCAACGGCATGCGCGCCGACCACTCCTGGCGGCAGCCGGCGGAGCGCTATTTGGAGGTCTACGGGCATATCCGCGTACGCTGAGCCGCCGCTGCACCGCGAGCGTCTGCCCTACCGCCCCGACAGCGCCGAGCTGTTCGCGCCGCTGGCGGGGGAGCCCTGGGCCCTGTGGCTCGACAGCGGCGGCGGCGGGCGCTGGGATATCCTCTGCGCCGGCCCGCGGGTGACGCTGACCACCCGCGGCGCCGTCACCGAGGTGCGTTCCCGGCATCGACGCCTGCGCTCGACGGCCGACCCGCTGGGGCTGTTGCGCGAGCAGCTCGGTGCGCCGCGCACCAACGCCGATGAACTGCCCTTCACCGGCGGCGCCGTCGGCTGGCTCGGCTACGACCTGGCCCGGCGGTTCGAGCGCCTTGGCCTCGGCAGCCGGCTCCACCCGCTGCTGCCCGAGCTCGCCGTGGGCATCTACGACTGGGCGCTGCTCATCGATCACGCCGAGCAGACCAGCTGGCTGGTGGGGCAGGGCAGTGTGACCGACCCGGTCCCGATGCGGCTGCGCGCGCTGGTGCTGCGCCCGCGACCCGCCGCCGTCGGCAGCTTCCGCATCATCGGCCCCACGCGCTCCAACCTGGACCGGGCCGCCTACGGCCGCCGCTTCGATCAGGTGCAGGCCTATATCCACGCCGGCGACTGCTATCAGGTCAACCTGGCCCGGCGCTGGTCGGCACCGGCCCTCGGCGATCCCTGGCGCGCCTACCTTCGCCTGCGCGAGATCAACCCGGCCCCGTTCGCCGCCTGGATGCACATCCCCGGCGTGCGCATCCTCAGCGCCTCGCCGGAGCGCTTCCTCGCGGTCCGCGCAGGCCGAGTCGAGACCTGCCCGATCAAAGGCACCCGACCCCGTGATCCCGACCCGGCCCGCGACCGCGCCTTGGCCCGTGAGCTGCACGCCAGCCCCAAGGACCGCGCCGAGAACCTGATGATCGTGGATCTGCTGCGCAACGACCTGGGCCGCAGCTGCCGCACCGGCAGCATCGCCGTCCCGCGCCTGTTCGGCATCGAGACCTTTGCCAGTGTCCACCATCTGGTCAGCACCGTCACCGGCCGCCTCGACCCGGCCACGGACCCGTTGACCCTGCTGCGCGGCTGCCTCCCCGGCGGCTCCATCACCGGCGCCCCGAAGCGCCGCGCCATGCAGATCATCGACGCGCTGGAAGGCGAGGCGCGCGGCATCTACTGCGGCAACCTGTTCTACCTGGGCTACGACGGCAACATGGACAGCAACATCGCCATCCGCACGCTGAGCCTCGCCGGGGGAACGCTCTGCTGGCACGCCGGCGGCGGGCTGGTGGCGGACTCGCGCTGCGAGGCCGAGTGGGATGAGATCGGGGTCAAGGCACAAGCGATGCACGCGCTGGCCGCGTATTTCGTAGTTGCTTCTGTCCGCAAGGATGTCTAGGTTAATGCTGAGCCGTGCCCAATGCTGAGCCGTTACTCAGCATGAGCAAGGCCCCCTCGACGGCGAGCCGGCCCTGCCCGACTTCGTCATCGAGGTCGTCCGCAGCAGCGGCGGCTCGGGGGCGAGACGCCCCCGCTCCGGGGACTGGGAGCAGCGGCGGCTCGGGGGCGGGACGCCCCCGCTCCGGGGACTGGGAGCAGCGGCGTCTCGCCGCTGATCGCCTGCGGCGGGACGCCCCCGCTCCGGGGAGTTTGATTTCGCGCGGTCGCGCCGTCGTTTGCTCCAGTGCTTCCTGATCGCCGGCTACACCACCGGCCGGAGATTCACTGCAGCGCGAACTTGACCCCTGAGGCGATGGCGATCAGCCACACCGCGCCGCCGACCTCGCGCCAGCGCCCGGCGAAGGTCTTGACCGCCGCGTAGACGATGAAGCCCAGACCGATGCCGGCGGAGATCGAGAAGGTGAGCGGGAGCGCCAGGGCGGTGACCACCGCGGGCAGGTACTCGGTGAGGTCGTCCCAGTCGATGTCCTTGAGCGCCTTGGCCATCAGGCAGGCCACGAAGACCAGGGCCGGGGCGGTGGCGAACGCGGGCAGCGCGGTGGCCAGCGGGGCGAAGAACAGGGTCAGCAGGAAGAGGACGCCCACCACCACCGCCGTCAGGCCGGTGCGCCCGCCGGCCTGGATGCCGGCGGCGCTCTCGATGTAGCTCACCACCGTGGAGGTGCCGAGGGTGGCGCCGAGCATGGCGCCGCCGGAGTCGGCGGTGAGCACCTGCTTGAGGCGGGGGACGCTGCCGTCCGGGCGCATCAGGCCGGCGCGGTGGGTGACGGCGATCAGGGTGCCGGCATTGTCCAGGACGTCGATCAGGAAGAAGGTGAGCACCACCGTGACCACGCCGAGGCCGAGGGCGCCGGCGATGTCCATCTGCAGGAAGATGGGCGCAATCGACGGCGGCATGGAGACGACGCCGTCGAAGCTGGTCAGCCCGAAGGGGATGCCGGCCACGGCGGTGGTCAGGATGCCGATCAGCACCGCGGCGGCGACCCCGCGCGCGGCCAGTGCCGCCATCAGCAGGAAGCCGCCGCAGGCGAGCAGGGTCGCGGGGCTGCTGAGGTCGCCGAGGGTGACATAGGTGGTGGGGCTCGCGGCGACCACGCCCATCTGCTGCAGGCCGATGAGGGCCAGGAAGAAGCCGATGCCGGCGCCGATGCCGAGCTTCAGCGACATGGGGATGGCGTTGATCAGCCATTCGCGCAGCCGCAGCAGGGAGACGATCAGGAACAGCATCCCGGAGATGAACACCGCACCCAGCGCCACCTGCCAGGGGATCTGCAGCGTGCCCACCACGATGAAGGCGAAGTAGGCGTTGATGCCCATGCCGGGGGCGAGCGCCAACGGATAATTGGCATACAGCCCCATGGCGATGGAGGCGATCCCGGCCCCCAGGCAGGTGGCCACGAACAGCGCGCCGGGGTCCATGCCGGTGGTGGCCAGGATGCTCGGGTTGACCGCGACGATATAGACCATCGCGAGCCAGGTGGTCACCCCGGCGATGACCTCGGTGCGCACACTCGTGCCCGCCTCGCGCAGCTCGAAGCGGGCGAGCAGGCGGCGGCCGATCTGGGCGGCGTTCATTTCAGCGCCTTGCTGCGTCGGCCCCCTTGGGGTCAGTCACCCTCGAACGAGCACAGCGAGTGCACCGATTGGCCGCGCTTTTCCAGGCGCGCGCGACCGCCGAGATCGGGCAGATCGATCACGAAGCAGCATTCCATGATCTTGCCGCCCATGCCCTCGATGAGGTTCACCGCCGCCTCGGCGGTGCCGCCGGTGGCGAGCAGGTCGTCCACCAGCAGGATCTGCTCGTCCTCGGATACGGCATCGGTGTGGATCTCGATGCGGTCGGTGCCGTATTCCAGCTCGTAGTCGTGGCCGACGGTCTCCGCCGGCAGCTTGCCCTGCTTGCGGATCGGCACGAAGCCGACGCCGAGCTGGTAGGCGAGCGCGGAGGCGATGATGAAGCCGCGCGACTCGATGCCGATGATCTTGTCGATGTGGCGGGCGGTATAGCGGTTGACCAGATCATTGATGGTGATGCGAAAGCCCACCGGGTCCATGAGCAGCGTGGTGATGTCGCGGAACATCACCCCTTCCTTGGGATAGTGGGGAACGGTGCGAATGCGTGATTTGATGGTCATGGGTGTGATGGAAAATGTAAGGATGTTGACGGATGGACGGCGGGCTCGGGGCGCAGGCTTGTCAGCCCTTGCCCAGTACCCGACCGGCGATCCCGGTGAGCCGCTCGACCACCGCGGGGTCGCGGGCCGCGGGGCCGGTGATCAGGGCATGTTCGAGCGCGCGGCGGCAGGCGCAGTCCTGCGCCGCGGTATCGGCGCCCGCGGTGGGCGCGACGTGGCGGACCAAGCTGCGCGCCTTGTCGGCATTGGCGAGCAGGACTTTGACGATGGCCTCCACGGTCACGTCGTCGTGCTGCGGATGCCAGCAGTCGTAATCGGTGACCATGGCGACGGTGGCGTAGCACATCTCGGCCTCGCGGGCGAGCTTGGCCTCGGGCATGTTGGTCATGCCGATCACGTCGCAATTCCAGGTCCGGTACAGTTCCGACTCGGCCAAGGTGGAGAACTGGGGGCCTTCCATGACCAGGTAGGTCCCGCCCCGCGCCACCTCGATCCCGGCGGCGCGGGCGGCCGCCTCCAGATGATCGCCCAGGCGGTGGCAGACGGGGTGCGCCATGGATACGTGAGCCACCAGGCCCGGGCCGAAGAAGCTCTTGGTCCGCGCGAAGGTGCGGTCGATGAATTGGTCGACGATGACGAACATCCCGGGGCGCAGGTGCTCGCGCAGCGATCCCACCGCGGAGACCGAAACCACGTCGGTCACGCCGACCTGCTTCAACGCCGCAATGTTGGCCTGGAAATTGATTTCCGACGGCGGCAGCCGATGTCCGCGCCCGTGACGCGGCAGAAACACCATGGGCTGGCCGTCGAGCTCGCCGAACAGCAGCTCGTCCGAGGGTGCGCCGAACGGCGTGTCGACCCGCTTCCAAGAGGTGTTGGACAGACCGTCGATGTCGTAGACACCACTACCGCCCAGGACGCCGATCATATTCGCCATCATTCATACCCGAATCGAATTTGGAGACAACGCGAGGGCCGGCGGTGGATACCTATACCCGAGGGGATAGGGCGCGCATTGGCGGAGCCGATACCGCGACCGGGCGGCTCGCGACGGGCGACGACTATAGCTTTACACCGGGCAGACGGGCAAGCGATGTCGCCGCGGATCACCGATGCGCCGGCAGGCGACGCCCGCAACCGGGGCCGCTCTTGGTCGACGAGCGCGGTGTGCTGCGCGTACGATCGCACGGGGATTCCGCATTGCCGGGTGCTGCATCGAGAACCACTGACCATGACTACATCATCGTACGATACCGACGTTGTCGCCTGGGCCGACGAGCAGGCCGCGTTGTTGCGCGCCGGGCGACTGTCCGACATCGACATCGTGCATATCGCCGAGGAGATCGAGGACGTGGGTAGAAGCGAGCGCCGCGAACTGGCGAGCCGGATGGTGGTGTTGTTGGCCCACCTGCTGAAATGGCAGTTCCAGCCAGGACGCCGCGGGTCGAGCGGGCAGCGCACGATCAAGGAGCAGCGCCGCGCCATCGCCGCCCACCTGCGGGATGTACCGAGCCTCAAGGGCGCGTTGGCGAATCCGAATTGGTGGGAGTCGATGTGGGCCGACGCCACCGCAAGGGCGATCGACGAGACCGGGCTGGACAGCTTCCCGGAAGACTGTCCTTGGAGCATCGATCAGGTCCTGTCCGCGGACTATTACCCCTGATCAAGCCGGCACCGAAGCCGCCGGCCGACGATCGAGCGCCGCGCGCGAATCAGCGCGACCATGCCCGCGGCCCCGGTGCGGCGGTCGCTAGCGACGTTCCGCCAGGGCCTCCAGGATGGCCGGCAGGAACTGCGGCAGGTCGCCGGGGTTGCGGCTGGTGATCAGGTTGCCGTCCACCACCACCGGGGCGTCCTCCCAGAGGCCGCCGGCGTTGGTGACGTCGTCGCGGATGGAGTGGAACGAGGTCAAGCGCCGGTCCTTGACGATGCCGGCGCTGATCAGCACCCAAGGGGCGTGGCAGATGGCGGCGATGAGGGCGCCGTTGGCGTGCATGTCCTGGACAAGCTTGATCATGCCGGCGTGGCGGCGCAGGCGGTCGGGGGCATAGCCGCCGGGGATGATCAGGGCGTCGAAGTCGGCGGCGTGGACGTCGTCGATGCCGGCGTGGGGGTCGGCGCTCAGGCCGCGGCGGCCCTGGTAGGTGCCCACATGGGGGCCGACCAGGGTGACCTCGGCGCCGGCCTCGCGCAGGCGCAGCACCGGATACCAGAGCTCCAGGTCTTCGAAGTGGTTGTCGACCAGCACCGCGACGCGCGCCGGGGAGGTTGGGGACTGCGGCATAGGGCGCCTCTTTTCGGGTTGGGGGTTGGGGATGGAGGAGGGTGGGACAGCCGTCTATGATCCGCCATTTTCGCCGCCTTGGACCACCGAAACGCGCCGATTTTCCGTTCTCGGTGCCGGCTCAGGCCCTGTTGCTGACCTGGATCATCCTATCGTGTCGGTAGCCTGGGCCCGCGCCGCTTTTGGCTTTGACACCCCAGGGAGGCGTTGCTAGCGTGCCCGGCTACCATCAACCAGGAGGCCAACAAAACATGGCACGCATCGTCATCCTCGGCGCCGGTATCTCGGGGCACACCGTCGCCCGCTACCTCGGCAAATGGATCGGTAAGCAGCATCAGGTGACCGTCGTCTCACCAAATCCGAAATGGAATTGGATCCCGTCCAATGTCTGGGTCGGCTGCGGGGAGATGACCGAGAAGCAGGTCTCCTTCGACCTCGCGCCGATCTACAAGAAGATCAACGTCGAATTCCTGCAGGCCCTGGCGGTGTCGGTCAACCCCGAGGGCGGCGACGGCCAGTCGCGCCCGTTCGTGACCATCGAATACACCGACCCTGCCCGCGCCGGCCAGACCGACCAGATCGACTACGACTTCCTGGTCAATGCCACCGGCCCGAAGCTCAACTTCGGCGCCACGCCGGGCCTGGGGCCGGACGGCGGCTACACCGTCTCGGTGTGTACGCCGGAGCATGCGGTGGAGGCCAACCATCAGCTTCAGGCCTGTATTGCCGCCATGAAGAAGGGCGAGCGCCGCCGCTTTGTCGTCGGTACCGGGCATGGCATGTGCACCTGCCAGGGCGCCGCCTTCGAGTACATCTACAACGTCGATCACAGCCTGCGCGAGGCCGGCGTGCGCGACAAGGCGGAGATTGTCTGGATCAGCAACGAGTATGAGCTTGGCGACTTCGGCATGGGCGGCGTGCACATCGAGCGCGGCGGCTACGTCACCAACGGCAAGGTGTTTGCCGAGTCGATGATGGTCGAGCGCGGCATGGCCTGGATCACCCGTGCCGGCGTCAATAAGGTCGAGCCGGGCAAGATCCACTACGAGACCCTCGACGGGGGTCAGCACGAGATGGATTTCGACTTCGCCATGCTCATCCCGCCGTTCGCCGGCGTGCCCATGAAGGCCTACGACAAGACCGGCGGCGACATCACCGCCGAGGTCTTCGCCCCGAACGGCTTCATGAAGGTCGATGCGGACTACACGCCCAAGCCCTTTGAGCAGTGGAGCAAGGACGACTGGCCGCGCACCTACCGCACGCCCAAGTACGACAACGTCTTCGCCGTCGGCATCGCCTTCGCCCCGCCGCACCCCATCAGCAAGGTGATGAAGAGCCCAAGCGGCACCCAGATCAGCCCGACCCCGCCGCGCACCGGCATGCCCTCGGCCACCATCGGTAAGGCCGTGGCCGAGAACATCCGCGACCTCTGCCTGGGCCACACCCGGGAGCTGGTGCACACCGCATCCATGGGCGAGATGGGCGCCGCCTGCGTCGCCTCCACCGGCTCGCATATCTTAAAGGGCACCGCGGCCACCATGACCGTATTCCCGGTGGTGCCGGACTACGAGACCTATCCCCAGTACGGTCGCGACATGGACCTGACCTTCGGCGAGATCGGCCTGGCCGGGCACTGGATGAAGTGGATCCTGCACCACGTCTTCATCTACCAGGCCAAGCTGCGCCCGGGCTGGTCGATCCTGCCGGATTGAGGCCGCCGCCCACACCGACCAACCGACACGGACGATCGGCGCGACTGCGGGGGCACCTCTGCGCCCGAGCGTCGCGCCGTCAGATCCTCATCCCATCCTTCGGAGACCTTCCATGCCCGCCAAGAACAAAGAGCCCTATCAGCAGGCCTACTACCCGCCGGTGCCCACCGGATTCACCCGCTTCATGCGCACCAACCCGGTCTGGCAGTTCTTCCGCTTCTGGATCATCAACTTCAAGATCCTCAAGCTGCTGCTGAAGTCTCACCACTGAGTCCGCCGCGCGGTCGCCAGGGACGGCTTTGGGCCGCGCATTTGAACCGGTCTGGTCGCCCATTGCGGAGCACCCGGGGCGGCAGCGTCCCCGCCCGAGACCCAGTGACGGAACCGTCTTGAGGACGCATCGGAGTTGCACAGATGCAAGCTGATCAGCAGACCGCGCAGGACGCCGCGGCCTTCGACGCTGCCGACGGACCATCCGAGCGCCGACCCCAAGACGCCTTGTCTCACCGTCGACACCCCCTCGCTCAGCCATCGACCGGCGAGCGCGCTCCAGCGCCGCCCGCCACCGATTACAGCCATCACCGCGTCGATGACGAACAGGCCGCGCCCCCGCTGGACGCGGCCGGGGAGGCCGTCATCAGCATCCGGCTGCATGCCCGGGCCGGGCAGCTCCACCAGGTCATCGACATCGCCGGCCAACGTAGCGTCATCCAGCCCGATCCCATCCTGCAAGCCGATCTGGACGGGCTGCGCGACGACGCCAACTACGCCCTGCCGCCCGGCAACCGCAGGCAATCCCTCGGCATGGAGGGCGCCGAGCAGCACGCGGCGGAGCTGCGGCACTTCATCGACCGCTCCTTGGGCTTCGGCGCCGACGTCCTGCGCTGTGCCGACATGGAAGCGATCCGCGCCCGCATGGGCCAGCACCCGGTGCCGGAGGTGCTCTATGCCTATGTCCGTGCCGGTGACGACCTCGACGCCCTCGCCGATGCCTTGGGGGATGCCGTGCCGCTGGTCCTGCTCAACCTGATCGGCGAGCAGGTCCCGCTGCCGCCGGACGCGCTGGTGCGCCGGCGCAAGCTCATCTGCGTCAACCACGCCGTCGGCGAGGCGGACCAGGCCCGCGCCGCCGGCTTCCAATGGCTCAAAGGGGTGTTTGATCGCGACGACGCTCCAGCGTCGTCGCGCATTTCGGGGCGCTCCAGCGCCTCGTCCTCAGCAGCGCCACGCATCGCCATGTGAAGACAAGGCACCGCTACCGAGATAAAGCTAATGCACTAGCCGGTCAAGACGCCGCCTGGCGGCGGCAAGCCGGCAAGATGCCGGCACTCCCAGTGGCGGCTTCGCCGCCTGGCGAGGGAATCCTTGCCCCGTCTCGGGGCGTGGGAACGAGGAGTTTACTTCTGTCCGCAAGGGCTAGGTTGTTTCCGAACCTTGACTTAGCGCCGGCGCGCCTTGGCAAACGCGTCGGCCATGGTGCCGCCGGCCTGGGGCTCGGCGGGCTCGGCGGGCTCGGGGCGGCGGGGGCGCTGGGGCTGTGGTCTGCCGCCGGGGCCGCCGCGGGCGCGGCGGCTGCCGGCAGCGGGGCGCTCGGGGCGTTGGCCGGGGGCCGGCACGGGCTCGTCCATGCGCATGCTGAGCGCGATGCGGCGGCGGTCGAGGTCGATCTCCAGCACCCGGACCTTGACCAGCTGGCCGGACTT
Source organism: uncultured Gammaproteobacteria bacterium (assembly GCA_942491465.1). GTDB lineage: Bacteria > Pseudomonadota > Gammaproteobacteria > Chromatiales > Chromatiaceae > CALOBA01. The sequence goes on from CALOBA010000045.1 coordinate 225,105, forward strand.
GACGACCTCGTGGGGGTCTTTGATGAAGCGGTCGGCGAGCATGGAGATGTGCACCAGGCCGTCTTGGTGGACGCCGACGTCGACGAAGGCGCCGAAGTTGGTGACGTTGGTGACGGTGCCTTCCAGGACCATGCCGGGCTTGAGGTCTTCCAGGGTCTCGACACCTTCCATGAAGGTGGCGGCCTTGAACTCCGGGCGCGGGTCGCGGCCGGGCTTTTCCAGCTCGGCGACGATGTCGCGGATGGTGGGTTCGCCGAAGCGTTCGTCGGCCAGGGCCTTGGGGTCGAGCCGGCGCAGCGTGGCGCTGTCGCCGATGAGCCCGTGGATGGGTTTGCCGGTGGCGGTGACGATGCGCCGAACCACGGGGTAGGCCTCGGGGTGCACGGCGGAGGCGTCCAGGGGCTCGTCGCCGTCGGGGATGCGCAGGAAGCCGGCGCATTGCTGGAAGGTCTTGTCGCCCAGGCGCGGGACCTTCTTGAGCTGGCCGCGGTTGGCAAAGGCGCCGTTGTCTTCGCGGTAGCGCACCAGGTTCTCGGCGATGGTGCGGGTGAGGCCCGAGACCTGGGCCAGCAGCGGCACCGAGGCGGTGTTGAGATCCACGCCGACGGCGTTGACGCAGTCCTCCACCACCGCCTCCAGGCTGCGGGCGAGCCCGGTCTGGTTGACGTCGTGCTGGTATTGGCCGACGCCGATGGACTTGGGCTCGATCTTGACCAGCTCGGCCAGCGGGTCCTGCAGCCGCCGGGCGATGGAGACGGCCCCGCGCAGGGAGACATCCATGTCCGGCAGCTCCCGGGATGCGTATTCCGAGGCCGAGTAGACCGAGGCGCCGGCCTCGCTGACCATCAGCGCGCGCAGTCCGAGGTCGGGGTGGCGCTGGATGAGCTCGCGCACCAGCCGGTCGGTCTCCCGCGAGGCGGTGCCGTTGCCGATGCTGACCAGCTTGACGCCATGCTGCCCGCAGTGCCGGGCGAGGGTGGCGATGGACTGATCCCACTGATTCCTCGGCACATGGGGATAGATGGTGTCGGTGGCGGCGACCCGGCCGGTGCCGTCGACCACGGCCACCTTGACGCCGGTGCGCAGCCCGGGGTCCAGCCCCAGCGTCGGCAGCCGGCCGGCGGGGGCGGCCAGCAGCAGGTCCTTGAGGTTGAGGGCGAAGACGCGGATGGCCTCGGCCTCGGCGGCGTCCAGCAGCCGACCCTTGAGGTCGAGGTCGAGGCGCACCATCAGCTTGATGCGCCAGGTCTTGCGCACCGTCTCCTTGAGCCAGGCGTCGCCGGGGCGGCCCTGATCGGTGATGCCGAAGCGGTGCGCGATCATGCCGCGGAAGGGGGTGTCGGGGTCCTCGCCGTCGCCGGCGATCAGCTCCAGCGCCAGGATGCCCTGATTGCGACCGCGGAACAGGGCCAGGGCCCGGTGGGACGGGATCCGGGCGATGGGCTCTTGGTAGTCGAAGTAGTCGGAGAACTTGGCCCCTTCGCGCTCCTTGCCGTCCATGACCCGGGAGACCATCAGGCCCTGCTCCCAGAGCCGCTCGCGCAGCCGCCCGGCCAGCTCCGGGTCCTCGGCGAAGCGCTCCATCAGGATCTGGCGGGCGCCTTCCAGGGCCGCCTGCACGTCGGCGACGCCCTTGCCGGCATCGACGAAGGGCTCGGCCTGGGACTCGGGGGGTTGGCCCGGGGCGTCGAGCAGGGCGTCGGCCAGGGGCTCCAGGCCGGCCTCGCGGGCGATCTGGGCCTTGGTCCGGCGCTTGGGCTTGTAGGGCAGGTAGAGGTCTTCGAGGCGCTGCTTGGTGTCCGCGGCGTCGATGGCGGCGCGCAGCTGGTCGGTCAGCTTGCCTTGCTCGTCGATGCTCTTGAGGATGATCCCGCGCCGGTCTTCGAGCTCGCGCAGATAGCCCAGGCGTTGCTCCAGGGCGCGCAGCTGGATGTCGTCGAGGCCGCCGGTGGCCTCTTTGCGGTAGCGGGCGATGAACGGCACCGTGGCGCCGTCGTCGAGCAGCGCGACGGCGGCCTCGATCTGGCGCGGGTGGGCATTGAGCTCGGTGGCAATGGTCTGGACGATGGACTGCATGGGCGGGAGGCGTGGACGATGATAAAGGGGGCGGGATTGTAGGCGATCGGGATCAATTGCGGGATCAATCGCGGGATCAATCAATGCTGCAGCGCCCGTCGTAGACGGCCATAATGGACCGGAGCTCGTCGAGCAGGCAGCGCTGCTCCGCGTCGCTGAGGTCATGGGTCTCGGGCAGCGGCTCGCCGCGCTCAAGCCGAGCGATGTCTCCCCAGACCAGGCGGCAGCCTTTCTGGCAGATGGTCTCGAGTCGGGCCTCGATTACGGGCCGATTCAACGCGTCCAACGCGGTCTCTCCGAGCACATAGGGCAAGACCGGCAAGTATGGCCCGGGCGGCGCCCGTCGTCGACAGCATCCGCCGGCGGGGCCTCGGCTCGGTTACGGTGGGCGCGCCTGAGGTGGGTGGTGTCCACGGTCTTTGTCTCGGTGTTTTTCCGGTTGTGCTGGATCGAAGGCGCCGGATTTCCGATAAGGTCTTTGCCATATCGTTGAAAAAAAAGAAGAATACACCAACCACAACGACTTGTAGTCGGCCGGCCTTCCCGCCGAGCCTGATCGCAACTCATTTCGACTTGCTGCCATGCCACAGAATCCGCCTGAAATCCAAGCCGCCGACGCGGCCTTGATCCGTCAGTTGCGCCTCGGGCGCGATCGGCTGGCGCTCTACGTCACCGACGGCTACTTCCTGGCCCACCCCAACTGCCGCCGCGGCGACATGGCGCGCATCCGTCGCCTGTGCCACGAGGATCTGGCGCATCACCTGGAGCACCTGATCTCGGCCTTGTCCCTCGGTGATGCCACCGCGTTCGCTGCCTATATCCGCTGGCTGCGCTCGGTGCTGGAGTGTCGCGGCCAGTCGCTGTCGCACCCCGCCGACAGCCTGCGCCTGATGCAGATGTGGATGGAGCGCGAGATCGAGCATGCGCAGCTGCCCCGGGTCATCGCCCTGCTGGACTACGCAGTGGCGTTGCTGGAGGCGCCCGCGGCCGAGGGGCCGATGGCGGAGGTGGACGACCTGGCGGCGCCGTCGCGGGAGGTGGCGGAGGTTGCCGAGGTGCTGCTCGCCGGGCAGCGCCGGGAGGTGACGCAGCAGCTGGTGGCGGCGATGGATGCCGGTGCGTCGCTGGTGGATGTCAGCGTCGATCTGATCCAGCCGGCGCTGTATCAGATCGGCGTGCTGTGGCAGCAGAACCGGATCAGCGTTGCCCAGGAGCATCTGGCGACGGCCCTGGTGCAGAATGCCCTGGCCGCCGGCTTCGCCCGCGCCGACTTCGCGCCGCCCAACGGCCGCCGGGCGGTGTTTGCCTGCATCGAGGGCAATCACCACGTGGTTGGACTGCGGATGGTCAGCGATGCCTTCGAGGTGGCCGGATGGGATGTGGGCTTTCTTGGTGCCGATACGCCCACCCGCGCCATCATCGCGTTCGTCGCCGAGCAGCGCCCGGAGCTGCTCGGGCTGTCGGTCTCCCTCGGTTATCAGATCCCGCGGTTGCGCGAGGTGATCGGCGAGGTGCGGGCCGAGTTCGGCACTGCCGCGCCTGCGATCGTCGCCGGTGGCCTGGCCCTGAACGCGGGGGGGCTGCTGGCGTCGAGCCTCGGCGCGGATGATCTGCTGAGCGATGCCCGCGGCGCGGTGGAGATGCTCGGATGAGCGCGGGCCTGACGCCCGAGGGTGTCGCCGTCGCCGTTGCCGAAGGGGATGGTCTCGGCGCGTCGCAGGGCGAGTCGCTGATTCCGCCGTTGCTGCGGGACCTCACCGCCGTTGCCGCGGCGGTGATCGACCTCGACGGCGGCTGGCAGGAGGGCAATCGCGGCTTTCAGTTTCTGCTCGATCGCGACGAGCCGTTGGTGGTCGGCGAGTTGGTGGAACGCTGGTTTGTGCAGCCCGGGTTCCCGGAGATCGTCGCGGCCACCGCAGCGGACGGCGATGACTTCATCGGCAATCTGACCCTTGGCGACATCACGCGCACCGTCCGCACCATCAAGGTCCGCATCGCGCGGCACGGTGAGCGGCTGCTGCTGCTCGGCGAGCATGATGTGGCCGAGTTGGAGCGCCTGAGTGCGACCGTGTTGTCGCTCAACGATGAGCTGGCGCAGACCCAGCGCGAGCTGGTGCGCGCCAACCGCAAGCTGGAATGGCTGACCCAGGTCGACCCGTTGACCGGTGCGGCGAATCGGCGCAGCTTCGATGTCCGCGCCAACGAGATGGCCAACCGCGACGACCGGGCGAAGGATGACGGCACCCCGTGCACCGGGCTGATCATGGCCGATATCGATTTCTTCAAGCGGGTCAACGACAGTTACGGCCACGCCACCGGCGATGATGCCCTGGTGGATTTCGTCGGGGTCATCCGCGCGAACGTGCGCCGCACCGATCTCGTCGCCCGCCTGGGCGGCGAGGAGTTCTGCGTCCTGCTGCCCCAGAGCGGCGCGGAGCGCGCCATCACCGTTGCCGAGCGGATTCGTGCCGCCTTCGAGTCCACGGCGCTGAAAGGGATCGACGGTCGCCTGACGGCCAGCTTCGGGGTGGCCTGTCGGCGGCTCGGGGAGCCGATCCGTGAGGTCTTGGCGCGGGCCGACGCGGCGCTGTATCGGGCGAAGGAGGGCGGGCGGAACCGGGTCGAGACCGCGACCGGTGACGGCTAGCGATCCCTCGCCGGTGCACGGCGAGGGCGTGCCTCGGACCGATGAGGCCCTCCAGGGGCGCGCCGGAGGGGGGCTGAGGCGGCGACATCGGGGGTGCGCATCCCGAAAGGCTCGCCATTCATCCCTTTCATTGCCTAAAATCGGCTGCCGCAGGGGCGGATCGCCGCCCGGTATCGCCCCCCCGCCGTCGCCCGGAGCAGGGCCTCGGCGGGTGGGGTCGCCCAGTACAGAGCAGGAGCCGCGATGACTCGGGTCTTCATCAGCCATTCCAGTAAAGACGTCCAGTTCGTGCTGACGCACCTGAAGCCGCTGTTCGACCGGCTCGGCATGCCGGCCTGGTGCTCGGCCACCGATGTGCGTATGGCCTCGGATTGGGAGCGCCAGATTCGCGCTGCCCTGGCGCAAGCCGATTGGGTCGTGGTGGTGCTCTCGCCGGATGCACAGAAGTCGCCCTGGGTCCAGGCCGAGACGCACTGGGCGCTGGAGCACCGGCCGGGGCGGGTGGTGCCGATCATGGCGCGGGAGTGCGAACCGAGCGAGATTCATCTGCGCCTCGGCACCATCCAGTACATCGACTTCCGTGCCGATGCTCAGCGCGCGACGGGGCGACTGCAGGAGGTGCTCGCCAGCGCTCAGGGCACCGAGCTGGTGACGCGCCTGAAGGACAAGGCGGCGGGGGACAAGGACCCGTTGGCGCACACGACGCTGATCGCCCGGCCGCGCCGGGCCGACCTGCGGCTATTCATCGAGCCCAATGCCGGCGCCGGCTACGAGGTCAAGCTCACCATCCGCAACTGGATCACCATCGGCCGTGCCGAGGATGCCGATCTGCGTCTGGCCGACGACTGCACCTCCCGGCGCCACGCCCGCATCACCGTCGTCCCGACCAAACAGGGGATGGCGTTGAACCTGACCGACCTGGAGAGTGCCAACGGGACCTTCATCAACCGCGAGCACCTGATGGGCGTGCACCGGCTTGGGGTCGGCGACGTGATCGACATCGGCAATTGCCGACTGACGGTTCGGCAGATCGTCTGAGCGGATCGCCGCCCGGGCGAGGTCCGGGTCAGTTCTGCTTGAACAGGCGCTCGCGCTCGCGCTGCCAGTCGCGGTCCTTTTCGGTGGAGCGCTTGTCGTGGAGCTTCTTGCCCTTGGCCAGGCCGATCTCCAGCTTGGCCAAGCCGCGTTTCCAGTACATGGCCGTGGGCACCAGCGTGTAGCCGGCGCGCTCGGTCTGGCCGATCAGCCGATTGATCTCGCCGCGCTTCAGCAGCAGCTTGCGCGAGCGGGTCGGGTCGGTGTCGACATGGGTCGATGCCGAGGGCAGGGCGGAGATGTGCGCGCCGATCAGGAACGCCTCGCCATGCAGGATCTTGACGTAGCTCTCCTTGAGCTGTGCGCGACCGGCGCGCAGGCTCTTGACCTCCCAGCCCATCAACGCCAGGCCCGACTCGATGCGTTGCTCGATGTGATACTCGTGCCGCGCCTTCTTGTTCAGGGCGATGGTGTTGCCGCCGTCGGACTTCTTCTTTTTTGACTTTGCCATCGGCGAAGTCTAATCGAGCGGGGGCGATGGCGGAAGCGGGTTCGGCGAGGCCGTGACGCCCCGATGCGGACGGCGGGCCGCCGATTTTGCGCCGGTGGTTGCAAGCGAAGAATATTGCCGCTAATATGCCGGGCTCTTTTTTACGGGAGATGATCATGCGTCAGCCCCTGGTTGCTGGTAACTGGAAAATGAACGGCAGCAAGGCCCAAGCGGTCGAGCTGCTGGCCGGTATCAAGGCCGGCATCGGCGAGGTCCAAAAGACCGCCGTCGCCGTCTGTCCGCCATTTCCCTACTTGGGCGTGGTCGAGCAGGCGCTCGCGGGATCGCCCATCGCCTATGGCTCGCAGGACGTCTCCGACGAGGCATCGGGCGCCTTCACCGGCCAGGTCTCCGCAGAGATGCTGAAGGATTTCGGCTGTACCTACGCGATCATTGGTCACTCCGAGCGGCGCATGTACAATGCCGAGTCCGACGCCGACATCGGCCGCAAATACGCTCAGGCGGTGGCCGCGGGGTTGATCCCAATCCTCTGTGTCGGCGAAACCTTGGAACAGCGCGAGCAGGGCAAGACCGAAGAGATCGTTGCCAGACACCTGGACGGCGTGCTGGCGGTGAACGGCGTGGAGGCCCTGGCCAAGGGCGTGGTCGCCTACGAACCGGTCTGGGCGATCGGTACCGGCGTGACCGCCACGCCGGAGCAGGCTCAGGAGGTGCATGCGTTCCTGCGTGGGCGGATTGCCGCCAAGAGCGCCGAGATCGCCGAAAAGGTTCAGATCCTTTACGGCGGCAGCATGAAACCGGGCAACGCCTTGGAGCTGATCGGGCAGCCGGACATCGACGGCGGTCTCATCGGTGGCGCCGCGCTCAAGGCAACGGATTTCTTGGCCATCTGCAAGGCCGGCGACGCCAACGCTTAACGGCTGCTGCCGCACACTTATTCAGCCGCGATCATAATCCACCGATCGTGGCAATCTAATCAACAAGGCGATATGCAAACGATCCTGACCGTAGTTCACCTCCTGCTCGCCATCGGCCTCGTTGGGCTGGTGCTGCTGCAGCATGGAAAGGGGGCAGATGCCGGAGCCGCCTTTGGCAGTGGTGCCTCGGCGACCGTGTTCGGTTCTCGCGGTTCCGGGTCGTTTCTGTCGCGGTCCACCGCGATTTTCGCGGCCCTTTTCTTCATGACCAGCATCGCATTAGCGTATTATGCGGCCAAGGTCGGCGAGCCGGAGGGGTTAATGGATGACATGGATGCCGCGCCTTCCCTGGTTATTCCGACGTCGGATGAGCCCGCGGTCACCGACGAACTGCCGGTGCGGCGCAGTTCGGATCTGCCCTCCGTGCCAGGGGATGCCGGAGCTGCTGCGGATGAGATCGTTTCGGACGGCTCCGATGTCCCGGGCCTGCCGGGCGGAGATGCGGATGAGGCGCCCGTCGCGGAGGTGGATGCCGAGCTGGTGGTGGACGATGGCGCCGGTGTTGTAGAGGCGGTCGTTGGCGATGATGGCGAGGCCATCGATGCCGAGCGCGATGCAGACTGAGGAAGGTTGATAACTGTTTTAGCCGACGTGGTGGAATTGGTAGACACGCTGTCTTGAGGGGGCAGTGGCGCAAGCCGTGCCGGTTCGAGTCCGGCCGTCGGCACCATTTTAGGGCGCGTTCCCGGTTCGGGAACAGCGCCCTATCTCTTTTGGGGAGGGCGCCCCAAATGGTTGATTTGCATGGGAAAGCCTGTTCGTCAGCGGGTTGACTCCGAGCGTCCGCTGCTCTAGACTGCTCGGCTTTAGGGCATACCCAATAATCACTATCCAGATCCGCCAATCGCCAGCCTTGCCGATCGGCGCGGTGGGAGACCAGTCGAGTGCTCGAAGACTATCTGCATATCCTGATCTTCATCGTGGTTGCGTTACTCGTGGGCTTCGTACCCCGGGTGCTCGGCTCGGTGCTCGGTCCCCGGCGCCCGGATCAACAGAAGGATTCTCCCTACGAGTGCGGCTTCGAGGCGTTCGAGAACGCGCGGATGAAGTTCGACGTGCGCTACTATCTGGTGGCCATCCTCTTTATCATCTTCGACCTGGAGATCGCCTTCCTCTTTCCGTGGGCGGTTGTGCTGGACCAGCTCGGGATGGCCGGCTTCATCGCGATGTTCGTGTTCCTCGGCATCCTTGTGGTGGGCTTCATCTACGAGTGGAAGAAGGGGGCATTGGAATGGGAGTGAGCTTGCGCGAAATCGAGTGTGGCGCCGGTGCGTTGATTGGGCGTGATGGGTCGGGTCGCGGGTCTTGGTCCCGTGGTCGTGCATCCGCGGTATTGATGTCTGAAGCAGGTGTGGCAACGTGGGCATAGAAGGCGTTCTGGAGCAGGGCTTCGTCACAACGACGGCCGATAAGCTGATCAACTGGGCGCGGACCGGGTCGCTGTGGCCCATGACCTTCGGCCTGGCCTGCTGTGCGGTTGAGATGATGCATGCGGGTGCTGCCCGCTACGACTTGGACCGCTTCGGCATCGTCTTTCGCCCCAGTCCGCGGCAATCCGACGTCATGATCGTCGCCGGCACGCTGGTGAACAAGATGGCCCCGGCCCTGCGCAAGGTCTACGATCAGATGGCCGAGCCGCGCTGGGTGATCTCCATGGGCTCCTGCGCCAACGGCGGCGGTTACTACCACTATTCCTATTCCGTGGTGCGCGGCTGCGATCGCGTCGTGCCTGTGGATATCTACGTCCCCGGCTGTCCGCCGACGGCCGAGGCCCTGCTTTACGGCATTCTCCAGCTGCAGAACAAGATTCGGCAAACGAACACCATCGCGCGCTAGTCCGATGGATCGACGCCGCGCCACCGCAGCCTCCCGTCCATTTCACCGTACCGAAACCCGCCGCAGTACCTCATGACAGAGACGGTTCAGACCACGGGCGATGCGCGCCTGGACGCGCTCGCCGATACCCTTCGCACGCGCTTCGGCGATCAGGGTTGTCGCCTTGAGATCGCCCCGGCCGAGGTGACGATGCTGGTTCCGGCGCCCGATCTGCTGGCGATTGCCGAGGCGTTGCGCGACGAGTCGGCGCTGCGCTTCGAGCAACTCATCGACATCTGCGGGGTCGACTATGCCGCCTACGGTCAGTCCGAATGGGACACGGAGGAGGCGTCGAGCACCGGCTTCGGTCGCGGCGTCGATCGCGACGTCGAGCTTACGGTGGATGATCCGGAGCGATTCGCCGTCGTCTACCATCTGCTGTCACTCACCTACAACCGTCGGCTGCGGTTGCGCGTCTACGCCGGTGGCGAGTATCCGATGGTCGACTCCGCCGTCGGCATCTGGGCCGCGGCCGATTGGTTTGAGCGGGAGGCCTTCGACATGTACGGCATCCTCTTCAACGGCCATCCCGATCTGCGCCGCATCTTGACCGACTACGGGTTCGTGGGGCATCCGTTCCGCAAGGACTTCCCGCTGAGTGGCCATGTCGAGATGCGCTATGACCCCGAGCTGGGACGTGTGGTCTATGAGCCGGTAACCATCGACCCGCGGGTCTTGGTGCCCCGGGTTATCCGTGACGACAGCCGCTATCTGCTCGAAGCGGGCGCGCAAGACGGGGCGACTCATGCCTGAGATACGCAACTACACGCTGAACTTCGGTCCCCAGCATCCGGCCGCCCACGGCGTGCTGCGTTTGGTGCTGGAGATGGATGGCGAGGTCATCGACCGCGCCGACCCGCACATCGGACTGCTGCACCGCGGCACCGAAAAGCTCGCCGAGAGCAAGCCGTTCAATCAAAGCATCGGTTACATGGACCGGCTCGATTACGTCTCGATGATGTGCAGCGAGCACGGCTACGTGCGCGCCATCGAGAAGCTGGTCGGGGTCGAGGCGCCGATCCGGGCGCAGTACATTCGCACCCTGTTCGACGAGATCACGCGCATCCTCAATCACCTGATGTGGCTGGGTGCCCACGCCCTTGATGTGGGCGCCATGAGCGTGTTCCTGTACTGCTTCCGCGAGCGCGAGGACCTGATGGATTGCTACGAGGCGGTATCCGGGGCGCGGCTGCATGCGACCTATTACCGCCCGGGTGGCGTCTATCGCGACCTGCCGGAGCGGATGCCCTGTTTCACCGAAGCCAAGACCAAGTGGCACAGCAAGCGCGATATGAAGCGCCTGAACGAGGCCCGCAGCGGGTCGCTGTTGGACTTCATTGAGGACTTCACCGAGCGTTTCCCGAAGCTGGTGGACGAGTACGAAACCCTGCTGACGGACAATCGTATCTGGAAGCAGCGCACTGTCGGTATCGGCGTCGTCGACGGTGATCGCGCCAAAGCACTCGGTTTCACCGGGCCGATGATTCGGGGCTCAGGCGTCGCCTGGGACCTGCGCAAGAAGCAGCCCTACGCCGCTTACGATCGAGTCGACTTCGACATCCCGGTGGGCCAGAACGGCGACTGCTACGACCGCTATCTGGTCCGCGTCGAGGAGATGCGCCAATCCAACCGGATCATGCGCCAATGCATCGACTGGCTGCGAGCGAACCCCGGTCCGGTCATGGTTGAGGATCACAAGGTCGCGCCGCCGAACCGTGTCGGCATGAAGGACGACATGGAGGCCTTGATCCATCATTTTAAGCTGTTTACCGAAGGCTACTGTCCGCCCGCCGGCGAGGTGTATGCCGCCGTCGAGGCACCAAAGGGCGAGTTTGGCTGCTACATCATCTCCGACGGCGCCAACAAGCCCTATCGCCTCAAGGTCCGCGCACCCGGCTTTGCCCATTTGGCCGCCCTGGACGAGATGTCCAAGGGCCACATGTTGGCCGATGTGGTGGCCATTATCGGCACCATGGATATCGTCTTCGGGGAGATCGATCGCTGATGAGCTTCCGCAACGCACCCCTTGCCGTGGTCCACGGCCGCGACAAAGAGGCCCTGTTCACCCCCGAGATCCGCGCCGAGATCGACGGGCACGTCGCCAAGTACCCTGCCGAGTGGAAGCAGTCCGCCGTCATGCCGGCGTTGACGCTGCTCCAGGATCACAACGGCGGCTGGCTGACGCGCGCGCTGATGGACGACTTGGCCGCGTATCTGGACATGCCGGAGGTCTCCGTCTACGAGGTGGCAACCTTCTATGGTATGTACGATTTGGAACCGGTGGGTCGCCACAAGGTCTGCGTCTGCAACAGCGTCTCCTGCATGCTCAATGGCGCCGAGGAGCTGATGCATCACATCGAGCAGAAATATGATGTGGGCGAGGGTGGGACCACCGCCGACGGCAAGTTTACCTTCAAGGAGTTCGAGTGCCTCGGTGCCTGTAAGGACGCGCCGGTGGTCATGGTCGACAAGACCTATCACGAGCGCCTGAGCCCGGAGGATTTCGACCGGCTGGTCGAGACGCTGGATTGATCCCGTCCCCCTCCGAACCGAAGCGAATCTTTCATTATGGTTGAGCGACAGAACACCGTCTGCTTCCGCACGATGCACCTGGATGCCGCGTCCCGGCATACGCTGGAGGCCTACCGCAGCGTCGGCGGCTACAAGCAGTGGGAGCGTATCCTAAAGGACAAGCCCGATCCGAACGAGCTGATCGAAGAGGTCAAGCTCTCGGCCTTGCGCGGTCGGGGCGGGGCGGGGTTCCCGACCGGGCTGAAGTGGAGCTTTATGCCGCGGACGGCCCCCGGGCAAAAGTACATCGTCTGCAACTCCGACGAGGGTGAGCCGGGTACCTGCAAGGATCGCGACATCCTTCGCTTCAATCCCCACCAGCTCGTTGAAGGCATGGCCATTGCCGGTTACTGCATCGGTGCGACGGTGGGCTACAACTATATCCGCGGTGAGTTCTTTGAGCCGATCGATCGGTTCGATGGCGCGCTGAAGGAGGCCTACGCGGCCGGGCTGCTCGGCAAGGACCTGATGGGCTCAGGCGTCGATTTCGATCTCTACACCCAGCTCGGCGCCGGCGCCTACATCTGCGGCGAAGAGACGGCGCTGCTGGAGTCGATCGAGGGCAAGAAGGGCCAGCCGCGCTACAAGCCGCCGTTCCCGGCCCAGGCCGGTCTGTATGGTTGCCCCACGACCATCAACAACACGGAGTCGCTGGCGTCGGTGCCGGTGATCCTGGAGAAGGGCGGTCAGTGGTTCCTGGAGCAGGGTCGGCCCAACAACGGCGGTCCGAAACTGTTCTCGGTGTCCGGTCATGTCAACGCGCCGGGCAACTTCGAGGTGCCTTTGGGTACGCCCTTCGCGGACCTGCTTAAGCTCGCCGGCGGCGTTAAGGACGGCAAGGCCCTGAAGGCGGTCATACCCGGCGGCTCCTCCGTTCCCGTGGTCCCCGGTGATGTCATGATGGGCGTCGACATGGACTACGACTCCATTGCAAAGGCCGGCTCCATGCTTGGCTCCGGGGCCGTCATCGTCATTGCCGAGGGTACCTGTATGGTCAAGGTGTTGGCCAACCTGGCGCACTTCTACGCACACGAGTCCTGTGGTCAGTGCACCCCCTGCCGGGAAGGGACCGGCTGGCTGGCGCGCGTCTTGGATCGCATTCGCAGCGGCAAAGGTCGGCCGGAGGACCTGGATCTGCTCGACAGTGTGGCCGGGCGCATTGGCGGTCGGACCATCTGCGCGCTGGGGGATGCGGCAGCGATGCCGGTACAGAGCTTCCTAAAACACTATCGCCACGAGTTCGAGCACTTGATCGAGCGCGGTCAGCCCATGGTCGAGGCCGCCTGAGGCGGACGTCAGCAGTCGAGACAGCCAGATGTCGAACCAGTCGGAAACCTTCACCATCGAGATCGACGGCCGCGTTTGCGAGGCGTCGCCGGGCGAGATGATCATTGCCGTCGCGGATCGCGAGGGCATCCCGATCCCGCGCTTCTGTTACCACGAGAAGCTCTCCATAGCCGCCAACTGCCGTATGTGCCTGGTTGAGGCGGAGCAGGGCGGTCGGCCGTTCCCGAAGCCTATCCCCGCCTGCGCGACGCCGGTCGGCAACGGGATGAAGGTGCAGACCCGTTCGGCCAAGGCCCTGGAGGCCCAGCGCGGCACCATGGAGTTCCTGCTGATCAACCACCCGCTGGACTGCCCGATCTGCGATCAGGGCGGCGAGTGCGAGCTTCAGGACGTCTCCATGGGCTACGGCGACGATATATCGCGCTTTAGTGAGCGCAAGCGTGTGGTCCGGGACGAAGACCTGGGGGCGCTCATCGCCACCGATATGACCCGCTGCATCCACTGCACGCGCTGCGTACGCTTCGGCGCCGAGATCGCCGGCGTGCGTGAACTCGGCGCAACCGGGCGGGGCGAGGACATGCGCATCGGCACCTTTGTCGCCCATACCGTCGCCCACGAACTCTCCGGCAACGTCATTGATCTCTGCCCGGTGGGCGCCCTGACGTCAAAGCCCTATCGCTTTACGGCGCGGGCCTGGGAACTCACCGCGGAGGACGGCATCGCGCCCCACGACGCCGTGGGCTCGAACATCCATATTCATCGTCGGGGCAATCGGGTCATGCGGGTGCATCCGCGGGACAACGAGGCGCTGAACGAGACCTGGATCTCCGATCGCGACCGCTTCAGCTATCAGGGACTCAATAGTGCCCAGCGGCTGACGGCCCCGATGATCAAGCGCGACGGCGCCTGGCGCGAGGTCGGTTGGCAGGAGGCGCTGAGCACCACCGTCGGGGCCCTGCGTGGCCTGGTGGACGGGGCAGGTGCAGAGCAGCTGGGCTGCCTGATCTCCCCGAGTGCGACGCTGGAAGAACTCTACCTGGCGCAAAAGCTGGTGCGGGGGCTCGGCAGCAGTCACATCGACAGCCGCCTGAGGCAACAGGACTTCCGCGGCGACGCCGCCGATCCGCTGTTGCCCTGGCTCGGCGTGCCCATTGCAGATCTACAACGGCAGACCGCCGTGCTGATCATCGGCAGTGACATCCGCCAAGAGCAGCCATTGCTGGCCCACCGGCTGCGGAAGGCCTCCCTCGCCGGTGGCGAGATCGCCTTCGTGACGCCCTTCGCGCTCCATCTGACGCACCCGAGCCGACAGCTAGTGGCGGCCCCGGGCGCACTCCTCGGCGAACTGGCGGCGATTGCCAGGGCCTTGGGTGCCGGAACCGACGGGCTGCCCGCTGGCCTTGTGGAGAGCGCACAGGTCGATGACACCCATCAGGCGGTCGCGGACGCGCTGCGCGCCGCAGGCAAGGCCGATACCGGTCTCGTCCTGCTCGGCGCGCTCGCCGAGGCCCATCCCGATTACGCATTGTTGAAGCTGCTGGCCTACAGGATCAGCGAGGCCGCGGGCTGCCGGATCGGCGTGCTGCCGAGGGCCGCCAACAGCGTCGGCAGCCCGATGGCCGGCGCCCAGCCGCACCGTCTGCCGGGGGCGAAGCCGATCGAAGGACCCGGGCTCGATGCGCTGACCATGCTGACCGATCCACGCCAGGGCTACCTGTTGTGGGGTCTGGAACCGGATCGTGACCTGATCGACCCGGCGGCGGCGATGGCGGCACTCGACGGGGCCGCCATGGTCATCGCTTGCGTGAGTCTGCGCAGCACGGCACTGGAGTCGGTGGCCGACATCATGCTGCCCATCGGCGCCTTCGCGGAGACGGCCGGAACGTTCGTCAATGCAGAGGGTAGCGTCCAGCGTTTTCAGGGCGCTGTTGCCCCTCCGGGGGACGCGCGACCGGGCTGGAAGGTCCTCCGCGTACTCGGTCAGATGCTGGAGCTGCCCGGTTTCAGTCAAACCAGCGCCCGTCAGGTCCACGACGAGGTGATGGCGCAGTGCGCCGATCTGCGACCGGACAATCGGCTTGTGGGTAGCGATGCGCAGATCGATGCGGAGATCAGGCTGGCCGGCAACGCGCTTGAGCGGGTGGGGAATCTGCCCATCTACGCCGTCGACCCTCTGGTGCGCGCGGCCCCGGCGCTGCAAAATACCCCGCTGATGGACAGTTTTGCCGTATCCGTGAACCCCGAGCAGGCCGCCGAGCTGGGCTTGGCGGACGGGGATCAGGTGCGGATCAGTCAGAACGGCTACGGCGCTCAGGCGCCGGTCGCCCTCGACCCGGCCTGCCCGCGGGGTAGCGTACGCATTCCGGCGGGTGTGCCGGGCAGTGAATCCCTGGGTGCCCAGATCGGCCCCATCGAGCTGGAGAAGGTGTGATCATGGGCGACGTCTCGACACTGTTGATCAGCCTGTGGACGGCATTGCCGCTGCCGATTCAGAGCCTGCTGGCCATCGTCGCCATCATCCTGCCGCTGCTTGGCCTCGTCGCCTACTACACCTATGCGGAGCGCAAGGTGATCGGCTACATGCAGGTGCGCATCGGCCCCAATCGCGTCGGCTGGCGCGGGCTGCTTCAGCCCATCGCCGATGCCCTCAAGCTGATGATGAAGGAGATCATCGTGCCGACGCAGGCCAGCAAAGGTCTGTTCCTGCTGGCGCCGTTGATCGCCATCGCGCCGGCACTCGCGGCCTGGGCCGTGGTTCCGTTCGACGCCGGGCTGGTGCTTGCGGATATCAACGCCGGACTGCTCTATGTGCTCGCGTTGACCTCGCTCGGCGTCTACGGGGTCATCATCGCCGGCTGGGCGTCCAATTCCAAATACGCATTCCTCGGCTCGCTGCGGGCCGCCGCGCAGATTGTCGCCTACGAGATCGCCATGGGCTTTGCGCTGGTCGGGGTGCTGGTGGCTGCCGGCAGCCTAAACCTCAGCGCCATCGTCATGGCCCAGGAGGGCAGCATCCTGCATTGGTACTGGCTGCCGCTGCTGCCGCTGTTCGGCGTCTACTACATCTCCGGCGTGGCCGAGACCAACCGTGCCCCGTTCGACGTCGCCGAGGGCGAGTCAGAGATTGTCGCCGGTTTCCACGTCGACTACTCGGGCATGGCCTTCGCGATCTTTTTCCTGGCGGAATACGCCAATATGATCCTGATCGCGATGCTGACCACGTTGCTGTTCTTCGGCGGTTGGCTGTCTCCATTCCAGGGTGTGCCGGTGCTGGATGCGGCCACGGCCTGGGTGCCGGGGTTCATCTGGATCGTTCTGAAGACCTTCTTCTTCATGTTTGTCTTCCTATGGCTGCGGGCGACCTTCCCGCGCTATCGCTACGACCAGATCATGCGCCTCGGATGGAAGGTCTTCATCCCCATTACCATCGTCTGGATACTGGTAGTCGGCCTTGGCGTGATCTACGAGGTTCCGCCTTGGTGGTCTTGAGCTTGACCCCTGTCCGCTGACCATTGGGCCGATTTCGTCGGCGAACGCCTGCCCCCCGCTGTACCGAGAAAACATGCTTCAGACTGCCACAACCTACCTCAAGAGCCTGATGCTCGTGGAGCTGTTCCGCGGCATGCGCCTGACCGGTACCTACTTGTTCCGGCGCAAGTTCACGGTCCAGTACCCGGAGGAGCGGGCACCGCTGTCGCCACGCTTTCGTGGCCTCCACGCCCTGCGCCGCTATCCCAACGGGGAGGAGCGCTGCATCGCCTGCAAGCTGTGCGAGGCGACCTGCCCGGCGCTGGCCATCACCATCGAGGCCGAGCCGCGGGAGGATGGCTCACGGCGCACGACCCGGTACGACATCGACCTGTTCAAATGCATCTACTGCGGCTTCTGTGAGGAGTCCTGCCCCGTAGATTCGATCGTCGAGACCAGCGTCTACGAGTACCACTTCGAGCAGCGCGGTGAGAACATCATGACCAAGGAAAAGCTCCTCGCGATCGGTGATCAGTACGAGGCGGATATCGCCGGGGCCCGGGCCGCCGACGCGGCCTACCGGTGATCCTTCACCCTGCGAGCCTCACCAGCCAACAGCTATCGGATCGGAACTGCGATGGGTTTTGAAAAATTCCTCTTTTATGTGTTCGCCGCAATAACCATAGCGGCTGCGGGGATGGTCGTCACCAGGCGCAATCCGGTGCATGCCGTCCTTTGGCTGGTGCTGGCCTTCGTGTCCAGTGCCGCACTCTGGCTGCTGCTGGAGGCCGAATTCCTCGGCATTGTCTTGGTGCTGGTGTACGTGGGCGCGGTGATGGTGTTGTTCTTGTTCGTCGTCATGATGCTCGACGTCGACGTCGATGCCATGCGCGCCCAATTCATACGCTTTCTGCCGTTGGGACTGCTCGTTGCCGGTATCATGGTCTTCAACCTGTTCCTGGTGCTCGGTCCCGCCAACTTCGGCCTCGATGTGTTCGCGAAGCCGCCGGCGCAGCCGGCCGACTACAACAACACCGCCGAGCTTGGGCTGCTGCTCTACACCAAATATCTATACCAGTTCGAGATCGCGGCGGTGCTGCTGCTGGTAGCCATCGTTGCGGCCATCCGGCTGACGTTGCGGCGACGGCCCGAGACCCGCTACCAGGACCCGTCCCAGCAGGTTCGCGTGCGCAAGGGTCCCGACCGCATCCGCCTGGTCTCGATGCCTGCGGAGAAGACACCGGCACCGATGGCGGTGGGGAACGAGGGGGAGGTGAGCCAATGATTGCACTGTCCGACTACTTGCTGCTGGGTGGGGTGCTGTTCTCCATTGCCGTCGCGGGTATCTTCCTGAACCGAAAAAACGTCATCATCCTGCTCATGTGCATCGAGCTGATGCTGCTCGCGGTGAACATGAACTTCGTCGCATTCTCGCATTTCCTCGGCGATGCGGCGGGTCAGGTCTACGTCTTCTTTATCCTGACCGTGGCCGCTGCTGAGGCGGCAATCGGCTTGGCGATCCTGGTGGTTCTGTTCCGCAATCACCAGACCATCAACGTCGATGACCTCGATATGCTGAAAGGCTAGCACCCTGTCGACGGGACAGCGGCCGAGCGCTTCGCAATCGGTACTGGTGACCTGGGGCCGGACTGCGTCCCTCGTCCCCTCTCCCTCGTGGTGAAACCGATCAAGAATCAGAGCTTACCAATAAGATGCCCAATATCTATCTGACCATCGTGCTGGCGCCACTGATCGGCGCGATTATCGCCGGATTCTTTGGCGGCAAGATCGGCCGTGCCGGGGCGCATTGGGCGACGATCATCGGCGTCGGCGTCTCTGCCGCCCTCTCGCTTTGGGTGCTGTCGAGGTTCATCTGGCACGACCAAGCCGTCTTTGACGCCACCGTCTACACCTGGATGGTGGCCGATGGCATCCGCTTCGAGATCGGTTTCCTCGTGGATAAGCTGACCGCGCTGATGATGGCGACGGTGACCTTCGTCTCGCTCATGGTGCATATCTACACCATCGGCTATATGGCCGATGACGAGCACAACTGGCCCCACGGCTCGCTGGCCGGTAAGAACAGTTATCAGCGCTTCTTCAGCTACATCTCGCTGTTCACCTTCTCGATGCTCATGCTGGTCATGTCGAACAACTTCATGCAGTTGTTTTTCGGCTGGGAGGCGGTTGGCCTGGTCTCCTACCTGCTGATCGGCTTTTGGTGCACGCGTGAATCGGCCGTGTTCGCCAATCTGAAGGCCTTCCTCGTCAACCGCGTCGGTGATTTCGGCTTCATCCTCGGCATCGCCGCAGTGGGGATGTATTTCGGCTCGATGAATTACGCGGAGGTCTTCGCCAAGGCGCCGGAGCTTGCCGACACCCAGTTGGCCTTGTTTGGCGGCGTGTCGCTGATGACACTCATTTGCATCCTGCTGTTTGTCGGTGCCATGGGTAAGTCGGCGCAGGTGCCACTCCACGTCTGGCTACCGGATTCAATGGAAGGCCCGACGCCGATCTCCGCACTGATCCACGCCGCGACCATGGTCACCGCCGGTGTGTTTATGGTGGCGCGTATGTCGCCGCTGTACGAACTCTCGGAGACCGCCCTGTCCTTCGTTCTGGTCATTGGCGCAACGACGGCCTTCTTTATGGGCTTGATCGGGCTGGTGCAGAACGACATCAAGCGCGTGGTCGCCTACTCGACGCTATCACAGCTTGGCTACATGGTGGCAGCGCTGGGGGCCTCGGCCTATGCGGCAGGCATCTTTCACCTGATGACCCATGCCTTCTTCAAGGCGCTGTTGTTCCTCGCGGCCGGCTCGGTGATCATCGCCATGCACCACGACCAGGACATCCGCAACATGGGTGGCCTGCGCAAGTTCATGCCGATCACCTGGATCACCGCGTTGCTCGGCTCATTGGCGTTGATCGGGTTCCCGGGCTTCTCGGGCTTTTTCTCGAAGGACGCCATCATCGAGGCCGTCAACGCTTCGCAGATCTGGGGTTCCACCTACGCCTCGTTGGCCCTGACCATCGGCGTCTTCGTCACCGCCCTCTACAGCTTCCGGATGTACTATCTGGTGTTCCATGGCAAGCCGCGAATGGATGAGCACACCCGCTCGCACCTGCACGAAACCCCTTGGGTGGTCTGGGTGCCCTTGGTGGCGTTGGCGGTGCCATCGGTCGCGATCGGTTGGTTCACCATCGAGCCGCTGCTGGTCAGCAACTGGCTTGCTTCGGGGGACTGGTCGCCGATCGTTGTCCACCATGATCACGACACCCTGCACCACCTGGCAGCGCATTGGCACGGGCAGATGGCGTTCATCACGCATGGTCTGACGGCGTTGCCGTTCTGGCTGGCAATGGGCGGGCTCGGCGTCGCAACCTTGGTCTGGTGGGCCTGGTTTAAGAAAGACCCGCAAATCGATGTCACCCTCCAGGATAAGGGCGGCGTCCTCACCCGAATCCTCCAAGATAAATACGGTTTTGACGACTTCAATCAGAAGGTCTTTGCCGGCGGTGGACGCGGGCTGGGAAGCTTCCTTTGGAGTGCGGGTGACCGTGCCGTCATCGACGATGGCATGGTCAACGGCTCGGCCAGACTGGTTGGTCGCCTCGCCGGCTGGATGCGCGGTGTCCAGACCGGCTACCTCTATCACTACGCGATCGCGATGATCATCGGCCTGGTCGGGCTGTTGACGTGGTTCGTGGCCCTTTGATGCTAAGGCTTACGGAGACGCACGGGCATGCTTGCTGAATTTCCCTGGCTGACGCTGGTCATCTGGCTGCCGATCATCGGCGGCGTCGTCGTGATCGCGAGCGGCGACAAGGCGCCGGATCTGACCAAGTGGTTGTCGTTGGTCTTTGCGCTGCTTACCTTCCTGTTCAGCCTGCCGTTGTGGACGGGCTTCGACAGCACGACGGCGGCAATGCAGTTCGTTGAGCGAGCTGCCTGGATACCGACGTTCGACGTCTACTACCACCTCGGCGTCGACGGCATCTCGATGCCGTTGATCCTGTTGACGACGTTCATCACGATCTTCGTCATCATTGCCGGTTGGGAGGTCATCACCTACAAACCCTCCCACTACATGGCCGCATTCCTGATCATGGAAGGCATCATGGTCGGCGTCTTCTCCGCCCTCGATGCCATTCTGTTCTACGTGCTCTGGGAGGCCATGCTGATCCCGATGTTCATCATCATCGGGGTCTGGGGCGGACCCAACCGCGTGTATGCGACGATCAAGTTTTTCTTGTACACCTTCTTCGGTTCGGTGTTCATGCTGGTCGCCCTGATCTACATGTATTTCCAGGCCGGCAGCTTCGGCATCC
Organism: uncultured Gammaproteobacteria bacterium; assembly: GCA_942491465.1. Taxonomy (GTDB): domain Bacteria; phylum Pseudomonadota; class Gammaproteobacteria; order Chromatiales; family Chromatiaceae; genus CALOBA01. Next base: position 245,884 of record CALOBA010000045.1, read on the forward strand.
TCGACTTCCAGGCATTAGAGCTCGGGATGACGGCGCAGATACTGATCTTCCTTGCATTCCTGGTGGCCTTCGCCGTCAAGGTGCCGATGTTTCCGGTTCATACCTGGCTTCCGGATGCCCACGTTGAGGCGCCCACCGGCGGCTCGGTCATCCTTGCCGCCATCATGTTGAAGATCGGTGGTTACGGCTTTCTGCGCTTCAGTCTGCCGATTACGCCCGATGCCAGCGCCGAGCTGGACTGGCTGATCATTGCGCTGTCGTTGGTCGCGGTGATCTACATCGGTTTCGTCGCCCTAGTCCAGCAGGACATGAAGAAGCTGATCGCATACTCGTCGATTGCCCACATGGGCTTTGTGACCCTGGGCTTCTTCATCGTGTTCGCGATCTTCCGCAACCCCGACGTGACCTCGGGTGCGGTGATGGGCGTCGAGGGCGGCATGGTGCAGATGATCTCCCACGGGTTCATCTCGGGTGCGCTATTCCTCTGTGTCGGCGTGCTCTACGACCGCGTTCACTCGCGCCAGATCGCCGACTATGGCGGTGTTATCAATACCATGCCATGGTTCGCGGCATTCGTCGTGTTCTTCGCGATGGCCAATGCCGGACTGCCTGGAACGTCGGGCTTCGTCGGTGAGTTCATGGTCATCCTCGCCGCCTTCCGTGCCGATTTCTGGTTCGCGTTCCTGGCCGCGACGACGCTGGTGCTTGCCGCCGCGTTCACGCTGTGGATGGTCAAGCGCGTTGTCTTCGGCGAGGTCAAGAATGAACAGGTTGCCGGCCTGAAGGATCTGAATGGGCGTGAGACACTGAATCTCGGCGTCCTTGCCGCCGCGACCCTCGCCATCGGCATCTGGCCCGGACCGCTGATTGAGGTCATGGAGCCGACGATAGAAAAACTTGTGGCGCAGGTGCAGGTGAGCAAGCTGCCGGATGCGACGGGCCCTGTCGCCAGTCTTCAGCCCTGACGGAATATGATCATGCCGTTTGAATCCCAATTCCTCGTCACGATTCTGCCCGAGCTGGTGATCTTGGTCACTGCCTCGTTGGTGCTCGTCGTGGATCTGTTCCTGCGTGACGACCAAAAGGTGGTCAACCACAATCTGACCATCATCGGGTTGGTCCTGGCGCTGGCCGCCGTCGGACTCGTCGGCGGCGATCAGACGGTGTTGGCGTTCAGCGGTGCCTTCATCCGCGACCCAATGGGGGACTTGCTCAAGGGCGCAATCCTGGTGGTGACGCTGCTCGGCTTCGTCTATTCAAAGGCCTACATGCGCGAGCGGCGCATGTGGGTCGGCGAGTATCACGTGCTGGTGCTGTTTTCCGTGCTCGGCATGTTGATCATGGTCTCGGCGAACGGCTTCTTGTCCATGTACTTGGGGCTGGAGCTGTTGGCCCTGTGCCTGTACGCCTTGGTGGCGTTTGATCGCGACTCCAAACAGGGGTCCGAGGCGGCGATGAAATACTTCGTGCTGGGGGCCCTGGGGTCCGGCATGCTGCTCTACGGCATCTCCATGATCTACGGCGCCACCGGCGGGTTCGCCTTCGACGGCGTGGCCGAGGCGATCAATGCCGGCGGATTCGGCGACAAGGTCTTGGTGTTCGGCCTGGTCTTCGTCATCATCGGTATCGCGTTCAAGTTCGGTGCCGTTCCGTTTCATATGTGGATGCCCGATGTCTATCAGGGCGCACCGACATCGATCGTGTTATTCCTATCAAGTGCGCCAAAGGTCGCGGCCTTTGCCATGGCTGCGCGAATCCTGATCGATGCGCTGGGGGCGTTGCAGTCGGACTGGAGCGAGATCCTGATCATCCTCTCGGTATTGTCGATGGTGCTCGGCAACGTGGTCGCTGTGGCGCAGCGTAACATCAAGCGCATGCTTGCCTACTCCACCATCTCGCACGTCGGCTTCATTTTTCTCGGTCTGTTGGCAGGAACCCAAGAAGGCTATGCGGCGGCGATGTTCTATGCGGTCGTGTATGCACTGATGGCCGCCGGTGCCTTCGGTGTGCTGGTGATGATGTCGAGTCGGGGCGTCGAGGTGCAGGCGTTGGATGATCTGAAGGGTCTGGCTCGGCGCGATGGTTGGCTTGCGGCGATGATGGCATTGATCATGTTCTCGATGGCGGGCGTGCCGCCAGCGGTTGGATTCATGGCCAAGCTGTTGGTCCTTGAGGCGGTGATCAGCGTCGGTCTAGTCTGGCTCGCAATCGTCGCGGTCGTCTTCTCGATCGTCGGTGCGTTCTATTACCTGCGTGTCATCAAGCTGATCTACTTCGACCTACCGGCTACCGAGGAGCCCGTAGTGGCCGATGGCGGCGCGCGGGTTGCGATTACCGTCAACGGTATGGCGATCTTGTTCCTCGGCATGTTCCCTGCGTTCCTGTTGACGCTATGCCAGGCGGCCTTTGCCTAGGGCTCGGGATCGCTGATCCCGAGATCCGTCCTTGGGCGTAGTCGGTTAAGGCGTGGCCTAACCAGACCTGGATGTGACGGCGCGGCTGACCGCGGAGCGGTGGTTCAGGCATACTGTCCGCCATCCGCCGCTTCATACGGTGTTGCATGGGGAATCCCTCAATGTCCGTCGTTCATAGTTTCGGTCAGGATGGCCTCCAGCGAGCAGGTCGTTTCTGGCTGCCTCGTGTGGGCGTCGTCTTTCTAGTGCTGACCCTGATCATGTTCGGGGTCGCAGTCGTTCCCGGCGTCCCCTACAACGTGCAGGAGTTGTTCGGCTCGGGCACGTCGTTGCTGCAGAGCGCGCTGTTCGCGCTTGTGGCGCTGCTTGCGCTTGCTCCACCGGCCTTTGTTGGGCTGCAGATCATGCGCTTGCCGTTGCGATGGGTTTGGCTGTTCCCTGTCGGCATCATCATCCATGGGGTGATCGTCTTCCTCGGCTATCGCTTCGCGACACCGATCGGCAGCCTGCACGATATGGTGGGTCTACCGTCCGGTGAGGCGCCGGTGGAGGTCGAGCGTTGGCTCCGCTTCATGGGGCTGTTCGCCATGGTCTCCGTTCCCGTCGCCGGCGGGGTTGGGTTGCTCTTTGCCGTGACCCGTTCTCCGGTGCCGATGCGGTTCCTGTCCTGGGTGGTCTTCGCGATTTTGACGCTGCTCGTCAGTTGGTGGATCGTTGTCGTCAACTCGGCGACGGACAACCTAACCACCCTGCTCCGGGACGGGGGCGGTGTCCTGAGCCTGCTCCTTCTCGGTTTCTGGATGTTTGTGCTGTCGTTTGCCGCCGCCTTGCTGGCGCAGCGATTGGCTCAAGTGATGACAGGGACGGTGTCGACGTTGTTCGGAATCCTGTTGTGCCTGCCCTTGTCCTATTGGGCGCTGATGTTGGCGCTGACACCGCACACTGCGGGTGAGGATCAGGGCCTGTCGGCCATGGCGTTTTTGCTGAGCCCGAGTCGTAGAGAGTACCCCACCGGCGATATTGTCATGTGGCGATATGCGGCCACGTATTTCGTCGCGATTGTTGTGCTCGCCCTCTGCCAATACCCGGTCTGGCTGGGTTATGCGGCGCGTCGGTTCGCCGTTCCTCGACCGGTGGTGGCGCTTGCGGCCGACCCCGCTACGGGATCATGACCCGTCGGATACCTCCAGTGTTTGCCGGATGGCGGCCGTTTCCTCGCGGGCTAGCCGGGGTCCAAGGCTGGTGACGAGCTTTGCCGACAGGGCCGAGGCGAGGTCGCCGGCCCGGCGGTGACCCCAGCCCTGGGTCAGGCCGTAGAGGAAGGCCCCGGCGAACATGTCTCCAGCCCCCACGGTATCGATCGGCTCGACCTTGACCGGGGCGATATCGATGCGCTGTGCACCGTCCCAGATCAGGGCGCCGTCGGCGCCTCGGGTGATCGCGAATTCGCGGGCGATGGTCTTGAGGTAAGCGACGGCCTCGTCGAGGTCTTCGGTCTCGGCCATGCCCATGGCCTCATGCTCATTGGCGAAGATGAGGTCGACGCCGTCGCCGATCATTTCCAGCAGACCCTCCTTGAAAAAGCGGACCATGTTCGGATCCGAGAGCGACAGGGCGGTGCGCACGCCGTGGCGCTCGGCGGCCCGGCGAGCCTCAATGGCGGCAACACGAGCGGTGTCGGATGTGACCAGATAGCCCTCGGTGTAGAACCAGGTCGAGGCGCTCAGCGCGCCGACATCGATCTCGTGCACCGACAGGTTGCCGCTGATGCCGAGGTAGGTGCACATGGTGCGGTCCGAGTCCGGCGTGACCAGTACGACGCAGCGGCCGGTATCGCCCTGTTCCAGGAAGCTGGTATCCAGCGTGGCGACACCGCCGGCTACCAGATCCTTGATATAAAAATGCCCAAGCTCGTCGTCGGCCACCTTACAGGCGTAGTAGCCGCGGCCACCGAGTTGGCTGGTGGCGATGATCGAGTTGGCCGCCGAGCCGCCGGAGCTGCGGTGATGCTGGCGCTGCTGGAGGTGACGCATGATGCGCAGCTGGTGGGCCTCGTCGACCAGGGTCATGACGCCTTTGTCGATGTCGAGCTGGGTGAGGTCCGTGTTGTCGACGGCGTATTCCATATCGACGAGGGCGTTGCCAAGGGCGTAGATGTCGTACTTCTTCATCTTAAGATCATCCGGTCGTTTGGGTGGCAATGGGTGGTGTCGGTTGCGTATCGCCGGGCGAGCAAGGCCGCGGAGCCGGTGGCAAACGGCTAGGCGGCATCCTGGAACTGCAATGATGCCAGTCGGGCGTAAAGCCCGCCTTCGGCAAGCAGGGCATCGTGGTGACCCGCGGCGACGATACGGCCTTGGTCGAGCACCAGGATGCGGTCGGCGTTGCGCACGGTAGCCAGCCGATGGGCAATGACGATGCTGGTGCGACCTTGCATCAGGTGTTCCAGGGCGTCTTGGACCAAGCGCTCGCTCTCGGCGTCCAGCGCGCTGGTGGCCTCGTCGAGCAGCAGCAGTGCGGGGTCGCGCAGGATCGCGCGGGCGACTGCGATGCGCTGGCGCTCGCCGCCGGACAGACGCACGCCGCGCTCGCCGAGGAAGCTGGCGTAGCCGTCGGGCAGCCGACTGAGGAAGCTGTCGGCGTGGGCGGCACGCGCTGCGGCGCGCACCGCTTCATCATCCGCGGATTCGTGGCCGAAGCGGATGTTCTCCCAGGCATCGGCACCGAAGATGACCGGATCTTGCGGTACGACGGCGATCTGGCGTCGCAGCGTGGTCGGGTCCAGGTCGCGTAGGTCGATGCCGTCGAACCGCAGACAGCCGGACTGGGGATCGTAGAAGCGCAGCAGGAGATGGAACAGCGTCGACTTGCCGGCACCGGACGGTCCCACCAAGGCGACGCGCTCGCCGGGGGCAATGTGGAAGTCGACGCTGTCCAGTGCCAGGGTGCCGCTGCGGGCTGGATAACCGAAGCGCAGGGATTCGGCCCGGACCTCGCCGCGGACGGGCTGCGCAAGGGCTGCCGGTTCGCGCGGTGCGGTGATCACCGGCTCGGTGTGCAACAGCTCCATGAGGCGCTCGCTGGCACCGGCGCCTCGCAGCAATTGGCCCGCCAGCTCGCTCAGCGAGCCGAAGGAGCCGGCCACGAGGATGGCGTAGAACAGAAACGCGGAGAGTTCACCGCCGCTGATATTGCCGGTCAAGACCTCGCGCCCGCCGAACCAGAGCACGGTGCCGATGGCGCCGAAGGTGAGCAGGGTGACGATGCCGCTGAGGGCGGCGCTCGCCAGGGAACGCTGCATGGCGGCGGAGAAGGCGGCCTCGACCTCTTTGCCGTAGCGGGCCAGGTCAATCGGCTCGTGACAGAATGCCTGAACGGTGCGGATACCGTGCAGGGCCTCATCGACATAGGCGCCGATATCGGCAATGCGGTCTTGGCTGGCCCGCGAGAGCCGCCGTACCCGATGGCCGAGCACCCAGGCAGGTAGGATGATGAAGGGTACGCCCAGCAGCACCATCATGGTCAATGCGGGGCTGGTGATGGCGAGCATGATGATGCCGCCTATCGCCAGGATGCCTGTGCGCAGGGCCATGGCCAGGGTCGAGCCGACGACGATCTGCAGCAGGGCGGTATCGCTGGTCAGCCTGGAGATCACCTCGCCCGTCCGCGTGGTCTCGAAGAAGCCGACGTCAAGGCCCAGGACGCGCTCGAAGACGGCCAGCCGGACATCGGCGACCACCCGCTCACCGATCCAATTGAGCAGGTAGCTGCGGGCGGTAATCGACGCGGCCAGGACCACCACGACGGTCAGAAACAGCAGCAGCGCGAGGTCGAGGGTCTGCTTCGAGCCGCTGGCCAGTCCGTGATCGACCACCGCGCGGATGACTTGGCCGAAGGCGAGCAGGGCGACGGCGGCCACCACCAGCGCCAACAGCGCCAGTGCCAGGCGCGCGCGGTAGGGCCATGCGAAGCGCAACAGACGCAGGAGTGGGCGCAGGTTGCGGCTGCGGGGGCGATCGCCGCCGGAATCATTCAGTTTGGGACGCATAGGCCAACATGTTTACCGCTGGGCCGAGGACGAGCGCCGGTGCCATGGGCCACGGGGCATGCGCGACGGGCTTAACTCTGAGGAAAAAGACCGGGATTTCGCGACACGGCTGCCGGGAAATCGCCGAGCAGGTGATTTGGACAATACGGGCGAGCGCTTTGGCGGGTGAGACCCGTGGCCTGTGCGCGAGCGGTGCATTTCAACGGTCTGGGGCACCGCAGGTCGATGCGGCATCGGTGGTGCCGGCTCGGCATCGATCGATCCCTGCAACGGGGCGGGCTCCAAGCGCGCGAGACGGGTAATCTAGGGTAAGCGGAGCCGGCGCCAGCCGACGGCCGCTGGGGGGATGCCGACCCTGCTTGCGCGGGTCGGCGCATCCTGCGGGTGGTGTCGTCTACCCCCGCAGCAACTCGTAGAGCTGATCCTTGAGCAGCAGACGCTCTTTCTTCAGGTCTTCGATGGTCTCGTCGGCGACCGGGGTGCCAAGCTCTTCAAGCTTGCGTACCCGGGCATCGATGGCGTCGTACTGGTCCATGATCTCGGCGAAGCGCGGCTCGGACGCGCGCATCTCGTCGATCTTGTTGTGAAGCTCTGGAAACTCATGGACCAGATCGTGAACCTCTCCAAGCATCGCTCGTATGTCCTCCGCGGCGTGGGCACCGGCTTGGCGCACACACGCCAGTTGGGTCTGTCTGGGTGTGTCTTGGGTCGCGGCAACCGGTACAGGAAACCCGCGCCCGCGCCCGAAACGATTGTAAACCAGCGCTTATCGCGCGGACATGATGCCGTCACGAAATTGCTGATCTAGGTTAGTAAAACCACAAAAACACCGCATCCGCGTAGGTTTTCGGCGGCGGACGCGGTGACGCCGTCACTTCGTGGCGGCATCCATCTGCTTGATCACCGCGGCGGTGATGTCGATGCGATCGCTGACGAACAGGACGCCCATCTGGCTCTTCTCGAAGACCGTTGCGAGGTCTTTCTTCTTGGCGACGACGTTGATCGCCTCACGTGCCGGCGGGATGATGTTCTGTCCGGCCTCCTGCTGGGCCCTGATGACCTCCTTCTGCAGCTCGGTGAAGGCCTGTTCGAAGGCTTGGATACGCTCGGCGATCTCCTTTTCCTTCTTCTCCACCTGAGCCGTACTCATCAGCGGACGATCGCGCTCCAGGGATGCCTGGAGCTGGCGAATGGCGATCTCCTCTTCCTGCAGCGGTGCACGCCGGTCGCCGAAGCGCGCCTCCAGCTGTGCTTGCGCATCTTGGCCGAGCTTGCTCTCCTGCAGGACGCGATCCATGTCCACGGTGCCGAGGTCCCCGGCGGTCGCATTGAAGCCCAGCGTCAGGGCCAGCATAAAGCAAGCGATCAACAGCGCGGTCAGCCGCTTCATCTGTCTTCTCCGGTCGATCGGTCCAGGTCCGTTGCACGGCTGGACCGGTAAGGGTGTAGGGCGAGTGCGCCTCGGATTGTAACGGTAGCCGGCGCCCATGGACAGGCGGATGCGCACAACCCGTACCGAAGGTCGGATCTGCTTGCTCATCGTCTCGATTTAGGATACACACGCCCAACCCTTGTAGTATGCGCGGCTGTTCGCCGGCTGAGCATGCTCGGCGCAAACCACCCGACCCGGGGCCGCCGCCCCGCGCCAGAGATTCGACAAACCATGGCTAATTCGCTCCAGGATCAATTGCTCAAGGCCGGTCTGGTCTCCGAGCAGCGGCTCAAACAGACAAAGACCGGCAAGCGCAAGCAGCGGCGCAAGGGCGGGGACGATCAGGCCGAGGCCCAGCGCCGTCAGGCCGAGCAGGCGCGTGCCGAGAAGCAGGCGCGTGATCGCGAGCTCAACCGCCAGCGCGAGGAGGAGGCCCGGCGCAAGGCCGAGGAGAACGCCCTGCGTCAGCTGATCCATACCCATCGGATCAGGCGCGACCGCGGCGACCTGGCCTACAACTTCAGCGACGGCAGCAGGCTCAAGCGTCTGCACGTCAACGCCGAGCAGCACAAGGGCCTGGTCGACGGCAAGCTCGCGATCGTGCGCCAGGATGCCTTCTACGAGCTGGTCAGCGCCGAGACTGCGGCGCGGGTGGCCGAGCGTGATGCCTCCCGGGTGCTGGTGCTGAACACCCCCGGCGACGAGGATGCCGACGACGAGTACGCCGACTACAAGATCCCGGACGACTTGATGTGGTAGCCCGCGGCAGCGGTAGCCGGGAAGACGGGAGGCATCCGCAGGCGTCGCCGACAGGGGCAAGGTCGTCGTCTCTCGCGGGCCTGATCGATACCCACTGCCACCTCGATGTGGACGCCTTTGCCGCGGACCGCGAGCAGGTCCTGGAGCGTGCCCGAGCAGCGGGGGTGCAGGCCATCGTCGTCCCCGCCATCGCGGCGGCCGGTTGGTGCGACCTGCTGGCGCTCTGCGACCGGCACGTCGGCCTGCATCCGGCCCTCGGCCTGCATCCGGTCGCCGTCGACGCCCATCGGGAGACCGATGTCGGCCGGCTGGAGCGCGCCATCGCCGACCGCCGTCCAGTCGCCATCGGCGAGATCGGCCTCGATGCCATCGCCGGCGCGCACGCCATGCCCCGGCAGCGTGCGCTGTTCGAGCGTCAACTCGCGATCGCCCGCACCGCCGAGCTGCCGGTGCTGCTGCATGTGCGCAAGGCCCATGACGAGGTCCTGTCCTCGCTGCGCCGCGCCGGCTGTCGCAACGGTGGCATCGCCCATGCCTTCAACGGCAGTCTGGAGCAGGCGAAGCGCTATCTCGATCTGGGCTTTCGGCTCGGCTTCGGCGGCATGCTCACGTTCGAGCGCTCCCGGCGTCTGCGGCGATTGGCGCAGGCCCTGCCGCTGGATGCCATCGTTCTGGAGACCGATGCCCCGGATATGACCGTCGCCTCCCATCGCTATCAGCGCAATAGCCCGGAATACCTGCCCGAGATCCTGGCCGCCCTGGCCGAGGTGCGCGATGCGGATGCGGCCGAGATCGCCGCGCAGACCACCGCGAACGCCGTCGCCGTGCTCGGGCGCCTGCCCTGACCAGCGGCAAGTCGTCGCGGCCGGCCGGCGGCAACTCCGTTGCCGCAGCGGTGACGGTTTCGCTTGCGCAGTTGCCCGCTATCATTGCCTTGAATGCCAAAGATGCCAGACTTCGCCCAGGTCGGGTCAAGTCCGGCCATTGGCGACACCGCCATATGCCGACGGGGAGGTTTGGTGATGCAACAGCAAGAGCTTACGATTGGCGCGGCGCACCTCGGTACGTGTCCAGCCCGATCACAACGAACGGCAATCGGCATGGGCCAGGCCACTGAGGCCCGTGCCGCCTGCACCGGCGGCGGCGCGGCCGGGCGGAACCGGTGTCCCTGCGCAGCCTTGCCGCGGCGCCTACTGTTATGGGTCCTGTTGAGCTGGCTGGTGTTGGCGACCGGCGGCGCCGGTGCGGGTCCGATGGTGCAGTCGCTGATCGATGAGCTGTCCGCGAGCGACTATCAGGGCTATGTGGAATCTCTCGAAGACTTCGGCACTCGTTATTACAACACCGCGGGGAACGAGGCGGCGCGGGGCTGGCTGAGCGACACCTTCGAGTCCTTCGGTCTGGATGTCCGGCAGGATCCCTACACCCATGGCGGCGCCACCCGATACAACGTCGAGGCGACCTTGCCCGGGCTGACCGATCCGGATCGCATCCTGATCATCGGCGCCCATTTCGACTCGATCTCCAACCAATCTTCGGTGCTCGCGCCCGGCGCGGACGACAATGCCACCGGTGTGGCCGCGCTGCTGGAGGCGGCGAGCGTCCTGTCCCGCTACGGGTTCGCGTCCACGATCCGCTTTGTCGCCTTCAATTCCGAGGAGCAAGGGCTGGTCGGCAGTCAGGCCTATGCAACGTCCGCGAAGGCCAGGGGGGACGACATCGCCGCGATGCTCAACTTCGACATGATCGGCTACACCGCCGGCGACGCGGCAGCGGACTTGGAGGTGATGGGGGAGCGGTGGCTGGTGGACAGCTTCATCGCCAATGTCGGCGACTATGTGCCGGAATTGCTGACCCAGGCGCACTACGGGGACTTCTACGGCAGCGACCACTACTACTTCCACTCCAGCCGCTATACGGGCTCCGCCTCGCTGATGGCCATCGAGGACACGGCCAACGAGATTTGGGGCGGCTCCAACCCCTACTACCACAAGACCACCGACACCGCTGACCATATCGACTGGGACTTCGCATTCCGCACCACCCAAGCGGGTGCCGCGACCCTCGCCGACCTCGCCGTCCTGATGGTGCCGGCGCCATCGGTGGTCTGGCTGCTGTTGGCGGGGCTGGCGGCGGCACGCCTCGCCGCGCGGGTCAGTCGTCCACACCCTCTGCGTGGTCGAGCATGGGCGCCAGCGCCGCCTCGTCGAGCACGCTGACGCCGAGCTTCTCGGCCTTGGCGAGCTTGGAGCCGGCCTTTTCGCCGGCGACCAGATAGTCCGTCTTGCTGGAGACGCTGTCGGTGACCTTGGCCCCGGCGGCGATCAGGTCGGCCTTGATGGCGTCTCGCGGTCGGCTCAGGGTGCCGGTGATGACGAAGGTCCTGCCCGCCAGCGGCGGCCCGGCAGCCGCGCCCGGCGGGGCATGGTCCGCGGGCTTGGGCGCCGCAACCGGCCAGTGGATGCCGGCCACCGCCGGGTCGCGCAGCCGCTCGATGACCTCGCGGTTGTGGGCCTGGGCGAAGAAGCCGACGATGTGGGCGGCGACGATGGGGCCGACGCCGTCGACGACGCTGCCGCCCGCGCCGGTGAGCCCGTCCGGGGCCGCGGCGCGCAGCGCGGCCAGGTCCGGGAACCGCTCGCCGATGCGCGCGGCGGTGCGGGCGTTCAGGCCGCGGATGCCGAGGCCCGCCAGCCAGTCCACCAGGCCGTCGGCCGGCACCTCGGCCTCGGGCTGCTCGGCCAGCCCCTCGGCGATGGCCCGGGCGGTCTTCTCGCCGACCCCTTCGATGCCGGCGCCGGGCCGGACGAAGTCGGCCTCCTTGGCGGACATCAACGGGTCCAGATCACCGAAGTGATCCGCCAGGGCCGCCGCGGTGGCCTCGCCCACCTCGCGGATGCCCAGCGCGTAGATAAACCGGGCCAGCGTCGCCGATTGGCTGCGCCCCAGGGCGTCGAGCAGATTCTGCGCCGAGCGCTCGCCCATGCGCTCCATGGTCGCGAGCTGATCCCGGGTCAGCCGATACAGATCGGCCGGGTCGTGCACCAGTTCCGCATCCACCAGGGCGTCCACCAGCTTGTCGCCGAGCCCTTCGATGTCCAGCGCCCGGCGCGAGGCGAAGTGCTTGATCGCCTGCTTGCGCTGGGCGGCGCAGTAGAGCCCGCCGCTGCAGCGCGCCACCGCCTCGCCCTGCGTGCGGATGACGTCCGAGCCGCACACCGGGCAGTGGGCCGGCAGCCGCACGGGCGCGGCATCGTCGGGGCGGCGCTCGGTGAGCACCCGGACCACCTCGGGGATCACGTCGCCGGCCCGGCGCACGTAGGCGGTATCGCCGATATGCACATCCTTACGGGCGATCTCGTCCATATTGTGCAGCGTGGCGTTGCTGACCGTGACCCCGCCGACGCTGACCGGCTCCAGCCGCGCCACCGGCGTCAGCGCGCCGGTGCGCCCGACCTGGAACTCCACCGCGCGGATGCGGGTCAGCTCCTCGCGGGCCGGGAACTTGTAGGCGATGGCCCAGCGCGGGGCGCGGGAGACAAAGCCCAGCTGCTCCTGCTGGTTGCGGTCGTCGACCTTGAGCACGACGCCGTCGATATCGTAGGGCAGGGCATCGCGGCGCTCGGCCATGTCGCGGTGATAGTCCATGCAGCCCGCGAGCCCGTCCACCAGCCGCACCTCCGGCGACACCGGCAGACCCCAGTCGCGCAGCTGCATCAGGCTCCGGTAATGGCCCGCGTTCCAGTCCGCCCCCTCGGCGGCACCGAGACCGTAGCAGAACAGATCCAGCCGGCGTTGGGCGGTGATGCGCGGGTCGAGCTGGCGCAGGCTGCCGGCGGCGGCGTTGCGCGGATTGGCGAACACCTTGCCGCCGCGGCGCTCGGCCTCGGCGTTGATGGCGGCAAACCGGGCATGGGTCAGAAACACCTCGCCGCGCACCTCCAGCAGCGCCGGCCAGCCGTTGCCCCGCAGCCGCAGCGGCAGGCTGCGGATGGTGCGCACCCCGGCGGTGACGTCCTCGCCGCGGCGCCCGTCGCCGCGGGTCGCCGCCTGCACCAGCAGCCCGTCCTCAAAGCGCAGGCTCACCGCCAGGCCGTCGAGCTTGGGCTCGGCGCAGTAGCGCACCCGCTCGCTGCCCAGGCCCTCGCGGACCCGGCGATGGAAATCGCGCATCTCGCCGGCCTCCAACGCATTCGCCAGCGACAGCATCGGCAGTGCGTGCTCCACCTCCTCGAAGCGCTCCAGCGGCGCCCCACCCACGCGCTGGGTGGGCGAGTCGGCGGTGACCAGCTGCGGATGCGCCGTCTCCAGCGCCGCCAGCTCGCGGAACAGCCGGTCGTACTCGCCATCCGGCACCTCGGGATCATCGAGGACGTAGTAACGATGATTGTGATGGTCGATCTGCCGGCGCAGCTCGGCGGCCCGGGCTTGGAGGTTCTCGGAGACGGCGGTCATGGCGGAAGTTACCTGGTTCGTTGCGCAAACGGTGCGGAAGATGGGTCGCTACAGAAAACGAATACTGGTCGGGTCGCCGTTCGTTGCTGCGCCTTGGCGCTGGCGATCCGGATGTCGCCTGTTAGCGGTGCTACCTGCTTGTCGAGGCCCGGAATATCGACTCGGCGGTGCTCGATACCAACAAGCTTAGGATCGGTTCAGAAACAAGTGGCGCAGACGCCCGCTCGCTGAACCTTTTGATTGGCCATTTCGCGGTTGCGCCTGCACCACTTGTTTCTGAACCTTGACTTAGCGTCATCCGCGGGGGCAGCTATCTGCTGGCCAAGGCCCGGTTTCGCCAGCTGCGCCAGGTCTCGCTGGTCCCGGATCAAGACCGCAAGGCCGCGGAACGGCCCTGTGCCTGGCAGGGGCGGCCCTTGGATTGAGTCCATAGCTGACCGTGGATGTTGCCGATGATGGCGTGATGCTCGGCGGAGCCGCCGCTCATGGCAAAGATCTCGCCATCGACATACTCGCAGCGCTCATCGCGTGCCCCGCGCTCGCCCTCCAGCCAGTCCTTGAAGCTCAGCTCCGGCTTCGGTTGCAGTGCCATGGTCGCCTCCAAATGGTTGATGCAGCGGGCCCTGTGGGAGACCGCATCATAGCGCCATCGCCTGCGGCGAAAAAACCGCAACCTGGCCCCGGACCGACCCATGGACCGCTATCTTGCAGGCCCGGCCCTCGACCGCCTCTCGCAGCCAGTCCATGCCGCTGAGCCAATCGTCCTCGACGCGCCGAAAGGGCTGCCCGGACACCGAGCCTCAGCCGGCCTGCCGCAGGCAAGCGGTGTACCGGTGACTGCTTCTTCCGGCAATCGCCCCGCAGGCGAAAAGCCAAATTCCAGGCGGAGCATGGTCGGCTGGATCAACGGATTTCGACAGGTTAGGGCCGCCCCCGCTCCGGGGAGCAGCGGCGTCCCGCCGCTGACTGGGATCGTCGGCGTCTCGCCGACGTGCTGTGCTGGGGGGCGGACATCCGCCATCCCGTGGGGGCGGGACGCCCCCGCTCCGGGGAGCAGCGGGTCCCGCCGCTGACTGGGATCGTCGGCGTCTCGCCGACGTGTGTGTGGGGGGCGAGACATCCCGCCATCCCCGTCGGGGGCGGGACGCCCCCGCTCGGGGGCGGCGTCCCGCCGCTGATTGGGATCGTCGGCGTCTCGCCGACGTGCTGTGCTGGGGGCGGACATCCCCCATCCCGTCGGGGCGGGACGCCCCCGCCCGGGGAGCAGCGGCGTCCGGTGAGGGATCGTGGGGGGTGGGGGGCGAGACATCCACCATCCCGTCGGGGGCGGGACGCCGCTCCGGGGGCGCGGCGTCCCGCCGTGTGGGATGTCGGCGTCTCGCCGAGTGCTGTGCTGGGGGGCGAGACATCCCCCATCCCAGTCGGGGGGGGACGCCCCCGCTCCGGGGAGCAGCGGCGTCCCGCCGCTGATGGGATGTCGGCGTCTCGCCGAGGTGTGTGTGGGGGGAGCATGGGGGCAGCGGCGTCCCGCCGCTGAGGGTCGTCGGCGTCTCGCCGGGTGCTGTGCTGGGGGGCGAGACATCCCCCATCCCAGTCGGGGGCGGGCGGGCCGGGGCTCCCAGTCGGGGGCGGGACGCCCCCGCTCCGGGAGCAGCGGCGTCCCGCCGCTGACTGGGATCGTCGGCGTCTCGCCGAGGTGCTGGGCTGGGGGGCGAGACATCCCACCATCCCCGTCGGGGGCGGGACGCCCCCGCTCCGGGGAGCAGCGGCGTCCCGCCGCTGATTGGGATCGTCGGCGTCTCGCCGAGGTGCTGGTGGGCGAGGCACCCACCCAATCCCGGTCGGGGGCGGAACGCCCCCTAGGCTGTCGAAATCCACTGTTTCCGGCGATGCTCTCGATCCCGGTCTTGGGCTGCTGATCTCCAGCGGCGGGTGCCTGCAAGAATGACTCTCACGGGGGCAAGGGGGCAAGGGGGCAGGGGGGCAGGGAGAAGAGAGGATGCCGCAGTCAGATTCGCGCACCGGCATCCGTCTTCCTTCTCTCAGTGCCTCCGTGCGAGCATTTCTTGGCGCTGAGACTCAGCCACCGAGCGTCGAAAACCGGGGAACGGGGGGACCGAGATTCGGGAAGATCTCGACAGCTTAGATCTGCCCCTTTTTCTCTGGGTTGATGGAGGATGGTGCACTGCCATCCGGATCAGGTGGAGGGAAAAGGGATCTGACCCTGAGGTACTGGACCCTGAGGTACTGTTACCTCAACCTTGTGGCGGTTTGGCAACAGTGGACCAATCGATGATTAAGGCCCGGAAGTCGAGCTAGACGCCGGAATCTCCCGCCACGTTCATCATGACCAAGAATTCGTCCGGCGCCATGATCGGGAGCCGGGTCTTCGGAAAGTCCGCGGCATTGCGCGTGAGCAAGTAGTCGGCGCCCCCACGTTGGGCGCTGAAGAACTGAATCGCGTCCTCAAAGTCTCGGATGTCCGAGTCAATCGCCTGGTTCAGGATCTGCTGGTCGGGCGCAACGCTGCTGAAGACGTCGCGCATGAGTATCAGTGCCCGACGTGCAACATCGGCGTTGCGCGCTCGGCGAACGATGTAGAAGACGTTGTTGAAGCTGATCGCCGAGACCAAGCCCTCGCAGGCCCCGGACTCGCACAGGGACCAAATACGGGCAGCCGATGCGTAGAAGGGCTTGCGCTCTGCAAGCACATCGAGCAACAGGTTGGTGTCGATGAAAAGCTTCACTCGCCCGGCCCGTATCGCTCCCAGAGCGCATCTTCCAGCAGTTGCTTATCGGTTCGGGCATCGGTTGCGCTCTCGGATCCCAGTGCGGGGTCTCGATTGGAGGGGCAGCGCGCAAGACCGCTTGCCGCCAGAGTCAATGGCCCGATGGGTGGGGCCCCCGTGCGCTCGTCCATCGCGTCCAACCCGGCCACGAACCGGGACAACATCGCCGAGACGCTGGTGTTGCGGGCCTTGGCCTCACGCTTGGCCAACTCGGCAATCTCTGGATCGACGCTCAGGGTGAGCTTGGTGACCATGTCGAAAATCCACGCGTACGTAGTTATTTGTCAGAAGCGTACGTATCTCCTGCGGCGTTGTCAAACTCCGCCGACCGCTCGACAAAGCCGGGGGCGGATCTCGCATTGCACAAGCCGGCGCAAGCAGGCGTTGGCTGTGAGACCTGGACCTCTGGCGCGACCCGAAGCGCCTGAAAGATGACCGCCGGGCTCGTGGATCGGTACCGGCCGCCGGGCAAGTGCCGCCTGCGAGCGACCTCGGCTAGAATGCTCGCCATGGACCAGATCACCTCGCCCCACGACACCTATTGCGCTACATCGCCGCCCAGGGCGACCAATACCGCAAGCAGCACCCCGACGCGGGGCGCTTGCCGCCGGTCTACCCGATGGTCATCTACCACGGACAGGAGCGATGGCAGGCGCCTACCAGCTTCCACGGGCTGGTCGAGCCCCTGCCGGAGGACATCAAGGGGCTGGTGCCGAGCTTCAGTTACCATCTGGTCGATCTGTCCGAGCGCACCGACGCCGAGATCAAGGGCGCGGTGCTCACAAGGCTGGCACAGCTCGCCTTGCGCTGGGTGTTCAGCCACCAACCCGTTGAGCGGCTGCGCGAGCTACTCGCGCTGATCGACCGGATCGATGATCGCGAGACCGCGGTCGATATACTGGAATCTCTGCTGCGCTACTACGTGCAAGGTACCGGGGCCGTCGACGAGCCCGAGGTGCGCGAGCTGCTGCAACAGACCTCCACCGGAGAACCCATTATGCAGACGTTTATCGACCGCTATCTAGAACAGGGCCGGGAGCAGGGCCTGGAGCAGGGCATCGACCTCGGTCGCAAACAGGGCGAGGCGGCCATGCTGCTGCGCCTGATCGAGCGCAGATTCGGTCGCCCCAGCGACGTCGTGCGCTCGCGCATCCAGGCCGCCGATGCAGAGACGCTGCTCGATTGGTCCGAGCGCCTCACTGCCGACTCGATGCCGGTGGAGCGCGGTGAGGATAAGGGATCCCGGGGTTTCGCCGCGCCCTGCGCGTGCCGTCGCCAGCCGGCGTGCTCCGGCGCGGCCTGACCGAGCTTGAGCCCGGCGAGGAATGGGCCGTGCGCCCCGAGCCCGACCCCGAAAACCCGCAACTGTGGTCGCCTGGGGTCAAATGGGGCGTGCAGCCGGCCGCTCCAGCGGCCCGCGAGCGCCCACGGCATGCCCGAGCGTCCCCCTCTCGGCTGCACATCTGCGATGCGCGAGGTGTGATCGCGGCATCGGGGGCGGGACGCCCCCGCTCCCAGGAGCCGGCGCTCCCGTTGGTCGCGGCTTGTGGCCGTCGGGACAGCGGGGGATCGGGTGGTTCGGGCATCGCCTTGGTCTGTCGTCGGATAGGCGCAGCGCGTCCACCAGGTGCATGCGTACGGCACCGCGACCGATCGGCGCACCGGGCTGACCTGGAAGGGTTGAGATGATCGCAGTCGGGGTCGCGCAGCGCATCGCGAATGTCGTCCGGCTGCCTTGAGGCGAGGGTTCCGATGGCGGTCGTTGTCCGCGGCGAGTTCGTGTCGCCCTGGAGGTACTCGCCATCCGGCACCTCGGGATCATCCAGGACGTAGTAACGATGATTGTGATGGTCGATCTGCCGGCGCAGCTCGGCGGCCCGGGCTTGGAGGTTCTCGGAGACGGCGGTCATGGCGGAAGTTACCTGGTTCGTTGCGCAAACGGTGCGGAAGATGGGTCGCTACAGGTCGGGTCGGCGCAATGGTCTCAGCGCTTGATGCCCTTCCACAGGGCGCGGGCCACGTCCCTGAGGGGGCCTTTCGGCGCGACCTGCCGGACCGAGCGGTGCGCCAGGTCGAGACGCTCGGCCTCGTCCTCGTTGGCAATCAGGGGATCAAGGGCCTCGAGCATGACATGGGCGCCATCGACGTCGCCGCAGGCGCTCTTCAGCATGGCCGAGGCCCCTTGCAGGGCGATGAGGTCCTGGATGTGGATGCGTTGCCGCGCCATCTGTCCATCGATCAGCGCGGCGGCGGCGTCGAGATCGCCATCGAAGATCAACAGGTTGGCCAGGGTGCAGCGGGCGAACAGGTAGTCCCCATCGGCCTCGATGGCGTGCCGCAGGAGCGACTTGGCCTCGTCGCTATGGCCCCGCTTGTGTCGGATCGCCGCCAGGTTGCAGAGCGTGAGCGGATGGTCGGGGACCTGCTTCGACAGGGCGCGCAGCTTGTCCTCGGCGATCAGGTCTTGACCTGCGCGATAGGCCGACATGGCGTCTTCCAGCTGTGCGTCGAGCCGCGGCGGAAGGCCGCTGTCAGACCGCTCGCGATGGATCTCCATGTCGAACAGTCGCAGACGGGTCGGCCCGTCGAGGCCGCGGTATTCGACCTCGTTCTCGGCGAGCCGGCCGGCTTCACGCAGATCCTTCAGCATGATATATCGGTCGTGCGGGGTCCCGATGGGCAACAGCGAGAAGCCGCGCAGCAGGGTCGCTGCGTGGTCGTCCCCAAGGCGCATGCGGTAGGTCAAGATAAACAGGGCGAAGGACCTCAGGAGGTGATCGCCGTGCAGGTATATGGCCTCCAGGTAGGCGTTGGCGACGTCGAGCTTGTCGTCGAGCGTCGAGGCGGCCCGGTCGGTCGCTCCGTGCTGCACGTTTTGTTGGACCACGCCGACCGGGAGCGCGTCCGCAATCGTCAGCACCGACGGCTGGGCAAGGGCGGCGTCCTGCAAGCCAAAGCGTTCGATCGCGTTGAGATTTTCGGCCGCCGCCGCCAGGCTCGGCTGCAGCTTCGCGACCACTCGCCAAAGCCGACGCGCCTGTTTGCGATCGCCGACAGCCGCGGCTGCGCAGGCGCCCAGATGACACAACAGCGCTTCGCCGGCACTGGCCGGCGTCTCCCATCCCGGGGATGCCTGAATACGTTCCCAAGCATCCTTTGCCGCTTCGGGCTCGCCGAGCAGCAGCAGGGCCGTCAACTGCGGGATGCCGTCGTCGACCCGCCGGGCGGTGGTGGCGGCAAGCGGCGCGCAGAGGCCGCGAGCTGCGTCCACATCGCCTTGATAGAGATGCAGTTTCGCCAACCAACCCAAGGCCAGAAGATTATCGGCATCCCTCTGCCAGGTTGCGGCGAAGGCGGCCCGGGCGGCCTCGATCTCGCCCGTATGGAACAGGGCGGTGGCGCGGTTGTTCTCGGCCCCGATAAAGACCACGCCCTCCAGGCGTTGCGCCGCCTCGGCGAAGGACTGACCGAGCAGAAGCAGTCGGCCGATATCGAATTGCAGCATCGTCTGCGGATCGGTCGTGGTGCCGTCGGGCAGCTCGCATAAGCTCGCGACCTCCTGCTCGTCCAGGGGGAGACCGGGGGTCGCCGCGCCGAGATCGCGCACCCGCGCGCCCACCGCATCGGCGAGCATTGGATAGGGAGCCTGCATGGCAAAGTAGAGCAGGGTCTCCTGGGCCCACAGGCTGCCCGGCCTTTGCTCCGCCCATTCGAAGGCCGCGACGGCGGCGACGGCATCGCCTTTGGCGTGCCGCAATGCCGTGACCAGCATCCGTCGCAGGCTGCCGTGGTCGGGAAAACGCCGGATCAGCGGCCTAAGCCGCTCAACCGCCTCGGCATAGCGCTCCGTCTCCAGGAGTCGCTCGACGGCGCGCAGCTGGGCCTGGTCCGGCCCTCGGGTCTTGACCTCCGCGCACCTGGTCTTGGCTTTGGTCTTGGTCTTGGATTTGTTCGATCGTTTGGACATGTCGTCGGAAGCGAAAACAAATAGTAGTCGGGTTGCCGTTCGTTGCTGCACCTTGGCGCAGGCGATCCGGATGCGGCCTGTCTGGGTTACAGTATGCCTTTACCGGCCTAACCTCCGGCCCCAGCCCGGCTGGTGAGTGGTGATCCTTTCCGGGATGTCGGTGTCTTGGCCAGCCTCCGGTCAGGGTGCCGTGGCTCAACGGGGGCAGCATCTACAGGATGTCCGAATGTCGTATGTTAACCGGTGCTACCTGCTGGTCGAGGCCCTGAATATCGACTCGGCGGTGCTCGATACCAACAAGCTCAGCGTGATCCGCGGGGGCAGCTATCTGCTGGCCAAGGCCGTCGACAGCGTCGCGAGGGGCTTCCGGGCCGATCTGCGGCCATTGTCCACCGGCGCCTCCTCAGGACTGTTCGCCATTCACTCGGCGCGGGCGGGCGGTGTGGTCGCCGCGGACATCGCGCGATGGCTGGGTCACCAACCGCCCTACCGCGGCCTGACCTTCGCCGTCGAGACCTGCGTCGCCGACGACCTTTCCCAAGCCCGCGAACAACTCGCCGCCAAGGCCCGATTTCGCCAGCTGCGCCAGGTCTCGCTGGTCCCGGATAAGGGCCGCAAGGCCGCGGATCGGCCCTGTGCCTGGCACGGGCGCCGCCGAGCCGATGCCGCGGGGGCCGGTCCCGGTGAAGACCAGCGGCTGAGCGACAGCGTCGCCCGGCGCTATCGCATCGGTCGCGCACTGCGCACGGGCATCTACCGCGACATCCTTCAGCGGGTGCTGGAAGAGCAGTCTGATCAGCCGGAGGGCCTTGATGACGATCAGCGCGAGCGCCTGGAGGCCCTTGCGGGGCGGCTGCCCGACCTCGGCTTCACCGGCGACTTGGAAACCCTTGGGCGCTGCGAGGCCTTCCGAGCGCTGAACAACAAGCTCGCGGTCATCTATCTGGACGGCAATCGCTTCGGCGACATCCAACGTCGGCATGCCGCCGACGATGATGCCCAGTCCCGCTTCGACCGCCAGCTGCGCCGCGATCGCGCGCTGCTGCTGGCCGCGCTGCTCGGTGCCCTGCTGCCGAACGACGCCGGCGAGGCACTGCTGCCGCAGACCTGCGTGCCGGCCGATCCCGAGGGCGGACACCCGCGACGCCGGCTGCGGTTCGAGACCCTGCTCTGGGGCGGCGACGAGATGACCCTGGTGGTGCCGGCTTGGCTCGGCTTCGAGGTCATGCAGCGCGTATTTGCCCAGACCAGCCGCTGGTCGTTTGCGGACCAGCCCCTGACGCATGCCGGCGGTCTGGTCTTCTGCCATACCGGCACCCCGATCGCGCGCGCCCGCGACCTGGCGCGCCAGCTTGCCGATGACATCAAGGACGGCCGCAAGCAGACCCCTGAGCGCGCCCCGGAGGACCGCTTCGACTATCTGGTGCTCGAATCGGTGGACTATCCCGTCGAGCCGACCCTGGAGGCATTCCGCGCCGGTCGCTACGGTGCCGCCGCCAATGGTTGGCGACGACCGCTGGCCCCAAGCGGCGACTGGTCGACCATGCGCAAGGCCTGTCGCGGCCTGCTGACCGGCAACGGGCTTGCCCGCGGACAGGTCTTCGCATTGGCGCGCCGCATCCGTTCGGAGGCACCGGGCCTGCTGTTCGGCGACACGCCGGGTGTATTGGGTCCGCCCTGGCAGTCGCCGACGGCCCAAGTGGCGGACGCGACACCGTTCGAGGCCGCCGAGCGACACATCGTGGAGCTGGCCGAGGAGCACCGTCCCGGCCTGCATAGGGACCTTGAACAGGTCGCCCAGCTGCTCGGCTGCGATCGGTTCGATCAACGCGAGCGCGCCTGGCTCTGGCTCCATCTGACCGAGCTCTGGGACTATCTGGTCCCGGAGCGGGATTGTGGAGCCCCCGCCGCGGCGCCGGAGGCCAGGGCATGAGCGAGGTCACCTTCACCCTGGAGCTGCGCATCCAGGCGCCGTTCCTGACCCATGCCGCCGGCACCCTGTCCCTCGGCGTCGATGCCGCCACCCAGCGCCACCGCGACCTGCCCGTGCTCAACGGCAGCCAGCTGCGCGGACTGTTGCGCCATCAGCTCCTGCACTGCGTCGCCGAGCTGGCCCATGCCGAGACGACACCGCACAAGCCGCTGACCCAGGCCGACATCGAGCGCTGGCTGGGGCCGGGGGTGGGGAGCGAGGCCCATGCGGACCGCGCCATCCTGCGCTTCGACCTGTTCTGGTATCCGACCCGCCCGCCGGCCGATGTGGACCACCAACCCCTGCGCCACCGCGTCCAGCTCGCCGCCGACGGTGCCGTCGCCGACGGTCAGCTGGTGGTTATCGAAAGCCCCTATCCCGTCGGCAGCGAGATCCGCTTCCGGGGCCGCATCGGCGCCCGCTTCCAGCGACCGCACGACCGGGAAGCCTGCGTCCACTGGTTGCGCAAGGCCGTCGCCATGCTGCCCGCGGTGGGTGCGCTGAAGGGGATCGGCTTCGGTCGCGTGCTCGGCGCGCGCATCGAAACGGCGGTGCTCAGCCCGGTGCCGGCGTTGCCGCCGGATCCACCGGCCTGGCAGGAGGCCGAGCGCATCGGCATGACCCTGCGGCTTGACCGGCCCTTTCACATCGGCGGCAATGCCGGCCATCAGCCGGAGCACAACCGCGCCCAGGGTGCCGCGCGCATCCCCGGCGCGGCGATCAAGGCCGTCATGGCGGCCCGCGCCCGTCCCGAGGCCGAGCAGCGATTCGGCGACGCCCGGCCCTGGTTCAATCAGCTCGTGGTCACCGACGCCCTGCCGGCGGAGCCCGACGCGCCGGGACGCCCGCCGCCGTTGCCGCTGAGCCTGGCCCTGGTGGATGGCGATGCGGGGCCGCAGCTGGTCGACCTGGCCCGCCAGGCCGAGCCCTGTCTGGTGCGCGCCGGCGGTCGCTGGCAGGCGCCGCGCTTTCAGCCCGACTGGAAGCCGACGGACCTCAAGGCCGCCGAGGCGCAGTTCCACGGCCGCCCCGGGCTGGAGGTGCCGACGCTGCTTGGCGTACGCACCGCCATCGATCCCACCCGCGGCGTCGCCGACGAGGGCCGGCTGTTCGCCTTGGAGTGCACCGAGGCGGATAACCACGTCTGGTGCGCCGATATCGACCTGGGCCTGATCCCGCCCGAGCAGCGCGACGCGGCCCGCGCGTTCCTGCGCTGGCTGACCGACGTCGGGCTTGCGGGCATCGGCAAGACCGCCGCCGAGGCCGATGTGGCGCTGCATGCCCGCGCCTTTGCCCCGCGGATGCCGCCGCGGCAGCCGGGCGCAGACCTGACCGTGCTGCTGCGCTCGCCGGCCCGCCTGCTGCCCGACGACTTGGCCGTCGGCGGCATCAACGCCGACGTCGAGTTGCGCAAGCACTATGCAGACTACTGGCACCGGACCTCCGGCGGCCAGCTCGAGCTGGGGCACTACTTCGCCCAGCAGGAGCTGGTCGGCGGGCGCTTCTACCAGCTGCACTTCGCCAAGTCACCGGGCCGCTATCAACCGGTTTGGCTGACCCGCGCCGGCAGCGTCTTCGTGCTGCATCGGACCAAGCAGGCCGACGCCGATGCCATCGGCCGATGCCTTGCCGACTGGGCCGCCCACGGCCTGCCGTCCCTCGGTAGCCAAGATTGGCGGCGCAACCCCTACCTGCGCGAGAACGGCTTCGGCGAGGTCGCCATCGACCACCATCGCCAGTGCGCGCTGGCGTCGCCGCCGACGGACATCCGCCCCTTAGGAGACAGCGCATGACAGACGCCGCCGGCTACACCTTGGAGCGCGTCATCCTCACCGGCGAGCTGGTCACCGCCGCCCCGCTGCACATCGGCAGCGGCTTCGACAGCCCCTGCGAAGACGGCGCCGACGGCCGCTGCACCGAGCCCTGTGTCGATCGCGACGGACTCCCGTACATCCCCGGCAGCAGCCTGCGCGGCCTGCTCTGCGCGCTGCTCGCCCACTGGCCCGATGCGCACCGGCGCATCTGCGGTCGGGCACGGGCCAAGCGCCGGGCCGACCGGCCCGAAGAGACCCAAGACCTCGGCAACGCCGGCGCCCTGCGCATCGGCGACGCCCGGCTGCTGCCGGCGTCCGTCGGCGAGCCGGTGCTGGAGCGGCGGGTGCGCATCGACCCCATCACCGGCACCGCCGCCGATCGCCTGCTCTTCGCCACCCGCCTGGTCCCGGCCGGCGCGCGCTTTCGTTGTCGGCTGGAGCTCGATCGCGTCGACGACGACGACCTCCAGTGCCTGCTCGGCGCCCTGCGCGGGCTCGACCAGGCCCCCGGCATCGGCGCCGGTCGCGCCCTGCGCCAGGGGCGGCTACGCTGGGACCCGCAGCGCGAGCAGGTGCAGTGCCTGCGCCGCGACGACTTTCGCGCTTGGCTCTGCGCCGACGCCGAGGCATCCTTGATCCGCCGCTTCACCACGCCCAGCCGGCCCGCGGCCCGATCCCTACCCGTCACCGCGGGCCTGGCGCTGACCCTGGCCATCACCCCCGATGCCCCGCTACTGGTCAGCCCCGAGCGCGACCGGCGCGCGCGCGCGCCCGACCTGCGCTGGCGCCGCGACGGCGATGATGCCCTGATCCCGGCATCCAGCCTCAAGGGCATGCTGCGCGGGCGCGCCCGCCGCATCCTGCTGACGCGGCTCGTCGCGGATTGGCCCGCGCTGGACGACCAGACCCGGGCCGCCGTCGCCGACGATCTGCTCGGCGAGGTCTTCGGCGCGGTCCACAAGCAGGGGGCGCGCATGGCCCGGCTGTGGATCGGCCCGGCCACCGGCAGGGTGGAGATGGAAACCGACGTGCACCCGCAGTGCTTCACCGCCATCGACCGCTTCACCGGCGGCGTCGCCGGCAGCAAGCTCTACCAGATCGAGGCCGTCATGCCCGCCGAGCTGACCTTTCCGCTGCAACTGCAGCCGGCCTTGCTGGTGCAGGACATGCACTGGGCCCTGGGCCTGCTTGTGCTGCTGCTGCGCGACGCCATGGAAGGCGACCTCGGCATCGGCTGGGGCCGCGCCCGCGGCCTGGGCGCCATCCGCATCGCCCCGCGGCTCGCCGACGGCAAGCAGCCGGCGGACTGGACCGAGCTGCTCGACTGGCTGGATCATGGTCGCCTCGGCATCAAGCCCGAGGCCCCCGATGTCTGGCTTCAGGCCCTGGAGCAGCAGCTCAGCCGCCGTGTCAGCGAGCTAAGTCAAGGTTCAGAAACAAGTGGTGCAGACGCAACGACGAAACGGCCAATCCAAAGGCTCAGCGAGCGGGCGTCTGCACCACTTGTTTTTGAATCGATCCTAATGGAGCAGTCCTCATGAGCGAGCCCACCAAGTTCCACTCCCCGTACCAATTCATCCCCGTCAGCGGGCGACTGCACCAGGTCGACCATCAGGGCCGCATCGCCAACGACGACCACCCGGACCCGGCCCTGCGCCCAAGGCCCGTGCCGACCACCGCCTATGCGGACATCGCCGCGGGCAACACCGAGGCCCGCCACGACCGCTGGACCCCCGGCGTCTACAGCGGTCGGCTGCTCTGCTGCATCGAGACCCGCAGCCCGCTGCTGATCGGCGCCGAGCAGCACGCGCACCCCGACGGCCTGCCCGCGCGCATCGACAACTACCGCAGCGGGCGTGCGCGCGTGCTGGCCATCCCCGGCAGCAGCCTGCGCGGCCTGGTCGGCGCCACCGCCGAGGCCCTCAGCCAGAGCGCCCTGCGCGTGGTCGAGAACGCCCGCTACCACCAGCGCATGGACATGCACGACAGCTTCAAGGCCATCGGCCTGCTGCGCCGCGTCGACGGGCAGTGGCGGCTGCTGCCGTTGGCGCTGACCATGCTCCCCTGCGGCCCGGAGGGCGCCGATCACGTCCGGCCGTTCCGCGAGAAGTGGCTGCGCGTGTTTCCAGAAGATGCCCCCTTGGCCCAGTGTCTGGCCGGCTACTTCGGCGACTATCGCGCCGAAGCGCGGCCCGATGCGCGCCCTTGCTGCTATCAGGCCCGGCAGGCGCCGGCTTGGCACCGGGCGAGCCAAGTGCCCCCGGCGCTGTCCGGCACCGGCCTCGGCGACGCCCTGCGCGGACACACCCCGCGGGGGGCGCTGCGTCTGCGCGGCAACATCGCTCTGCGCTATCTCGACGACGGGCCGACGTCGGGCGCCGAGCAGGACCCCCACCGCGGCGTGCTCTATGTGCTCGGACACCGCAAAGACATGCCGCGCAAGCACCACGAATGGTTCGTGCCCTACGCCCCCGACTGGGACACCCGCCTGGCCCGCGCCCATCCGCAAACCGGTGGCCTGTTGCCGGTGCCGGAAGCCGTCGTCGAGCACTTCGAGCAGATCGCCGCCGAGCGCGCCGACGACAATCGTCCCGACACGCCCCCGCGCGATCGCGTCCCCTACCTGCCGCTCGGCTACGAGCACCGCCACCAGCGCCCCGCCGGCGGCCCCGGCCTGCTCGCGGACGGCGATCTGATCTACTTCGATGTCGACACCGACACCGCCGGCGAGCCCCGAGTCAGCGCCCTCGGCTACTCCGCCATCTGGCGCGAGCCCATCTCCGGCGACCTCTACCAGGCCTTCCGCCGCGGTGCCGGGGGCAGCGCCGACGTCCTGCCCTGGCATCGCGACCGCACGGCCCTGACCCCCGCCGAGCGGCTGTTCGGCGTGGTCGAGGACGATCGACCGCATCGCGCGCCCGCCGACGCAACCGCCGCCCCGGACCCGGCCGACGCCGAGCGCCACCCGGCCCGCAACCTCGCCTCACGGGTGCGCTTCTCCGATGCCCGCGCCCTCGGCGCGGTGGCGCGGCTCTACGGCGAGCGCGACGACGCCGCGCGCCCGCTGCGCCGACTGCAATCCCCGAAGCCGCCGTCGGCGGCCATGTACTTCCACGCTGCCGACGGCAGCCCGGTGCGCCGCCGCGCCAAGCTTCGGCCCGGCCAGGACCCGCTTCGCGCCTACCCCGGTCTCGACCTGCGCGACCAAACCCCCGATGGCCGCCCGGGGGCGGTGCCGAATGGGCGCAAGGTCTACCTACCGCAGGACAGCGCCGCAGGACGCACCCCCTGGGAGACGCGCCTGCTCGACGCGGTCGCCGACTTGCCGGACAACGACCCGAAGCGGCTCCAGGCGCTGAAGGACTATGCGCGCCTAGGCGGGCGCTACGGCAACCCCATCGCCCACCCGGACCCCGGGGCGCCGGACCAAGGCCAGCGCTTCTGGTTTCAGGTCGACTTCGACAACCTCACCCAGGACGAACTCGATCTGCTGCTGATCGCCCTCGATCCGCGGCTGTGCCAAGACATCGGTGTCTTCGACAAGGAGGATTTTCTGCACCGCATCGGCTGGGGCAAGCCGATCGGCCTCGGCGCCATCGCGCTTGCCGTCGGCGGCCTGTTCATCAGCGACCGCGCCGCGCGCTACCGCCCCGGCGCGTTGCGCAAGCCCCGCTACGCCATGTCCTGGCGGGCGAGCTGGATCGACGCCGAGCACGACCGTCTCGCCCGGCGCTGGCCCGCGGAGCTGGCCGCCGAGCCCACCGCCGCGCTGGCCGAACTGTACGGCGAGGAGCAGCCCAAGCCCTCCGGCAGCAGCCTGATCGATGCCCGCGCCTACCGTGCCATCATCCGTGCCGGTTGCCTGAATGCCCAGGCCCCGAACGCAGCCGTCACCTATCCCCGGGCCGACGGGCAGCCGCTCAGGGGCGAGGAGGACGGCTACGAGTGGTTCGTCAAGAATGATCGCGCGCCCGATCACGCCTATCAGCACCTCGCGCCCATCGATACCAGCAACGACTATGCCGATGAGCTACCCACCCAGCACACCAACCGATGAGCCGCGATCAGCCCATGCCCGGCCTTGGCGCTGAGCCTCGCCGTTCTCGGCACCCGTCATCATGACCGACTCCACCGGCCCCGTTGCCGTGCCCCAACGCCTCTACCTCGACTGCGAGTTCACCGGCCTCACCCAACAGACCCGGCTCATCAGCCTGGCCCTGTGCAGCGACGGCGATGCGCGCTTCTACGCCGAGCTGACCGACTGGAACCGGCCCGGTGCCGACTGCGACCCCTGGGTCCGCGCGCACGTCATCCCCGCCACGCGCTGGCTGCGTCGGCCGAACCCCAACCCCTTCGATGACCGGGGCACACCGCAGCGCGGCGTCCTCGGCGACCAAGCCGCTGTCGCCGCAGCCCTGGCCGATTGGCTGGGGCAGTGGCCGCGCATCGAGGTCTGGGGCGACTGTCCCGCCTACGACTGGGTGCTGTTCTGCGAGCTGTTCGGCGGCGCCCGCCGGCTGCCCGCGGCCATCGACTACATCCCCCGCGACCTGGCCACGCTGCTGGCCCTGCGCGGCCTCGACCCGGACCTCGACCGCGACCGCTTCGGCGGCATCGACCGCCCGCCGGGACAGGGCCACAACGCCCTCTGGGACGCCCGCGCCGTGCGCGCCTGCTGCCGGCGGCTGCTGGGGCCAAACCCGCGGTAGTCCGGGACAGCGCAGCGAAACCCATCCGCAACGGCGCCTAGGTCATTGACCCCAACGCTGGCGTTATTCACCGCCGAATCCAGATTCACTCACCCCGCCGCCGACTCCATCGTGCGATGAGCTTCACCAACCCCCAAGAAAGCCCCAGCATCGTCAGCGTCACGATGCCCAGCGGCCAAAACAGCTCCAACGAGCAATCGGGTCCCCCCGGCAGGCAGATCGCCGCATGCAGGCGCGAGCGCTGCGCGTCGTCCTCCAGCACCAGCGGCAGGTACGACGTCACCACGCCCACCAGCCCCACCGCCAACGCAAGGCCGCCGATCCAGCCCGACAGGTCGGCCAGGAACGCCTCGCGCCGGGCCGACTGATACTCGTCGGCGCGCTCCATCTCGTCCTTGATCAGCTCATACTCCGCCGCCAGGTCCAACCCCTGCTGCTGCAGCGCAAACACCCGCCGGCCCTGGAGCTGCGCCGTCGCCTCGTGGAACCAGTAGCGATTGGTGAACGCGATGAACCGCCCGCGCAGGGCGCGGAAGTCGGCGCGTCCCCGCCGGGCCTTGCCCTCGGTCAGGTCGCGGGTGGCCGCGGCGATGTCCCGATTGAACCGCCGCAGCGTCATCCGGTAGAACAACGCCAGCAACAGCATCCGCTCGTAGATCAGCGGCACATGGCGCTCGGCCACCACCGCGTTGAAGAAGCCCCCGTAGCCGAGCCAGGCATTGGCCGCATCGGTAAAGCCGGCCTGAATGCCGGTCGCATCCCAGATGCCCAGCGACAGCGCCGGCAGCGTCTTGGCGACCCAGGCCGGGTCGTAGGCATGGCCGTCGCAGCCGGGCTGGATGTCCTCGAAGCGGTCAACGAACAGCGCCAGCGCCAGCAGCCGACGCAGCTGGGCGCGATCGATGGGGTCGGTCGCCTCCGCGCCCCGGGGGACGCCCGTCTCGGACGCGTCGACACCCGCTACGCCTTCCAGCCAAGGGTCGGCGTCGGCATCGGCGGAGCGGGTCGATGGCGGACTGTCCGCCCGCCCCGGGCGCTCCGGCGGCGGACCGGCCAAGGCATAGGCGACGTTCACGAACAGCCGATCGTCGTCGATGTCCACGTCATCGCGCAGCAGGTCGGCAAGCGTTCGCCCCTGCGGCAGCTTCACCGGCCCGAACAGCTGCCCCAGCAGCACCCGTACGATGTCCGACAACCGCTGCCCCGGGCCTGCGCCGAGCAGCGTCTCCCGGCCCTTGGTCTGCACCGGATCGAAGCGCACCGGCTCGGCATCGCCGCGCAGCAGCCACAGCCGGGCGATCTTGTCCTCCTCGTGCTGCTCCACAAAGGTCGGGAACAGCACCCGGGCCAGCCGCGTAAAGGCCAACCAGCGCCCCAGCGCGCGCGCCTGCTGCCCGGTCTGCGTCGTCGCGTCGCCGAGCACCAGCGCGTGCCACCAGTCGTCGCCGCTCGCCGGCGCCGCCGCGGCGTCGCTCGGCATCTCCACACGCAGGGCCAGCAGATAGGTATCGTTGAAAAAGCGCAACAGCCGCACCGACGACAGCACCGCATCCAGCGCGGGCTCCAGCGCAGCGTCGCCGCCGAAGGCCAAGCGCAGCCGCCAGCCCGCCGCCTGATCGCGGACGATGCGATGGGGCAGACACCAGGCCTCGATCGGCGCCAGCCGTTGCGGACCGGGCGGAGCCTCCGGTCGCTCGAACAACAGCTCGCGCACATGGGGCAGGAAATACAGCTGCGCCTGGGCCGCGTCTTGCTCCCGCTTGCTGGGCTGCCGGTGGGCTTGGGTAGCCGCCGGCGGCCCTGCCTCGTCGCTCATGCGCAGCAGGTCAGCGCTGACCGGGTTGCTGCCTTCGCGCTTGCGCAGCGCCTGGCGCAGCCCCGGCGCCGCCGCACTGCCCGGGTCGAACGGGAAGAACAGCGTGCAGCCGTAGTGCAACAGCGGCCGATCGCGGTGCAGCAGCCGCGCCAGCAGCCGCGACAACGCCCGGTTTGCGGCCGGGTAGACCAGCGCGGCGGCGCCCGCCCCAGTCTCGTTGCGAAAGCGCCAGACCTGCTCCAGGCCGCAGATCGAGACCGCCCTGTCGGACTGCGCCGGCAGCCCCAGCCGCGCATGCACCGTCGGCGGCAGATACAGCCGGGCGTCGCTCAGCAGCTGCGCGCGTGCCTCCAAGCCCAGCGTCGCCCAAGCGCCGGGATCGGTCGGTATCCGCAGCACGGGCGAGGGCTCCAGGGCCGCGCCGGCACGGCGCCAGTCGTGGCGGCAGCGGCGAACGCAGTCCGCCGCCATCAGCGCCGGCCTCACCTCCAGCGTCCCGTCGAGCAACACCATCAGCTCCGAGAGCACCTGTAGCCGGCCCGGCTGCAGCAGTCTATCCAGCGCCGAGCGCCATTTGGCCCGCAGGATTGCATCCGCATCCCGGTCGGCGCCCTCCGCCTCGGTGAGCAACGCCCGCAGCGGCTTCAGCGGCTGCTCAGCGGTGCGCTTCCAGGGGTCGCCGGGCCCGGCCCGGTCCGACACATAATCCTGCGGCTGATCGCGGTAGTGCTCCACCAACCCGCGCCAGCCGCCAAACGCAAGCCGGCGCAACTGCTCCGCCGGCGACAGCCGGTCCGCAAAGCCCAGGCAATCGTCGCCGCCCCCGTGCGGGCCGATGCCGCCGGCGCAGATCATCAGCGCCGTCCCACCGGCCGCGCGCCAGCGTCGCCCCGGCGCAGCCGCCGCCGGATCGGCCGCCGCCGCGAGCGCGTCGAGCAGCACCAGCGTATCGCCCGCCCCACGCGGTTTCTGGTGCGCCGTCGGGCGCTGGAAGCCGAGGTCTTCGGCCAGCCTCAGCAGGGTCGTTGTCCAGGCGCCGTCGGCATCGGCGCCGGATGCGGTGATCCAAAGGTCCATCGTGCCCTCCGTCTTACAGGTTGCTCAAGCGCATCCCGATTGCACCAGATCGACCCCGTCGTAGACCTCCGCGAGTGCCAGGGTGCAATGGATGCTGGGCAGCTCAACCAGCATCTCGGGGTCCTCGTGGACGCTCAGCACTCAGCGTCCGTCATCCCTTGGCGTATACAGCTCCGCCGACACCCGGTCCTGCGCCACCAGGAGATATTCCCGCAACGACGGCAGCCCGCGGTACAGCGCAAACTTGCCGCCGCGGTCGTAGCCCTCGGTGGCATCGGACAGCACCTCGACGACCAGACTCGGGTTCAGCAACAAGTCCCGGCGCCCGTGGTGAAACTGCTGCTCCCCGCACAGGGCCATCAGGTCCGGGTACTTGCCGGCGTCGGCGGCGGCGATCTGCACCCCCATGCCTTGGCCGTAGACCTGGCAGGGGCGGCCCTTGGATTGAGTCCACAGCTGACCGTGGATGTTGCCGATGATGGCGTGATGCTCGGCGGAGCCGCCGCTCATGGCAAAGATCTCGCCATCGACATACTCGCAGCGCTCATCGCGTGCCCCGAGCTCGCCCTCCAGCCAGTCCTCGAAGCTCAGCTCCGGCTTCGGTTGCAGTGTCATGGTCGCCTCCAAATGGTTGATGCAGCGGGCCCTGTGGGAGACCGCATCATAGCGCCATCGCCTGCGGCGAAAAAACCGCAACCTGGCCCCGGACCGACCCATGGACCGCTATCTTGCAGGCCCGGCCCTCGACCGCCTCCCGCAGCCAGTCCATGCCGCTGAGCCAATCGTCCCCGACCCGCCGAAAGGGCTGCCCGGACACCGAGCCTCAGCCGGCCAGCCGCAGGCAAGCGGTGTACCGGTGACTGCTTCTTCCGGCAATCGCCCTGCAGGCGAAAAGCCAAATTCCAGGCGGAGCATGGTCGGCTGGACCAACGGATTTCGACAGGTTAGGGCCGCCCCCGCTCCGGGGAGCAGCGGCGTCCCGCCGCTGACTGGGATCGTCGGCGTCTCGCCGACGTGCTGTGCTGGGGGGCGAGACATCCCGCCATCCCAGTCGGGGGCGGGACGCCCCCGCTCCGGGGGAGCAGCGGCGTCCCGCCGCTGACTGGGATCATCGGCGTCTCGCCGACGTGCTGTGCTGGGGGGCGAGACATCCCGCCATCCCAGTCGGGGGGGGCGCCCGGACCCGCCGAGGGCGGCGGCGTCCCGCCGCTGACTGGGATCGTCGGCGTCTCGCCGACGTGCTGTGCTGGGGGGCGAGACATCCCGCCATCCCAGTCGGGGGCGGGACGCCCCCGCTCCGGGGAGCAGCGGCGTCCCGCCGCTGACTGGGATCGTCGGCGTCTCGCCGACGTGCTGTGCTGGGGGGCGAGACATCCCGCCATCCCCGTCGGGGGCGGGACGCCCCCGCTCCGGGGAGCAGCGGCGTCCCGCCGCTGACTGGGATCGTCGGCGTCTCGCCGACGTGCTGTGCTGGGGGGCAGAGACATCCCGCCATCCCCGGGGCGGGACGCCCCCCCCTCCGGGAGCAGCGGCGTCCCGCCGCTGACTGGGATCGTCGGCGTCTCGCCGACGTGCTGTGCTGGGGGGCGAGACATCCCGCCATCCCCGTCGGGGGCGGGACGCGCCCCTAGGCTGTCGAAATCCGCTGTTTCCGGCGATGCGCTCGATCCCGGTCTTGGGCTGCTGATCTCCAGCGGCGGGTGTCTGCAAGAATGATTCACGCGGAGGCAAGGGGGCAAGGAGAAGAGAGGATGCCGCAGTCGGATTCGCGCACCGGCATCCGTCTTTCTTCTCTCCGTGTCTCTGCGCCTCCGTGTGAGCAACTCATGGCGCTGAGACTCAGCCACGGAGGGTCGAAAACCGGGGAACGGGGTGACCGAGATTCGGGAAGATCTCGACAGCTTAGATCTGCCCCCCTTTTCGTGCCTTTTTGGAAAAGGGCTCTGACCCTGAGGTATCCCCAGATAAAAACATTATAAGACAAACGCTTAGGAGCGAGCCCTAGAGGAGAAATGAACATGCATGGGGTTTGACGGTCCACAACGGGCGACCAAACCTGTGGAGGACCCCCCATGCATGCCCTGACGATTCTACAACGCCGCGTCGGCCCGGTGCTTACCGGCATCCACCGTCGGCGCTTGGCCGGACTGTTCGAAGCGGTGGCCGCCACGGTGAGCGGCCCGCGGCTGACCTTAACCGAGATCGGCCGGCGCTTCGGCGGCGATGCGGCGGTTCGCCACCGCATCAAGCGAGCGGATCGGCTGCTGGGCAACCACCACCTCCAGCACGACAGCCGACACATCTACGGGGCCTTGGCCCGGATGCTGCTCGCCGGCGTGGACGAGCCGCTGATCGTGATCGACTGGAGCGATCTGAAGAAGGATCAATCCATGCATCTGCTGCGCGCCTCGGTGCCGGTGGGCGGGCGCAGCCTGACGCTATACGAGGAGGTGCATCCGCAGGGCAGTCTGGGCAATCGGCAGGTGCAGCATCGGTTCCTTCGCCGCCTCGCGCAGATGATACCGAGGACGGGCGATCCGATCATTGTGGCCGACTCCGGCTTCAAGGTGCCGTTCTATCGCGAGGTCGAGCGTCTGGGCTGGCGTTGGGTGGGGCGCGTGCGCGGGCGCGACTACGTCAAGCCCAAGCACCGTTGGCGCAGCTGCAAGCGGGTGTTTGCCGAGGCGACCACCACGGCACGGATGCTCGGCATTGGCGAATGGGTGCGCAGCAACCCGTTGCGGGCCGTCTTCGTGCTGGTGCGCCAGCCCGACCGAGGGCGTACGGACAAGACCG
Organism: uncultured Gammaproteobacteria bacterium; assembly: GCA_942491465.1. Lineage (GTDB taxonomy): Bacteria > Pseudomonadota > Gammaproteobacteria > Chromatiales > Chromatiaceae > CALOBA01. The sequence goes on from CALOBA010000045.1 coordinate 279,932, forward strand.
CCTCGGGCAAGCGCTCGCGCTCGAAGAAGAGCCGGCAGAGCGCCCGCGGGGCGCGCGAGCCGTGGCTGCTGGTGGCCTCGACACGGCTGGCCGACTGGTCGGCGAAGCGGCTGGTCAAGGTCTATCGGCAAAGAATGCAGATCGAATTGAGCTTCCGAGACATGAAGAGCCAGCACTTCGGCACCGGCCTCGAATGCAGCGCCTCGCGCGGTACTGGGCGCTTCACCGTGCTGGTGCTCATCGCCTCGCTGGCCGCGATCCTGCTCTGGCTGATCGGCACCGCCGCAGAGTGCTGCGGATTGCATGAGCAGCTACGCCCCGGCAGCCGCAAGCGCCGCGCCTACTCGCGGGTGTTCCTGGCCCGCCTGCTGCTCACGCTGGAGGACGGCAAGACAGCGATCGCCGTGCTGGCCGACGTCATCGGGCCACTGGATCAATGGGTCGCGAGTGACCACGACGCACTGCTTGCAGAGTGAAACCGGCGAGCTCGCCTCGAAACCGTCGGTCGGAATGAACGCGTTCAAGGTCTTCAGCGGCGAACACGCGCCGAGCCAGGATACCAGGGCGGCCATGGCGACGATGGGAGCGGCGCGGCCCATGGTCAGGAACGCGCCACCGGTTCGTCGACCCTGGCCGTGTCGGAGGGGCACGCGACACCGGTGCCGCCCAGCCCGCAGTATCCGCCGGGGTTCTTGGCGAGATACTGCTGGTGGGCGTCCTCGGCGTAGTAGAACTCCGGCGCGTCGACGATCTCCGTGGTGATCTCCCCCGCTCCGGCGTCGCGCAGGGCTTGCAAATAGGCCGACCGGGACGATTCAGCCTGATCCCGCTGGTCCGCTCCGTAGGTGTAGATGGCCGATCGGTACTGCGTTCCCACGTCGTTGCCCTGGCGCATCCCCTGGGTGGGGTCGTGGCCCTCCCAGAACAGCTTCAACAGGTTCGGATAGCCGATGACGGTCGGATCGAAAACCACGCGAACCACCTCGGCGTGACCCGTAAGGCCGGAGCATGTCTCCTCGTAGGTGGGGTTGGGGGTGTGTCCGCCCGCGTAGCCCACCATGGTCGTGTAGACCCCCGGCGCCCGCCAGAACATGCGTTCGGCGCCCCAGAAACATCCCATGGCGAACAGCGCCATCTGGAGGCCATCGGGGAACGGGGGCTTAAGCGGGTTGCCGTTGACGAAATGGGCGCCGGCCACGTGCATGGGGCTCGCGCGCCCTGGAAGCGCTTCCTCGGCCGAGGGAATGACAACCTTGTGTCTGGGGGTGAACCACATGCCTATTTTCCTTGCGAAATGATATTTTTACGCGCGTGACCATGATATGGATCTTGACCGTGTCCCATTAAAGACATCGGGCCGGTCCCGCCGCATAACACTTTTGTGATCGGAGTTTGAACGGCCGGGCCCGTGTGCTAAGCAGATATCCAGGCGCGTTCAGCCACCTGCCGAAAAGGGGAGTGTCCGAATGTACACACTGGTTCCGGAGGGCGGCGACAGTATCGTCGTCACCTTCAAAGCGGTCGGCATGCTCAGCGATGGCGACTACGATTCCCTGAACGAACACATGGACGCCGTCATGGCCGGGCGCGGTTTCGTCCGGGTCCTGGTGGACTGGGAAGAACTGGAAGGCTGGGAGCCGGGAGCACGCACGGTCAGTTCCTGGTTCGGCCGTGTTCACCACGACCGGATGCAGCGAATGGCCATTGTCGCCGACACCCGATGGACCGACGAAGTCAAACGGATCCAGGACGTGTTGGCGCCCACCGAGGTTCGGTTGTTCTCGCCGTCCAAGCGGGAGGCCGCGCTGGCCTGGCTCAAGAAAGACTGATCCCCGCGACCGAGCGACCGCGGTCCTGGATATCCGCGTACTAACCGTCCACGGTGTACACCGTCACCGGCTCGCCCCGCCCCCGGACCGTCACCACGCCCATGCTCCTGAACGGAAACGCTCCCGCCAGTTCGGCGGTTCGCTCGTGCACCAGGATCTGGGTCCCATGCTCCTTGTTCATCTGCTCCAGGCGCGACGCCAGGTTGACGGTGTCGCCGTAGACCGTGAAGGTGAGCCGGTCGCTGGCGCCGACGCTTCCGGCCACCACCTCTCCGGTGGCGAGGCCGATGCGGCAGGTGAGCGCGTGGCCGGCGAACGGCCGGGCGCCCACCGCCCTCTGGATCTCCAGGGCCGAGCGGACCGCCTCCGCCGCGTGGTCGCGATCGGCGACCGGCACATTGAACATGGCGAGCAGTCCGTCCCCCTGGAACTGGGCGATGACACCGCCATGATCCTCCAGGATACCGGCCAGGACGGTAAAATAGTCGTTGAGCATGTCGACCATCGCTTCCGGCGTAATCGACTCGGAGAGGGTCGTGAACCCGGCAATATCCGTGAACATGATGGTGGCTTCGGTGGAGATCGGCTCGATCACCCCCCGGTCCTTGATCAGGTTTTTCGCCACATCCTCCGGCACGTACTTCCCGAGCAGCCCGCGCACCAGGTTGCGCTCCTTCAGCCCCTCCACCATGGCATTGAAGGAGAGCGACGCATCGGTGATTTCGCGAAACGCCGTGCGCGGCAGGGGTTCGAAGAGGTCCAGATCGCCGCGCCGGATGGTCTTGGCGGCGTCGGACAGGCGAAGGATGGGGCGTCCGATGGCGCGCCCCGCCATCACGGCGGCGATCAGCGACAACACCAGGATCGCGCCACCGGCGTAGGCGATTCTTCTCAGGCGCACCACGTGGTCGGTTTGCGTCACGATGTCGCCGCTGAAATAGACGCCAACGGTCAGCGGCTTGTCCGCGTAGCGACGAAATTCCCGGTAAAGAAACACATAGCCATGCCCGTCGACCTCGATGGTTCTCGCCTTGACCGCCGAGTCGGGACGGACCAGACTCGAGCGCGCTCTGTTCGGACGCCCATATGTGGCCGACGACGCTGTCGCCGAACGCCGCGAGCGGGGGCAGCGGTTGCTGGTCGGAAAACGCCGTGCGTGTATCCGAGAGCAGCGGATGAGCGAGAACCCAGTCGCGGTCATAAAGGACGAAATAGACGAAATCGTCCTCGCCACGCTCGATCGCAAGGGTGCGGGAGAGGCGCCCGATGCTCACGCCCTGCACCAGGGCTCCCAGGAAGCGCTCTCCCCCGTACAAGGCGGTCCGCAGGTTGATGACCGTTTCGCCCAGGCTGTCGACCCAGACGGGAGGTCCCCAAGACGCACCGCGCTGTTCGCGAACGGCATCGATCCAAAGCCCCAATTGAGCGTCGGACGATCGGTCGACCACCTCGACGCCGTCGCTTTCCCTCGAATAGCGGCGCTGCCGGAGACCCGGCGTGAACAGGCTCAGCCCGGTCAGTTCGGGCGTCGCCGCCAGCGTCCCCCGCACGAACATGTCGAGCCGCTCCGGATCGCCGAAGTCGATATCGCCGGAAGCGAAGTGTCGCGAGATCCAAATCGCCTGATCGACGACGGGATCCAGCTCCCGTTCAAGAACAAGAACGATCCCGTTGATGATGGTTTCGGCCGAATCGCTGAGCAGTTCGATGGTGGTATCCCGGGCGCCCCGGTATCCGAGAAAAAGCGCCGTCGCCACCGCCAGCAGCATCAAGCCACCCGAACCGAGAACGAGGGCCGTTCTCAGGGGAATCTGAACGCCGCTTTTCTTGCCTTCCGCCCCCGTCATCCAACCCTCAAGGCATCCCGGTCGTCACGTAATCGGCCGAAGCATCGCATAGTCTTGCCGGCGCAGGGCATCGAGGAGATCGCGGACGTCTCCATCCGGCGACCCGACCCCCCGCAGCACGGCCTTGCCCAGTTGCAAGCTGCCCTCCGCGACTTCGGGCATGGCGTGGGTGACCCCGTGCGCGAGCAGACTATCCCGATTGCTCAGGTTGCGGACCCGGGCATACACGGGAACGCCAGGATAGAAATTCCTCACCGTGCTGACCAGTTTTTCGGTCTGATGCATGTCATAAAGCGTCACCACGAGGGCCGCCGCGTCACCAATTCCGGAGGCGTCCAGGACATGGGGATCGGTCATATCGCCGAAGCGGACGTTGCGGCCCTCCCGTTTTCCCAGCCATACCCGGTTCGGATCCATGTCGAACGCGACGAACGGTATGCCGCTTTTCTCGAGCATCAGGCAGATGACCCGTCCGCCACGGCCGTAACCGGCAACCACGACGTGCCGCGCGAGATCCACACCCGCCTCGTCGGTAGGCGCGCCGGCTCCCGGCGCGGCCGCGAGCCGATTGGCGAGGAAATCGCCCAGTTTGGTCATCAGGGGCGTTACGATCATGGTGACGGTGATCAGCGACAGCGCGACGGCGAACATCTCGGCGCTCAGAAGTCCCGCGGCATGGGCCGCGCCGAACAGGACGAATCCGAACTCCCCACATTGCGAGAGGATGAACGCGGTCCGCACCGCCACGCTTCGGCCCAGCCCGAAAACGAGACCGAGCACAAACAGCGTGGCGACCTTCAGGATAAGCAGGGCGAAGACCGCTTCCGCCACCGCCCCCGAAAAATTCCATAACAGGCTGACGTCGATGGACATCCCAACGGAGATGAAGAACAGGCCCAGCATCAACCCCTTGAACGGTTCCACCGCCGCTTCGATCTGGTGGCGGTAATCCGAGGCCGACAGCGTCATGCCGACGAGGAAAGCGCCCAAGGCCATGGATACACCGACCAGTTCCATGACGTAGGCGGCGCCGAGCGCGGCCAGCATGGTGACGATGCCGAAGGCTTCCATGTTCCGGCTCTGCGCCGTCTTGGCCAACAGCCAAGGAATGACGTACCGGCCGACCGCGAGCACGCAACAAATCAGGCCGACAACCGCCAGAACCTCGAGCCAGAACGGCTGTTCCGATGCCATGACCGGGGCGTCCGCCAACACCGGCACCATGGCGAGAAGCGGCACGATGGCGATATCCTGCATCAACAGGACCGCGAACGCGGCCTTGCCGTGGGGCGTCGCCATGTCACCCCGCTCGGCCAGCATCTGCACCACGAACGCCGTGGACGAAAGGGCGAACCCGAGACCGAGGATCAGCGCCACTTTCCATTCAAAGCCGTTCAGCATCACGTAGCCGGCGATCACCATGCCCGTGAACAGCACCTGCGCCGAGCCCAGGCCGAACACCGCGCCGCGCATGGACCAGAGCTTGCTGGGCTGCATCTCCAGGCCGATCACGAACATGAGCAGCACCACCCCGAGTTCCGTGAAATGGCGGAGTTGATCGACCTCGGTGGTGATGGCGAATCCCGAGGGACCGGCGATGACCCCGGCGGCGAGAAAGCCCAACACCGATCCGAGCCCGAGGCGCTTGAACAGAAAAACAAAGACCGCGGCGCCGGCGAGGAGGATCACGGCGGCCAGCAGAAACTCGTCCAAATGCATTGTCGAAACCCTTTCGGGGGAGTTGGGGAGGGCAAGGGCGACGGCGTCTTTTATCAACCGGAACCGTCGGGAATTCAAGCCAAGCATGCCGGGCCCGCCGCGCGCCGTGCGTTCATTTTCTCCGTGCCACGGCATGCGTCGGCGCGGGTTTTTCCATGGAATCACATTGCCGTCATCGTATTCGTGCTATTATTGTGCAGTGCACACTTAAGGACCGAACAGGAGCGTTTCCGATGCCCGCGATGCTTGAAAACAAGACCTTCGACGAGATTCGGGTCGGTGACTCCGCCGCAATGACGCGGGCGCTCAGAAAAGACGATATCGAAACCTGGGCCGCCATCACCGGGAATATCAACCCGGCCTTCGTGAGTGACGCACTGGCCAAGAAGGGCATCGCCCGTGGGGAGGGCAGCGGTTCCGGCATGTGGGGCGCGTCGCTGTTCGCCACCATCGTCGGAACGCAGCTTCCCGGCCTCGGAACCATAACGAAGAATACGGAACTGCGGTTTCACCATGGATTGCGCGTGGGCGTCCCGGTGACCGCGACGGTCACGGTGAAGGAAAAGCACGCGGCCACCGGAACCCTCGTGCTCGACTGCCGGTGTGTCGACCCCGACGGGACCGAGTTGATCACGGGGATCGGCGAGGTCGTGGCGCCGACCGAAAAGATAAGGCAACCCGTCGTCGACCTGCCCAAGGTGCAGCTCCGGCGCGAGGACCGCTATCTCGAACTCATCAAGCAATGCGAGGGGCTTGCCCCCGTCACCACGGTGGTCGTGCATCCCTGCAGCGACGACGCCCTCCTCGGTCCCATCGAAGCCGCCCAGCGCGGACTGATCGAGCCGATCCTGGTGGGGCCGGAAAAGAAAATCCGGGCCTTGGCGGCACAGGAGGGGCTGGATATTTCCCCCTACCGCCTGATCTCCACCGAGCACAGTCACCACGCGGCCGAGCAGGGCGTGGCCCTGGTTCGCGCCGGCGAGGCGGCCGCGCTGATGAAGGGCAGCCTCCACACCGACGAACTGCTGCATGCCGTCTTGAGCAAGGACAAGGGCCTTCGAACCGAGCGGCGCATCAGCCACTGTTTCCTGCTGTCGGTTCCCACGTACGCGCGGCCGATCATCGTCACCGACGCGGCCATCAATATTTTTCCCGATCTCGCGACCAAGGCCGATATCTGCCAGAACGCGATTTATCTCGCCCACGCAATGGGAATGGATCAACCGAAGGTGGCGATCCTGTCGGCGGTGGAGACGGTCACCCCCGGCATTCCCTCCACGCTCGAGGCCGCGGCTCTCTGCAAGATGGCCGACCGGGGCCAGATCAAGGGCGGTCTTCTTGACGGCCCCCTCGCCTTCGACAACGCCATCGATCTGGAAGCCGCCGAAATCAAGGGCATCAACTCTCCGGTGGCGGGGCTTGCCGACATTCTCGTGGTTCCCGACCTCGAGGCCGGCAACATGCTGGCCAAGCAATTGACCTTCATGGCCGACGCCGAAGCGGCCGGTATCGTGCTGGGCGCCCGCGTTCCCATCGTTCTCACCAGCCGCGCCGACAGCGCGCGCACCCGCCTGGCGTCGTGCGCCGTGGCCGTGCTCCTCGTCGAGCACCAGCGAAAGGCCATGGCGACCGCGGCCGCGGCGGAGTGACCGCCATGCGGAACGCCATCCTCGTCATCAACGCCGGCTCCTCGAGCATCAAGTTCGCCGGCTTCACGGAATCCGAAACCGGCGAGCCCGATTTGCTGGGCAAGGGACAAATCGAGGGTATCGGGACCGCGCCCTACTTTTATGTCAAAGACGACAACGGTTCGCTCGTCGGCGAATACCGTTGGCCATCGGGAGCGGCGGTGGGACACGCCGAGAGTCTCCACTACCTTATCGAATGGATCGAGAAGAACGCCACCGGCGTCAGGGTAGCGGCCGCGGGTCACCGGGTCGTGCATGGCGGCCTGCGATACTCGGGCGCCACGCTGATCGACGACACCGTGATGACCGAACTGGAAAAGCTGGTGGCGTTGGCGCCGCTGCATCAGCCCAACAACCTCGCCGGCATTCGCGCGCTCGCCAAGGAGCATCCGGAACTGCCCCAGGTCGCCTGTTTCGATACCGCGTTTCACCGCACCCAGCCGCAGGTGGCGCAGATGTTCGCGCTGCCCCGTTCCATGTGGGACACGGGCGTGCGCCGCTACGGCTTCCATGGACTGTCCTACGAATACATTGCGCGGAGGCTGCCCGACCATGCGCCCGGGGCCGCGCGGGCGGTGGTCGCTCATCTCGGCAGCGGCGCCAGCATGTGCGCCATCAGGGACGGCAGGAGCATCGAGAGCACCATGGGGTTTACCGCCGTGGACGGCCTGCCCATGGGGACCCGCACCGGCGCCCTCGATCCGGGCGTCGTGCTGTATTGCATTCAAAGCCTCGGCATGGACGCCGGCGCCATCGAGAGGTTGCTCTACAAGGAATCGGGCCTGCTCGGCGTTTCGGGCATCAGCAACGATATGCGCGACCTGCTCGCCAGCGACGATCCGCGGGCGGCGGAGGCCATAGACTTGTTCGTCTATCATATCGCCAAGCAGGCGGCCGCGCTGGCCGCCGCCCTGGAAGGGCTCGACGCGCTGGTTTTCACCGCCGGCATCGGCGAGCACGCTCCGGAGATCCGCGAACGGGTCTGCCGCCGCGCCGCCTGGCTCGGGATCGAACTCGATCCCGAGGCAAATCGCCGGGGCGGCCCCCGCATCAGCACCGAACGCAGTCCCGTCGGCGCATGGGTGATCCCCACCAACGAGGAACGGATGATCGCCATTCACACGCTTCGGGTCCTGGAAGAAAGGAAGGCAACCCATGACTGACACGACCATCAACACGGAACTGCTCGATTTCCTGAGAAGCCAGCGGCAACAGGGGATTCAGCCGCTTGCGGGAAAAAAGGGAATCATCATCGGCATCGCCAACGACCAATCCATCGCCTGGGGGTGCGCCCAGGCGTTCCGGGGGATCGGCGCCGATCTGTGCATGACCTACCTGAACGAGAAATCCAAGAAGTTCACCGAACCGCTCGCACAAGCACTCGACATTCCGCCGGCGCTCTACCTGCCTTGCGACGTCCGTGAAGAAGGACAGTTGGAAGCGGTCTTCGAAGCCATCGGCAAGCAGTGGGGCCGTTTGGACTTTGCCCTGCACTCCATTGCCTTCGCGCCCCGGGAGGACCTGCATGGCCGGGTGACCGATTGCTCGCGGGACGGGTTTCTGATGGCCATGGACGTTTCGTGTCATTCCTTCATCCGCATGGCGAGGCTCGCCGAACCTCTCATGACGAACGGCGGCGCGCTGTTCACCATGAGCTATTTCGGCGCCGAGAAGGTGGTCGAGAACTACAACGTCATGGGTCCGGTAAAGGCGGCGTTGGAAGCGACCTCGCGATACCTCGCCGCCGAACTGGGGCCGAAGGGCATCCGGGTGAACCCCATCTCTCCGGGTCCCATCAAGACCCGGGCCGCGTCCGGCATCGGCCGTTTCGACGAACTCATGGAAAAAGCGGCCGAGCGGGCGCCGTCCCGCGCCCTGGTGACCATCGAGGACGTGGGCATGGCGACCGCTTTCCTCGCCACGGACTTCGCCAAGCTGATCACCGGCGACACCATGTACGTGGACGGCGGCTACCACGTGGTCGGGTAGACGGCCGAACGCGCATCCAAACCCGGCTCACGGCCGCGGCCCGTCCGTCTATCGGAGGGGCCGGAAGTACTGTTCGTCGAGAGCGTCGAACATGATGACGAATTGGCAGCCGAGGGCCATCGTGTCGCACTGGCGATGGGGGGCGTGTTCGGCGGCGCTTATCAATCGCTCGCGACGAACGTCATACAAGGTTGTCTGTATGGGTCCCTCCCCCGCCACGTCGATGACGGGCCGGCAGCCAACCGTCCACGGATCGCACCCCGCGCGCCTGTCGGAACCGAACTCGTGATAGGCCAGTTCGCACGCCGACAGGGCGAATACCGCGCCGATCAGGGCCAGTGGCGATAGCAGCGCCGCGAACCGGCGAGTGGCGGGAGGCGTCATGGTCAATGCTCCGCGAAATGGGGATCGCGCGGATCTTACATGGAATGGCGGGCGGATGAAACGTTAACCGTCCACCCGCGACCCCGCCGTCAAGGCATCAGGCTCGATTGCCGCGTCCGTCTCCGGCGGCGGCGGCGCGGACCCCTCCGCCGGTTTGGCGACGGCTCCGAACCCGAGGATCAGGAAGCCGGCGGCCGCCGACAGGACGGAGCCGGCGATGACGCCGAGGCGCACCGATGCGTCGAAATCCGCGTGCTGCCACGCCAGGCCGCCGATGAACAGGCTCATGGTGAAGCCGATGCCGCACATGACGGAAACGCCGTACAGTTGGATCCAATTGGCGCCTGCGGGCATTCGTGCAAGTCCGAACCGGATCATCAGAAACAGGACGCCGAACACGCCGATCTGCTTGCCGATGAACAGGCCGGCGGAGACGCCCAGTTGCACCGAATCCATGAAGCTGTGCAGACCGATACCGTCGAAGGATATTCCGGCGTTCGCGAACGCGAAGATCGGCAGGATCGCGAACGCGACCCAACGGTGAAGACCGTGTTCCAGGTGGCGGAGCGGAGAATGGCCCTCGGCGTCCGTGGCTCGGAGCGGAATGGTCAGCCCGATGGCCACGCCGGCGAGCGTGGCGTGGACTCCCGACTTGAGCACGCACACCCAGATGAGTACGCCGATCACGATGTACGGCGCCGTCCTGGTGACACCCAACAGGTTCAGAGCCACCAGAATCGCCAGCCCGCCCAACGCCAGGTACAACGACAGCAGGGACAGGTCGGCCGTGTAAAACAGCGCGATGACGATGATCGCGCCAAGGTCGTCGAAGACGGCGATCGCGGTGAGCAGTACCTTGAGCGACAGCGGCACCTTGTTTCCGAGCAGCGCCATGACGCCGAGCGCAAAGGCGATATCGGTCGCCGCCGGAATGGCCCAACCGTTCAGGTTTTGGGGCTGCCCGAGGTTGATGAGCACGTATATCAGGGCGGGAACCGCCATTCCGCCCACCGCCGCTACCGCCGGCAGGGCCGCCTGGGAGATCGTCGACAGCTCGCCTTCCAGCAACTCGCGCTTGATCTCCAGGCCCACGAGAAAAAAGAAAACCGCCATCAGGCCGTCGTTGATCCACAGCAACAACGGTTTGTCGATATCCAGGGCGCCGACGCGGACCTGCGTGGGCAGGTTCAGAAACGCGTCGTACAGACCGGCGAGCGGGGAATTGGACACCACGACGGCAAGGGCCGCGGCGATCACCAAAATAATCCCGCCGGCGGCCTCCATCCTGAAGAAGTCGCGAATTGCACTCAACGGCATGACGTCTCCCCGCTCGCAGCTCTCCGATACCCGATCGACGGCCGGCGATCTTCGCTGTCGCGTTTCCGTCGCTGCCGATGGACGAGAATGCCAAACCCGGCCCACCGGGACGTCGAGAGAGCAAACCATACAGGGCCGGGCCATGCGTGGTAAGTCAAGACTTCCCGGAAACGCGGTTGTCGCGAACAGGGTCGAATAAATTCCCCCGGTCCGCGATCCCATCCATCGACGCCCGCGCCGAAAACAGCTAGTGTTGCGCCTCCTTGATCAAACTCGCCCCGATCCCTTTGGTTCCGGTCACGTTTTCCTTGTCCACACACCGCGCCCGATCTCTCGCCTGGACCCTGGTGCGCCTCGCCGTTTGCGCCGCCCTCGTCACGTATGTCGTGATGGCGCTGTCGTGGTACGATCAGGTGCATCTGGTCAATGGAACCGAGGGCCGGCTGCTGTCGGTGTCCGAAACGAGCCGCGAAACCACGCTCCGGGTCGATGGCCATGCCATCACCGTTCCGGACGCGGACGTGGAGTCCATCGAGCCCGGGCTGGTGTCCCTGGTCAAGAGCGCGTCGCCGCGCGAGGCCCTGCTGGCCATCCTCCTGGCCCTGCCGGCACCCTTTGTCGGGGCATACCGTCTCTATCTGCTCCTGATCGGCCTTGACCTGAAAATCGCGAGGGCGCGCGCCATGGGCATTTCGCTGGTGGGCAACCTGGTGCAACTCGCCATGCCCGGCGCCACCGGGGCCGATATCTACCGGGGCATCATGTTGCGCAGATGGACCGGTTCGTGGCGTCCCGTGCTGGTCGCGCTCCTTACCGATCGCATTCTCGGATTACTGGCGCTCCTTGTGCTCGCGGGGGTGGCGGCCGCCATCTGGATCAACGACGCGGAGTTTGCCGGCATCGCCCGAGGCGTCCTCGCCGCCTGCGTGGCGGGGTCCCTGGCCATTTATTTGGTTCTCAGGTTTCGGCTGTACCGGCTTGTGCTTCGGTTGCTGAGGCTCTTCCGCAAGGATCCCGCCGTCACCTCCGACGGCATGATCGCCATCGGCGAACGTCTACTCGAAAAAAACCGCGTGCTAACCCACACCTTCGTGCTCAGCCTGATCGTCCAGGCCCTGATCGTCGCGTCGACGGCCGCCATCGGGATTTCGCTCGGCATCGATCATGCGGTCGAGGCGGCGGCGCTGATCATTCCGACCGCCATGGTGCTGGCCATATTCATACCGACACCCCAGGGCTTCGGCGTGCTGGAGGGCGTGCTGGTGCTCGTGCTTGCCCCCCATATCGCCGGCGGCGCCAATGCCTGCGTTCTGTTGGCCCTCGGCTTCCGGTTCCTCCAGGTGGTTTGGGCGATCCCGGGCGTGCCGCTGATTTTGAGCGGCGACACCTGGAGCGCGTCCCGGGGCGAGACCACGACGGGGCCGTGAGCAGGGATCGCGCCCCCGGCCGCCGGTGACCGCGTCCGAACCCTTCAACAACGGCGCGGAATAGTCTAAACGCGAGGCTCATGGCTCCACCGCTTCTGTTTCTTCGCGACATCCATCTGACCTTCGGCGGCCAGCCGCTGCTGGAGGGCGCGGAACTGTCCGTGTCCGAGGGCGACCGGTTGTGCCTGGTGGGACGCAATGGTTCGGGCAAGTCGACGCTGCTCAAGATTGCGGCGGGACTGGTGGAAGCCGACACCGGCGAGCGTTTCGTTCAACCCGGCGCGACGGTGCGCTATCTGCCCCAGGAACCGGATCTCTCCGGCCATGCCACCACCGGCGCCTACGTCGAGGCGGGCCTTGGCCCCGGCGACGATCCCCACCGGGCGCGATACCTGTTGGCGCAATTGGGCCTCACCGGCGACGAGAACCCGGCCCGGCTCTCCGGCGGCGAGGCGAGACGGAGCGCGCTGGCCCGCGTCATGGCGCCAGAACCCGATATCCTGCTGCTCGACGAACCCACCAACCACCTCGACCTGCCCGCCATCGAATGGCTCGAAAGCACGCTGAACGGTATCGGTTCCGCGCTGGTCCTGATCAGCCACGACCGGCGATTCCTGGAAAACCTCTCGCGATCCACCATCTGGCTGGATGGAGGTATCACCCGCGAACTCGACCGCGGCTTCGCCCATTTCGAGGACTGGCGCGACGACGTGGTGGAACAGGCGGAACTCGAGCGCCACAAACTCAATCGCAAGATCCTCCAGGAAATCAATTGGCTCCACTATGGCGGCGTGACCGCCCGCCGGCGGCGCAATCAGGGGCGCCTCCGCGCGCTCAACGCCATGCGCCGGCAACGCGGCGAACAGCGCCAGCCGGAAGGACGGGTCAGGATGACCGTCACCGAGGGCGACGTCTCTGGGAAGCTGGTGATCGAAGCCAAGGGCATCGCCAAATCCTACGGCGACCTCAAGGTTGTCGACGATCTTTCGCTGCGCATCCAGCGCGGCGACACGGTGGGGATCGTCGGTCCCAATGGCGCCGGCAAGACCACGCTCATCAACCTGTTGACCGGCGCCCTGCAACCCGATTCCGGCACCGTCCGTCTTGGCGCCAACCTTCAGATGGTGTCTCTCGACCAGCGGCGTGAAAGCCTCGAGTCCCACTTGACCCTGAGCGAGGCGCTCACCGGCGGGCGCGGCGACATGGTGTTCGTCGCGGGCAAGCCCAAGCACCTGATCGCCTACATGAAGGATTTCCTGTTCGCGCCCGAGCAGGCGGGCACCCCCATCGGCGCGCTTTCGGGTGGCGAACGCGGCCGTCTGATGGTTGCCCGCGCCCTGGCGCAACCCTCCAATCTGCTGGTGCTCGACGAGCCCACCAACGACCTCGACCTGGAAACCCTCGACCTGTTTCAGGAGATGCTGGACGAGTATTCCGGCACCGTCCTTCTGGTGAGTCACGATCGCGATTTCCTCGACCGGGTGGTCACCTCGGTCATCGCCTTCGAGGGCGCCGGACGCTGGGTCGAGTACGCCGGCGGTTACAGCGACATGATCGCGCAGCGTGGCGGCGCCGCCACGGCGGCCAAACAGACGACGAAAACCGGGAAAGCGAAATCGGCCGCGTCCCCGGCCTCGCCGGACTCCCCGTCCGCGCCGGGCAGGAAGCGCAAGATGTCCTTCAAGGACGAACATGCCCACAAGGTCCTGCCGGCGCGGATCCAGGCCCTGGAATCCGAAATAACCCGTCTGCAAGCGGTTCTCGCGGATCCGGGCTTTTATGCCCGCGACCCCGACGCCTTCGCCAGGACGGCGGCCGAGCTGGAAGCCGCCGGCGCCGATCTCGCGGCGGCGGAGGACCGGTGGCTGAGCCTCGAGATGCTCCGGGACGAACTGGAAAACGGATGATGACCCTGGTCAGCCGTTTCGCGCCGAGCCCCACGGGCGACCTCCACCTTGGCCACGCCTTTTCCGCGCGGTACGCATGGGACGTGGCGATTCGCGCGGGAGGCCGCTTTCTCGTTCGGATCGAGGACATCGATACCGGGCGGTGCCGGGCCGAGTTCATCGAGCGCAATCTCGATGATCTGCGCTGGCTGGGGCTGACGTGGGAGGAGCCGGTGGCGCGCCAGTCGGAGCGCATGGATCTGTACCGCGATGCCCTCCACCGGCTGGACGAACTCGGCGTCACCTACCCGTGCTTTTGCACCCGCCGGGAAATCCGCGCGGAAATCGAGGCGGCGGCGGGAGCGCCGCACGCCATCGCGCCCGACGGCGGCATCCTCTATCCCGGAACGTGCCGCGGCCGGACCGCCGCCGAACGCGACGCGTTGATCGCCGCCGGCCGCCCGTATGCCATCCGCCTGAACATCGCCCGGGTGCGCGAGCTGACCGGACGGCTGTCGTGGACGGATCGGCGGCTCGGGCCGCAAGCCGCCGCGATCGGCCGGTTCGGCGACGTGGTGATCGCCCGCAAGGAGGTGGCGGCGAGCTATCATCTGGCGGTGGTCGTGGACGACGCGGCGCAGGGCGTGACGGAAGTGACCCGGGGCAAGGATCTGTTCGACGCGACCCACGTGCACCGGACGCTCTATGCGTTGCTGGATCTTCCGCCGCCGATCTGGCATCACCACGACCTGTGCCACGACGAAACCGGAAACCGGCTTTCCAAGCGCCGGGGCGACGAGACCATCCGGTCGCTGCGGGAACGCGGCCACACAGCGGATGACGTGCTGGCCATGGCAAGGGCCGCCGCGGCGCGGCCGGGTCAAGCACCGGATCCGAGGGAGAGGAAACCGTGAGATGATCGAGATACTGGACATGGACGCTCCCGACGTCATCGGGGCGCGGATATCGGGCAAGATCGACAAGGACGATATCGAGCGTGTCATCGCCGCCGCCCGCGCCAAGTTCGACGCGGCGGAAAAACTCGGCGTCTACGTGGAAATGGCCCATTTCGACGGCATATCCTTCGAGGCCTTGCTGGCCGACCTCAAGTTCGCGTTTCCAAACCTCGGCAGGTTCAGCAAGAAGGCCGTCGTATCCGACCAGGGATGGGCGGAAACGGCCTCGATCATCGGCAATCGGCTGTTTCCCCATGTGGAGATCCGGCATTTCTCCCCCGATCGCGCCGGCGAAGCCAGGGATTGGATAACCGCCCGGCCAAAGGGAGCGCCCGTGATGCGCCGATGGAGGCAGACCAAGATCGTCGCGACCATCGGCCCGGCCAGCGGCGGCGAGGAGCAACTGGTCGACCTGTTTCATGCGGGCGCGGATGTTTTCCGGTTCAACTTCTCTCACGGCACGCACGCGGAGCACGCGGCGCGGCTCGGGACCGTCCGCAACGTCGAGAAGCGGGTCGGCCGCCCGATCGGCGTGTTCGCCGATCTGCAGGGTCCCAAGCTCCGGGTGGGCACTTTCGCGGCGGGACCCGTCCGGCTCGAAACCGGTCAGCGGTTCCGGCTGGACCTGTCGGACGAACCCGGTGACTCCCGAAGGGCGCCGTTGCCTCATCCGGAGATTTTCGCCGCGTTGCGTCCCGGCTCGGAACTGCTCGTGGACGACGGCAGGCTGCGCCTCGAGGTGATCGCGAACGGATCCGATTTCGCCGACACGAAAGTCGCCGTGGGAGGCCCGCTGTCCGACAACAAGGGCGTCAATCTGCCCAATGTGATGCTCGATGTTTCGCCCCTGACCGAAAAGGACCGGCGCGACCTGGAGTTCGCCCTCAGCCTCGGGTTCGACGCCATCGCCCTCTCGTTCGTTCAGCGGCCGGAGGACGTGGAGGAAGCGCGGCGGCTGATCGACGGGCGCGCGAGGCTGATCTCGAAGCTCGAGAAACCTTCGGCCGTCGAGCATCTCGACGAGATCATCCGGCTGACGGATGCCGTCATGGTGGCGCGCGGCGATCTCGGCGTGGAGCTGCCCCCGGAAACCGTGCCGGCCATTCAGAAACGCATCGTTCGCGCGAGCCGGAGAGCGGGCCGGCCGGTGATCGTGGCCACGCAGATGCTCGATTCCATGATCCGGTCGCATACCCCGACGCGCGCCGAGGCTTCCGATGTGGCCACCGCGGTCTACGAAGGCGCCGACGCCGTCATGTTGTCGGCCGAAACCGCGGTCGGCGATCATCCGGCGCTGGTCGCGGGCATGATGGACCGGATCATCCGCCACACCGAAAACGACCCCGCCTACCGGGACATGATCAGGGCCGGGCAGGCCAGACCGGCCGCGACCATGGCGGACACCATTACCGAGTCCGCGAGCCAGGCGTCCCAGACGCTGCCGGCGGCGGCCATCGTGACCTTTACCAGTTCCGGCTCGACCGCCGTGCGGGCGGCGCGCGCCCGACCGTTGGTCCCGATCGTGGGCCTGACGCCATCGCCGAGGGTCGCGCGCGAATTGACCCTGGTCTGGGGCGTTCACGCGGTCCAGGTCAAGGAGCTGGACGACTACGAGCACATGGAGGCCGTCGCCGTGCGCCATGCGTTGGACGCGGGCATCGCGGTCGCCGGCGACAATCTCGTCATCACCGCCGGCCTGCCCCTGCATGTGGCCGGCGTGACCAACGTCCTTCGCCTCGCCAGGATCGAGTCGGCCGATTAGTTGACCGCTCGACGGGCCCCGAGGACGCCCGCCGGGCTCTTTTTCGCGGCCCATTTCGCGCGTCGCGGAATTCCTGTTGACAACGGTCGAAAACCAGCCATTTAACGCTCAAACGGGAGAGATGCCGACACGGCGATGGGCGCGCGACGATCTCTCCGAAATCATTGGAACCCAGCTAAAATGGAGAAGATCGTCGACGCGGAGGCCGCCGAGCCTCCCGACACTGGTTGTGAATCCGCCGCAGGCCTGTTTTTTCTGGAGATTCCGGATTCCGGCGGTTCCAGTCGCCCTTCCTCCCGATCTCCGCAATTTCCCCCGACAACCCCGACACCACGGCCCGCCCGGCGAATCGAACGGTTCCCCGCGAGCAAACGCAGTCACGCCTTTCTGCGGGAGATCTTCCCGGACGCCGGTATGGACTCCTGGAATGACTGGCGGTGGCAGGTGCGCCACAGAATTCGATCGTTGCCCGAATTGGAGCGGGTGTTCGATCTCTCCGAGGACGAGCGCGCCGCCATCGCGCGGCATCATGGCGCGCTGCCCCTCGGCATTACCCCCTATTACGCGAGCCTGATGAGCCGCGAGAATCCCGCCGAGCCATTGCGCCGCACCCACATTCCCGTGGGCGACGAATACATCGAGGGCCCCGGCGAATCCGGCGACCCGCTCGGCGAGGACAATCACAGCGCCGTGCCCGGTTTGGTGCACCGCTATCCCGACCGCGTGCTGTTTCTCTCCACCGGGTTCTGCTCCACCTACTGCCGGTATTGCACCCGCGCCCGCATGGTCGGAGAACCGGGAGGCGAGTACGAGTTCGGCCGCTCGCAGTGGGATCAGGCCATCGCCTATATCGAGGAGCACACCGAGATCCGCGACGTGCTGATTTCCGGCGGCGATCCCCTCACGCTCTCGGACGACAAGCTCGATCATCTGCTGGGCCGGCTCCGCGCGATCCGCCATGTGGAATTCGTGCGTCTCGGCACCAAGGTCCCGGTCGTCCTGCCCATGCGGATCACCCGCTCGCTGGTCCGCATCCTCAAGAAGCACAAGCCGGTGTGGATGAGCATCCACTTCACCCACCCCGCGGAACTGACCCCCGAGACCACGGAAGCCTGCGAGCGGCTCGCCGACGCGGGCGTGCCCCTCGGCAGCCAGACCGTGTTGCTCAAGGGCATCAACGACGACATCGAGGTGATGCGGCCGCTGATGCACGGTCTTCTTCAACGCCGCGTGCGGCCCTACTACCTCTATCAATGCGACCCCATCCTCGGTTCCGCCCATTTCCGGACGACGGTGGACAAGGGGATCGAGATCATTCGCGGGCTCCGCGGTCATACGACGGGCTATGCGGTCCCCAACTTCGTGATCGACGCTCCGGGCGGCGGCGGCAAGATCCCGCTGCTGCCGGATTACGTCGTCGGCCGCGAGGGCGACGATCTCCTGCTCACCAATTTCGAGAACGGCCTCTACCGCTATCCGGATCCCGGCGGCACGCTGGGCGGGAAAACGGCCCGGGTGGAGAGGGCGGCGTGATGCGGATCGGCTTCACCTTCGATCTCCGCTCCGACTATCTGAAAGCCGGTTACACGGAAGAAGAAACGGCGGAATTCGACAGCGAGACGACGATCGAGGCGATCGAGTCGGCGCTGGTTCGCCTGGGCTTCGAGGTGGATCGGATCGGCCACGTGCGGCGATTGACCGAGAGGCTTGTCGCCGGGGATCGCTGGGATCTCGTGTTCAACATCGCCGAGGGCCTGCGCGGCCGATCCCGCGAGGCACAGGTGCCGGCGATCCTCGAGGCCTATGACATCCCCTACGTGTTCTCCGATCCGCTGACCTCGGCGGCGACCCTCGACAAGGCCGTCGCCAAGCGTCTGGTCCGGGACGCCGGCATCCCCACCGCCGGCTTCGCGGTGCTTGAGACCGACGACGACGCCGACACCGCCAACATCGCGTTTCCGGCCTTCGTCAAACCGCTGGCGGAGGGAACCGGCAAGGGGTGCGCCAACGCCTCGCTGGTGGAAACGCGGCCGGCCCTGAAAGCCGCCGCGCGGGCCTTGCGGGCGAAGTTCCGTCAGCCGGTTCTCGCCGAGGCCTACCTGCCCGGCCGCGAATTCACGGTGGGCATCGTCGGCAACGGCCGGGATGCCCGCGTGCTCGGCGTCATGGAGATCGCCTTCCTCCGGGACGACCAGGGCACCATCTATTCGCTCGAAGCCAAGGAGCATTGGCAGACCACCGTTCGCTGCACGCTGGCCACCGACGACGAGGCCATGCAGGCGGGCGCGTCGGCCCTGAGAGCGTACCGCGCCCTCGAATGCCGGGATGCCGCCCGCCTCGACTTCCGGTCGGACGCGGACGGTGTTCCCCAATTCCTGGAGGCCAACACGCTTCCGGGTCTCCGTCCGAAGTATTCGGACCTGGCCATCCTGGCGGATCTCGTGGGACTGTCCTACGACCGGTTCATGGGCGAAATCATGGACGCGGCCATCGCCCGGGTCGGCCCGCGCGCCGAGCCTCGGCCGGCCGAAGCGGCCTCGCGACGATGAAACGGAGGGGCCGCCGCGCCGTCGTGCTCCACGGCGCGACGGACATCGAGGACCGCCCCGACGAAGCCGATACGCGGGACCAGGCCGAACGGGTCGCCGCCTCCCTTCGCCGTCTCGGTTTCGACGCCGAAATCCTGGCGGTCGCCGACGAGCGGGAGACCGCGCGTCTCCTGGCGGCGGAAACGGTCGATCTGGCCTTCAACCTGGTGGAGACCCTGCGCGGCGAGGGGCGCCTGGCGGTGGGGGTTCCGAGGATGCTGGACGCGCATGGCCTGCCGTATACCGGCTGCGGCGCGGACGCCCTCGCCGCGACCTCGGACAAGACGGAAGCCAAGCGGCTCATGCGGGAACGCGGCATCCCGACGCCGGATTGGTCGGCCGACGGCCATGGCTTGGCGCCGGCGGGCAAAGTCATCGTAAAGCCCGTTTGGGAGGACGCCTCGGTCGGTATCGACGCCGGCTCGGTGGTCCCATCGGCCGCCGCCGCGGAAGAGCTGGCGGCCCGCGCCGCGCGCTTCGGCGGAACGTGGTTCGCCGAACGGTTCCTCGACGGCCGTGAGTTCAACCTGTCGGTTCTCGAAGGGCCCGACGGACCGGAAGTGCTGCCCGCCGCCGAAATCGTGTTCCAGGATTTCCCCGCCGGGAGACCCCGGATCGTCGATTACGAAGCCAAGTGGATCGCCGACGGTTTCGCCTACAGCCACACGCCCAGGCGGTTCCTGTCCGGCGGGGAAAACGACCGGCTGACGGCGCGGCTCCGCGACCTCGCGCTCCGGTGCTGGTCGCTGTTCGAGCTTTCCGGTTATGCCCGCGTCGACTTCCGCGCCGATCCCGACGGCCGTCCCTTCGTGATCGAGGTCAACGGCAATCCCTGCCTGTCGCCGGACGCCGGTTTCATGGCGGCGGCCTCCCGCGCGGGGCTCGGTTTCGATGCCGTCGTGGCGCGCATCGTCGAGGCGGCTCTTCCGGGCGTCCTCCCCTCTCCCGTGGCCTGATCCATGATCCGCATTCGAAAGGTGGTGGACGACCGGACGCCGACGAACCAGACGGCGATCGCCGAAGCCCAGGCGATCCTGCGTCACCAGTTCCCCGGAATGCCCGAAGACGACATCGCTAAACTCCCGGCGCAACTGCGGGATCCGCTCAAGTATCGCTTCATTTCCGAACTCCTGGTCGCCGAGGACTCCCGCGACCGGGTGCGCGGCATGGCGCTGCTGCTTTACGCCTCGGACCTCAACTTCTGTTACATGGAGGTGCTGTCGGCGGCTCCCGGCGAAACCGGCGGCGGTATCGGCGCGATCATTTTCCAGCGATTGCGGGAAGAGGCGGCCGCCGTCCTCGGCGCCGTCGGGCTGTTCTTCGAGTGTCTGCCCGACGACCCCGCGCTCAGCCCGGACCCGGACACACGCGCTCAGAACGAGGCGCGGCTCAGGTTCTACGAACGCTACGGAGCCCGCCCCATCGCCGGGACCGCCTACGAGACGCCACTTTCCCCCGAAGACACCGATCCGCCCTATCTCGTCTACGATGGTCTCGGCCGGCCCGAGCTTCCCGGCCGGGATGCCGTGCGCGAAATCGTCCGCGCGATCCTGGAGCGGAAATACAAGACCGTCTGTTCGCCCGACTACATCGACATGGTCGTGCAATCGATCAAGGACGATCCCGTACGGCTGCGGCCGCCGCGCTACGCGCGCCGCACGAAGCCGCAACCGGTCAAGACGACGCACGTCATGGCGAAGGCCATTCCGCTGATCGTCAACGACAAGCACCAGATCCATCATGTCCGGGAGCGGGGCTACGTGGAAGCGCCGGTCCGCGTGAAGTCGATCCTCGGCGAGTTGGAGCAGACGGGCCTGTTCCACCAGGTCGCGCCCAGGCGGTTCAGCGAGCGTTTCATCGCCGCCGTTCACGACGGCCGCCTGATCGACTACCTGGAAAAGGCGTGCAAGGGCGTGCCCGCCGGCAAATCCATCTACCCCTACGTCTTCCCCATCCGCAACGCCGCGCGTCCGCCCAAGGAGAGGACCGTGCGCGCCGGGTATTTCTGCATCGATACCTTTACGCCCCTGAACCAGGAGGCCTTTCTCGCGGCCCGGCGCGCCGTGGACTGCGCCCTGACCGCGGCCGAAACGGTGCTCGAGGGAGCGGCCGTCGCCTACGCCCTGGTCCGCCCGCCGGGGCATCATGCCGAACACAAGGCGTTCGGCGGGTTCTGCTATTTCAACAACTCGGCGATCGCCGCCCACTATCTCAGCCGGTTCGGCCGGGTCGCCGTCCTCGACATCGATTATCACCACGGAAACGGCACGCAGGACATCTTCTACCAGCGCTCCGACGTGCTGACCGTCTCCATCCACGGCCACCCCAACTTCGCCTATCCCTACTTCTCCGGGTTCAAGGACGAGGGCGGACGCGGCCGTGGCGCCGGTTACAACCTCAACATCCCGCTCCCGGAGACGATCACGCCGGACGAGTTCAGGCAGGCCCTGAAGAAGGCGCTTCGGCGCGTTCACCGCTTTGCCCCGGCGTATCTGATCCTCGCCCTCGGCCTCGACACGGCCAAGGGGGATCCGACGGGAACGTGGAGCAATGGCGCCGACGACTTCGAAACCATCGGCCATATGATCGGCGCCGAAGGCTATCCGACCACGGTCGTGCAGGAAGGCGGTTACCGGGTCCGGACCCTGGGGCGCAACGCCCGCCGGTTCTTCATGGGATTGGCCGCCGGTGTCGCGGTCGCGAAGCGGCCCGTGGGTTGGCGCTCGCCGGACCGGGGATCGGCCGAGGGCGGCGGGCTGACCATGCTGGAGGATGTCCGCGAAGAGGATATCGAACGGGTTCGGTCCCTGGTCGCGGCGACGCGGTTCTTTTCCACCGACGAGGTGTCCATCGCGGCCGAACTCGTCGAGACACGCGTGAAGCTCGGCGCCGCCAGCGGCTACTCCTTCATTCTCGCGGAAGAGCCCGGCGCGCGCCTGGCCGGCTACGCCTGTTTCGGCCCCACGTCGGGCGCCCCCGGACGCTTCGACCTCTACTGGATCGTGGTCCGCCCGGCGCGCCAGGGAACCGGCCTCGGGCGCGAGTTGCTTCGGCTGGCGGAAGCGGCGATGTCCCGGGAGGGCGGCGAGCGCGTCTACGTGGACACGTCCAGCAGCGATCTCTACGCGCCCACCCGCGCGTTCTACCGCGCGCGCGGCTACCGCAAGGTCGCCGAATTGCCCGACTTCTACCGCGACGGCGACAACAAGCTGATCCTGGTCAAGGAGCTTTCCCGGTAAAGCCCGCCACGAGGCATGTCCGGCCCGGGATCACGGATCGGGGCTGCGGCCGCTGCCGAACGAAAAGGCCGAATCCATGGGCGTTCGCCCGCCGAATTGCTGCTCGCAATGGCTTTGCGAGGCAAACTGGACACATCGCCGCCAGCGCTCGTTGAAGGACGCCTCGTTGGCCGCCGTTCCCGGCAATGTAAATTGCCTGGTTCGCTCGCCGGTCTGGCGATCGACGGTAAATTCGCACGCGGTCGCGAGACCGATAACCGCCGCCAGGCACAAGACAACGCCGACCGTTCTTATCATCTGTACTCCGTTCCTCCCGCCGGCAATGATCATCGCGGGACCATGGCCCGCATGGTACAATTGGATGGGATATATGTCTGTTTCTTTCGACCGGAAGCAACCCTCGACGGGAACAACCCCGATATCACGCCACGCGCTCCGCCGCGACTGCGGTGTCGCGCGGTCGGCCGATGCCTGGAACCCGGGAGGACGCGGCGCGTAATCGGCCCCAGTAACGATCGCGTCTCGCAAACCCCTCCCGGAACACCTCCTGGAGGGGTTTTCCGTTTGGCCGGGGACAGCCGGGAAAGCAAGGACCGATGAGTAACCCGATGAGCAGTTACGATACCATCCTCACGGACGGCGTGCCCATCAAGGCCTGGACCCGGGGCGTGCCCGTCGCCGAAAACGCCGAACGGCAGCTTCGCAACATCGCGGCGCTGCCGTTCGTCCACCACCATGTCGCGGCCATGCCCGACGTGCATTGGGGCAAGGGCGCCACCGTCGGTTCGGTCATTCCGTGCACGAAAGCCATCATCCCGGCGGCGGTGGGCGTGGACATCGGCTGCGGCATGATGGCGGTCCGGACCTCGCTCACGTCGCATCAGCTGCCCGAGACGCTCGCGGATCTAAGGAACGCCATCGAGAAGGCCGTGCCGCACGGGCGGACGGGAAAGGGAAACGTCAAGACCGACCGGGGCGCGTGGGGCGAGCCGCCGAATGCCATCGCCTCGGTCTGGAACAACCTCCCGTTCCGTCAAGGCACGCTGCAACAGGGTCTCGAGGAGATCGTCGAACGGCACCCCGCGCTCGGCAAGGCCAACAGCGTCCATCATCTCGGAACGCTCGGCACCGGCAACCATTTCATCGAGGTCTGCCTGGACGAGACGGACCGCGTGTGGGTGATGCTGCACTCGGGTTCGCGAGGCATCGGCAACCGCATCGGGTCGTACTTCATCGAACTGGCGAAGAAGGAGATGGAGCGGTTCTTCATCTCGCTGCCCGACGCCGACCTGTCCTACCTGCCGGAGGGAACCGAGCACTTCAACGACTACGTCAAGGCGGTTTCCTGGGCCCAGGCGTTCGCGCGGACCAACCGCGAAGTGATGATGGCGGCCGTGCTGGACGTGATGTCGCGCATGTTCACCGGCTTCGAGGCGGGCGAGACCGCCGTGAACTGTCACCACAACTACGTGGCCGAGGAGGAGCACTTCGGGGCCAGGGTCTGGGTGACCCGCAAGGGCGCGGTGAGCGCCCGCGAGGGTGAACTCGGCATCATCCCGGGATCCATGGGCGCGCGGTCGTTCATCGTCCGGGGCAAGGGCAACCGGGACTCGTTCTGCTCGTGCTCCCACGGGGCCGGCCGGGCCATGTCGCGCAACGAGGCAAAAAAGCGCTTCACCCTCGCGGACCACGCGAGGGCGACGGAGGGCGTCGAATGCCGCAAGGACGCCGACGTGATCGACGAGACCCCCATGGCCTACAAGGACATCGACGCGGTGATGAAGGCGCAGGAAGACCTCGTCGACGTGGTTCATACGTTGAAGCAGGTGGTTTGCGTGAAAGGGTAGCGCCCCTTCGGCGACAGCGGCTGGTGAAGAGGGATTGTCGCATTCGGGACAGCGACTAGCATGATCTTGCGTCATTGTTGCTCATGGCGGTCGCCTTCGGGGCTGTCCGCCCACGCGGCAAGGGAGTGGCACCATTGGCCCGAGCACGTTCTTTGCAAAAGGCGGCAGTCTCGCGTAAGGCGGAGGCATCGCCGCCGTCGCTCCACGAACATCCGAAAAGCGACATCGACATCGCCCGGTCGGCGGCCATGCGCCCGATCACGGGGCTGGCCATGGAGCGGCTCGGCATACCGGCGGAAGCGTTGGAGCCGTTCGGGCATTTCAAGGCCAAGGTGTCCCTGCCCTACATCCAGTCGCTCTCCGACCGGCCCGACGGCCGGCTCATCCTGGTAACGGCGGTGACCCCCACGCCCGCCGGCGAGGGCAAGACCACCACCACCGTCGGGCTCGGCGATGCCCTCAACCGGATCGGCAAGAAGGCGATGATCTGCCTTCGCGAGCCATCGCTCGGCCCCTGCTTCGGCATGAAGGGCGGCGCCGCCGGGGGCGGTTACGCCCAGGTCGTGCCGATGACCGATATCAACCTGCATTTCACCGGCGACTTTCACGCCATCGGCGCCGCCAACAATCTGCTGGCGGCGCTGATCGACAACCACATCTACTGGGGCAACACGCTCGGCATCGACGAACGGCGGATCGCCTGGCGGCGGGTCGTGGACATGAACGACCGGGCCCTGCGCGGCATCGTGTGCAGCCTCGGCGGCGTGTCCGACGGTTTTCCGCGCCAGGAGAGCTTCGATATCACCGTCGCCTCGGAGGTGATGGCCATCTTCTGTCTCGCCACGGACCTCGAGGATCTCGGCAAGCGCCTCGGCAACATCATCGTCGCCCACACCTTCGACCGCGAACCGGTGTTCGCCAGGGACCTGGCCGCTCAGGGCGCGATGACGGCGCTGCTCAAGGACGCGTTCATGCCCAACCTGGTGCAGACGCTGGAGAACAACCTGGCGTTCATCCACGGCGGACCCTTCGCCAACATCGCCCACGGCTGCAATTCGGTGCTGTCCACCAAGGCGGCGCTGAAGCTCGCCGACTACGTGGTCACCGAAGCCGGGTTCGGCGCCGACCTCGGCGCGGAGAAGTTCTTCGACATCAAATGCCGCAAGGCGGGTCTGAAACCCGATATGGCGGTTCTCGTGGCGACCGCGCGGGCCCTGAAAATGCACGGCGGGCTCCCCAGGGAGAAGCTGGACCAGGAGAACATGGCCGCCCTGGTGAAGGGAGCGGAGAACCTCAGCCGCCATGTGGAGAACGTCCGCAGCTTCGGGCTTCCGGTAATCGTCGCCATCAACCGGTTCAGCACCGACAGCGACGCGGAGATCGATCTGTTGCGCCAGGTCTGCGCCGAGATGGAGGTGAAGGCCGTGGTCGCCGATCACTGGGCCGTGGGCAGCGCCGGCGCGGAGGACCTGGCAAACGCGGTGGTTCGCGGAATCGAGGAGAATGGATCCGAATTCCATTGCCTGTACGAGGACCACATGCCGCTGTGGGAGAAGGTCCGGACGGTGGCGCAGCGCATGTACGGCGCCCAGGGGATCATCGCCGACAAGAAGATCCGCAACCGGTTCGCCGAACTGCAGAAAGCCGGTTTCGGTCACTATCCCGTGTGTATCGCCAAGACCCAGTACAGCTTTTCCACCGATCCGAACCTGCGCGGGGCCCCCACCAACCACGTGGTGCCGATCCGCGAGATCCGGCTCTCGGGCGGCGCCGAGTTCCTGGTGGTTATTTGCGGAGACATCATGACGCTGCCCGGATTGCCAAGAACTCCATCGGCGAACGGCATCGGCGTCGATGAAAACGGCGAGATCTACGGCATCTTTTAAAGCCGCCCGGTTCCTTGGGACGCCATGTACATGTCAAAATCGCCTTTGTCGTTTCTTTCGCGTACTGTATCCTCGTCGGGAGGGTTGATTGTGAATTGCTTCGGGAGGCGAAAACTCATGATCAATACTCCCCCCGGAGGCGAGCCGACGCGGGTCGGATTGTTTCTGGTGCCGGGGTTTTCGATGATCGCGTTTTCCGCGGCCGTGGAGCCCCTGCGGCTGGCGAACCGCGTCGCCGGACGCAGTATCTACACCTGGGAGTGCTATTCGATCGACGGCATGCCGGTCGAAGCCAGCAACGGCCTCCGCGCCATGGTCCACGGCGCCATCGGCGACATCGCGTCCGTGCCGGTGCTGGTGATCTGCGGCGGGATCGGCGCCGAGCACTACCGCAACGCGGCTCTCTACGCCAAGCTCCGCCGGCTGGCCTCCCATGGCACCGTTGTCGGCGCGGTCTGCACCGGCACCTACCTGTTGGCCAGGGCGGGACTGCTGGACGGATACCGGTGCACCATCCACTGGGAGAACATCGACGGGTTCCGCGAGGAGTTCCCGGATATCGAGATGGTTTCCGAGCTTTACGAGATCGACCGCAACCGGTTCACCTGTTCCGGCGGAACCGCCGCGATCGACATGATGCTCAATTTCATCGCCCTTCACCTGGGCCACGACATCGCCGCCAGCGTCGCCGATCAGCTCATCCATCACCGGATCCGCAGCGGCTACGAGGGGCAGCGGATGGAGTTGCGGGCGCGGCTCAACATCACCAACACCAAGCTCATCGAGGCGATCGGGGAGATGGAGGCGAGCCTCGAGGAACCGATGAGCTGCGCGGACCTGGCGCGCAACGTGGGCCTCTCGCCGCGCCAGCTGGAACGATTGTTCAGCAAATACTTCAACCGCTCGCCGACGCGCTATTACCTCGGACTGCGTCTCGACCGGGCGCGTTTCCTCCTATTGCAGACCAGCCTCTCGATCCTCAACGTGGCCCTCGCCTGCGGCTTCGTATCGGCCTCCCATTTCTCCAAGTGCTATCGCGAGTACTTCGGTTGGACGCCGAGCGACGAACGACGGTCCTCCAACGCCGCGCGCGCGGACACCACCGTCTCCCTGCTCACCTGGCCGGACGCCCTCCCTGGAACACCCGACCTCGCCGCCGCCGCCCCGCCGGAAACCGAGCCCACGCGGCACTGAAGCGGACGCGGAAGGGACGGAATATCGGGCCCCCGCGGCCTCTTTACGCCCGAAATTCTACTGTGCATGGGGTTGTTTTGCGAAAAACGCGTTACACCCCCCCCCCCACAAATCCCGATATCTCGTTCAGGCCCCCTGGGACCGATCCGGGGAGAGACGGCGGCGGCGCCTGCCGCCCGACGGGGCCGGCGAGGAGGCGGAGGGTGTCCGGCCTTGCGGCAACGCGACCGCCGCGCCGAGATGGGGAAACGCCAGGGACTTGTGCGGGATCGCCATGGCGTCGACGAAGTGGGCCTGAAAGGCCGGTTCCACGGCCGTTTCCACCTTCTCGATCCACCGCGCCAAGGTCTCGATCTCGTCGCGGGCGGCCTTGTTCACCAGCGCGATGCGCGCGCCCGTGCCGGCGGCGTTTCCCGCCGACGAGACGCGGGCCAGGTCGCAATCGGGGATCATGCCGAGGACCATGGCATGCTTGACGTCGATGTGGCTGCCGAAGGCCCCGGCGAGGACGATCCGGTCCACCGTATCCACCCCGAGGCGATCCATCAGCAGCCGCGCGCCGGCGAACAGCGCCGCTTTCGCCAGTTGAATGGCGCGGACATCGCCCTGGGTGACCGTCAGCGCCGGCGGCCCGTCGTAAAGCCGGTACGAGAAGGTGCGTCCGTCGGCGGCCACCCGCTCGCTTCTGGAAGCCAGGGCGCCGTCGATCAGTCCGTCGGTGGTGACGATACCGGCCAGGTACATCTCGGCGATCGCCTCGATGATCCCCGACCCGCAGATGCCGGCGACACCGATTCCCTCGATGCTTTCGGCGAACCCCTCCTCGTCCGACCAGAGGTCCGAGCCGATCACCCGGAACCGGGGCTCCAGGGTTTGCGGATCGATCCGCACGCGCTCGATGGCGCCCGGCGCCGCGCGCTGGCCGGAACTGATCTGCGCGCCCTCGAACGCCGGGCCGGTCGGGCTCGACGCGGCCAGCAGACGGTGGCGGTTGCCGAGCAGGATCTCGGCGTTGGTTCCCACGTCCACCACCAGCGAAATCTCGTCCAGCAGATGCGGCCCCTCCGACAGCAGCACGGCGGCGGTATCGGCGCCCACGTGACCGGCGATGCACGGCAGCACGTAGACGCGCGCGCCCGGATGGAGACGAAGCCCGATGTCGCGGGCGGGAAGATCGAGGCCGTGATCGACGGCGAGGGCGAACGGAGCGCCGCCCAGTTCGGTCGGGTCGATCCCGAGCACCAGATGATGCATGATGGGGTTGCCCACCAGCGTGACGTCCACGATGTCCTCGACGGCGATGCCCGCGTCGCGCGCGACCTCGTCCGCCAGGTCGTTGAGCGCCGCCCTGACCAGCGACGTCAGTTCCTTGTCGCCGCCCGGATTCATCATGACGTACGACACCCGGCTCATCAGGTCTTCGCCGAGGCGGATCTGCGGGTTCATGACGCCGGCGGCCGCCGTCACGTCGCCGGTTTCGAGATTGCACAGATGCGCGGCGATGGTCGTCGAGCCCACGTCGATGGCGAGCCCGTGGACGGTGTCGCGAAAGCCGGGCCAGACCGCCAGCAGCCGATTGCCGTTGCGAACCGCGACGGTGACCGACCAGTCCCCCCGGCGAAGCGCGGACTGAAGGACCGGGAGCACGGTGGGATCGCAGGCGAGACCGGTCAGCCCCCACTGCTCATCGAGGGCCTGCTCGAGCCGGCGCAGATCCGACGAAGGGTCGTGCATGTCCGGCATCCGCACATCCACGTAGTGCAGCTTGATCACCGGATCGATGGCAATCTCCCGGGCCTCGGCGCGCTTGCGCACCACCTGGCGGTGAACCTGGCTCTCCATGGGAACGTCGATCACGAGGTCTCCCCGGATCAGCGCCTGGCAGGACAGACGGCGTCCCGGCTGGAGGGCTTGCCGGGCCGCGAAGCGTGTCTCGGCCTCGTTCACCGGCGAAACGTTGGCCGGTCGCGATTCGATTTCGTGCTTGGCGAACCGCCCTTCCGATACGGTGATCTGGCATCGGCCGCAGATGGACCGTCCGCCACACACGGAGTCCACGTCGACGCCGAGCGAGCGGGCCGCCTGGAGGAGCGGCGTACCAACGGGGAACCGGCCCCGCCGCCCCGATGGCGTGAAGATGACGACGGCCTCGGTTGTCCCCGCCCGTCCGGTCCTGGTTTCGGCCGATGGCTTTTCCTCAGGCACTCGGCCGCCCCTCGCGCCGCCGCCGCCGCCGGCCGCCGGCTCCCTCCCCTTCCGCCGCCGGTTCGCGGAACCGCTTGATCCAGTTCTGGCAGTTGGGATCGTGGCCCATGACCACGTTGGCGCCAAGGACGCCGGTCATCTCCGGCTCGTGCAGGGGATTGGTGATCGCCGAGGTCATCCCGGCGCCGATGATCATGGGAAGAAAGCACGAATTGAGGCCGTGACGGTTGGGCAGGCCGAAGCTGAAGTTGGAGGCGCCGCAGGTGGTGTTGACCTTCAACTCCTCGCGCAGGCGGCGGATCAGGCGGAGCGCCATGAGCCCGGCGTCGTTGAGGGCGCCGACCGGCATGATCAACGGATCGATCACCACGTCGGCCTTCGAGATGCCATGGTCCTGGGCGCGCTCGACGATTTTCCGGGCCACCTCGAAGCGGACATCGGGATCCTCGGAAATGCCGGTTTCGTCGTTGGAAATGGCGACCACGGCGGCGTTGTACTTCTTGACCAGCGGCAGGACGGTTTCCAGACGCTCCTCCTCGCCGGTCACCGAGTTGACCAGGGCCTTGCCCTGATAGACCGCCAGCCCCGCCTCCAGGGCGGCGACGATGGACGAGTCGATGGAGAGCGGCACGTCGGTGATCGACTGCACCAGCTGGATCGCCTCGGCAAGAATTCTCGGCTCGTCCGCCATCGGGATACCGGCGTTGACGTCGAGCATCTGGGCCCCCGCCTCCACCTGGGCCCTGGCGTCGGCCTCCACGCGGCTGTAGTCGCCCACCGCCATTTCCGCGGCCAGCAGCTTTCGACCCGTCGGATTGATCCGCTCGCCGATGATGACGAACGGCCGGTCGAAGCCGATGACCACTTCGCGAGTCGCGGACGTGACGATGGTTTCGGTCATTAATGTCGTCTCCCCTTGTGTTCCAGTTTTCCGCCGGCCGGCCATGGTCCGTCGCCGGCCGGGTCGGCGGCGAACGATCGGTCCGATCGGGGCGGACGTCTCCGGCCGGATTGCCGCGCCGCCCACTCCAGGGTCTCGCCGCGCAGCCGCCGCCACGGTTTTCGGTCTTTCAGCACCCCCGACTCGCTGATGATGTCCGCGACCAGTTCTTCCTGCCGGTAGGCCATCACGTGCACGCCGGACACTCCCGGAATCTCGCGGATCTGCTGGATCAGTTCGATGCACATCTTCTTCCCTTCAAGCGCCTGGTCGGCCGCGCCGTCGAGACGGGCGATGACGGGATCGGGAATATGAACGCCGGGCACGTTGCGCCGGATCCAGCGCGCCGTGCCCGCCGACTTGAGGGGGCCGACACCGGCGAGGATGAAGCATTTTTCGTGAAGGCCGAGATCGCGGACCCGGTCCATGTAGTCGCGGAACATGGGGAGATCGAAACAGTACTGGGTCTGCACGAACTGCGCGCCGGCCGCGATCTTCTTGGCCAGCCTCAGCGGCCTGAAATCGTGGGGAGGAGCGAACGGGTTCGCGGCGGCGCCGAGGAAAAGCCTCGGCGGCGTCGTGATCCGGCGGCCCGAGAGGAACCGGGAGTCGTCGCGCATGGTGCGAATGGTCTCGAGCAGCGACATGCAGTCCAGGTCGAACACCGGTTTCGCCTGCGGCTGGTCCCCCGCCTGCACCCCGTCGCCGGTCAGGCAGAGAACGTTGCACACCCCCATCGCCGCCGCTCCGAGAACATTCCCCTGGATGGCGATCCGGTTGTGATCGCGGCATGAAATCTGCATCACCGGCGCATATCCCACCCGCGTCAACAGGGCGCAGGCGCCGACGCTGGACATGTGACAGTTGGCGCCCGATCCGTCGGTGGCGTTGATGGCGTCGACCCAGCCGTCGAAGATGCCGGCGCGCGCGATCACCTCGTCCGGGTCCGCCGAGTCCGGCGGATCCAGTTCGGCGGTGACGGCGAATTCGCCGGCCCTCAACACCCGCTCCAGCCGGCCACGGGAGGAATGCCCCGGAAGATCCGGCAGCGGATCGCCGGGCGCGACGAACTCATGATCCTTCATGGCGCCGGCTCCCAGACTTCCGTTCCCTGGCATCGCGGCGTTTCGGGCATCCCGCTCGGCGGCGGCCTCGCTGGTCGCGCGCAACCACGAAGACGTGCCGCGACGGCTGTGATCGAGCGGTTTCCGCACCACGTTGATGAGGTCGCCGTTGACCATCGAACGGCTGCCCTTCCAGGCCTCGACCCAGACGCAGGGCATGTCCGGCTCGACCTCGCAGTTCCCATCGGCCCGCACGCCGCCGCAGGGGCCGTTGCGCATTCCCTTGGGGCAGTTCATCGGGCACGACATTCCGGTGGACGTGAGCAGGCACTCGCCGCACATCCGGCAGTCGAACATGAACCCCTTGATCGCCCGCTCCACCGGAATCATCGGCTTTTCGACCCGGCTGTAACCGATCGCCCGCCACAGCCAGTGCAGCCGCAGAAGACCGTCGGCGAAGATCCCGTAGAGACGCTCCAGGGCGCGGGAATGGCGGACCGACCAGCGCCGGACCGAGAACCGGTGGGCGGACCGGCCGACGGACCCCGTTCCCGCCGGCTCGTAGGCTTGGGACGACGGCATGTCAGGGCTCCTCCCGGCCGCCGGACCTCACCAGACGTTCCAGGCGGGAGTCATCGTATTCGGCGTCGAGGCGCGTGCTCGCGACGTCGGCCTCGGCCTCGATGTCGTCACCGCACGGGCTCGCATCGCCGCGACGCCAGTCGGCGAGGTAGGCGTCGCTGGCGTGAGCGCCGGCGCGCATCGCGGCCCGGTCGATGGCCTCCTGAAAGCGCGGCGGCAGGTGTCGTTTTGCGTTCTTCCGGCCCGCCTTGACGGTCACCTGGGCCGGAATGTCACGCCAATAGACGATGGTCAGGGCCGCCATCGCTGTAATCCTCGGAAAAGTCCGAATCGAGAAACCTGGATAGACCGTGGAGACCGGTGAAGCGGCGCTCGTATGTCAAACCCAGCCGCAGCGCCGCCTCCTTGGCGGCCGTGTCCAGGGCAGGGTCGTCGACCTGCGCGAGATAGACGAGCAGCCGGTAGTTGCCGAAGTAGTCTCCGAGAAGCTGCGGATAGCGGTCGAGACCCAGCCCCTTGATGATCAAGCGGTCAAAATGCCGAACCAGGTAGTCGGTCAGGAAAAACGTGCCCGGCTCCCGCTCGGCGAGAGCGGCGAAGTCCGTTGCCCCGGCATAGAACTCGTAGCAGTGCGCTCCCGCGATACGCTCGACGCCTTCCTCCGCCAGAACGGCATCGAGGGTCCCGCCGGTCCCGCAATCTCCATAGAGAACCAGGATATGATCGTATTTGCTTTTCGCCGCCCGGATCTTGTCGCGCACGGCCTCAGGAATCCGGGCGGGACGGTTGTGCAGGTCCGCCGGCAGGCATTGCAGATCCATCCGGCTCCACCCGTGGGCCCGTTTCAGCGCGACCATTTCCTGGGCGAGCGCCCCGCAACCGATGACCAGGGTTCGCGGCGGCGCGCCCCGGTGAGCCGTCATCCCACGGCTTCCAATGCCGCGAGCGATCCCTGGCGCCGCGCCATGAACGCCTTCGCCGTCTCCACCGCGACGGCCGCGTCGCGGCAGTAGGCGTCGGCTCCCACGCTCTTGGCGAACTCTTCGTTCAGAGGCGCCCCGCCGACGAGAACGATGTAGTCGGAGCGGATGCCTTTCTCGACCATCGCGTCCACCACCACCTTCATGTACGGCATGGTGGTGGTCAGCAGCGCGGACATGCCGAGGATGTCGGGCTGGTGTTCCTCGAGCGCCGCGAGGTAGTTCTCGACCGGGTTGTTGATGCCCATGTCGATGACCTCGAAGCCGGCGCCCTCCATCATCATGATGACGAGGTTCTTGCCGATGTCGTGGATGTCGCCCTTGACGGTGCCGATCACCATCTTGCCCATCTTCGGCGCGCCGGTCTCCGCCAGAAGCGGTTTCAGGATCGCCATCCCGGCCTTCATGGAGTTCGCCGACATCAAAACCTCGGGCACGAACAGGATACCGTCGCGGAAATCGATACCGACGATCCGCATCCCCTCCACCAGCGCCTTGGTCAGGACATCGTATGGTTGCCAGCCGCGGCCCAGGAGGATCCTGGTGCCGTGCTCGACCTCTTCGGCGAGGCCGTCATAGAGATCGTCGTGCATCTGCTCGACGAGTTCCTCGTCGCTCAGCGCTTCGAGATCGACGTCTTCTTCTTCATTTTCCATTTCCGAAGCTCCACTCAAAGCCCCCAAAACGCATTGGTCACCGCCGCAGATTAGACGGGTTCCCGCAACCTTCTGTCGCGCTACGGACACGGTTTATGCCGTTTGCGACACTCCTTGCCTTATCGCGCCCTCGAGCCCGCCCCAATCACGATCGCAGCCGGGCATTCTCGGGATCGTGAGGCGACTCGGGGATCACCGTCGCCGGATACCGTTTCCCCAGGATCTCGATTTCCAGGCCGGTGCCCGGCGTTTCCAAACCGGTCTTGACGTATCCGATGGCGAGGCTCTTGCCGACCCAGTGGCCGTAGGCGCCGGCGGTGGCGCGGCCGATCATTTCGCCGTCCCGGTAAAGGGGCTCGTTGCCCATGGGATCGGCATCCGTGACATCGTGCACCTCGATGGTCACGAAGCATTGCGGCACGCCGTCCTGTTTCTGTCGGATCAACGCGTCACGGCCGATGAAATCGCCCTTGTCGAGATGGACAAAGCGGTCCAGGCCGGCCTCGAACACGGTGTAGTCGCGGGTCAGGTCCTGGCCCCACATGCGATAGGTCTTCTCCATGCGGAGCGAGTCCATGGCGCGCATGCCGCACTGACCGATCCCGAACTCCTCGCCGGCCTTCATCAGGGCCTCGAAAAGATGCCGCTGATACTCGATGGGGTGGTGCAGCTCCCAGCCCAGCTCGCCGACGAAATTCACCCGCATGGCGCGGACCGGAGCGAGGCCGACCAGGATGTGCTGGCCGGTGAGCCACGGGAACGCCGCGGCGGACAGATCGGCGTCGGCGAGTTTGGCGAGAACGTCTCGGGCGCGCGGGCCGACCAGCACCAGGACCCCGTGCGCGGTTGTGACGTTGTCCAGCCGGACGCCGCCGTCCGCCGGAAGGTGCTTCGTCAGGAAGTCGTTGTCGTAGCGTTCGGCCGCTCCCGAGCTGACCAGGTAGAACCGGTCCGGGCCATCGCGCATGATGGTGAACTCGCTGCGCACCCCTCCCCGCGTGGTCAGCGCGTGGGACAGGTTGATGCGTCCCGTCTTGATCGGCAGTTTCCTCGCCACCAGGCCATTCAGGTACGCCTCCGCCCCGGGACCGCTCACTTCGTGCTTGGTGAAGCTGGTGATGTCGATGATGCCCACCCGTTCGCGCACCAGCCGGCATTCGTTGCCCACGTGCTCGAAGTATTTGCTGCGGCGGAAACTCCAGTCGTCCTCGCGCGCGACCCCGGGCGGCGCGAACCAGTTCGGCCGCTCCCAGCCGTAGCGCTGGCCCCATACCGCGCCCAGCGCGTCGAGGCGATCGTGGATGGGGCTGGTCTTGGCGGGCCGGGCCGCCGGCCGTTCCTCGTCCGGGTAGTGGATGACGAAGACGTGCTCGTAGCACTCCTCGTTCTTGATCCTCGTGTAATGCTTGTTCGCGTATCCGCCGAACCGACGGGGATCCACGGGAAGCAGGTCGATGCCGGGTTCGCCCTCGACGATCCATTCGGCGAGTTGCCAGCCGGCGCCGCCGGCCGCGGTGATGCCGAAGCTGTGTCCTTCGTTGAGCCACAGGTTCTTCAGGCCCCAGGCGGGACCGATCAGCGGCGAGCCGTCCGGCGTATAGGCGATGGGGCCGTTGATCACGTCCTTGATCCCCACCTCGCCGAAGATGGGCACCCGATTGATCGCCGCCTCGATGTGGGGTTCCAGCCGCTCGAGATCGCCGGGCAGGAGTTCCTGGCCGAAATGATCGGGGACGCCATCGGCGAACACCGCCGGCGCGCCCTTCTCGTAGGGCCCGAGGATCAGTCCCTGGCGCTCCTCGCGCATGTAGTAGGACGCGTCGGACTCGCGCAGGACCGCCATCTCCGGCAGCCCCTTTTCATGGCGCTCCACCAGCACCGGATGGGGTTCGGTGACGATGAACTGATGCTCCACCGGGATGCTCGGGATGTCGAGCCCCACCATGGCGCCGGTCTGGCGCGCATAGTTGCCGGTGGCGAACACCACATGCTCGCACGTGATGTCGCCCTTGTCGGTGGTGACCACCCATTCGCCGCCGGGCTTCTGTCGGAGCGCGGAAACGGGCGTGTTGCGATAGATCTCGGCGCCACCCGCGCGGGCGCCGATCGCCAGGGCCTGGGTGACGTCCGCCGGCGCGATGTGCCCGTCGTCGGGATGATAGAGCGCGCCCACCAGCCCCTCGGTATTGCAGGGCGGCCACAATTCCTTGATCTTCGCCACGTCGATGATTTCGAAGGGAACGCCGATGGTGTTCGCGGTACCGCAGTACTTCTGGTACTCGTCCATGCGCTCCTTGTTGGTGGCGAGGCGCAGATTGCCGGTGACGTGGAAGCTCACCTCCTGTCCCGTTTCGGCGGGCAACCGCTTGTAGAGATCCACCGAATACTTGTGGAGCTGGCCGACGCAGTAGCTCATGTTGAACAACGGCAGCAGGCCCGCCGCGTGCCAGGTGGAACCGGCGGTCAACTCCGTCCGTTCGCACAGGACGACGTCGGACCAGCCTTTCTTGGTCAGGTGATAAAGCGTGCTGACACCGACGATACCGCCACCGATCACCACCACCCGAGCGTGGGTTTTCATCGCCTTCTCCCTGCTGCTACCCCGCCATACTCGGATCCGCCGCCGTTTCGATCTGTCGAAAATGCGACAGGTGTGGACACATGAGCGCCAACTTTCGGTTTCGGCGGCGCTCTCGGACAACAATGGGACGGCCTTTGGTTAGTTGGACCGCGAAAGTGGGCTTATTTTCCGGATGGATGCCATCGACAGAGAGGCGGGAGCGACATGGGCGAAACAGACAAGCGAACCGTTCGGCGAGGCCGCGAAGCGCGGCGCACGGCTCGTCAGGAACGCATCCTCACCAAGTCGCCGTTCATCAAACGCCAGATCCCGCCCATGGAGGTCCTCGGGCTCGAGGGTCTTGCGATGATCGAGGACAACGCCGAAACCATCCTCGAGGAGATCGGCATCGAGTTCCGCGACGACCCCGAATCCTTGCGGCTGTGGCGCGACGCGGGCGCGGATGTCGACGGCCAGCGGGTGCACATCCCGCGCCGCATGGCGTGGTCGCTGCTGCGAACGGCACCCAGGGAGTTCGTGCAGCACGCCCGGAACCCGGCCCGCAGCGTCACCATCGGCGGCGACAACTCCGTTTTCGCGCCGGTCTATGGACCGCCGTTCGTGCGCGACCTGGATGGCGGGCGCCGCTACGGCACCATCGAGGATTTCCGCAATTTCGTGAAACTCGCCTACCTGACCCCGATCCTCCACCATTCGGGCGGGACGGTGTGCGAACCCGTGGACCTGGCCGTCAACAAGCGCCACCTCGACATGGTCTACAGCCACATCCGCTATTCGGACAAACCGTTCATGGGATCGGTGACGGCCGGCGAGCGCGCGGCGGACTCGGTCCGCATGGCGGAGATCGTCTTCGGCAAGGAGTTCGTCGACCAGAATACGGTGATGGTCAATCTGATCAATTCCAACGCGCCGCTGACCTTCGACGGCGCCATGCTGGGATCCCTGCGCACCTACGCCGCCGCCAACCAGGCCTGTATCGTCTCGCCGTTCATCCTGTCGGGCGCCATGAGCCCGGTGACCATGGCCGGAACGCTCGCCCAACTGCTGGCCGAGGCCATGGCGGGGATGGCGCTGACGCAACTGGTCCGTCCCGGCGCGCCGGTGGTCTTCGGATCCTTCGTCAGCTCCATCTCGATGCAGTCCGGGGCCCCCACCTTCGGCTCGCCGGAGTCGATGCTGATGCTGAGCGCCGCCGCCCAACTGGCCCGGCGCCTCGGCGTTCCCTTCCGCTCCGGAGGATCCTTGACCGCGTCCAAGGTGCCCGATGCCCAGGCGGCCTACGAAAGCGCCAACACCCTGCTGCCGACCATTCTGTCGGGCGTCAATTTCGCCCTGCACGCGGCCGGCTGGCTGGAGGGCGGCCTCTGCAGCAGTTATGAAAAGTTCGTCATGGACACCGATCAGCTCGGGATGATGCAGGTCATCGCCCAGGGCATCGATCTCAGCGAAGCGGCCCAGGCGATGGATGCGATCAGGGAGGTGGGTCCCGGCTCGCACCATCTCGGATCGGCCCACACGCAATTGTATTTCGAGTCGGCGTTTTATCGTTCGACGATTTCTGATAACAATTCCGTGGAACAATGGCAGGCGGAGGGGAGCTTGGATGCCGCTCAGCGGGCGAACAAGCTGTGGAAGGAAATGCTGGCCAGCTACGAGGAACCCGGTCTCGATCCGGGCATCGACGAGGCGCTTCAGGCGTTCATGACGGAGCGCAAGGCCTCCATGCCGGATTCCAATGTCTAGCGGCGCGCTCTCGGCTCAACGGTGCCGGCGGCGATGAACCGGTATTCCGTCTTCGGCCTGGCGAAACAGGCTCTCGGAGGACATCGCGGCTGGAAGCGCGCATGGCGCAGCCCGGAACCGAAAGCGGCGTATGACGTCGTCATCGTCGGCGGCGGCGGCCACGGCCTCGCCACCGCCTACTACCTCGCCAAGGAGCACGGCATCACCAACGTCGCCGTTCTCGAAAAAGGCTCCATCGGCCTCGGCAACACGGGACGGAACACGACGATCATCCGCTCCAACTACCTGTGGGACGAAAGCGCCCGGCTCTACGAGAAGTCGCTTCAACTGTTCGAGGGCCTCACCCGGGACATCAACTACAACCTGATGCTGAGCCAGCGCGGCGTCATCAATCTGGCGCACACCCTGCACGATCTCAGGGAGCTGGAGCGCCGGGTCAACGCCATCCGCCTGAACGGCATCGACTCCGAGATCCTCACCGTCCAGGACATCAGACGGATGGTCCCCATCCTCAACACCTCGCCCGACGCCCGCTATCCGGTCCTGGGCGCGTCGCTTCAGCGCCGGGGCGGCGTGGCCCGCCACGACGCGGCGGCCTGGGGCCTCGCGCGGGCGGCGGATGCCCGCGGCGTCGACGTGATCGAGAATTGCGAGGTCACCGCGATCCTCCGCGACGGCGACCGGGTCACCGGCGTCGAGACCACCCGGGGCGTCATCAAGGCGCCCAAGGTGGGGATCGTGGCCGCCGCCCATACCAGCGTGCTCGCCGCCATGGCCGGCATCCGGCTGCCCATCGAGGTCCACCCGCTGCAGGCCCTGGTCTCGGAACCCATCAAGCCGGTCATCGACTGCGTCGTGATGTCCAACCAGGTGCACGTCTACGTCAGTCAGTCCGACAAGGGAGAGCTGGTGATCGGCGCCGGTATCGACCCCTACAACAGCTATGCGTCGCGTGGCGGCCTCGCGGTCATCGAGGAGCAGATGCGGGCGATCGTCCAGCTCTATCCCATCTTCAGCCGGCTTCGCATGCTGCGCCAGTGGGCGGGCAACGTGGACGTCTGTCCGGACGCCAGCCCGATCGTCTCCAAGACCCCCGTCCAAGGGCTGTACATCAACGGCGGCTGGGGCACCGGCGGATGGAAGGCGACGCCGGGGTCCGGCTGGGTGTTCGCCCATACCATCGCCCAGGACCGCCCGCACGCGCTGAACGAAGCCTTCGCGCTCGACCGCTTCACCACCGGCGCCTTGATCGACGAGCACGGCGCCGCCGCCGTCGCGCACTGAGAGGGACGACAGATGCTGCTGATCCACTGCCCCTGGTGCGGCCCCCGCGACGAGATCGAGTTCAAGTACGGCGGCGAGGCGCACATCGCCCGCCCCCTGGCGCCCGAGGCCCTGAGCGACGCCGAGTGGGCCGACTACCTGTTCATGCGCTCCAACCCCAGGGGCCTTCACCTGGAGCGCTGGGTTCACGGCGCGGGCTGCCGGCGGTGGTTCAACGTCGCCCGCGACACGGCGACCAACGCCATTCACGGAAGCTACCGGATCGGCGAGAAGCCGCCGGTGGCGCCGCCGACGGAGCGGAGGCCGAGCCCGGGAAGGACGACGCGTGAGCCAGAAAAACCGCCTCGCCACCGGTGGCCGGATCGACCGGACTCAAACCTGCGCGTTCTCCTTCAACAATCGCCGCTACGAGGGACATCCGGGCGACACCCTCGCCTCCGCGTTGCTGGCCAACGCGGTGTCGGTGGTCGGCCGAAGCTTCAAGTATCATCGTCCCCGCGGCATCGTCGCGGCCGGTGTCGAGGAGCCCAACGCCCTGGTGCAGTTGGCAACGGGCGCCCGCACGCAGCCCAACGTGCCCGCGACCGTCATCGAGCTCCACGACGGTCTCCGCGCCGACAGCGTCAACTGCTGGCCAAGCGTCGACTTCGACGCGGGCGCCGTCACCGGGTTGTTCGCGCCGATCATGCCCGCCGGTTTCTACTACAAGACGTTCATGTGGCCGGCGCGCTACTGGATGGCCTACGAGCACGTGATTCGACGGGCCGCCGGTCTCGGCAAGGCTCCGGCCCAGCCGGACCCCGACATCTACGACAAGATGAACGCCCATTGCGACGTGCTCGTGGTCGGCGCCGGGCCGGCCGGGCTCGCCGCCGCCCTCGCCGCCGGCCGCGCCGGCGCGCGGGTCATCCTCGCCGACCAGCAACCCGAGCCCGGCGGCCAACTGCTGGCCGAGCGCGCCCGCATCGACGGCGCGCCCGCGCTGGACTGGGCCGGCGCCGCCATGGTCGAAATCGCCGCGATGGACGAGGTCCGGGTGCTGTCGCGGACGACCGCGTTCGGGTACTACGACCACAATTACCTGGCGCTGGTGGAACGGCGCCAGGGCGACACGTCGGACGCCGCCAGGGGTTCCCGCGAGCGGCTGTGGAAGGTTCGCGCGAAGCAGGTCGTGCTGGCCACCGGGGCCATCGAACGGCCGCTGGTTTTCGCTCACAACGACCGCCCGGGCGTCATGCTCGCCGGCGCCGTCCGCCACTACGTCAACCGCTACGGCGTCGCGCCGGGGCGGAACGTCGTGGTTTTCACCAACAATGACGACGCCTATCGCACCGCCCTGGACCTCGCCGACGCCGGGGTCGCCGTTGCCGCCGTGGTCGACGCGCGTCCCGACGCGGCCGGCGCCCTGGCCGAGGAAACGGCCGGTCGCGGGATCGAGGTGATCAAGGGGTCCGCCGTCGTCCGGGCCATCGGCGGCCGATGCCTGCGCGCCGTCGACGTCATGACCCTGGACGGAACCGCCCAGGCGGTGACCGGATCGGCGCGGCGGATCCCGTGCGACGTGGCCGCCGTCTCCGGCGGCTGGAACCCGGCGATCCATCTGTTCTCGCAATCGGGCGGCAAGGCCCGGTTCGACGGAGACAACGCCTGTTTCGTCCCCGGCGCGTCGGTGCAGGCGGAGCGCTCCGCCGGCGCGTCCAACGGCGCCTTCGGTCTCGGCGATTGCCTCGCGGAGGGCTTCGCTGCCGGTGCGGCGGCCGCCGCCGCCGCCGGTTTCACGCGCAAATCCCGGCGCAAGAAGCCGCAAGCGGAGAGCGTCGACGAGGCGCCATTGAGGCCGCTGTGGGTGAGCCCCGCCACGGGCGGTAAACGCCGGAGCAAGCATTTCCTCGATCCGCACAACGACGTGTCCGTCGCCGATGTGGAACTGGCCCAGCGCGAGGGCTACGAGTCGAGCGAGCTCACCAAGCGGTATACGACCCTCGGCATGGGCACCGATCAGGGCAAGACCGGAAACATCCATGGGCTCGCGATCCTCGCCGGAATGCGCGGCGTCGATATTCCGATGGTCGGCACCACCACCTTCCGCCCCCCCTACACGCCGGTGACCTTCGGCGCCCTGGCCGGACGCGATATCGGCGATCTGTACGATCCGGCGCGGATGACCCCCATGCATCCGTGGCACGTGCGCGCCGGCGCCCGGTTCGAGGACGTGGGCCAATGGAAACGCCCGTGGTTCTTCCCCCGGCCCGGCGAAACCATGCGCGAGGCGGTGGACCGCGAGTGCCTGGCCACCCGCAACGCCGTCGGCATCCTCGACGCCTCCACCCTCGGCAAGATCGACATCCAGGGGCCCGACGCCTCGGAGCTGCTCAACCGCGTCTACACCAACGCCTGGAAGCAGCTTGCCGTCGGCCACTGCCGCTACGGGCTGATGTGCACCGAGGACGGCATGCTGTTCGACGACGGCGTGACGACGCGGCTCGGCGAACACCACTACCTGATGAGCACCACGTCGGGCAACGCCGCCCGGGTCCTGGGGTGGATCGAGGAGTGGCTGCAGACCGAATGGCCCGATCTCAAGGTCTACGCCAACTCGGTGACGGAAACCTGGGCGACGGCCGCCATCTCCGGCCCGCTCGCGCGCACCCTGCTCGGCGAACTGACCGACATGGACCTCGCCAACGACGCCTTCCCGCACATGAGCATGCGCGAGGGCAGCGTCGCCGGCCTTCCCGCCCGCGTCTTCAGGGTCAGCTTCACCGGCGAGACATCCTTCGAGATCAACGTTCCGGCGGGGTTCGGCCTCGCGCTGTGGACGGCGTTGATGAACGCGGGGGAACCCTTCGGCATCACGCCCTTCGGCACCGAAACCATGCACGTGCTGCGCGCCGAGAAGGGCTTCATCATCGCCGGCCAGGAAACCGACGGCACCGTCACCCCCATCGACCTGGGAATGGACTGGGCGGTGAGCAAGAAGAAGGACTTCATCGGCAAGCGCTCGCTCGCCCGCGCCGACACCGTCCGCGCCGACCGCAAGCAGCTCGTTGGCCTTCTCACCGAGAACCCCAAGGACGTTCTACCCGAGGGCG
The DNA here is from genome assembly GCA_942491465.1 of uncultured Gammaproteobacteria bacterium. Lineage (GTDB taxonomy): Bacteria > Pseudomonadota > Gammaproteobacteria > Chromatiales > Chromatiaceae > CALOBA01. Next base: position 322,617 of record CALOBA010000045.1, read on the forward strand.
GCCAGATCGTGAGCGAACCCGGGGACCGTCCGCCCATGCCGATGATCGGCCACGTCACGTCGAGTTATCACAGCGCCAACCTTGGCCGGTCCATCGCGCTGGCGCTGGTCAAGGGAGGACGCGGACGGATGGGCGAGCGGGTCCATGTGCCGCTGGTCGGCGGAACCATCGCCGCGACCATCGTCGAACCCGTCTTTTTCGACCCCGAAGGAACCCGGCTCCATGGCTGACCGTCCCGCGCGCCGAAGCGCGCTCGCCCATCTCGGTCTCGCCGCCCGCGCGCGTGCCGGCCAACCGGACCGCGCCGGCGTGCTGCTCTCCGAGGCCGCGTTCCGCCATCAGGTCGCGCTGCGCGGCGACGCCGGCGACGCCGAATTCATGGGCGCGGTGGAACGCGCCATCGGCCTCGTTCCCCCCACGGAACCCAACACCGCCGCCGGCCCGGCGGATCTCGCCGATGGGCCGCGCATCCTGTGGCTGGGACCGGACGAGTGGCTCGCCGTCGGGGCCGGAAACGGTCAAACCGATCTCGCCGCCGCCCTTGCATCCGCCACCAAGGACCGACACGCGGCGGTCGTCGACGTGTCGGACGGCCGCGCGGTCATCGAAGTCACCGGCCGCCATGCCCGCGACGTGCTGGCCAAGGGGTGCCCGCTCGACCTGCACCCGAGGGTATTCCCGGCCGGCCGCTGCGCCCAGTCGCTGATCGCCCACGCCCACGTCATTCTCCACCAGGTCGACGACGCGCCGCGCTACGAGGTTTATGTCCACCGGAGCTTCGCCGACTACCTCTGGCGCTGGCTCGAGGACGCCGCCCGCGAATACGGCGTCGACGTCGCCTCCGGCTGACCCCGCCCGGATGTCCGGGGGTTGCGGTTATTGCGCCACGGGGCTTGGCGACTTGACGCGGTAGAAGATGGCGTACAGCACCGGGATCAGCACCAGGGTCAGGACCGCCCCGAAGGCGAGACCGCCCATGATGGTCACCGCGAGCGACCTGAAGAACACGTCGGTCAGCAACGGCACCACCCCGAGCACGGTGGTGGCGGCGGTCAGCAGCACCGGCCGCGTCCGCGAGATGGCGGAGTCGACGATCGCCTGGTGAGGCGGTTTTCCCTTCGCCAGTTCCAGGTTGATTTCGTCGAAAAGGACGATGGCGTTCTTGATCATCATGCCCGACAGGCTCATGGCGCCGAGCAGGGCGACGAAACCGAAGGGCGCCTGCGTCACCAGCAGCGCGGGCGCGATGCCGATGAACACGAACGGGATCGTCAGGATGATGATCAACGGTGGACGGAACGCGTTGAACAGGGCGATCAGGATGAACAGGATCACCGCCGCCGCCGGCACGATGCCGGGAACCAGGCTGGCCTGCGCCGCCTTGGAGTCGGCGTATTCGCCGTCCCAGAACAATTCGTAGCCGATCGGCAGTTCGATCGCCTCGAACCGGTCGCGCACCGATTCCATGAAATCCGCCAGGGTCACGCCGGGTATGGGCTCCGCCTCCACGGTCAGCGTCCGGCGCTGTTGATAGCGGGCGATGATCGGATTTTCCCAATTGATCTCCACGCCGCTGGTCACCTGCGAAAGCGGCACGGTCGTCGACGAGCCGGACGGCTGGACCTGAATGGTGTCGAGAGCGGCGAAATCGGCGCGCTGGTCCTCCACATGGCGCAGCTTGATGGGCAGCAGGGAGTTTCCTTCCCGGTAAAGACCGATGGTGCGGCCGTCGAAGGCGCGCTTCGTCGCGTCCGCCAGGTCCTCCCTGGAGACGCCCGCCCATCGGGCACGCTCATCGTTGAACTCGGGCACCACCTTGCGCACCCGCTCCCGCCAGTCCAGCCGCGCCTCCGCCACCCACGGATGACCCTCGAGAATGTCCAACCCCTCGTTTCCAAGGCGGCGCAGCGCTTCCGGATCCGCGTCCGCGGGCCCCATGATCCGCGCCTGGAAGGACCAGGGATTGCTCGGTCCAAGCGCATACAGGCGGACGCGGACCAGAGCCTGTTTGACATTGTCCTCGAGCCACGTCCGGGTCTCGTCGGCGACGGCGGGAACGACGTCGCCGGAGGTTGTGTTGACGATGATGTTGGCAAAGGATTGAAATGGAGATTCGGAATCGACCGGAAGGTAGAATCGCGGCGGACCGCTGCCGATGAAGGTGCTGACGCTGACCACCCTCGGATCCTCGAGGAGTCTTCGCTCGATCTCGCGGGTGTCGGCCTCCACCTGCTGGATGCGCGTGCCCTCCGGCGCCCAGTAGTCCATGAGGAACTGGGCGCGATCGGCATCGGGGAAGAACTGTCGCGGCACCGCCTGGAACGCGCCGACCGCCAGGACCAGAAGCCCGACCAGGCCGGCGACGAAGACCAGGCGGAGGCGGATCGCCTTGATCAGAATGTTGCGGAAGGCCCTGTAGAAGCCGGGTTCGCGAGCCGCCTCCCCCTCCTTGCCCTTCTTCGGGGCGGGAATCATGTAGATCAGCTGCAGGGGCGTCATGGTGAGGGAGATCACCCAGCTGAGGAGCAGCGAGACCCCGACCACGGTAAACAGCGCCTGGCAATACTCGCCGGCGCTCTCGTCCGAGACGAAGATGGGGAAGAAGGCGAGCACCCCGATGATGGTCGCCCCGAGCAGGGGCCAGGCCGGGATATCCGCCGACTCGATCGCCGCCTGTTTGCGCTCCATGCCCTGCCCGAGCCGAACCAGGTAGTTGTCCGCGACGACGATGGCGTTGTCGATCATCATGCCGAGCGCGATGACCAGCGCGCCGAGCGACATCCGGTGCAGATCCTCGCCCATGATGCCCATGACGATGAACGTGGCGAGCAGCGTCAACAGCAGCGCGGTGCCGATGACCACGCCGATGCGCCAGCCCACGGGCAGCAGCAAGACGAACAGGACGATGACGACGGCGAGTCCGAGACTGATCATGAACTCGCTGATGGAATCCACCACCAGATCCGACTGCCACGCGATCTTGTGCAATTGCACCCCGAGCGGCAACTGGGCCTCCAACTGGGACAACCGCGCGTCGACGTTGTTGCCGGTCCTCACCACGTTGCCGCCGGCCTCGTTGGCGATGGCGATGCCGATGGCGGGCGCGCTGAGGAACTGGCCGTCGGCGGTGCGCTCGCTGAACCGCAGAAGCCGGATCGGCGGCGCCGCGTAGCCGACCCTCACCTCGCCGAGGTCGCCGATGGTGATCAGTTCGGTGGTGCGCGAGGGCGTTCCCGAGGGCGCCACCAAGGTCCGCGATCCCGACGGCGTGGTGACGGCGGTCGGCTCGTTGCGGAAGTCGGACAGCACCAGCCGTTCGATGTCCTCGGGGGAGGCGAAGGTGCCGGTGGGGGCGACGCGAAACCGCTGGTCCTGGGCGTCGATGCCGCCGGCGTCGACCACCATGTTCTGTTGGCGGAGAGTCGCGACGATGGCCTGCGGGGTCAGACCGAGCTGGGCGAGCCGCTGCTCGGAAACATCCACATAGATCACGCGCTGCTGCACGCCCCAGAGTTCGACCCGCGAAACGCCGTCGACGACGGCGAGCTGGGTCCGCAATCCCTCGGCAAGGTCCTCCAACTCGGCGTAGCTGTAACCGTCGCCGGTCATCGCCATCAGGAACCCGTAGACGAAGCCGAAATCGTCGCCGATGTTGGGAGTGCCGGCCCCGGGCGGCAAGCGGCGCTGGGCGTCGTTGATCTTCCGGCGCATCTCGTCCCACACCTGCGGCAGTTCGTCGGCCCAGTATTGCGGCTGGATATCGACCCGGATCAGCGAGGAACCGGCGCGGGAAAGGGAGTAGAGCTCGTGAACCTGCGACATTTCCTGGAGCGCGGTTTCCAGGACATCGGTGACCTCCTTCTCCACCTCCTCGGCGCTCGCGCCCGGGTAGGGGGTGACGATGACCGCCGTCTTGACCGAGAAGTCCGGGTCCTCCAGCCAACCCAACTGGAAGAAACTGAACACGCCGCCGACGACGATCAGCGCCGCGAGAAACAGGGTGACCGCTTTGTTGTCTATGGCGATCCTGGCGAGGCTCATGACCGGCGATCCCGCTCGCGATCCAGGTCGGGGAGACGCACCTTCTGGCCGTCGCGCAGGACATGCACGGCGGAGGTCGCGATCCATTCACCGGGCCCGACACCCCGAACCCGCATGCCGAGGGCGCTCGGGGCCACCGCCTCCACCTCGCGTTTCGACGCGGTCATCGTCGTCTCGTCGATCACCCAGACCAGCGAGCGTTGACCGTCGTCGGAAAAGATCGCGTTCAAGGGCAGATCGAAACCGTCGGCGGGCGCGTCCTCGGGCGGCACCACCCGGCCGGTTGCCCGCCCCGCCATGCCGGGGAGGATTTCCACGTCCTCCGGCTGATCCATGACCAGGGTGATCGGAAAGGTCCGGGTCGTCGCCGAGGCCTCGCGGCCGATCTCGGCGATGGCCGCGGGGATCGGCCGGCCAGGGAAGGCATCGAAGATCACCTGGATGTCCTCGACGTAGGGCGCGGAGGAGATCAGGCCCTCGGGAATGTTGACGACGCATTCGATGCTGGAGATGTCGAGGACGCGCATCACCGGCTGCTTGGCCTGGACGTTCTGAAAGTTCTCGACGAAGGTCGCGGCGACGACGCCATCGAACGGGGCGCGCAATTGCGTGTCTTCCAGCGCCTTGGCCCGGATCTCCACCTCCGCCAGGGCCTCGTCGAGGTCGGCCTGGGCGTTGGTCAGGTCCTGCCGGGCGACGGCGCCCGCTTCCACCGCCCTCGCCACCCGGTCGCGCAAGGCGCGCGCGCGGGTCGTCCGAGCCTCGGCCTGCATCAGGGCGTTCTGGAAATCGCTCGGATCGATGCGCGCGAGCAGGTCGCCGGCTTCCACCTCCGAGCCCACCCGGGCCGGTCGTTCGATGAGGCGGCCCGGCACCGAGAACGCGGCGTTGATTTCACCCACCGCCTCGGCGCGGCACGGAAACGCGCGCCCCCCGAGGACGCCGGCGGCGGCCACCCGCATGGCCCGGATCGGCCGCACCACCTCTTCGGTTTCGGGCGGCTCCTCGCAAGCGCCCGCCAAAAGCAAGACCGCGACCGCGACCAAGCCAGCTCTGTAAACGGCACCGCTTGTCACTGGTGGATACTCCCTCATGCCTCGCGACGCGGCTTCGCCACCCCCGGCAACGCCGTCCCGCGCGCCCATCCCTACCCCGGAGTCGAGGCTCGGTAAATTGCTTTTTGCGATGAGTTGCGAACCCGGTCAGCCCGGCAAACCACACCCCAAACAACATACCCCGATCCCGCCGTCGCGGAGAGGGATGTCGCTTGGTTGGATAGGTTTGGTTGCGGGGGCAGGATACCACCTTTGCCGAACAACGCTGATCTGGCGGAGAACGTTTCCGATATCGTAAATGCTGGAGGCAACAGTAATTGGATCAGATGCGTGTAGTTTCTGGTTTCGAAATCCTCGTGCATCATGGCTCAGTACTCCTGCGTCAGAGGAACGGTCAGGACGCGGGTTGTCTTCGCGGGATCGCCCGGATCCTCGCTGCCCCGTGTTAGGTGTGAATCGGCTTCGAACTTTGACCCTACCCTGATTCAGCCATAACGCCTTGTCTTCTATGCCCTTTTCTAACATTCAGGCAGGTCACAATCGGCGGTGATCGTGACCCCGTTCAAAACTGGAAAAGATAATAAATTTCAACGTGTTGTTCTTACTTGTCGATGGGGTGAAAGTTCGAAGCCGATTTACATCCGGGACCGAATGCCGAAGGGGGGGCCGCCCGGAAATGGCTTCCCTGAATCGTGCTCGGCGTCACCGTGCTCGTTGTCCTGTCGCGCCTGTATGCCAATTGAGTTTTCGAGATTTCCGGCCGAGTTCGAGTTGCGGGGCGGCCAGTTCGGCGGCATCGGGGTCACCCATTAGGCGGTTTGGCAAGCGGGAAAATGCGCCCCTGTCGGCGCATGCGCTGTTGGTCGTTGGTTTTGCGTCGTCGCTCCCTTGGTTACGTTTGGTCTTCATCTGACTGGTTGCGCGTGCGCACCGGGCATCCATCAGGATCGAGGATGAAGATCGCACGCATTCGCCGCAGGATGCACCTCTTGTACGCTCTCCGCGCCCCGGAAAACCCTCCGTTCCCACCACGGGCACACGATAATTGCGTCACAGATTTCAATGTTCCTACGGACCGTTGGGTTCAGAAACAATTTAAACGCATCGTCGAGGACCGAGGCTCGGCTTGCCGCTCTCCCGCTCAGTTCACGGCCAACGAACAGGGGTAACAACCCAGTGTGACGGTTGGCACGACCTACAGATAGGTGGGCAGGATGTCCTCTACGGGCGTGGGCTCGATTCCGAGTTCAGCGAGGCCGGGGCACGAGCCGCCCAGAACGTTATCCCGCTTGAGCGATTCCACCTGATCACGGGTTAACGGTGGCCTGGGTAGCATTTGCAGGACCGAGCCCTGAATTTCGGCCAGAAAATACGGTATGGGGATCAGCGCGCGCGATACCTTTTTCTCCTTGAGCAGGAGTTCCAGCAATTCCTTGAAGGTGTACACCTTAGGTCCGCCGAGTTCGTAAATCCGTCCCCTGGTGGAGTCATCGGACAAAAAACGGTCGATCGCGCTGGTGACGTCTTCCACGTACACCGGCTGAAACCGGGTTTTACCGCCACCGACGAGCGGGAGCGCCGGCGAATGGTTCGCCATGGCCGCAAAGCGGTTGAAGAAGTCGTCTTCCGGCCCGAAAACAATGCTCGGGCGGAGGATGGTCGCCTCCGGAAAAACGTCGCGAACGTGCTGCTCGCCGCGCGCCTTGGTTCGCGAGTAAGCGGATGATGATTTCGGATCTGCACCCAGCGCCGACATATGAATGAGGCGATCGACGCCGGCGTTCCGAGCCGCCTCGGCCACACGCCGCGCTCCCTCCGCGTGCACGGCCTCGAAGGTTTGATCGCCGCTTTCGTACAAGATGCCGACGAGATTGATGACGGCGTTTGCGCCGGCAACCGCCGCCCGGACATCACCATCCGAGAGGATACTAGCCTTGACGGCCTTGACTGTGGCCGCCTCACCCTTGACCATTTTGAAATCGAGGGCCTCCGGATGGCGAACCGCGACCACAACGCTCGTGCACTGGGCGGCGAGCCGTTGGATCAGGTTTCGTCCGATAAAGCCCGAACCTCCGAAAATCGCAACGACGCCGTTTGCTGTTGCGGTTGATAAGCCGGGTGTCGCCGGCGCCGTTTCACCGGAGGCGCGGGGCTTTTTCTTCGGTTTTGTTGGTACCGCCCGGGGCTCCTTGGTCATGACAAAACCCTCGCATCAATGTTTCCGTTCATGCCTTCCATATGGGAGCGCGTGCCCCAGATTACCGTTCCAAAGGGACCGTACGGGCATTCGAACAACGAAAGCGCAAGCCGTGAACGAAGGTTTTGACAGTGCGGACGGAGATTTTTCGAGTTTTCCGACCGCGCTCCCCAAGCCATGGGCGGACGGCTATCGAACTTTGCTCAAAACACGCTCCGCAAAACCACAATCATGAAGAGCGTGTAGATGGCAATGCCACCAAACAGCCAAATGGCCGGTGAGAGCCAGGGGTAAGCATGCCTGACTTCTTCCTTTACCCGTGTGAGAAGCTCTGGCCACGTGTAGGAAACGAAATCACCCTGAGACATCATGTGAACGATCTTACCGTTCTCGTCGACCACGGGAACGTGGCGAAATCGCTCGTTGGACATCTGACGCAACCAGTCAATGACGTCATCGGATGCTGACGCTACCCGAATTTCAGTGGTCATGACGTCAGCCAACGGCGTTTCTTTCGGATCTTTGCCACGAGCCACGACGCGACGAAGAAGATCCCGCTCGGTGAAAATCCCAGCGACATCTCCATCGGCACCGATTACAGCGACGGAGCCAAAGTTTTTGTCGTTCATTCCAGTCACGGCGCTGAATACCGTATCGCTCGCCGAGGCGGTCAGTGGTTTGGCCTTCGATTTAAACTCCGGCCTGTCTTGGATCTTCATTGTGAAATCCTCCCTGCCAGAACTGGACAGTTTGCCGTTATGTTTTTTCGCCATGGGCGTACGTGCCCGCCGGCAATCTCCCATCGTCAATCGACGATAATGCCCGGTTTACCTTCGCCGGTTCCACAGGAAAGTGCTCTCGCCTCAAAAACGTCTTTTTCCAGCGGGTTAAAACGGGCCGCAGCGGCACGCGATGTGCGGCAATGAGCTTAGATCGGTGGGGCCAACGCGACGATTTGCTCCCTGAACTCCACAAGGTACGGGTTCCTCGTTCTCGGCATTTGGACACTCTCCTATCAAAGTCAAAATGTGTCCATCAAACCGGGGGAACTCCAACTCCATGGAACCGCTTGATCCTCAATCTTTCGGATCTAGGGTCCCCAGGGCCCGGCTGTCGAATTTTTCTATGCGTTCGACCTAACACCCCTCGATACTTTTCTTAGCAGCGCTCGTTCCCGTGATTGGCCTGGTTTGCCGTCGACCCGCCCTGGGCCGCGGTCTGGGGGGAAAAAACTGCAACTTAGTTCGGTCTCTTGGAGGGATGAGACAGAACGCTGACGTTGGGCGTGAGCCAACTGCGCCCGAGGGCAGTTCGGCGGCGCAAAGGGTTGGCGGGAAGTCATCTGAGCCGCTTTGGATACCGTAAGTTAAATTATTCGAGAGATAGGCGGTGGTTCCGTGGTTGCCAATAGGGGTTGCAACAACCGGGTGAAGCAAACTCGCTACATCTATTCTCGGACTTGGTTCCGGTCAGCATCGTTTGAAGACCAGGGGGTACGAGCGAAGAAACAGCTCAAGGCTGTAAACCCGAGGAGAACTCACATGGCTCATCAGCCGCTGCGGTCGCCCTACACAGGCGTTTTGGGCTGGATCGATTCGCGACTGCCAATCATCAGGATGCTCGATAAGGAGTACCTGCAATTTCGGGTTCCCCGTAACCTCAACTACTTTTGGAGTTTCGGCGGGATTTTGATGATCTGCCTGGCGATCCTGACCGTGACAGGCATCGTGCTAGCGATGAATTACAAGCCATCCGAGGCTGACGCCTTCGCATCCGTGGAACGGATCATGCGTGACGTGAATTTCGGATGGCTAATCCGGTATATGCACTCGAACGCGGCCAGCTTCTTCTTCATCGCCGTTTTCATACACATCTTTCGAGGGCTCTACTTCGGCTCCTACAAGGGTCCACGGGAGCTCATCTGGATTTTCGGCGTTGTCATTTTCTTCATGATGATGGCGACGGCGTTCTTGGGCTACACACTGCCTTGGGGACAGATGAGCTTTTGGGGCGCGACGGTTATCACCAACCTAGCCAGCGCTATCCCGCTGGTCGGCGACAGTATCGTCACCTGGCTGTGGGGTGGCTTCTTCATCGGCGACCAGACCGTCAACCGGTTTTTCGTGCTTCACTGGGTCATTGGTTTCGGAATCATCGCCGTGGTGTTGCTGCACATCACCGCGCTGCACATTACCGGCTCGAACAATCCGTCGGGGCTTGAACCCAAGACAGAGAGCGAGACGATCACGTTCAATCCGTTCATGACGATCAAGGATCTGCACGGCGCGATGGTGTTCTTCGTTTTGTTTGCACTGGTCCTGTTCTTCGCACCGAACCTGTTTGGACACCCCGACAACTACATCCCGGCCAATCCGCTCGTCACACCGGCTCACATCGTTCCCGAGTGGTACTTCCTGCCCTTCTACGCGATCCTGCGGGCCATTCCCGACAAGCTGCTGGGTGTCGTGGCGATGGTCTCATCGATTGGTTTGCTCGCAGTCCTGCCCTGGCTGGACCGCTCGCCGGTGCGCAGCTGCGTGTTTCGCCCGGTGTGGAAATGGCTGACGCTACTGTTCGTCGTCAACTTCCTGGTTCTGATGTTTGTCGGCGCGAGGCCGGCGGAAGGCGTCTACGTGATCATCGCTCAGATCGGTACGGCCTACTGGTTCGCCTACTTCCTGATCCTGGCGCCTCTGGTCGGCCTGCTCGAACGGCCCAGCCGCATGCCGAAAGACATCCACGAGTACGAAGAGATGAAGCGCTCCGGCGAAATTCGGTTCTTCCCACGTCTCTTCGGCTCGCGCCGTACACCGCGACGGAAGGATGGTGGTGCTGGAACGCAAGCAAGCCCGGCGGAGTGATCATCCAACACTGAACAAGCCACGTTGAGCGCTCTGCGGTAGGTGGGACGTGAACCATGCGCCCTCCTCCCTCCTCTGCAGACGCTCAGCAGTGGTTAGAAAAGGCATTCTGAAAACATTCACGGGCAGTCGTGCCAATCCGACACCCGATGAGCAACATTCCTACTGCTCAACGACCCGCTTTGCTTCACATTGCCTTCGGCCGACTGCGCGACACTCTTCGCGGATTGGGGTAGTCGTGATCGCGCGTGACCTATCGCTCCCTCCGGCCTACCAGGCGCAAACGACGCCAGCCAGAATCGTCTCTGGTGCTCATGGCTATTCTGTGTTGGCGCCAGCGAGATCGACATTCTTGGAACTTGACGATCGCGCTCCCGAGAGCAGCTGATATCGTCCGTCTTTGCGAGGTTCCAGTGAACTAACTTGGCGCGGCGCGCGTAAATTATACTGTGAACTGGCAGCTAAAAAGCGTGTGGGCTGAAACAGATAGGCGGAGACCCGTGCCCACTCACCACCCGGTTATTAACCGATGGAGCCCCCCCCGTGCACATCAAGTCCAAGCAACCTCGCACTCGCAGTAACAGCGGAGCTCATGCGTTCGTGTTCAACGAGATAGACGGTCCCACCCTATCATTACAGCGGTTCGCGGGGCAGCCCATTCTGATCGTGAACACAGCGTCGACATGCGGGTTCGCAACCCAATTTGGCGCGCTACAGGAGCTGTGGGATCGCTACCGTGATCGGGGTTTAGTCGTGATTGGTGTGCCATCCAACGATTTTGGAGAGCAAGAGCCACATTCAAACGCCGAAATCGAAGCACTCGCCCGACGCCACGGCATTACGTTCCCGCTTACGGAGAAAACTGTTTTGGTCGGTGAAGACGGCCATCCTTTTTATCGGTGGGTGTCCGCCGAGCTTGGTGAAGGAGCAGCGCCCAGCTGGAACTTTCACAAATATCTTATCGATGGTGAAGGAAACTTTGCAGGGCTATGGCCTCCAGAGGTTAATCCCCTCGATGCCAGTGTAGTCGAGGCCATTGAGCAGGTACTACCTAGACAATAAACGGCGATGCTGAAGAATGGCGTCGCGGCAACATTCTTTCAGGGGTCGAGCTCAGTTAGGTAGCCCGACCCTTTGCCTTATTGCCGTGACACGCAAAAGCAATGACTGGTTGGCAACGTGGTGCTTCGGCCGCTGTGGCGCCTTTAAATTGACGACAAATCAGCCAGCCTAAAACGTACTCGACGGCAAGGCTTCATCATTCATATCGGGACGGGAAAACGCAGGCAGTTCTATCAAATGGTGGGGTTTGGTGAGCAGGAACTCGTTTGGTGAGCACTAACGAGACCCGAGGCGTAAGCGTAGTAGCCGCGACGGACCTCGAGGACGGTGAACGCAGGCGACACGAGCGTTTCATGAGCGAGGCCCTGGCCGCGGCCTCGGATGCGCACAGTCCTTTTGCCGCGCTAATCGTGGATCGTCGTGATCAGCGGATCATTTGCCGGGGCATCAACCGAAAACGCGACAATCCCATCCTGCATGGCGAAGTGTCCGCGATCCTGAATTGCGAAGAACTCAACTCAAGCATCGAGTGGCAAAACCTAACCCTCTACACCACTGCCGAACCCTGCCCGATGTGCGCGGCAGCCATCGTTTGGGCGGGCATCTCAGAAGTCGTGTATGGCACCTCCATCGCGGAACTGGCAAGCCTCGGCATCAATCAAATTGATTTGGAGAGCGAGGAAGTAGCCAGAGCGGCGCCGTTCTACCGCGGTGCCATAATCGGTGGAGTTCTCGCGGATCGAACTTTTGAAATGTATCGAGATTGGGCACGAAGCCATTGTTAAACGGCGACATAATAATAAAATAATAAAATTTTGAGCTTTAGACCCCATGTCCGATTAGGTCTGGGGTGACCCGTCTCGCAGTATGCATGTGTCGAGGGTTACGCCGGATGGTCCGGCGCCTTTCCTCATGCATAGGAGACGCGTCATGGAAGAGACTATCACGTTTGTCGGTTTGGACGTTCACAAGAACAGCATCGCGGTCGCGGACGGCGGTTTGGCCGGCGAAGTTCGGTATCTGGGGGTGATCGACAACACGACGAAGGCGTTGGACCGGCTGATCGCCCGCCTGGAGCGGCCAGGCCGGGTCCTGCGTTTCTGCTACGAGGCCGGCCCCTGCGGCTATGGTGTTTTTCGTCACCTGCAGGGGCGGGGATACGCCTGAATGGTTGTGGCGCCGTCGCTGATCCCGCGCCGCCCCGGCGAGCGGGTCAAGACCGACCGGCGCGACGCGGCGACGCAGGCGAGGCTGTTGCGCGCCGGGGAACTGACGGCGGTGTGGGTGCCCGACGCCGACCACGAGGCGATGCGCGACCTGGTGCGGACCCGGGCGGCGGCGATGCGCGCGCGGCACCGGGCGCGCCAGCAGCTGTCGGGGTTTCTGCTCCGCCATGGCCGCGTCCGTTCCGGCAAGAACTGGACCCTCGCCCATCGCCGCTGGCTGAGCACCGTCCGCTTCGACCATCCGGCGCAGCAGATCGTGCTGCAGGACCTGATCGACGCCGTCGACGACGCCGACGCCCGCTGCGCCCGGCTGGTCGCGCAGATCGAAGAGCTTCTGCCACAGTGGTCGATGGCGCCGGTGGTCGAGGCGCTGCAAGCGATGCGCGGGATCGCCCTGATCGTCGCGGTGACCCTGGTCGCCGAGGTCGGCGATCTCCGCCGCTTCGACAATCCCCGCCAGCTGATGGCCTATCTCGGCCTGGTCCCGTCGGAGCATTCGAGCGGCCCGCGGGTGCGCCGCGGCGCCATCACCAAGGCCGGAAACGGCGAGGCGCGGCGCGTCCTGATCGAAGGCGCCTGGAGCTACCGGCTGCAGGCCCGGGTCGGCCGCAGCCTGTTGGATCGTCTGCAAGGGCTGCCGAAGCCGGTTCGCGAGATCGCCTGGAAGGCCCAGGTCCGGCTGTGCGCCCGCTACCGCCGGCTGAGCGCCGCCGGCAAGCCGCAGCCGGTGGTGACGACGGCGATCGCCCGCGAGATGCTCGGCTTCGCCTGGGCCATCGCCCGCCACGTCCAGCCGCGCACCACGAACTAAGAGGACTTCAACCCACCGATCAAACAAACGGAGGACCGCCAACGAAACAACCACCATTCTGCCGGCGCCCATGCCTGGAGGCGAGGCCACGGTCGGGGGAACCCTCGAGGACTCTATGAGAGGGGGGCGCCCGTCCCACACCCGACCTTAGACCGAGGCAGCCCCGCGACGAAACCCGGGTCAGGCGGTTTCAACCCGCGTATCAGAGCATGATCAACCGTCGTTACGATGGTCTCGCCTCCGGTCATGGGCGCCTGCTACATTCGAATCTCGACACCGGCAAACGGTGAGCGGACAATTGCACCTGCATGCCTTGAAATCGGACATAGGAGAGTCTGTCCGGGAATATAATGAGGGGTTGCACAGTTTTCGGAGCATGAGGCGGATGGAGGGGAGCGAGTTTACAAGATGGTTTCTGGCGCTGTTTTTCGTCAGTGTCGCGGCCTTCTACACCGTCCGGATCATCGTGGCGAAGAACCGGATGCACGCCTCCCCGGTGTTCACGGGAGAGCCCGGTACCTTGCACTGGACTACCCATACCGCCTTTAGGGGTTTCCGCGCCCTCATTCTCTGCGTCTGCCTTGCCCGCCTGGCATGGCCCCCAATCGACCGTTATCTGGTCACGTTTGATGTTTTGTGGCGCCCGGTCGTGCTGATCCTTGGGTGTATCCTGCTGGCAGCGAGTTTCTTGGCCGTTACCCTCATCCATTTCTACATGGGAGAGAACTGGCGATCCGGTACCCGCGCCGAGGACAAAACCCGACTGATCACCTCGGGTCCGTTCATTTTTTCCCGTAATCCAATGATGCTTTGTGTAATTGCAGGACAACTCGGCTTGTTTCTCGCGCTGCCATCTGTCTTCACCCTGGTTTGCTTCGTAGTTGGCGTTTGGGCGGTGACGACGCAGGTTGGTGTTGAAGAACGGCTCCTTCGGAAACGCTTCGGCGAAAGCTACAGCGTTTACGCGGCGCGCACGCCGCGTTGGCTCCTCTTCCGTTGATCCTAAAGCACTTGCGGGAACGCGTGCTGTCGATGGACGCGATTTTCACGGGTTTGAACAGCCAAGTCGCTCAGCGCCGCAGCGCGAGAGCGCATCAGCGGTGGTCCAAGAGCCGTTTTTACCAAAGGTTTTGCGGCCTTACCTAAGGATGCATTTTGATCAGCTCCCCTGGCGCAGGCTTGCCAACCTTTTCGAGGAAGTTCTTCTTCCGATCTTCGGTGAGGCGCACCGCTGAATGTCGTTGGACCCTACCAAGCAGAGCTTTATCCGGGGTTTCGGATGCTAAAGGCGGTGATCACCATCAGATCGCGAATACGACTCTCTTATATAATCCCGTTTTTGCTCACCGAACTTGTCTGCACTAACTCTGCACGCGTAGCGGCGCCGCTGCGGAGCTACGTCAGCCTCCAATCGGAACTTGCATAAATGATCGACGCCGCTTTAGGCCGCTCGATTCTCGCCGGTTGAACGCGCCCCCGGGGATGCCTCTTTGTCTTGCTTGTTAATGATCAATCGAGCCCCGCGCCCGAAGGTAACGTAGGCCCACATCCAGTTGAGAAAAACCGAAAGTCGGTTCCGTGCGCCGATAAGGAAGTAGATGTGAGCAAAGCTCCAGAGCAGCCAAGCAAACCATCCGGTGATTTTGAACCAACCGAGGTCAAGAACCGCTGCAGACCGTCCGATCGTTGCAAGGTTGCCATAGTCCCGGTAGCGGAAACGGCTGTTGCTATTGTCGCCATCGAGCCGGCGCCGAATGACGTCCGCAACGAATTTCCCTTGCTGTTTTGCGACCGGAGCAACGCCCGGCAGAGGTAAGCCGTTCGCGCCAGCCACATGAGCGGCATCTCCAATAACGAACACGTTGGTCTGACCCGGCACGCTCAGGTCGTCGGCTACAAGGATCCTGCCACTGCGATCAGCCTTAGCGCGCAGCCAGCGTGATACAAGCGGAACTTCTACCCCGGCAGACCAGATTACCGTGGATGCGTCAATATGAGCGCCACCGACCACGATACCATTGTGGTTTATGTCCTCGACAGCCTGTCCTGTCACCACTTCAACGCCGAGGCGCTCAAGAGCTCGCTGCGCATAGTCGGATAATCGGGATGGAAACGCAGGCAGTATTCGCGGCCCGGCCTCCACCAGAAGAATTCGTGCAGATGTCGGATCGATACGGCGAAAATCGCGCGCCAGTGCCCGCTTGCAAAGTTCGGCCGCCGCGCCGGCCATTTCAACGCCGGTCGGTCCAGCGCCGACAATAGCAATGGTCATATTTCGATCTTGAACGGCTTTGTCATCGCTCGCCTCTGCGCGTTCAAAGGCGGAAAGGATCTGCCGGCGTATCTTCAGGGCGTCTCCAAGCGACTTCAGGAAAATCACGTGGTTTTGCCACTGTGGACACCCGAAAAAGCTGTAGACGGCACCTGTTGCAATGATCAGGAAGTCATATCCAATTCGTCTAACCTTTGTGACGACCTGATGCCTTTCGGTGTCGATCTCGACAACTTCGTCCAAGAGGACCGTCACGTTCTTCTGGTCCCTGACCAGAGACCGGATAGGAGTTGCGATGTCGGCCGGCGACAAGCCTGCCGTCGCCACCTCGTAGAGAAGTGGTTGAAAGAGGTGATGGTTTTGCCGGTCTATGATCGTTACGTCTGCAGCGGCGCCAGCAAGGCCTCTAGCGCAGGCCAATCCGCCGAAGCCGGCACCGATAATGACAACTTTGGGAGCACTCCGGTTAGACACAAGTTTCAGCGACATGATTTTACCTCGTGCGTTTCAGCTTTTTACGATTTTCTGGAAAGCACGGATCGCCGATTACTCTATAATCCAGCTAATATAATAATGCGCGGTAGAAGAAATGCGGACGAACCTGCCTTTCGAATTAAACTTCCTTATAGCTGCTATAGGGAGCAAGCAAGTTGGATGTATCGACTATGACATCCGATACCCGACGTTCCGCAAGGTGACGATCCGTTCGCCTTCGCTGCCGATCTTTCGGCGGATGCGGCCCACATAGACATCAACGATATTCGTAAGCGGGTCTTCATTCGTCCCCCAAACCGTGTTCAGTATGCGTTCACGGGATAAAACGCGGCCGACGTTCGACATCAACAGCACGAGCAGGTCGCGCTCTTTCTTGGAAAGCTCGATTTCGGTTTCGCCAACCTTGACCTGCATTGAGGCCCTGTCGAAACTGATGTCGCCGACGCTGAGCAACGATTTGGACTCGGTCGTTGTGTATCCAGTCGCGCGGCGGTTCAACGCTTCGATCCGGGCAACAAGCTCGGCGAAATCAAAGGGCTTGGGCAGATAATCGTCGGCCCCGATGCGCAAGCCCTCGACCTTCTCGTCGGCCGCGTCGAGCGCCGTGAGCATCAGAATCGGCGTCGTGCTCTTACGGGCACGAAGTTTTCGACAGACATCCTGACCCTGGATGCCCGGCAACATCAGGTCGAGCAGGATCACGTCGTAGGAACTGACCTGTGCATAGTCCAACCCGGTTTCGCCGTCGCTGGCGTGGTCCACGCACCAACCCTCCGCCGCAAGACCGCGTCGGATGAAGTCAGCAACCCGCGATTCGTCTTCAATAAGCAAAATATTCATGGGCCGATCCGGTTGTCTTGTGGGGCTCATCCATAGTCTTGTTCGTTCATGGCTCGCTTTCGATGGACACTCAAGTTTACCGCCGTATGCCCAAGGCTTATGCGCGTTTGAGAGTCATTTCCCCGTTGACGACCCGAACGGCAGGACTCCGCGGAAGGTCGATCTGAACACGAAGGCCGCCGAGCGCTGAATCGCCCAGGGTCACGTGACCGCCATGCGCCTCGACAATGGACTTCACAACGGGCAACCCAAGGCCACTGCCTTCGATCCCCTGACCCGAAGCATTTGAGCCGCGGAAAAAACGTTCGAACGCACTGCGTTTTTCATCCTCGCTCAGGCCCGGCCCGTCATCTTCGACTGTGACCTGGAAACCGTCAAACGTTGAGACGAGCGCAGCGGCAATCGTGGGGCCGCCATGGCGCCGGGCGTTCTGGAACAAGGCCAGGAGCGCCTGTCGCAGACGCACATGATCGACAGAGAGACGTGCGGGTTCCGGTGGCATGTCGAGTGCAATCTCCTGCGGGAACATCTCGGCCGCATCCTCAAGGAGTTTACGCAGGTCCGTCTCCCGTCGGTCCAGACGCAACTGTCCGGCTTCATGGCGTGCGACAGTGAGCATGTCGTCCACGATCTGGTTGGTGTGCTTGGCAGAATCGCGGATGCGAGCCAGGGCATGGGAGGCCTCATCGCTCAGACCCCGACGGTTGCGCAGGGCCACGTCGGCCTCGCCCAGAATGATGGTGAGCGGGGTGCGCAATTCGTGGCTGATGTCAGCCATGAAGCGCTTGCGATTCGCTTCGCCAAGTTCAAGCCGTTCAATAAGACGCTTCTGCTCGACAGTGCGTTCCTCGACGGTCTTTTCAAGCTGCTTTTTCTGTTCTTCACGGCTTATCTCGCGTTCAGACAGGTTGGACGCCATGTCGCCTAGCACGGCCCCAAGTTCGCGGAATTCCAGGCTGCCGTCGAGTGCAACGGGTTGGGCATAGTCGCCTTTGCGCAGGTTTGCGAGGCTGGCTTTCAACCGGATCAGCGGTGTACGGATTTGCCGGTTAAACGACAGGAAGCCGATCCCCAAGAGCAAGAGCGCCAGCAGGGGCAATACATAGGCTAGTGCCTCAATCCGAGCACGGAAAGCAGCAGCATCGGCCCGGGTTTCCTCGACCTCTTCGATTTCTTCTGCCAGCGCTTCTTCTATGAGCTGCGTCAAGTGAATGTCGATTTCCCGGTCCAGCAGATCGGCAAGGCGCTCGATCTGTGCCGCGGTTTCCAATGGCTCACCGGATTCCGAAAGCTTCAGGAGCGCCTCGTTCACCAGACGGATATCGGTCTCCAGGTCCTCCAGAAACTCCAACTCTTCCATCTCTTCTTCGCCAACCATTCGGATTTCGCCCACAATGATGGCGCGGATGTCTGCGATATTCTGATTGATGCGGGCTTGCAGTTCACGTTCGCCCACGCCCCGGTCGCGGTCGCCGATCAAGAGCGCATCGCCGTGCTGTTTGAACAGCCGGAACACATTGGCCTTAAGTTGCAGGTGCAGGTTATAGGAATCGTGCGAAAGCTGGATCCGCGCGTCCCACCATCGCCCTTTTTCGACACTATAAAAATGCACCGCCCCAAGGGCCATGATGAGGGCCACGATAAAGACGGCATACAGACTAAAGAGCGTGGTTGATCTCATGATTGTCAGCCTATTTCAGGCCACCCGCTTCTGCAAGTTGGGTACAGGGGATGTGACAATCACGGTCGCGCCACTGCGGTTCCTGTATAATTCAAGCAGGCAATGGCCGTCGGACATAGCGTGCCATCTTATCGATGCGACCACCAGAAGGTAAACCTTGCCCAGCTCTGCACGCGCCAGATCGAGTCGCAGGGTCTCCTCAGCGCTCAAGTTGCGGCCGGATTCAGCAATCCGGGTGTCTAGCCCTCTGTCGCGTTCGAGCAGATAGCCGAGGCCATACGCGTCGAGTGTTTCTTTGATCTTCTGGTCAGTCGGGCGTTTCCGACAGAGCAATGTCACGCTGCGCCGCAAGCTGCCCTGAAGGCCGACATACCCATCACCTATAAAGGCGGTCTTTGGTTGGGCGTCGGCCCCATCGAAGGTCACCGTCAAACTTGCCGAGCGGTCGAGACCCGCAATGTGCCGAGCGATTTGCACCGCGTGATCGTCATCAAGGTTGGAGATGCCGCCTTTTGTGAATGTCTGTTCGACGGGCTGTCCTGCGATCTGGCCGCAAATCCGCACCTCCACCGCCTGTTTGCGGCTATCGGTTCGGCGTTTGACAATTTTTTCACTGAACAGATTCAGAGCTTTCCCCCGTGCAACACGCCATCCACAATAGCGATCCCATGCCGTCGCAAGATTTTGCAGGGGAAGAACCAGCAAGGCGAGCACCGCCAGACTGGCCGCGACCGTGCCCGGCGCGACCCTGTCTGACCTGCACTCCACAATACCGCCAATCCAGCGATGGACGTGCCCGCTCGCAGAATGGCCTGAAGAGACGCGGTCCGCGACCTGCGCGCGACTGCATCTTTGCGCAGCGTTTCGCCACGTTCTGCCAGCGCGCGCATTTCCTTGCCGGTGCGCCCCATCAGGTCCAATTCCGGCGACATGGCGATCCGCTCGATCATGGTGATCGCCAGACCGGCGCGACGCGATCTCAACGTACTGTGGCGCTGTTCAAGATGCCATGCCATTCCAGTCATGAGGAGCAGGGAAATCACAATTGGTCCGATGCCTACCGGGGCGAGGACGGGATCAAGGGCAAACAGGATGGCCATCGCGCCAGGAAGAACGACGAGTGCTGTCAGCGTATCCGGCAGCCCGCTGCCAAACCAGAGCCGCGCGGCGGATAGATCGCCGACAAAGCGCAGCGAGAGCGCCCCCACACGTCGCTCTTGGTGCCGGCGCTTTGGCAGGGCCGCAACTTGCCTGTAGAGAGACTGGCGCAGGGCGTTCGCGTAGCTCTGACCAAGTGCCTCCGACCGCCGCCGAGCAAGATAAAGACACAGTGCCGCAACGAGGCCTGCGGCGCCAAGTTCAACCAGCGTGCGCGATTCGATCCCGTTGCCTGCGTGCAAAGCCTCAAAGGCATCCCTTGTTGCAAAGGCTGCAAAGGCTGCTGCAGCAGCCTGGCCCACGCCGCAGATGACAACGAGGACCGCGTCAAAGACGCGGTCCCGGCTGGCCAGCGGGGGGAGGGAGCTCATGCGGCCATGATCTCCTCACGGACGTGCCGCATAAGCGGGGCGACATGAAGTTCGATGGTTTCGCGCGACCATAGGTCTTCCCGGGACAGGATCGGCAGTCCGGTGAATTCGGCTGCCTCGGCTGTGGCGAGTGGCGAGCAGCTCACCATGCCGGAGATCGCGAACGGGCTGAGGTTCATGCTTTCGAGCACCATCACACCGCCCACAGCGCTCAGGGCATCCGGGGCCGCGAACAGAATGCCGTCCAGTCGGTTGCGGATGCGCGACCCCTTCAGGATGGCACGCGTTTCCTGCTGGAACACGCCATCAGCGATTTCAACCACGACCACGTCGGCCCCGCGCGCCGCCGCCGTCGCAATCAGCGTATCAAAGCCAGCCTCGATTCGCTCCAAAGGCATTCGGAAAGTCGTCGCCATGCCCACGTCGGTGAAGTCCATGGCGGGGATGCCAGCATCTTCCAAGGCATTAAAGTCACCGAATGCACCGGTGCCTGTTGCCTTGACACCGGCTACCGCATGGCCAGCTCCCCGCAAACCATGCGCAAGGCTCGATGCTGCCGTGGTTTTGCCAGAGTTCATGGAGGCCCCGAACACCCCGATGACGGTGACACGATCATTCGCCGGGAGTGGTGGAAGCGCATAATCGGCAACGTTCAGAACCTGCCCTTTCTCACCAGTCAACAAGCCAAGCGGACGCAGTTTGGTCGGTTCTTTCATGAAGTCATGGGCAGCTTCGACTCGGCCCGCAACGCCGCCACCTGCTGCGAGATCGAGGAGCGGCCCGTCGATCACCGCCGAGGCAAGGAACTGATCCGGGGCATAGCGGTCGCCGAGACAGAGTACGACGAGATCGCCGCGGTAGCTTTCCGACACACGGCGCTCTGCCAGTTGGATTTTCTTGTGGTTCCCCACTTCTGCGATTTCGCAGAGGATCAGGTCACCGGCTTTTGCATTGGACAATTGCGCGGAAATCCCCCGCACATCCGACCGCACAACGCGGCGCGTGGTAAACGCCCATTTTGCATGATCGCAAAGGGACGGGGAGATTTGATAGAAGTCGGTCATGTATCGCACCCTCGCTGATGTTTCGTTGCATCCTTTATGGCAGCACCACGTGAAAAGCATCGCAACGCGGGATGAACGACAGGCGTGCGGTTAAATGAACGTCAGATGAACGCGGTCACATGGCCCGCTCCAAATTTGCGTGCTCCGTTCTAGATCCGAACAAAGCAGACATTGTTTTCACCCCAATCGGCGAGTTGGCTCTTTCCAACCGTGCTGTGACAGCCCGAAAGTGGGATCAGATGATATGGGCGGCATTATTTATTTGTTTGAAATTTGAAAAAGTTCCTTTTTTTCATGCAAGATGGTGATTATCGTATCGTTTTTTATATTTTGCCTGCAATTTCCATTGCAGGCGGGGTGCGGTTGGGTGGTTTTTGTCTCGGGGATCCAATGAAATGGTAGGCTCGCGAGGGATCGCGCCTCCGATATCACGATCAAAAGCCACGCCTTCTACCGCTGAACGACGAACCCAAAGGAAAGACCGCCCGAACAAAGGTTCGGGCGGCCCTTTTCTTACAGCGAGGAAAAGACAAGGTGTCTATCCCTCGGGCTGCACTTGCGGCACACCAATGGCGGGCCGCCGGCGCGCAGTCTTGCCTCCTCCCGCGGTTGGAACCGAAGTCCGTCCTGACGGACGATCTTCATCGGTATGGTCATCCCGAGAGATGGTTTGGCCGTCGAGGAGTGATCGCACCTCGTCACCGCTCAGAGTCTCGTAAGTGAGAAGCGCTTGCGCGATAGCGTGCAAATCGTCGATCTGCTCAATCAGCACACGACGCGCCATTTCCTCAGCTTCCTCGATGATCCGCCGCACTTCGGCATCGATGAGGCGTGCGGTTTCGTCGGAAACATTCTGGGTCTGGGCGATCGCCCGGCCGAGGAAGATCTGCTCCTCGTTTTCGGTGTAGCGAAGCCGGCCGAGCTTGTCGCTCATGCCCCATTCGGTGACCATCCGACGGGCGAGATTGGTCGCCTGCTGGATATCGTTGCCCGCGCCGGTCGTGACGTTCTGGGCGCCGAAGATCAGCTCCTCGGCGATCCGGCCGCCGAACATCATCGCCAGGCGCGCCTCAATCTCACCCTTGCGGAAAGCATACCGATCGCGCTCCGGCAGGCTCATGGTCACGCCCAGAGCGCGGCCGCGGGGGATGATGGTCACCTTGTGCAAGGGATCGTTGCCCGGGACTGCCAAGCCGACGAGGGCGTGCCCGGCCTCGTGATAGGCGGTCAGGCGCTTTTCGTCGTCGGACATCACCATCGACCGGCGTTCCGCACCCATCATCACCTTGTCCTTGGCGGACTCGAAATCGAACATGGTGACGACCCGTCGTCCCGCCCGCGCCGCGATCAACGCGGCCTCGTTGACGAGGTTAGCAAGATCGGCGCCGGAGAAGCCCGGCGTGCCCCGCGCTACAACCCGCGGCTCGACGTCCGGGCCGAGGGGCACCTTGCGCATGTGCACTTTCAAGATCTGCTCACGGCCGATCACGTCGGGATTGGGTACGACAACTTGTCGGTCGAAACGCCCCGGGCGCAAAAGTGCCGGGTCGAGGACATCGGGCCTATTGGTTGCTGCGACCAGAATGACCCCCTCAGTCGCCTCAAAACCGTCCATTTCGACGAGCAGCTGGTTGAGCGTCTGCTCGCGCTCGTCGTGCCCGCCGCCAAGTCCAGCACCTCTACTACGGCCAACCGCGTCGATCTCGTCGATGAAAATGATGCAGGGTGCGTTCTTCTTCGCCTGCTCGAACATGTCCCGAACCCGGCTGGCGCCAACTCCCACGAACATTTCGACAAAGTCGGAACCGGAGATCGTGAAAAACGGCACGTTAGCCTCGCCGGCGATCGCCCGGGCGAGCAAGGTTTTGCCGGTTCCCGGAGGTCCGACCAAAAGAACTCCCTTGGGAATGTGTCCGCCGAGCCGGGTAAATTTCTCCGGACTGCCGAGGAAATCGACGATCTCCTCAAGCTCCTGTTTGGCTTCGTCGATACCGGCGACGTCCTCGAAGGTCACCCGCCTCGTATCCTGGTTCAGCATGCGCGCCTTGCTCTTGCCGAAGCCCATGACGCTGCCAGGACCCCCACCGCCCTGCATCCGCCGCATAAAGTAGATCCACACGCCGATCAGCAACAGCATGGGAAAGGCGGAAACGAGAAGTGAAGTCAACAAACTCGGCCGGGGCTCGGGTTCCGCCGTGACGCGTACGTTGTTCAGTGTCAGCGGTTCAACGACATCGGCATTCGTCGGCGCGAAGGTGCGGAAGAACGTGCCGTCGTCGTACTTACCGAGAACTTCCTGACCTCGAATGGTCACCTCGGCGACGCGGCCGCTGTCGACCTGGGCTAGGAAGTCCGAATACGGCACCTGCGTCTGGCCGCCGCCGGCCGGACCTTGCCCCTGCATTCCACCAAAAAGGAGAAACAGCAATAACGCGCCGGCGACGAGGAGAAGCAGGTTTTTATTGGCTTTCATCGTTGCGTATCCCAATCCGCTATTTCAAGCACCGCCACCCACTCGACGATGCAATCACTTTACAATCGTTCTAGTGTACGGCCGGGAGCGTTCATTGGATGGAAGGTTGCGGCGTTTTAATGATTGGCGACGGAGCCGGTGAATTGGCACCGTCTCAAGGTGTCGTAATCACAGAAAACGGCAGCCAGACCATTACCAGCCAGCGGTGCCGGGTTACCCTTTGAACAGCCCGACGATGTCATCGGTTATCCAGCCGCCATAGAAGGAACCGGGCTGCGGGCGCGCTTGCTCTTTTCCCAGGAATCAGGCGTCCATCATGGGACAGTAGAAGGCGATAAGGCCCCCAATATCCGTGAATACAGGGGTCGGTTTAGGGTACCGCTGGAGTTCCCTCGGTTTGATCGACACATTTTGATCTATATAGGAGAGTATCCTTATGCCGAGAACGAGGAACCCGGCAGCTGGACACCTCGAAAAACCTATCGATAAGCGGATTCAATCCTTCCAAGGCATTGAAATCGTTGTGCTGCGGTTTCCAGAGTTA
This sequence comes from uncultured Gammaproteobacteria bacterium, assembly GCA_942491465.1. Lineage (GTDB taxonomy): Bacteria > Pseudomonadota > Gammaproteobacteria > Chromatiales > Chromatiaceae > CALOBA01. The sequence continues at coordinate 346,768 of CALOBA010000045.1, forward strand.
GGGTTTTTCGAGGTGTCCAGCTAGATCACTGATAGCTTGACCCCAAAACCGGAATTACAGAAAACCCTCAACCACAACCAGACAGTCAGCAAAAGTTAATATGCTGCAGGCTTTGAAGTCTGTTCGTCGCCAATTTGACGGATCACAATCCCAATGGTGGCAGCCGTCCACCGCTCAAAAAGTGCACTTAAAACGTGAGAGTATTCTCATCAATGCAGGCATAGACATCTCCCGCCGGACCATCCGCTTCGAGGGACTCGAGCCACGCCAGGATCGCCTGGGGATCCAGTGGACGCTGGTGCACGAGCTCCATCGAATCGCCAAAGGAGGCGTTAAAGTGATAAGGCGCAAGAGCCGCCAACCGCTCGATGCAAAGGGCTGCGACGCTGCGCGCCATCGGCACGAACTCGAAGCTTATGGCGAACGGCGGATGATTAAGCGTTGCCAGCACCTCGGCTTCCCACCCCTCGACGTCGATCTTGAGGAAACGCGGTTCGCCGTGGCGGTCGATCAACTGTTTTAGCGTGAGAGCCTGCACCTGTACACAGCGTGTCCAACGCTGCCCGCTGAACGATGGCATCCTCTTCGCTTGTTCGATGAAGGAGCCGGAAAGGGTCGCAATGGTGGGATTTTCCAGATTGAGATGCAGCGTGACCGATCCGGGGTGGGCGCCGACCGCGGCTTCGACCAGTGTTACCGCGCTGTCGCGCCCGTATATCCATCGCAAAATCCGCATCATCGACGGTTGCGGCTCGACTGCAACAACGCGAGCGCCAAGCCGCCGCCAAGCACTAATGCGATTGCCGGCATGGGCACCGATATCGAAACAAAGATCCCCCGGCTCGATAAAGGCGCGGTAGAAATTTTCGAGCCGACGCAGCCGGCTCGGGCGACCATGATAGATGACCAGTGACCGTGTAACGCCGTAAGCGGTTCGGCAGGCGTCGATAAGAGGCGCGATCACGTGGATGAGGATTCGTAGGAAGGCAATGGTACGGTGTCCTCCAATGTGCGCGGCGCGCTTTCTTTTGAGGGAACGGGTCGCGCAGTTGCCATGCCCGCCGCAACTAGCACGGATGGTGGGCGTATTTCTTCCGGTGTCCGATTAAGCCCGAGCTTGCGGACGGCGCGGCCCAGCCGTGGAGAGCTGGTTATCACGGCGAAGGGGATGGCTATGAAAAAAGCTACCAGCAATGGCATCGCCCAGGGGAGCATTCCCGGCGCTTGCCAGGTCAGGATCACGACCATAAGAAGGCCAAACATCACGTGCGGCCAGAGTATTTTTCCCGCTTCCGACCATCTGACCTGATGGCCGACGCGGTGTTGGGCGTCCCAAGTGATGCGACGACCAAAGGCAAGGCCGGTGATGAAGATGGCGACGGCTAGGCTGGCAACGGGCGCCAACACGGCCGAAAACAGCAACTCAGTGGCGCTTCCGGCTAGGACAGCGCCGGTACCGCCGTACGAGGCCCGTCGGCTATCCGAAACCAGCGTGTAAAGGACACCCATCAACTTCGGCATCAAGCTCATGCCAACCACGCTGACGAACAGGGCAAGGCCGAGCGTCACCTGATAAGGTTGCGATCCGGCCGGCATGAATGCTTGCGTTAAACCGAAAAGAATAAAAAGCATCCAGCCCGGCCCGCCCGCGTACATGAGAATGGCGAGCAGGAGTTGCAAACGTCCTAGGCCATGAAGACCAGGCATGCCGAGCAGGTGAATATATTGCATGTTTCCTTGGCACCAGCGCAGATCCCGCTTGATGAAGTCAGGAAGTGACGGCGGGTTCTCTTCAAAGCTCTCATCATCTTCGGCAACAACCCTCACTTCGTAACCGGCGCGCCGCATCAAAACCGCTTCCACCTGATCGTGGCTCAGAACCGGTCCACCAAGTGGCGGTTTGCATTTGATTACAGGCACCCGGCAATAGTCGCGGAACGGTTTCATCCGAATAGCTGCGTTGTGACCCCAATAGGGGCCGCAATCGCCCTGCCACCAAGCACTGCCCAGGGTGTAGGACCCCATGCCGTGGCGCATGCCGAACTGGAAGACGCGCGCAAACAAGCTATCGGTCGGCGCGCCGACAGTTACGCCCTGCAAGATTCCGATTTCGGGATGGGCCTGCATACAACGAACCAAGCGGAGGATGGCCTCGGCGGACATCAAACTATCGGCGTCGAGGGGAATGAAAAGATCGTATTTGTCGCCGTACCGCAGACAGAAATCATGGATGTTTCCGGCCTTAAACCCGGTATTCTGATTTCGTCGTCGATAGTGGATTCGGCTGGGAATAGAGGCACGCGCCTTCCAGCTGTTGACCAGCCGCTCTTCTGTTTCGCATGTCCGCGCATCGGAAGAGTCACTCAACACATGAAAAGCAAACCACTCCTTCACGCCCGCGCCGTCTAGGTCGCGTTGCATGGCCTCGAGGCGGGAGAGCGCCTTCTCGGGATGCTCGTTGCGAATAGCCATGGCAAGCGCGGTCCGCACCCCAGTGGACGCTGGGCGCCGTGCATCGCGCCAAGCCGGCGTCACGTACGCGGCGGGATCCGAGGCAAATCGTGCAATCGTAAATCCAATAAGCGCATTCCAGAAGCCGAGCGACAGCCAAGGCAGAGTGACAGCGAACCCGATGAGCATTCCAACCTCAGGAATGGTCCAACCCGACGTGGCAAGCACCGTGCCCATCGCTAAGATAAGTCCGGCAACCGTCACGAGGTTTAGAGCAAGGATTAAGAGTCGTCGCCCCAGCATTTTTTTTGGCGTTGATATGGCCGGCGTGGCGTCAAAACTGACTGGCTCGTTCGGAGCTTGTTGTATTTCCATGAGCTTCCCGTTAGCACCTTCCATCCACAAATTAAATGTAGCTCGTTGCAACCAATTGATTTCGTTACGAGCGATGAGAAAGGATTTCAGCATCGGCTACGGATCGCGCCCTCTAGTCGGATCACTTTGGATCGAAGCGGAAAGGCAGGCAGCGCTGCGCACCATGTCGTTGCCGGTGCCAGGCCCGGGCCAGGCGATCGTGCGCGCCCAGTGGTCTGGCATCAGCCGTGGCACGGAACGGATCGTCTTCGAAGGCCGCGTACCCAAGAGCGAACACGAGCGGATGCGTTGCCCCCATCAGGAAGGTAGCTTTTCATTTCCGATCAAATACGGCTATGCGCTGGTCGGCGAACGTGAGGACGCCCCGTGCGGGGATGTGGCCGGCGCGGTATTCGTTCTTCATCCGCATCAGGAGAGGATTTGCGTTGACGAAAGCGCTCTTTACCCGCTGAAGTCTTCCGTTCCACCCCGCCGGGCCATCCTTGCCGCGAACATGGAAACGGCGCTAAATGCGGTCTGGGATGCCGGTGTCGGACCTGGTGACAATGTGCTGGTGGTCGGCCTTGGCGTGATCGGACTGTTGACCGCATATGTCGCGGCGCGGATCATTGGCACGTCCGTCACTGCTGTTGATATCAACCCAGCGCGCGCTGAGGTGGCCAACAGATTGGGCGTTCGCTTCGCGGAAACCGCCAACGCACCCACCGAACAGGACGTTGTGTTCCACGCCAGCGCCAGTGCTGCGGGGCTGGCACTTTCGCTCCGGTGCGCCGGTCAGGGTGCCACGGTGGCGGAGTTGAGCTGGTACGGCGATCGGCTTGTGGAAGTCCCGTTCGGCGCGTCCTTTCATTCGCGCAGGCTTAAACTCATATCATCCCAGGTCGGCAGCATGCCACCCGACCGCGCGCCGCGATGGTCGCACGCAAGACGGCTTCGAACCTCCCTTTCGCTGCTTGCATCGCCGGAGCTGGATGCGTTGATTACGAGCGAGGTTGCATTCGCCGACCTGCCGAAACAGTTGCCGTCGATCTTGGCGCCCGATGGGCCTGGATTGATGACAGCGGTACGGTACAACGACTGAATGGAGAATAATTGGGATGTATACACTTTGCGTACGGGATCATGTGATGATCGCCCACAGCTTGCCGGGCGAGGCTTTTGGCCCGGCCCAGAACCTGCACGGCGCAACCTATGTTGTGGATATCTGCTTTGCCCGACCCGAGCTCGATGAAAATGACATTGTGGTCGATATCGGCCTCGCCGGCGAAGTGCTGAAGGAAATTCTGGCCCGCATCAACTATCAAAATCTGGATGCGCTCTCCGACTTTCAGAAGACCCGGTCAACCACGGAACGCGTCGCGCGCTGGGTCTATGATCGCATGGCCGAAGCAATCGCGGCCGGCGAGCTCGGCGCCGCCGCGCGCGGCATCGAACGCCTGAAGGTCACGCTGAATGAGTCACACATTGCGTGGGCATCCTACGAAGCGGACTTGGCACACAGTTGACTACCAATACCATTCGGCGTGCTTGGTTTGCCATTCCAGGTGATCCAGAAACGCTGACCGGCGGTTACGCCTACGCACGTCACCTTACCTTAGCGCTCGCTGACCGAGGGTATCAGTTGGATGTGGTGAATTTACCGGCAAGCTTTCCGTTGTCGACACCTGACGATCATGACATCGCCTGCGAAACGCTTATTACACTGGAGCAGGATCGACCGGTGCTGGTGGACGGACTGGCATTCGGTGCGTTGGACGCGCACTTTCTGGCCGACGCGCCCCACCACTGGGTTGCACTCATTCATCACCCTCTTTCGCTCGAAAGCGGTCTCGATGGAGCGACCTTGTCTCGACTGCGCGAGACAGAGAAAGCCGCGCTGGCGACGGCGTCCGCGGTGATCGTAACCAGCCCGGCGACCGCGCGCTGCCTCGTTGCCGACTATGAGGTGCCCGAGCATCGCATTGCTGTGGTACGGCCGGGGACAGAGCGTGCTGCTCGATCCAGTGGTAAAGGGGTGGTGCCAACGCTGCTCTCCGTTGCAACGCTAACGCCGCGCAAGGGGTACGACGACCTCGTTCAAGCCTATGCGTCCATGACAAACCTTGACTGGACCGCCACCTGGGTCGGCAGCCTGACCCGCGATCCGGCGACCGCCAATGCTGTCCGCCAAGCTGTCGTCGACCATGGGTTGGCCGATCGCATCACTTTCGCCGGCGAGGTGACGGCGGACACTCTGGAAGAAATCTACCGAACGGCGGACATGTTCGTACTCGCCAGCCGGCACGAAGGCTATGGAATGGCTTTCGCGGAAGCCCTAGCGCATGGGCTTCCGGTTGTCGGCTGTGCGGTCGGCGCGCTGCCGGAAACGGTACCGGCGAATGCCGGTCTATTGGTTCCTGCCGACAACCCGGGTGCCTTGGCTGCTGCGGTCAGACGACTACTCTCCGATACATCCGAGCGATGTGCAATGGCGGAGGCCGCTTGGCACTACGGAAAAACGTTGCCGACCTGGGAACAAGCGGCGGCCCAGGTCGAGGCAGTGCTGGCCGCGGCGATGACGACATGAGGGATTTTTCAGCAAGCTGGCTGGCGCTTCGTGAACCGGCAGACTTAGCGGCGCGAGCGCCCAGCCTGCTTGAGCAACTGGAGAGGACCTTTTCCGGCTTGTCGACATGTCGCATGTGCGATCTTGGAGCCGGCACAGGGGCTTCCGTTCGTGCCTTTGCGCAGCGGTTGCCCGCCCGCCAACACTGGACGCTGATCGATCATGACGTCCCACTGCTTGAGGAAGGGCGCGAAAAGCTTTTAGCCTTGGGCAAAGCGGATGATGCTGCAAGCCGCGCTGTGAACGAAAAGCTAAAGATCGTCCGCCATGACTGCCGCCTTACCCTACGCTTCGTGGCGGCCGATCTTGGCCCGATTCAACAACTCTTGCAGCAACACGTCGACCTGATCACCGCGTCGGCCCTACTGGACCTCACGTCGACAGTCTGGATTAACGCCTTCGCAAAGGCGGCCGCCCAGCGTGGCGCGTGCGTGCTAGCAACGCTCAATTTCACTGGCGAAATACATTTCACACCGGGTCATCCGGACGACTCGGCGATGCAGGCCGCTTTCAATGTACACCAGAAGGGCGACAAGGGCTTTGGCCCGGCGGCGGGAGCCCATGCGCCCATTGCGCTGACGAAGACGCTCACAAAGTTTGGTTATGCGGTGGAGACCGCCGCCAGCCCGTGGCGGCTTGGGTCGGATGATCGCGATCTCATTCACGCTTTCATCGACGGCATGGCCTCCGCCGTCGCCGAGACCAAGACCTTGCCGTCTTCCCGACTCCATGCGTGGCATCGGTACCGTACCGAGTCGGTCAAGACGCTCGTGGTCGGGCACGTTGATCTCTTTGCGACCCCGCCTGGTTAAGGGTAGGGATTGCGGATAGTCGCACCTGGCAACATGCGGCGTAGTACGTCGTCCTTTCGGACGAAGTGGTGATACATCGCAGCGCCGATATGCAGGCAAACGAGCCCCAACAATAGAAAGGCGGCGGTTGCGTGAATGTCGAGCAGCGTCTCCGATAATTCGCGATCCGGCCCGACAAGCGGCGGAAGCTCGAAAAGCCCAAACACGGTAATCGTAGCCGGAAACGCCGATGTTCCGGCCCAGCCGAGCAGGGGCATGGCAAGCAGCATGACGTAAAGCAGCCCATGCACCGTGGCGGCGAGGCGCGTCTGCCAAACTGGCATCGGAATGTTGCGTGGTGGCGGTCGACGGATCAGACGCCAGGCGAGTCGCACCACCATCAATCCTAGGATAAGCGCTCCAAAGGACCGATGCAGATCATAGAGCGTGTTCTGCAGTGGGCCGGGGCCCACGTTCACCATTGCGAGCCCCAATGGAATCGCCGCCAGCACACAGCCGGCAACGATCCAGTGCAACGCTTTTGCAACGCTGTTATACCCTCGAACGCTTACGTCGGTCATGGTTCCAGCTCTCCGTCATCTTAATTGGTCGGTTGATCAAAGGCGCAGTCGAACAGCATGTCACCATCCTCGAACGCGAAAGCGCGAACGCGCGGACGCAGAGCCTGATCAAGCGACCGTACTACCGGCAAATCGAGCCCCTGAAGTCCAGAACCAATCAAAATCGGCGCCGCCAAGATATGGAGGCGGTCGAGCGTGCGTTCGGCCAAAAAGTGGGACAGGGTGTTGGAGCCACCCTCAACAAGGATGCGCTTGAAGCCGCGTTTGATCAGAGCCTGCAGAATTTTGGATGGCGAGATCCTACTGCTTTCCGACGGAAAGACGATCACCTCCGCCTCGTTGATCTGTTCAATGTCCTGCGGAGCTGTCGATGCGCGAAGGATGATCCGTTGAACACCGTCGTCTCGTAAGCACCTACAATCAGTAGAAATTTTACCTCGTGGATCGATGATAACCCTTACTGGAGACGAGCCTGGAACATGGCGCACAGTAAGTTCAGGATCGTCAGACAGGATCGTACCGACGCCAACAATGACTGCATCCGCCCAGGCGCGCAATCGGTGCAGGTGTACTCGCGCCTGCAGTCCATTGATGTAGTGTGAGTCTCCGGTGACTGTGGCGATGCGACCGTCGAGAGATTGACCGAGTTGGCCGATAATTATGACATCTGAGCGCGTAAGCCCGGCTAGTGGCGCGAAGATCATATCCAATGATGTTGAATGGGGCTCAGCCAGCGGTATCTTGTCTCGAAGTGCTTTGAGGATTCTCATCCAGGCTGCGTTTTCGGCCTGGGACTCAACACGGGGAAGGGAAAAGTCATGCATAACGATTCTCTCGAGAACGAGGCGTCTAGAGATGCCGATACTGTGATGACGCCGCGCGAAGAGAATGGGACAAACTCGTCACCTTGGGCAAGCCTCACTTCAAAAACTCAAACTGCGACCGTCGAGCATGCGATTGCCGACTTGCGAAATGGATTTCCTGTGGTCGTGCAGGGAGTCGAGCGCGGCGCGACGCTTGTTATGGCGGTAGAAACAGCGAGATTGGAGACTTTAGCATCAGCACTTGAAACTACCGATGCCGGCTTAGTAATTCCTGCGGCGAAATTGAGATATGCAGGAATCAAAACGGAGGACGCACAAAGGTTCGAGATAAGCGGTTGGACGCTGGAAGAGCTTACAAAGACGGTGTTTTCACCCGTCGTAAACCTTGCCAAAGGTGGCGAGGACGTGTCGGTCGAGGATGTCGCTGCAATACACTTGCTGAAATTGGCCCAACTGCTGCCAACGGCAGTTACCGTCCCCGTGCCGTCGAGTATCGATGTTTCGCACTTGGTGGCAGTCGGCGTAATGGCCATCCTTCGTCATCACGACAACATTGCCTATCGATTAAGTATTGTGGCGCGTGCACGTACCCCCCTCGCCGAATGCGAGAACACCGAATTTGTGCTTTTTCACGGAAGCGATGGGCTAAAAGATCAGCTGGCTCTGCTGATCGGCGCGCCAGACGTTGGTGCACCTGTGCCTGTCCGGGTGCACTCCGCTTGCTTGGCCGGCGATTTGTTTGGCAGCCTGAAGTGCGACTGCGGAGAGCAATTGCGTGGCGCAGTCGATGCTATTGCGAAAAAGGGGGGCGGTGTCCTGCTTTACCTGGATCAGGAGGGGCGCAGTATTGGGTTGCGCAACAAAATGCGAGCTAATCGCCTACAGGAGCTGAACTACGACACTTTTGACGCCGATGCTGCTCTTGGGTACGGCCCCGACGAACGGTGCTACGGCATAGCGCAGCGCATGCTCGAACTGCTCGGCTATCACCGTGTGCTATTGTTGACGAATAATCCGAAAAAAGCGAGCCGGCTTGCCAGCGACACCATTTGTGTTGTCGGAACCGAACCGCTCCATGGATCGGTCAATCCACATAACGCTCAGTACCTTGCAACCAAAGCCAAGCGCGCTGGCCACTCGCTGCCCGGTTTGGATTGACACTGATCAGACATCTCAACACGTCAGCCGGAAACGGATGCTGCCAAGCGCAACTTCCCTATTCCAGTGGCTTGCCGTCCCAGGGACATATCGAGAGCTCCCCAATCAATGTGGCGACGTGACCTGCAATATGTTGTGCAAGTTGACGGCCAATCTCCTCTGTTGCCAGTTCTGGCTGTCCGACCCAACCGCCCTCGGTCAGATCTGATGTCATCCAGCCCCATTGAATGGGACCGTTCGGATAGAGCTGTTTACTGCGTTGACGCGGTTGATTCGCCTCCGCGTTGCTCATTGTGACAAGCTCGGGGGCCAGGTGGAGCATCAGCGAGGTTTCCAACCATCCACCATGGACGTCTTCACGCACCAGTGGCAGCATTGCCAAGGTTTCCGGTAAGCCGAAATCGAGCCAATGCAGCGAGACGGCGAGCAGCCCATAGGCGCGGCGGACTTTCAGCGCCGCAATACTTAACGCAGAGGTATTGCCGCCATGCGCATTGAACAGAATTAATCGTCTTATTCCAGCACGATAGACAGACGCGGCTACAACCATGACCGAAGAGATGAGCTGCTCTGCTTCGCAGGCAATCGTACCCGGGCGGTCTGCATGCTCCGTTGAAGCGCCAAGCCACAGCCCCGGCAGCCGAAGGATCACGGTCGCTTCGTCTTCGATAACGGTTTGTGCCTTGTCCAGGAGACGCTCGGCCAGGATGGTATCGGTGCCGATAGGTAGGTGAGGCCCGTGAGCCTCAATCGCTCCGAGAGGGAGGACGGCGATTGCATCGGTCGACGCGGTAACGGCTTGGATAAGCTTGTTTGCGCTTAGGTGGGACCAGTTCAGTACCATCACCGAAAGTACCCATTTTTTTTAAAATTCGAAACCGCAAAAGAGTAAGCGTTGTTCCCAGGCCACGGCCCTGCGGTTGGCGGCGTCGGGATAGGCCCAGGGCAGAAGGTCGTCGATGCGGCTCTGGGGATGGCCGTTGACGATGCGGGCGATGACGTCGGCCAGGTAGGCGTAAGGGTCGACGTCGTTGAGCTTGCAGGTTTCGACGAGCGAGGCGATGGTCGCCCAGTGCTCGGCGCCGCCGTCCGACGCGATCTCATAATGCCCGGAGTCTGGGGTACGAGGTTGAGGTCGCATATCCATTTCACCCACTGTTCCGGCAGCCTGCGATCGTCGTCGCCGATCAACTCCATAATGGCAATCGCCACCTGACCCTGCGTATTGGCGAGGGTCCCACTTTCCTGGTTCCTGCTTGGATGGTCGATCCAGCGGTGGCTTCGGTCAAGATTGTCAAGACTCCACAGCTGTCGGTGGCGCGGCTTGTCGACCTGCGGGCTTTCTTAGATTCATGCTTAGCCTGCAACCTAGGGGAAAAGGTCCTCAAGGGAGGTGCACATGGTCAAGCAGTGGATAGGCAGGCAGCAGGATCTGTTCGAGGAACCACCGCCCAGCGTAAGGCTGGGGCCGGCGGAGCGGATAACGGCGCTGGAGCAGTTACAGGCGCTTTTGATGGAGGCGATGGCGGCCGAGGCAGACCGGCTGGAGGTGGAAAATGACGAAGATCACGCCTGACCACCTGTTGCGCGAAGCCGTCGTCTATGTTCGACAGTCGACGGCCCTTCAAGTCGTGCACAACCTTGAGAGCCAGCGTCGGCAGTACGACTTGGCCGAGCGGGCTCGCCAGTTGGGCTGGCCCGACGCCGAGGTGATCGATGACGACCTTGGCCGATCGGGCGCGGGCGGACGGCGGCCCGGCTTCGAGAAGCTTCTGGCCGCGATCTGCGAGGGCCGAGTCGGCGCCGTTTTGTCGTTGGAGGCCTCGCGGCTGGCCCGAAACGGGCGCGACTGGCACACGCTCCTTGAGTTTTGTGGCATCGTCGGGACGCTGATCGTCGACGAGGACGGCACCTACGACCCGGCCTCGCCCAACGACCGGCTCCTGCTTGGCATGAAGGGCACGATGAGCGAGATGGAGCTCTCTGTTTTTCGGCAACGCTCGATCGAAGCGATGAAGCAGAAGGCGCGCCGCGGCGCGCTCTTCCTCACCGTGGCGGTCGGCTATGTGAAGGCCGGCGGCGATCGCATTGAGAAAGATGCGGACCGACGCGTCCGAGAGGCTATTGCACTGGTGTTCCGCAAGTTCACCGAGCTTCAGACGATCCGCCAAGTGCTGGTGTGGTGCAGGCAGGAGAAAATCCTCTTGCCGGCCCTGGGCAACACTGCGGCCGCCGAGCGGATCATCTGGCGTTTGCCCGTCTACTCGACAGTTCGTCACATACTCACGAACCCGGTCTATGCCGGCGCCTACGCCTTTGGCCGGCGGACCGCACGGGTGACGATCGAGAACGGGCGCAAACGGATCGTTCGGAGCATGCAGCGCGACTGGCACAGCTGGGAGATTTTGATCCGCGACCACCACGAGGGCTACATTACCTGGGTCGAGTTTGAGAGGAATCAGCAGCTGATCGCCGACAACAGCAATGGCAAGCGGTTCATGAGCAAAGGCGCGGTTCGCTCCGGTGAAGCGCTGTTGCCCGGCCTGCTCCGCTGTGCCCGCTGCGGTAAGAAGCTTCACGTCCGCTATGGCCAGACCTTTCGTTATGAGTGCGTTGGCGCCTTCACTCAGCTCGCAGCGGCGCGATGCATCACCTTCGGCGGAATGCGCGTTGACCACGCGCTTGCCAAGGAAGTGCTGGAGAGGCTGCAGCCATTGGGCGTGGAGGCAGCGTTGGCGGCGATCGAGGTACGCAGCCAGCAGCGCTCTGAGAAGAAGGAGCAGCTCGATCTGGCCCTGCAGCAGGCGCGCTACGAGGCCGCCCGGGCGCAGCGCCAGTACGATGCCGCCGATCCGGACAATCGCCTGGTGGCCGGCGAGCTGGAGCGGCGATGGAACGAGCGCTTGGCCGCGGTGCGCGATCTTGAATGCGAGATCGATCGGCTCGATGCCGACAAGGCGCCAGCGCTTAGCGAGGCTGAGCGCGACCGGCTGATGGCGCTCGGGCAGGACCTGGCTCGAGCCTGGGAAAGCCTCGGCGCCACGCCAGAAACGCGCAAGAAGATCATCCGCACGGTCATCGCCGAGATCATCGTCGACATTGTCGGCGACAGCTTGGTGCTGGTCATCCACTGGCAGGGCGGCGACCACACCCGTCTGGCGGTGAAGCGAAACCGCCCCGGACAGACGCGATGGACCACCGACGCGGAGGTGGTCGACCTGGTTCGCGCCCTGGCCCGGCAGATGCCTGATGAGACGATCGCCGCGCTGCTCAACCGATCAGGCAAGACCACCGGTCACGGCAACAGCTGGACACGAGGCCGTGTCTGCTCCCTGCGCCGTCAGCATGACATCGCCGTTTACCGTGACGGCGAGCGCGGCGAGCGTGGGGAGGTGACGCTTGACGAGGCGGCCGCCACCCTTGCCCTTAGCCAGTCGACCATCCGCCGTCTCATTGCCGAGGGCGCACTTCCCGCAATGCAACATTGCAAAGGAGCGCCCTGGATCATTCGACAGGCCGATCTTGAGCGAGATGACCTGCGCCGCCAAGCCGACATGCGCCGAGCGCGGCGCCCGTCGCCCGATGAGCGCCAGAAAAATCTATTCTATATATCAATCACATGACGGGATGAGCAGTATGAAGCACCTTCGTCGGAGCCGGCGAAGAGCGCATTCTTGCGATTGAGGGCGAGCGCATCAGTCACGTTCCGTCTTATCGCGCATGGGGGTCGCGCGTGCGTTTGATCGACAACCCCGCCGCTTTCATCGAACGCAACACCGTATCCGCAACGGCCGTGGCATCCTTGTGGCTGAGATAAGTAATCTGGAGCCTTATCGCGTTAGCGATCAGGTTCATAAGGCTTTCTCGGTCACGGATTATGGGTGGCTGCTGGCGTTGATCCCGCATGAGTTCAGGATAACTCAAGGAGAACGTAAAAGGAACATTAGAATCCATTGCGCGGCCGTTAGCGCTTGGATTTGGTCAGCTCGACCCTCACCTACGGACCATCACTTAGCGTGGCGCGGACCGTCAGTGTTGACCCCATTAGCGGCTATCGCAGGCGATATTCTCAAGATCCGCCAAATCCAATTCTACGTACAAAGTGGTGATATCGGCTGCCGCTGTACCGGGTGATTGCTATGCGCAAACATTTTCGACGAGCGCTCGTGACTGGCGCCACAAGTGGGATTGGAGAGGCTTTTGCCAGGGAAATTTCGTCCACTTCCGATGTCCTCTTGACCGGACGCAACACGGAAAAACTGGCCGAGATCGCCGAAGAATTTTCGGCGTACGGACGGACCGTCGAAACCATGTGTGCCGACCTGAGCGACGAGGCGGATGTCCGGCGTGTGGCCAAGTGGGCCGGTGAGCATGAGATTGATTTGCTGATCAACAACGCCGGGGTCGGCCACCTGGGAGCCTTTCTGGATCATAGCGTTGAAGACGAGCGCGCGACCATAGCGGTCAACGTCATGGCCGTGGTTCTGCTCACCCGCTCGCTCCTGCCTGGAATGGTGGAGCGAGCCAAAGCGCGCGGTGACCGCGCCGGGGTGATCATCCTCTCGAGCTCCGCGGCATTTTCGGCCGTTCCGTATTTCGCGACCTACGCCGCGTCTAAGGCCTTCGACCTGTCATTCGCCGAGGCGCTGTCAGAAGAAATGCGCGGCCAGCCCGTGGACGTCCTGGCCCTGTGCCCCGGCGCCACGCGAACCGCTTTCGGCACCCGCGCGGGATTCTCGCGAGCCAGTGTCCCCGGAGCCGCCGAGCCGCGGGCCGTCGCCCGTGACGGGCTCCGCGCACTGGGTGGCCGTTCTCCCGTCAAGGTCTCCGGCTGTGTTGAACAGGCGGCGCTCGGCCCGCTGCTGCATCCACGCAATATTGTGACGGGCGTCGTGGGAAAAGCCATGCGCGTGATCACCCGACGGATGCTGCGTCCCGCTCCACGAGAAAGCGCATCGGCTGTGTGACATCACACCAACGGTCAAAGAAGCTCACTCTACACGGGTAAAAGTACTTTCGGGACGGACCATGCATCAACCGAAACTGAAAAACCCGGTGGTCGGTCGCGCTGACATCGTCATAAAGAGCACTCCCGGCGCGATCTTCGACTTCATTGGCCTGAATTTTTTTTCCAACTATCCGCGCTGGTCGCCCGAAGTGGTGGATCTCGAACAGCTGAGCGACGGTGAGATCGCTGTCGGGACCATGGGCCGCCAGGTGCGCACCGATCAAGGGCGCCGGTTGGAGTCGACCTTTCAGGTGACGAAATTCGACGCCGGCCAGTGTGTGGTATTCGAGGGGGTGCCCGATCCATTCCGCTGCACCTTCGACCTCCAGGCCATGGACCCGGACGCCAAGACCCTTCTGACCTTCACCTTCGAGGGACTGGAACTGCGACCCCATATGAGGCCGTTCGAGAAATTGATTCGCCGCGTGGTTCAGGACGGTGCCGTGCGGACCACCCGCAACATCAAACACCTGATCGAAGCGCAGCAACGACGGCGCGCACGCGCGCGCTCAACAAGAACAATCTCATAGGGAGTTGCCCAATGGCCTTTGTCATAGAAAAGGATCCTGATCTGATACCGGAGGTCCTGTCGACCATATTGGACTCGACCAGCAATGGGATCACCCTGGCGGATCCAGATATGGAAGACATGGCGATCGTTTACGCCAATAAGTCATTCGAGACGATGACCGGCTATGCGCAGGCCGAGATCATCGGGCGCAATTGCCGTTTTCTGCAAGGAGCGGATCACGATCAAGAGGCCCGCTTCATTTTGCGCAAGGCGATCGAAGAGCGTTTGCCGGTGGAAGTCGATATCCGCAATTACAAGAAAAGTGGAGAGATGTTCCACAATCATCTCGCCCTGACGCCGCTATTCGATGATGAAAACCGGCTGCTTTATTATCTCGGAGTTCAGTATGACATTACCTTGCGGGTGGAAGCGGCCGAGGAAATTGCACGGTTGAAGCAGAGGCTGGCGGAGCTTGCGGCGACGAAAAGCGGTTAACCCGACCCGCGCTCCGGTATAGCGCTCGTGCCAAACCGCTTAGGCCAAAAAACACTCGCGTTTCCACGCACCTTTTATAGCCCCAACCCACAGCCATCCTAACGGAATGGGGCGATGAGTCGGGGGGCCGCGCTCCTGAACGTTTGATTCCCAGCATTGACCGATTGATCCGCAACTGTCGGAGAAGCGCGCTTCCGCGCCCTCGATTGCCGCTTCTTACCGAGAGCGGTGCGCCAGCCCGACGGAGCGGTTTCGTGCGCAATCTGCGGGCCCCAATCCACGGTTTCGCGTGCCATCCTCGATCAACGGACTCCGGCCTCACCGATCCCGCAAAGGCCGCGCCGACTGCTTTATATCCTGGCTACGACCCATGGCATGATCTGGGTGGGCACCCACGCCGTAAACAGCGTGGTAGGAAAAAGGCAAACCATGAGGCCTACAAAGATTCATTTTCCACAACAGTCTGGGGTTGTAGCGACTACTTTGCGAAATTTGCAACTGACGACGTCGACAGGGTGCTTGGTCCTTACAAAACGTTTGAACAGGCCGGTCAGGTTCGAAACTAAGCCGGCGGGGTTTGTCATCAGTCCGTTTTCGCCACCGGCTGCCAACCCTGGGCCGAGGCGCTAACAAAAGGTACGACAGATCAGAGCAAATTAACTTGAGGAAGTTACAATGGCGCAGGTTATTGATATCGGAATTTCAGAAACAGACCGTAAGACGATCGCCGGGGGGCTGTCGCGGCTGTTGGCGGATACGTATACACTGTACGTAAAGACGCACAATTTCCATTGGAACGTTACGGGTCCAATGTTCAACACGTTGCACCTAATGTTCGAGCAGCAGTACACTGAGCTTTCCACCGCCGTCGACGAAATAGCTGAGCGTATCCGCGCGCTAGGCCTGCCGGCGCCCGGCTCCTTCGCGCAATTTGGCACGCTCGCCACTGTGGCCGAGGAACCCGGTGTTCCCTCCGCCCAGGCTATGATCGCCCAACTGGCGAAGGATCAGGAGATCGTAGCGCGGACCGCCCGAGAGGTGTTTCCCGCAGCAGATAAAGCCAACGACGAACCCACCGCCGACCTGTTGACTCAGCGCATGCAGGTTCATGAAAAAACCGCGTGGATGTTGCGCAGCATGTTGGATTGAGGCGGGATGACGCGGCCACGCCATCGGCTCCAGCCGGGCTCCTGGCACCGCCAATCACGTAAATGGAAACTGCTGCAAACCCTGACGCCTTGCGCCAGAGATAAGCGCTTCCCGAAAACATGTTTGGAACGGGCGGTTCAGCCCGCTTTACGGAGGACTTGATGACCGCACCCGTGCTTATTTTCGGAGCCACCGGCGGAGTGGGCGAAGCATTGTCCCGGCGGCTCGTCACCACTGGCACGCCTGTTTTTCTCGCCGCCCGCTCACAGCATCGGTTGGCCGCGCTCGGAACCGACATCGATGCCTCATGGACCCAGTGCGACGTTCTTGACCCGTCTTCCATCGAGCGTGCCGTGCACGAGGCGGCCACCGACGGCGGGCTCGCTGGATTAGCGTTTTGCGTCGGTTCCATCGTCGTCAAGCCTTTTAAGAGCGCGACCGAAGCGGATTTCCTCGACGCCTTCCGCTTGAACGTCGTGGGCGCCGCCATGGCCGTCAAGTCCGCTCAACACGCCCTCATGGCGGGCAACGGGTCAGTGGTGTTGTTCTCGACGGTGGCCGTCGGTCAGGGTTTTCTCAATCATGCAGTCATTTCTGCGGCAAAAGGCGGCATCGAGGGCTTGACCCGGGCGTTGGCGGCCGACCTGGCCCCGAAGGTCCGGGTCAATGCAATCGCACCCAGTCTGACGAAAACGCCCCTCGCGCAGCAGTTCACGAAAAGCGAGACCATGGCGAACGGGATCGCGCAGCTTCACGCCATACAAAGGCTCGGCGAGCCGGACGACATCGCCGCAGCCGCCGCATTCCTTCTCGGTGCCGAGAGCAGTTGGATGACCGGACAAGTCATCGCCGTCGATGGCGGCCGCAGCCGAGTGCGGACGAAAGGTTGAGGATGGTACGAAGGGTCCCCTGATGCCTTTGTTTCTCTGGGATAAAATCGAAACCGCCATAAATCTAGAATCTTGTTTAGGGGAAAAGCCAAAATGCTTCCTCGGCAGCGTCACCCGGCCACGTGATCTTCGCGCGTCGATGGCCGCGAGCGCTCAGATACAACCATTCCAGTGCGACAATCTGGAAGCGAATGACGACGAAATTCGAAAACCCCTGTCCGCTGTCTTCGAGGGTCGGGGCTCTTTTCTCGAGTTCGGGCGGCAGCCCCGATGAAGGTTCTTCGGCAACCGATCCGGGGGGCTGGGCCAAATAGCAACGGCGACTGAACACGGGCAGTTTTCGCCAGGCATCAATTGTTGCGTCGTTCTGGTGGTGGATCTGGCAATGCCCCGTTACCCGGATCTGGATCTTCTTTCGGGGATCGTAGAAAACGGCGGCGGCACGATCGTTCCCGGTGATCTCCGCCACCTTGCCCGACCGGTAGTCGGAGTGGATGGTGATGGTTCGGAGGTTTGGATCGAACCCCCTCAGCACCACGGTTCGGGCAGCCGGGAACCCGTCGAGACCATTGGTGACCAGAACCGGTGTGTAGAAAGCGGACCGACGGTCGCTCGCGCCCCGGCTGAGGAGAGCGAAAGCTTCTCGCTTCACCGCCTCCAAGCAGTTGTAATGATCCGGCTCGCCGGTATCCGCCGGCGGTCGGGCGATCTCTGTAGCTCGGTCAGACGCGGCGTTTTCGGGATGGCTGCCGTCACACGGACTCAACGGTTTCATCCGCCTGCTCCAAAGGCGCAGCGCTCCTCCATTCCTCGTCTTGGCGCCGCTTCAGGGCACGATACGCGGTCACAGCAAGGGCGCCGACGGCGATCCCCGCAACGAGATGAGCGGCGAAGTTCAGCGTCTGACGTACAATCATGACCGCCTCCCCATCTTTCCGCAACAATAGGTCCTGGCGGCAACGGCGAGACCGGCGCCGATGGCGACACCTTTGACGAAGGCGCTTGTTGCGACAAGGTATGAGAGGATCATGGTGATATCTCCTTTTTGTGTTTGATCGTTTTCAAATGCGTCGGGCCAACAAAACAGCGGCCGCGGAACCGCCACCGACCATGTTAATCCAAAAGCGGCCAAGGATGCCGAGTCTTCCTTTTACGCGGCTCGCCGCTTCGTTGCGGTGTTCGATTTCATCCCTTTGACAAGCCTGCAACAGAGCGAGAAGACTTTCGTTGCCACCCTCCTCCGCAAGCCTCTGGATCTGCTGCTCGTAATGCGCGTCCACGAACGTCTCGACGGCGGCAATGGTGCGGTGATAGGCATCTGCGCCCGCCCGGCAGGCGATGTATCCGAGGAGCCAGCCACTTATTCTCCAGAGAAACAGGAGGCAGCTCGTTTCCGGGGGGTCCAGTAGCACCTGAAAAGCCCGAAGGTGGCGGCGCTCCGTCTCCAGATGAGACAGGATCTCTTGGTGCATCGCGGGGTCTCGATTGGCCCTCAACGCCCCTTTGTAGATCTCCACCGCACCGACTTCGCCGGCATGATCCGACCGCAGCTCAGCCGCCAACCACTTAGGAAATGGTTTTGCCGCTCGCAATTGTCGGACGGCTTTTATGTCGAGTGCCAAAGACGAAGAATGATGAGGAAGCGGTCCGGCGTCCCTAACGGCTTCGTCCGATGAAGGCGCTGATGATTGTATGGCGTCCATATGATTGTTCAGGTGTGTATCAACGAGAGTTTGTCGAGGATCTGCGGGATCCGTTCCTTGAACGGAAAGAACCCCTTGGTCGCGTGAGGCCAGAACAGCCGGTCCCAGTCACGGCGAACGTAGATCAGCGAAACCCCGAACCGCGCCAGCCTGACCTTGATCATTTGTAGCCGTTCCTGTGTCGGGCCGACCGGCGGATAGGCCGTGAGGACTTGTTGAACACCGTGGGCCATGATCCAGTGCTCAAAGCTCTCGCCTGTCTCCCCCGGCTGCAACATCGCTGTCGGACAGTTGAACGCCTCTCCTGCCCGCGTTACGCCATCCTTGACCGCACCTTCTGCAAAAGCCTTCGGAAGGTCGCCGACAGGGAGCAGCGACCGATATCGCGTACAAACGTACCCGGCGACCGCCTTGATTGTCACGCCGGCGAGATCGAGGGTCTCCGGCAGGCAATCCTCCTCGGTGACCAATAGGCCGCTCGGCAAGTCGATGTTCGCCCTGGCAACCGGCGGTACGGGGATTGGTCGTGGCAGCGATGCGCCTTGTAGGGCGGACGCCTTAGGAGCCAGTTCTTTAACTGCGGTAAAGCGCCCCTCAGTGTATTTCTCGATGTTGGAAGGCCGGGCGAGATAGGTCTTGCCGTGGGTTTGAAGACCGGCAACCCACCTCCAGGACAGGGTATTGGACGCTGGGTCGCCGTCGAGCAAGTTGCGCAGGAAGAAATCGGCCCCGAGTTCCCAGGGCAGCTTTAGCGTGAAGATCCAGATGCTAGCAAACCACATGCGGGCGTGGTTGTGGAGATAGCCGTATTCGACGAGTTCCCGTGCCCAGGAATCGAAGCACTCGATCCCTGTTCTACCCTCAACGGATCGGTCAAACCGTGTTTTGAGTTCACCGTCCTCTGAGAGTTCACGGCTCCAACGGTCGACCGCCTTCCGATATTCGCGCCAAACGCTCGGCCGCATCTCCAGCCAGCCTTTCCAATACGTCCGCCACAAAACCTCTTGGATGAACTTCTCAGCGGATGCAAACCGGTGTTTTTCGAGAACGGCGCGGACGACCTCATCCTCACTGACCAGCCGATGTCGTATCCAAGGAGACAGCGCGGACACGTTGTTCCGATACTCGGGGCCGAGGTCAAAGTTGCGCATGGCGGCATATGTTCTGCCGGCTTTCGGCAGGAACGCATTCAAGCGATCGAGGCCGCGCTCACGCGCAGGCGACCTTAGAACCAACCCGCATTCACTATGATTTTCATTCGTGTTTGTATTCAGCATATTACATTTCAATTGGTTATTAGAAGGTACGGACCGTTGACCATTTCAGATTGACCGCCCGAGAGTTGCGATCCGCGCCACTCGTCCGGCCGTACCGAATGCCAGTTGTGTGACTGCACCTATATCGGATCGAATCGTGCGTTCCCGAAGGAAGAGCATTCAGCGACGATCGAGCGGACCCAGCGTCGCAATCATCGGTGCCGGCATCGCGGGGCTAACCTGCGCGCGGTCGCTCGTGACCAGCGGCTATCCGGTGACGGTGTACGAGAAGAGCTGGCGCCCGGGCGGACGCGTATCAACCCGCCGGACCGAAGGCTTCGCCTTTGATCACGGTGCTCAGTATCTTACCGCCGCGGACAGTGATTTGCTGGCTTTGATCGAAGGCGCTCGACAAAGCGGATCCATCGCGCCTTGGGAAGGAAGGCTGGTAGCTCTTGGGGGGGGGGGGCGTTCCCGATGAAAATGATTGTGCACTGAAGCATGGATCGAAGCGAATTTCTGAAGGGTGGCGCGGCTGCGGAATTTCGCCATCGCCGTTTCTCGTCGTCGAAAGGGCTGGTGTGAATTCTCGGCCCGATTGTTAAGCCAGCGGCCGCACCGCTGACGGTCGACGGCACCCACTACGTTGATCGCTGCACGATACGATCGAAGGCGGTCCGTTATGATCGCCTGCGGTCGACCGTGGCGTTTCATCGCGCGCTTGAGAAACTTCAGCGCAGCCGTGCGGTCCCGGCGCTTTGTGGCGAACACCTCGAGCACCTCGCCCTCATGATCCACCGCCCGCCAGAGGAAATGGGTCTCGCCATTGATCCTCACGTAGACCTCGTCCAGATGCCAGCGCCATCGGGAATAGGACCGCTGGTCAACGCGCCGCTGCCGGATCTCCGCGGCAAACATCGGGCCGAACCGGTTCCACCAGGAACGTACCGTCTCGTGGCAGATATCAATCCCGCGTTCATGAAGAAGGTCTTCGACCTGCCGCAATGACAGCGGAAAGCGGACGTACATCATCACCGCAAGCCGGATGATCTCGGGTGACGTCTTAAAGTAGCGGAATGGATTGATCATGCCGCGAGGCATGGGTCGTGTCAACGCGGGCTCAAGCCCTTTTCCTCTGACACTGCGCCTCAGTCAAAAAAACCTGGACGATGGTGTGCGTGGCGCGCTTGACAATTAGAAGATATTATTATACCTTCATTTTATGCCAAATGCTCGACTGCCGAAGGCGCTGATCTTTTCCCTCACCCACGGCCAGGCCGCCTGGGTGCTTTGGCACGCGTTTTCCTATCAGGGGAGTGGGCCCAATCAGACTTTCGATGCCTACCTCAAATATCTCCGCCGCAATGGCGTCCCGTTCGACGCGGCGGAACTCGGGCGTGGCGCCGGCCACAACGTCGCTTACGGCTACGAACACCTGATGGAGGTCGCGTTTGCCCTGGCGCTCAAGGCTCAGGGCATCCTCAAGACCGACGTGGTCAAACTGTTGGCTGAACTGCGCCCGGAGCTGCGGCCCTTGTATATCGATGCATGGCGCGAGCGCGAGACCGGTCGCGGCAAACCGGTTGAGGTGAGGGTCGAAGGGACCCCGCCATTCCAGGCAAGCGGCCTGTGGCTCGACCTGAATCTGTTGTCCTACACCGAGGGCGAGTCGCCCACCGTGGGAACCCCGCGGCTGTTATCTCCAAGTGAAGCGTTGCTCTCTTTCGCGACGCACAATCGCCAACGCGCCTTGCGCAACCCTGTTCAAATATCCGATCTGGCTATCGAGATTGTTCGTCTGGTCCCGCATGCGCCAGAGATCCGCAGGGGGCGCTGTTGAGCAAAAAATTTTCATCTATTGAAGATACCAAAATACCTTCCAATAGACCACCGCTGGCGGGACCCCAGACGAACGCACAGCTGGAACATCTGGTCATCCTCTTGGCCCGATCGGCTGCCCGCCAAGCGTTCCAAGCAGAGCTCGATCGATCCCATTGAGATGATAATGACAGAGCAAGATGTCCGTTCGTCCCCCTCACCTCTACCACGACGAGGCCTTTTGACTGGTTACAGATGAAGGATCCTAGCCATGCCAGGACACGACCACCGAGATTACTCCCGACCATGGATGACCGTACCGGAAGCAGCCGAGAAGATGCAGGTCAGCGACCGGACGGTCCGGCGTCTCATCAAGGCCAAGACGCTCCGCGCCTACCGGGTCGGACGCCAGTTGCGCATCGACACCAAGGACCTCGAGGACCTACCGCATGACTGACGCGTTCCGTCTCAAGCTGTCCAGATGTGACAATGGCTAAATATAGTATAGTGAAAACATCTATCAAATAATAAGCGTGCTCTATTGTAATATATATTCACTTTTTCTTGCGTTTTGTCTTGCACTGATCACTACTGTCACGTAATGTCCATCTAGACACTTCACGACGAGGAGCCGATGCCCCTAGACAACCCCAACCCCTTT